>NZ_CP129884.1:1324022-1986034 GCF_030490285.1 Methylomonas montana | reverse complement strand
AAATCTACGTGCAGGACCGCATGAAGGAAAATGGCGCGGAGATGTATGCTTGGCTGGAACAAGGAGGCTATTTCTTCGTCTGCGGCGATGCCTACCGGATGGCGAAAGACGTCGACCAGGCTTTACATGATGTGATTCGGGTACACGGCAATAAATCATTAGTCGAGGCCGTCGACTACGTCAATCAGCTGAAAAAAGACAAACGTTACGTTAGGGACGTTTATTGATAATAAGGAATTTACTCGCTAAAGTAACTTCTCATTCGTTAGGAAGGCTCTGTATGCAGACAATTATGCCGCGCGAAGGCCTGCTTACAGGCCACCCTATTCACATCTAGCATTGAGGCATAAAATCTGCTTCCCTTATACGTTGCCTACGAACTTGTAAAAAATAATTAGCTAAACGTATATGACATTAATCGAAAAAACCCATATCCCAGCCGTCGGCCATGCTCTAATCGACAATGACCATGACGAGTTTATTAGCCTTGTCAATCAATTGGATAACGCCAGCAATGCCGACTTTCCGGTATTGTTCCAGCATTTATGTGCTCATACCGAACAGCATTTCGAGTGCGAAAATCAGTTGATGGCGCAATTCGGGTTTCCGGCTGAAACCGAACATAAAGGCGAGCATCAGCGGGTTTTGGGGGAATTCAAACAATTCAAAAGCCGGGTCGATAAAGGTCTGCTCACATTCGGCCGTTCGTTTGTCCGGGAACGCCTGCCTAGCTGGTTTATCCTGCATACCGCGACAATGGACAGCGCCTTAGCGGCGTATATAAAAAGCCAGAATCAAGTGTAATACGGAGCGTACGATGACGCTTTGCGCTGAGATTGAGGTTATCGAAGGATTCTACGAACCCGCCGAAAGCGAATACTTCTACCAACGCCTGCTGCGTGAGCAGGGCTGGCCGGATAACCGATATGAGGTCGGCGGTCGGCAATTCACCTTACCGCGCTTACAGACTTGGCACGCCGATCCTGGCATCCGTTACAGCTACAGCAACAACCTATTGGAAACGCGTTCATGGTCGCCGTTGCTATCCGACATTCGAAGCAAAGTTGAGAGTTACTTGAAATATTCGTTCAACTCGGTTTTGGTGAATCTATATCGAAACGGCAAGGATTATGTCGGTTGGCACGCCGACGATGAGCCGGAACTCGGCGCCCAGCCTTTTATTGTCTCGTTGACATTCGGCGCGGAACGGCCGTTCGCGTTCCGGCATAAAAAGTCTTCGCAACATGACAGTGCGTTATTGCCCAGTGGTGCGTTGTTGATCATGCGACCGAATTTTCAGCACCATTGGCTACATAGTGTTCCGATCGTTGATAAACTGACTGAAGGTCGAATTAATTTAACCTTTCGCAAAGTGATCGCCCCCTAAGTAATCAGCCAAGGGTTGGATTCGATCCATTTAACTCGGCAATTCCGCTTAAGGCTGTTCGACGGACATGGTATTGGCTTGAGCCTGGTCGGCTTCGAATTTCTTTCTTTTGTCGCACTTTTCGGTACATATGCAGTTACCGGTACCGCCGCACGATCCTTTAATCGCATTTCTACCGAATATCACGCCTATCGCCATCACGGCAATCACGATCAACATAAATAAAAACGTTGCTAAAAAATAACCCATTTCGTTCTCCTGTTTGCTAATCGCTAAAACGAAAAAACGAGGAGCAATTCGAAAATCGCCCCCCGTATTCATCTCAGCCTACTTAATTTAACCGCCGAAATCGTCGAGGAAAATATTTTCCGGATCAACACCGTTGGCGATCAACATATTGATCACTGAGGAGTTCATGATTGGAGGTCCGCACATGTAATATTCACAATCTTCAGGATTCGGATGTTTTTTCAAGAACTCTTCGAACAACACGTTGTGGATAAAGCCAGTGTAGCCTTTCCAGTTATCTTCAGGTAACGGATCGGACAAGGCCACATGCCATTCGAAGTTATCGTTTTCCTTGGCCAGCATATCGAAATCTTCAACATAGAACATTTCGCGTTTGCTGCGTGCGCCATACCAGAAGGTCATTTTACGTTTGGACTTCAGTCTGCGTAATTGATCGAAGATATGCGAACGCATCGGCGCCATACCGGCACCGCCGCCGATGAAGACCATTTCGTTGTCGGTATCCTTGGCAAAGAACTCACCGTAAGGGCCGGAAACGAACACTTTGTCACCTGGTTTCAGATTAAAGATGAACGAAGACATCTTGCCTGGCGGAATACCATCCGGCGCACCGGGAGGTGGCGATGCCACCCGTACGTTCAGCATGATTTCCTTTTCTTCGGGATAAGACGCCATCGAATACGCACGCAGCACAGGCTCGTTCACCTCAGACACATAGCGCCACAGATTGAATTTATCCCAATCCGGACGATATTCCTCGGCGATATCCATATCCGCATATTTGGAAACGTGCGGCGGACATTCGATTTGAATATAACCACCGGCACGGTAGTTAATGGCTTCGCCTTCCGGCAACTGTAACACCAGTTCTTTAATGAAAGTTGCGACGTTGTCGTTAGACTTAACGGTGCATTCCCATTTTTTAACGCCGAATACGCTGTCTTCGACTTCGATATCCATGTTTTGTTTGATGGATACCTGACAAGCCAGACGCTCGCCGTGCGCAGCTTCGCGTTTAGTAATGTGAGACTGCTCGGTCGGCAAAATATCGCCGCCGCCGCTGTGTACTTTGACTTTGCATTGTCCGCAAGTACCACCGCCACCGCAGGCGGAAGATACGAACAACTGGTTATCAGCCAGCGCCGTCAATAATTTAGAACCTACCGGTACATGGATTTTCTTTTCATGGTTGATCAGAATTTCCACATCTCCGGAGGCCACCAATTTGCTCTTGGCGCCGATGATCATAAACACCAGCGCAATCACGATGACCGTGAAGAAAATAACACCTAATGCAATTTCCAGCATTACGATACCCTTATAATTGAATTCCAGAGAAAGCCATGAAGCCCAGAGACATCAAGCCGGCTGTGATAAAAGTGATCCCTAAGCCTTGCAAAGCGGCGGGAATATCACTGTATTTGAGTTTCTCGCGCACGCCGGCCATGACGGTAATCGCCAAAGCCCAGCCGAAACCGGAACCGATGCCGTAAACCGCACTTTCGCTGAAGTTGTAGTCGCGTTCGATCATGAACAGACTACCAGCCAGAATTGCGCAGTTCACGGTAATCAGCGGCAGGAAGATACCCAAGGCTTGATACAAAGCAGGAAAGAACTTATCCAGGATCATCTCCAGAATCTGCACGATCGCAGCGATCATGCCGATACAGCTGAGCAAGCTCAGGAAGCTCAAGTCAACACCGGTAATACCCAGCCAGGCCAACGCATCTTCTTTCAGCAGGGTTTGATAGATGAAGTTATTGGCAGGCACCGTCAAGGTTTGCACCACCATCACCGCAATACCCAAACCCATTGCCGTGGAAATCTTCTTGGAAACCGCCAGGAATGTACACATTCCCAGGAAGAACGACAGCGCCAGGTTTTCGATGAAAACCGCTTTAACAAACAGACTGATATAGGCTTCCATTAGTGGTGCCCTCCTTCACCGTGAGCAATCGACATGATTTTGAACTCGTTATGTTCAACCTGTTTAGGTTTCCAGGTACGGAAACCCCAGATAATCAAGCCGATGATGAAAAACGCGCTTGGTGGTAGCAACATCATGCCATTTGGCACATACCAGCCGCCGTCTTTGACCAATGGCAACACATCAAAGCCCAGTAACTTGCCTGAACCCAAGGTTTCTCTGAACAGCGCGACTATCACCAGAATCAAGCTGTAGCCGAGACCGTTACCGATACCATCGATAAAGCTTTTCAGTGGCGGGTTTTTCATCGCATAGGCTTCGGCGCGCCCCATCACGATACAGTTGGTAATGATCAAACCGACGAATACCGACAGTTTTTTGCTGACATCAAACGCAAACGCTTTCAACAACTGATCGACCACGATAACCAGCGAAGCGATGATGATCATTTGTACGATGATCCGAATGCTGCTGGGTGTATGTTGACGCACGGCACTAATCGCCGCACTCGAACAAGCCGTTACGGAAGTCAAGGCCAGCGCCATGATCAGCGAGGTCGACATTTGCGAAGTCACCGCCAGCGCCGAACACACGCCGAGCACCTGCAAGGTGATCGGGTTGTTATCGACCAACGGTTCGAATAACACTTTTTTAGTTTCTTTATCCATGATAAGTCCTAACCGTTTGTTCTAATTTTGCTCAGATAGGTAGCGAAACCTTCAGCGCCCATCCAGTATTGGATCAGGTTGCTGACACCACGACTGGTTAATGTTGCACCGGCCAGACCGTCAACTTTATAGACCGAATCGGGACGACTGGCATCAACGCCGCCTTTGACCAAAGCCAAGGCTACCTCGCCTTTGTCGGAATAGACTTTCTTGCCTTTCCACAATGCGCGCCAGTTCGGATTAACCACTTCGCCACCCAGACCAGGGGTTTCGCCTTGATCATACAGGTTGATGCTTTGCACGGTTTGCGCATCGGGCTCTAAAGCCAGAAAACCATACATAGTTGACCACAGACCATAACCGTTGATCGGCAGAATGATCGATTGCAACTGATCGCCTTTCTTAACCAAAAACACTTTGGTGTATTTGGCTTTGAAGCGGATGCTGGCAATATCTTTCTCGACCGGAATGGCTTCGTTTTGAGCAGGATCTTTAGCCGCTTTGCGTTGATCGAATTCATCGACATTGATATTGTCAACATAATCACCGGTTTTCAGATCGACGATTTTGCTTTCGATTCTTTCGCTAAACGCCTGATCGATATCGGTACCCTCTTCCAGCAAACCGGCGACATCCAGAATATTTTTCTTCATATCCAACGCTTTGTTGTAGCCTTGCAGAGGTCGCAAAGCCACGGTAGCAAGCGATACCAGCACTGCACACACCAAGCACAAGGCCAGTGCTACATTGACGGTTTTTTCCAGGCTGTCGTTACTTAAAGCCAGAATTCGATCGGCATAAGCTCTGAACTGTTCGTAATATTTGCAGAGCTGCTCGTTATAGCTGCAGGTTTTTTTCTCGGCATTAAGCATGGCGTTTGATCCTTCTTCTAATATTTGCTTGAACAACAAAGTAATCAATCAATGGTGCAAACATGTTTGAGAAAAGAATGGCAAGCATCACACCTTCAGGGAAAGCCGGATTGATAACCCGAATGATGACGATCATCACGCCGATCATGGCACCGTAAATCCAGCGACCGGTGTCGGTCACCGCAGCGGAAACCGGATCGGTCGCCATGAACACGGTACCGAAGGCAAAGCCGCCCAATACCATATGCCAGTACCAGGGAATCGCGAACATCGGGTTGGTGTCGCTACCGATCACATTCAACAGGGTCGAGAAGCTAATCATGCCGATCAACACGCCGGCCATGATCCGGTAAGAAGCCACGCGGGTATACAGCAGGAATGCCGCGCCCAACAAACAAGCCAGAGTCGAAGTCTCGCCCATGGAACCCGGAATGAATCCGAAAAATGCCTGGAACCAACCAAAGCTGGCTTGGATCGCTTCCAAACCACCGGCGGAAGCCAATGACAGAGCAGTCGCGCCGCTGAAACCATCTACAGCTACCCAAACCGCATCACCGGAAATCGAGGCCGGATAAGCGAAGAACAGGAAGGCACGACCGGTCAGCGCGGGATTCAAAAAGTTTTTACCGGTACCACCGAACACTTCCTTGCCCAACACGATACCGAAAGAGATACCCAGCGCCACTTGCCACAAAGGCATGTCGGGCGGCAGGATCAAGGTATACAGCATCGAAGATACCAGGAAGCCTTCGTTGACTTCGTGTTTGCGTACGGTGGCGAACAATACTTCCCAAACGCCACCAACAGCCAAAGTAGTGATGTAAATCGGGAAGAAATACAGCATGCCATGCACTAGGCATGAGATCGGGTTGTAAGGGTTGTAACCGAACAAAGCCATGATCAGACTGCGCCAACCGTTGGTCTCTTCCAGCCCCATGCCTTTCATTGCCAAGTTAGCTTGGTAACCGGTGTTGTACCAGGCCATCAAGATACAAAACGCCGTGGCGATCACCACGAAGGTCATGGTGCGCTTCAGGTCGTTGCCGTCGCGAACATGAGTTTTACCGCGCGTTACATCGGATGGCGTGTAGATAAAAGTATCCACCATCTCATAGAGACCGTAATACTTCTCGAGCTTGCCACCCTTTGTAAAATGCGGCTCTATGCTATCTAATAAATCTCTAGCCGACATTATCCTTCCTTCTCGATTTTAGTTAAATTAGCTCTGAGCACAGGTGCGAAGTCGTGCTTGCCCGGATCGACAAAAGTGAACAAGGAAACGTCTTCCTCATTCAATTCCAGACAACCTAAAGACTGCGCGGTGTCGGTGTCGCCGACCACAATCGCTTTCAGCAACGGCGTGGACAATATATCCAGAGGCATCACGGACTCATAGACGCCGACCGGCACGATGGCCCGATTACTGCCGTTCTTATCGGTGGTCAACGGGAACAAGCGATTATCTTTACGATCTTTGCTGGACACATAGACATTCAGCGCCGAATATTTGTCTTTACCCGGAACGATCCAACCGAAGAACTCGCGTTCGCGACCTTCTTTAATGGCGGAGACTTGCAAACTGTAGGCACTCAAAAACGCCACCGGGCCAACAGCCTCATGTCCATAAAGGACGGAACCCGAAATTACGCGATTTTCAACATCTTGCAATTCACCAGCGACCAAATCGTCCAAGTTGGCACCGACTTTTGTCCGCACCAATCTAGGATTCTTGACGGTTGGACCGGCTAGAGACACGACGCGTTCGACATTCAGTTTGCCTGTGGCAAACAGCGCGCCGATAGCGATAACCGCTTGATAATCGATATGCCAAACAAATTTATGGATATTGACCGGGTCAAGAAAATGAATATGAGTACTCGGCAGGCCAGCAGGATGCGGACCTGAAAACTCGGCTACCTCAACAGCTTGATTGGCAACCACATCGGTACCTGTTGCCTTGCAAAGATAGGTTTTACCAGCAGTCAACTTAGCGATCACAGTTAAGCCATTAGCAAAGTCGGCAGAGCGTTCCTTGATAATGACAGCTGGATCGGCTGCAAGCGGACGAGTGTCCATGGCGGTAACGAATATTGAACTCGGAACGCTATCGACTGCAGGCACTTTGCCATAAGGACGAGTCAAGAACGAAGTCCACAAGCCCGAAGCCAGCAAATTTTCTTTGACCTGCTCCGGCGTCAAATTGCCTAGCTCGGCCTCACCGTATTTAGCAAAAGATTCTTGCTGATCACCTTGCAATTCGATCACGACGGACAACAAGGCACGCTTGTCGCCGCGGTTAATCGCTTTAACCACCCCCGCGCCAGGCGAGGTAAAGTTGACGCCAGGATTTTTCTTGTCGGAAAAAAGCGCTTGCCCCAGTTTGACCTTATCGCCTTCGGCGACCAACATTTTTGGTTTCAGATCAACATAATCGACACCCAAAAGGGCAACCGACTTGATGCTGTTACCATCGCTTATCTTTTGTTCGGGCCCGCCCGTGATAGGCAAATCCAAACCTTTCTTAATAGTAAATTGCATAGTGAATACGCCTGCTCTCCAGACTAGTTGCAGCAAAAAGCCCTCCCGAAAAACAGCATGACCAGAGGGCACTTCAAGACATAAAACCTGATCATTACATCACAAGTTATCGGCTTTCTCAACGAGAAATCCTGAGCCTAGCCGGCCGGCAGACCAGTTGATAACACCCAGCTTAAGCGGAAATAGCGATCAAATATCAACGACTTTGTTAATGTCGAAACCACTCACAGTTTTACGCCCGACATAGCCTCGAGTGTTACTCAAAATCCGGGCATCCGCTATCCGGTAATCGCCCATGTTATGCACATGCCCGTGAAACCAGGCGGCGATCTCATACTCGTGAAATAAAGGCTTTAAATCGTTGCAATAAGCCAGCTTTTTCAGTGAATTCGGCGTTTCGATCCAGCTCCATTCGGTGGGCGCATGATGCGTAACCACCACGGTCTGGCCGTCGAAGGGTTGTGCTAACTGACTTTGCAGCCATGTTTTCGCCTCTTGGTGTAATGCGGCAAAATGCTTTTGGTTAAATCCTTCGTTCCCAAACCGCACTTTACGAAAATCGTTTAAGGTCTTGCCCAACACCTCGGCCTTTTTCTCACCCTCGGCAAAAATATCGGCCCACAGCGTGCAACCCAGAAAGCGCACGCCTTGATAGATAAACTGATCTTTTTCCAAAAAATGGATTTGAGTGCCCGCGCATTCATTGCGCAGCATACTGACCACTTGTTGATATTCATAACCATAGAACTCATGGTTGCCAGCCACATAAATAATCGGCTTATCGATAGACTTTAGCCATTCAACACCCTGTTTGAAAATCCCAATATCGCCCGCTGCCACCACAATATCAGCATCCGTTTCCGGCAAACTCTGTTCGCCGAACTCTAAATGCACATCAGAAAAATAATTTATCCGCACAATTTGCTCTTTCGTCTCATAACTATGGAGGTATAATTTATATCCTAAGTGATTTACTTGGTATTTTTTCAGATAACTTTGATTTTTTGCAAACTACAATTCTATGTCGATTAGCCCCAGAAAACACACCCAACAAGTTTTGGTAGGAAATATTCAAGTCGGTGGCGGTGCCCCGATTGTAGTCCAATCCATGACCAATACCGACACAGCTGATGTTGCAGGAAGCGTTCAACAGATCATGGAATTATCAACCGCCGGTTCTGAAATGGTTAGAGTCACGGTCAATACCGAGGAAGCCGCCAAAGCCGTGCCGGAAATCGTCAATCAACTCACCCAAAAAGGTTTCTCGGTGCCGATTATCGGCGACTTCCATTTTAACGGCCACAAATTGCTGGAAAAATATCCGGACTGCGCGCAAGCGCTGTCCAAATACCGCATCAATCCCGGCAACGTTGGCAAAGGCAAAGCACGCGATCCGCAATTCCAGCAAATGATCGAATTTGCCTGCAAATATAATAAACCGGTGCGAATCGGCGTTAACGGCGGCAGTCTGGACCAAGCGGTTCTGACACGTCTGCTTGACGAAAATCGCCAGCTAGCCAACCCCAAGGAATTGCCGGCCATTACTCGCGAAGCTATTGTCTTATCCGCGCTGGAAAGCGCCGCTAAAGCTCAAGAGATTGGCCTGGGTAAAGATAAAATCATCCTGTCTTGCAAAATCAGCAACGTGCAGGAATTGATCAGCATCTACGAAGACCTGTCTAACCGTTGCGATTACGCACTGCATCTAGGCTTGACCGAAGCCGGCATGGGCTCGAAAGGCATCGTTTCGTCCGCCGCCGCATTGGGTGTATTGATGCAGCAAGGCATCGGCGACACGATTCGAATTTCATTAACGCCGGAACCCGGCGCCGCCAGGACTAAAGAAGTCATCGTTGGCCAGGAAATTTTGCAAACCATGGGTTTCCGCTCATTCACGCCAATGGTTATCGCTTGCCCCGGCTGTGGCCGCACCACAAGCGACTACTTCCAAAGACTGGCGCAAGACATCCAAGCTTACTTGCGCGATCAGATGCCGGTTTGGAAAGACAAATACAAAGGCGTGGAAACCATGGAAGTCGCGGTCATGGGCTGCGTGGTCAACGGTCCAGGCGAAAGCAAAAACGCCAATATCGGCATCAGTCTGCCGGGTAGCGGAGAATCGCCGGTGGCACCAGTCTTTGAAGACGGCGTAAAAACCGTGACCTTAAAAGGTGACAATATCGCCGGCGAATTCCAGGAACTGGTCGAGCGCTATATCGAATCGCATTACAGCGTTCATTAAAAACCTGTCCCCACAAAAAAGGCGGCTTACAAGCCGCCTTTTTTGTGGCTTTAACCCGGCTGACCGTCCAACCTAGGCGAAGTCAGTATCGGTGCGTAATAAAATGCAAATAAGGAAAACGCCGCCAGCCAGCAGTAAGTGGACACCATCACCAAGCCACCATACCAGGCCGGCAATATAGCCGGAAACAAAACCCTAAACAGCGCCGCGACATTGATCAGCACAAACGCCAGCGCCATCACGTTCGAGGTTTTCAATGCCCTGCCGGTATGCCCCAAGGCTACCCGCGCCATCATACCCAGAGTCAAAATACCGATACCGCCCACGGTAAAGGCGTGCAAAGCCAAGGTCTGCGGCACGACACCAAAAGCAGCCAAAGATACCAAGCCAAAACCCAGGATCAACCAGCCGTAGCCGATATACAAAACCCACAGCAAGGGCACAAACCAGATCCGCGCGTTATACCAAGCAGCGACCCTGACGATATTAATCACAATCGCCGCGACGGCGACGACAGCCAATAAGGCACCAGACATATTCAGCATCAGCAGCACAAATACCGCCAAGCTCACCGCAACAGCCGCAACATCCAATAGCGGATTGCGAATACAAATCACGCCGGACAAGCCGCGTTCGGTGAAAAACGGAAACACTCGGCCGGCGATGACCAAAATCATCGCGACGATCACCGTGACCACCAGGATAAGACCAAACCCGGCACTATGACTTGAAACACCCAGAACTTGAGCGTGAATCAAACCGTTACCCAAAGCCAACAACAGCAACAATGCTATAAAAACCAGATTTTTGTAGTTAGCGGTTTGCAAAATGGGCTTACTAACGAAATAAGCCAACACAGGTAAAAAAGCAAAATCGACGCCGGCGATCAATACGTCCGGCAGTAATTCCGAATAAAACGGCAGTACGCGGCCATAAATCCACAAAAAACAAAGCGAGGCCAATTGGTCGGGATTCACCGTCTGCAAGCCGGTCCAGTTTCTAACCGCCGTCAACAGAAACCCGGCAATCACTGCCGTGGTGTAGCCAAGCAGCATTTCATGCGCGTGCCAGGTACTACCGGCAAAGTAATTATCGATATGTAGCGAACCATTGGACATCGAGTTCCATAGCGCGATCAAAGCCAGCGCCGATAAACCCGCCAGCGCGAAAAAAGCCCTAAAGCCCATGGCAAACAGCGGGTAATCAAAAACCGGTTTGTTATTCATGCAAGCGCTCCTCCAGCCAATCGATTTCGTTATTCGAGAAGCCGGCGATTATACGCACTTCTCGGTTAAATGGGCCTTTGGGTTTGCCCTTGTAATAGCTCAAAATCAATTCCCGGTAACAGGCTTCCGGCTCCAAGCCGCGCTGCCTTGCCAAGGTATTGAACCAATATGAACCACGCTCCACGTGGCCGATTTCGTCTTGGTAAATCCGGGTCAAAATCGCCACGCCCGCGTCGTCGCCCATGGCTTTCAGCTTGTCTATCATCGCTGGTGTCACATCCAAACCACGCGCCTCCATGCAACGCGGCACCACCGCCAAGCGAGCCAGAATATCATCGGCAGTATCCTCGGCATGCGACCAAAGGCCTCGATGCGCGGGCAAATCGCCGTAATCGGCGCCCAGAGTCAGCAAATGCTCGCGAATCATCGCAAAATGCAGCGCTTCCTCATCGGCAATCATCAGCCAATCGCGATAAAAGTCGTCCGGCAAGCCGCGAAACCGATAAATAATGTCCCAAGCCAGATAAATCGCCACGAACTCGATATGGGCCAACGCGTGAAAAAACGCGGCCTTACCTTCCGGTGTGTCCAACCGCCGCTTCGGCATGTCGCGCGGCATCAGCAATTGGGGTTTACTCGGAAAAATGGTATTGCTGATCGGCAACACCTCGCCGCACGCTTGCAACGACAAGCTATTGTCGCCCAACAATTGCCGAGCTTGATGGGTTAAAGCGCGTTTTCGCTCGATACCGCTATCGAATAAACAGCGCTCGGCGAAATCGAATATCTGTTGCACTTGCTTTTCCAAAAACCAAGATCGTTGCGTCCTCGGGCTCAAGCTGGCGAACCTGAGCGCTTATCAACACAAGCGGAGCGAATCACTCAATAGAAGACGATCCGCTCACCGCGAACTGAAACTTTATTCTGTCAATTCTTACTTTTTAGTCATGAAAAAATAAACCGTTTGGCATTTCAAGACCATGCTGTTGCCGGTTTTTTCGATCGCCTCGCAAGTTTCCATTTTCGAACGGCCCGGCGCTGCCTGCTTGACGATTTTGCCGTTTTCTATCGAATAATTCAGTACCGCGCGCATTTGATCGATGCGGGCGTGGGCGTCGGACTCATGCGTCATGCCTTCTATGGTGCCGTCCTCCTTGAAAGCCCAGGTGGTGTTCGAGCTGCGCGCTTTGCTACCGTCGCTACTATTCGATTCTTTATCGATTTGCCAAGTGCCCAGCAGATCGGCTTTAGTCAACTGCACTTCCGCTGTCGCGGAAAATGATAAAAGCATCAGAGTAGCCGCCGAAAGTTTATTAAATTGCATGATAAAAAGCCTTATAGTTTCATTGTTAAGAGCATGGGATTGTAGCATGGCGACAGAAGCATACGGGTTAAGTTAGACCTCACCGAGAATTCGGCTGCTTTGTATCCATTGCCGCTGCCTGATTGGCTGGTAATATGCCCGTCCCACCAGCCATTTACAATCATCACTGCCACGCCCTACAATCGGTTCGGAACGCCGCCGGCCGCGGATGAGCGTGCCAAGTGACAAATCAGGTAGGCCTCTGAGGCTTTTGTCGTCATCGAAACACAGCCAGTTTGCGAAGAAAACTATGCCGAAAGACATCTTGCACTTTACCTACCGGCTAACGGCGGCGGAGTACGACAGCACCGATTTCTTAATAGAGGTCGACAAACAAAGCATGACGCTGATTTCGCCCACGAAACCACCCTACCCGTTTTGGACCGAGCTTTCTTATCAGCAATGCCGGAATTGCCCGCTAAACCCGCAACAGTGGCCGCACTGTCCAGTGGCGATCAATTTGGTGCCATTGCTGGATTTATGCGGCCATTTGGTTTCCCATAAGCCAATGACTGTCGAAGTACTCACCGACAGAAGAACCATCCGCGGCGAAACCACCGCTCAACACATTGCCAGTTCAATTCTCGGCTTGATCATGGCCACCAGTCCTTGTCCGCATACCGAGTTTTTAAAACCGATGGCTCGCTTTCATTTACCCCTGGCCGACCAAGACGAAACCATCTACCGCGTGACAACCATGTTCCTGTTGGCGCAATATTTTCGCTACAAAGACGACTTGCCCTATTCCCTGGAACTAGACGAATTACTGTCCATTTATAAGAATTTACAGATTATTAACTTACATTTAACTCAACGCCTAAAAACAGCCATCAGTGAAGACGCGGCCGTCAATGGCGTCATCTTGTTGGATTTACTTTCCAAAACGGTGACCTGGTCGATAGAAGACGGACTGGAGGAAATCCGCTACTTATTTGATAGTTATCGCAAGCCGGCTAAATAGTGCCACGTCCGTTCCTAGATAATCTTTTTCTTTGAACGACGGTATTTATGATGCAAGCCTTGATCCTGGATTGTGGCTTTATTGACCGGCTATCCGGCAAGTGGCGTCCATCTTTTGCAGGCGGGAGAGACTCGAACGCTGCGGATTGGCTGGGATATAGTCTCGGTTTTCACCGACACACCAGTAATCCGGTAAACTGTTGATCAATCGAAAATCTACCACCCTCGCTGGCAAATAATGGATCCAATACATAGCAACCGATATTTCCACGCCATTTCCACACCAATAACTTTGGCATGAGGAACAAAATGCCCGGAAGATCGTATCCCTTAGGCTCGACTTTACGTCCGGGTGGCGCGAATTTTAGCGTCTATGCCAAAAATGCCTCGGCCGTCGAATTGTTACTTTTCGATACTGTCGATTCCGATACACCGACTCGCATCATCCATTTAGAACCGATCGACAATTGCACATTTCATTACTGGCACATTTACGTTGACAATGTTCAGGCGGGACAACTATACGGTTATCGCGTCTACGGGCCTAACAATCCGGCGCGCGGCTTACGCTTCGATCCCGACAAACTGTTGATCGATCCCTATGCTCGCGGCATTGCCGTCAGCTCAAAGTACGACAGGGGTGCTGCTTGCAAACCCGGCTGTCATTTCGGTTCGGCGATGAAAAGCGTGCTGGTGGATTATCGCGGCTACGACTGGGAAGGCGATGCACCGTTAAGAACCCCGTTCCGCGACACCGTCATCTACGAAATGCATGTGCGCGGCTTTACCGCGCATCCTCAATCCGGCGTCACGCCGGAAAAAAGAGGCACTTATGCCGGGCTGATCGAAAAAATACCTTATCTCAAAGATCTTGGTGTGACGGCCGTGGAATTGTTGCCGATATTTCAGTTCGACGTCCAAGACGCGCCGCAGGGATTGAGCAATTATTGGGGTTATTCGCCTATTTGTTTTTTCGCGCCACATAGCGGCTATAGTTCCGACCCAACCCCGCTTGGCGCGATAGCCGAATTTAGGGACATGGTCAAAGCCTTACATCAGGCTGGTATCGAGGTCATTCTCGACGTGGTATTCAACCACACTGCCGAGGGCGATGATCGCGGCCCTATGTTTTGTTTTAAAGGCTTAGCCAACAATGTCTATTACATTCTCGATCCCAATAACGGCAACTATCACAATTACTCAGGAACCGGCAATACCCTTAAAGCCAATCATTCGGTGGTTCGGCGACTAATACTGGACAGCTTGCGCTATTGGGTCACGGAAATGCATGTGGACGGTTTCCGTTTCGATTTGGCATCGATCTTATCGCGCGATGAAAACGGCAACCCGATGCCGACACCGCCTATCCTCTGGGACATTATCACCGACCCGGTACTATCGGGCAGCAAACTGATTGCGGAAGCCTGGGATGCGGCAGGGCTTTATCAGTTAGGCGGTTTTGGCGATCTTTGGAAAGAATGGAATGGTCAGTTTCGTGATGACATCCGCGCCTTCATCCGAGCCGATGCCGGCAGTGTCGCCAAATTACCGAACCGGTTGTTCGCCAGTCCGGACATCTTTGGCCATGCCGAACAAGAAGCCGAAACCAGCATCAACTTCATTACCTGCCATGATGGATTCACACTGAACGACCTGGTTTCCTATAACGGCAAGCATAACGAACGAAACAACGAAAACAACCAGGATGGCTGTTACAACAACTATAGCTGGAATTGCGGCGCCGAAGGCCCAAGCGAAAATGCGTCAATCAACGCCTTACGGCAACGCCAAATCAAAAACTGTTTGACGCTGACCATGTTCGCCGCCGGCACACCAATGTTAACCATGGGCGACGAGGTGCGCCGAACCCAAATGGGCAACAATAATGCCTATTGCCAGGACAACGAACTGAGTTGGTTCGACTGGTCTTTGCTGAGCAAACATGCCGATATTCACCGTTTTGTAAAACAGCTGATTCGTCTGCGTCGCAATTTATATCGCTGGGATCAAAAACCGTCGCCAACGCTTAATCAGTTGTTTCAGCAACTGCATATCGAATACCACGGCGTCAAATTGAATCAAGTCGACTGGGGAATGGATTCTCACAGCTTGGCGATTCTGGTGGCTATGCCGCATCGGCCTTATGTGATTTATTTTATTTTCAATAGTTATTGGGAAGCGCTTGAATTCGAACTTCCCAAGAAAATTAAAAATACTCGATTGAACTGGGAGCGTGTTCTCGATACGGCATTACCCACGCCAAACGATTGCCATGCGATGGACAGTACCACCAAAATTGACAGTAGTCAGTATCGTGCCGAGGCCAGATCAGTCGTGATGCTGATAGCAAAAAGCTGACTAGGGAGAAACGCCGTGGCTAGCAGTGAACGGCGATAGTAGGAATAGGGAAACCAAGCCATTCTTCATGTGGCCCTACAACTTGAAGGAATTGCGACAAGCAAAATCGGTAAATCCGCCAGGATTCGCACTGAACCGCTACGAATCCTGGCAAGATTAACAACTTTACTTTCGCTCGACTTGCGAAACGTCTCGCACCGCTCCTTTGGCGGCAGAGGTGGTCATTGCGGCATACGCCCTCAGCGCGGCCGATACGGTTCTTTGACGATTAACCGGTTTCCAGGCCTGAGCGCCCTTGGCTTCCATTGCCGCCCGACGTTGTTCGAGTTCTTCAACGCTTACGGCCAAGTGGATACGTCGGTTGGGGATATCGATCTCGATGGTATCGCCTTCTTCGACCAATCCAATCGCACCACCTTCGGCGGCTTCCGGCGAAGCATGGCCAATCGAAAGCCCCGATGTGCCTCCGGAGAAACGCCCGTCAGTCAGCAACGCGCACACTTTGCCTAAGCCTTTAGACTTGAGATAACTGGTCGGATATAACATTTCCTGCATGCCGGGACCGCCCTTGGGACCTTCGTAACGGATCACCACGACGTCGCCGGCGACGATTCCGTTATTCAGGATGCCGGCCACGGCAGCGTCCTGGCTCTCGAAAATACGAGCACGACCGGTGAACCTGAGGGCGCTATCGTCTACTCCGGCGGTCTTGACGATGCAGCCATCCAGCGCGATATTGCCGTGCAGCACGGCCAAGCCGCCGTCCTGCGAGTAAGCGTGCGCCTTGTCGCGAATGCAGCCTTCGGCCCGGTCATCGTCCAGCGTCGGGTAGCGCACTGATTGTGAAAAGGCGATGGTGGTTGGAATGCCGCCTGGCGCTGCGCGATAAAAATCTTTAACGTTTTCATCGCTAGTACGCTGAATGTCCCATTGATCCAGGGCCGCCCCCATCGTCGGCGTATGTACGGTAGGCACTTCACGCGCAATCAACCCGCTGCGATCCAGTTCGCCCAGAATGGCCATTACGCCGCCCGCCCGATGCACGTCCTCCATGTGGTATTTCTGCGTTGCAGGCGCCACTTTCGACAGACAGGGTACACGGCGTGAGATCTGGTCGATGTCGGCCATGGTGAAATCCACTCCCGCTTCCCGGGCTGCCGCCAGCAAGTGCAGAACAGTGTTGGTGGATCCGCCCATCGCAACATCCAGACTCATGGCGTTCTGGAATGCTTCAAACGTTGCAATGGCTCTGGGTAGGACCGAGCTATCGTCCTGTTCATAATAGCGCTTGGCCAATTCAACAATGGTGCGGCCAGCGCGCAAAAACAGCTGTTTTCTATCGGCATGCGTGGCAACCAGAGAGCCATTGCCCGGCAACGATAAGCCCAGTGCTTCGGTCAAGCAGTTCATCGAATTGGCCGTGAACATGCCGGAGCAAGACCCGCAGGTCGGACAAGCCGAGCGTTCCACGGCCGAGACTTGTTCGTCGCTGATTCTGTCGTCGGCAGCTTCCACCATGGCATCGACCAAATCCAATGCGCGAGTTTGACCGTTCCAATTGACCTTGCCGGCCTCCATCGGACCGCCCGACACGAAGATCACGGGAATATTCAGGCGTAGAGCCGCCATCAACATGCCAGGTGTAATCTTGTCGCAATTGGAAATACACACCAGAGCGTCGGCACAATGGGCATTGACCATGTATTCCACGCTGTCTGCGATCAGATCGCGACTGGGCAGTGAATACAGCATGCCGGAATGTCCCATCGCGATGCCGTCATCCACGGCGATCGTATTGAATTCCTTAGCCACACCGCCGGCTTTTTCGATCTCGCCGGCCACCAATTGCCCCATATCCTTTAAATGAACATGACCCGGAACAAATTGGGTAAAGGAGTTGGCAATGGCAATGATAGGCTTGGTGAAGTCCTCTTCTTTCATGCCTGTCGCACGCCACAGTGCTCTTGCGCCGGCCATGTTGCGGCCGTGGGTAGTGGTGCGGGAACGGTAATCGGGCATAGTGAACCTCAGAGGAATTTTAAGTAATTGGGCGTAAGTTTTTACGATTTTACTTTAATTACGCACTTAGCTCTACATACAGCCTTGTCCAATGACAAATGATCCTTTCGCAATGATCTTTCCCCCAATTCCCAGACCAGCTTAAAAATACCATAACTAATTTACGAAATTAAACACTGATTCAGAAAAATGTCGACTATTTTAGTAGGTAATAGGAACTTCATTTTTTACCAAAAGTCATAAAAGCGATTGTAAATTTCGGCGCACCTGAGGGTTCTCACGTGCAGGTAACACCATGGGAGAGATATTATGAATTTACGTTACGCCAATATGAAAAGTGCGCTTGAGTTTCTATATGCACCTCCCGTCACCTTAACGATTGTCGAATCGTGGAGCGAGGAGGAGTTTGATGAAGTATTAAACTGGATTGAACAAATGACTCGCCGGAATTGGCATCGAATTCTGAAAAGATCCGAAGTATTCGTGCAACAACGACCGGACGTTTTAAATGTATTGGATGCTGCTGGCGCTTAGCAACGCATCGACAAAAGCATTTCAAAGCTCGCTCGAGCGGCCTTAAGTCGTGGGTAGGATTAGTCCCCCAACAGGGAAGTGGGGAATAACCAGGTCCAAGACTTTAAACGGCTACCTCAAGATTCAAATGAGGAAAATGGGGCGTGGGCGGATTTGAGTCGGAATCACACCTTACTGCTGCTCAATCATGCGACCGATTGCGATTGTTTGTCGACCAAGCCAACTACCCCAGGCCATCCAGCTATTACCCTTTCAAGCAATCATCGGGTTAGGATTTTAATTAAGCCCTATCGCTGGTTTGTCCAGTTGCTGCATAATTCCGAGTAAAATGCTGAACCATATTATCGTTCAAGCATAGTCTTTACATTTACCAGAATAACCGTGACCACCTTATTTCAAATTCCCCCCAATCATCCGCAACGGTTTGTCTTACATAACGAAGTCCATGCCAGGGCATCGTCTATTCTGAGTTTGCCGGTTAGAGCCAGTTATCTGGCATTATCGCTGTCAAGCGATGAAAAGGCCCAGGAACGCAGACATCTGAAAACCCTATGCGAAAGATTCGGCGCCACTCCGCCCGACAACGACGCGGATCACTTTAGCGCTAGCTTCGATTCATTTCAGATGAGTTGGGAGCAACACGGAGAATTCAGTACCTATAGTTTTTATGCCTACGATTCGATGCAAGAACCGTTTGCAGATCCCGCTTTAAAAAAAGTTCCCGTCGATTGGCTGTCGCAGATTAACGGACAAGTGATCGTTGCGGCACATGCCAGTGTGGTGTCTGCTGATGACATTAATTACCAAGATGAAATGGATTTATCGCCTTTATCCGCTTACTTTGCCGGCAATCCGATTGTCGGCTCTAAAGTGACAGGCGGTGCCGCCGCCGTTTTCACCGATTTTCGGATTCATGTGGATGGATTCAGCCGTTTTCTGGTGATCAATCAAAACTTAAGAACCGCTCAGGCCGGACGCTTGTTGCACCGCTTGTTTGATATTGAAGTCTATCGGGTGATGGCACTGCTGGCGTTCCCGATTGCACGCAAACTCTATCCGGCACTGAAGAAAGCCGATAGACAGTTATATACCATCACCAATTCGATGACGCAGCCGGATAATGACGATGCGCAATTATTGGATGAATTAACGGCATTGGCAGCTGAAGTCGAAAACCAGATTTCAACGCATCAATTCCGTTTTGCCGCCGCCAGCGCTTACTATCAACTGGTCGGGCAACGCTTGGTGGATTTGCGTGAAGTGCGTATTCAAGGCATTCAAACCTTGGGAGAGTTCATGAAGCGACGCCTGGAGCCGGCTATGCATACCTGCAATTCCGTATCGCACCGCTTCACGCTGGTTTCGGAAAGAGTCAGTAACGCCAGCCAGTTATTACGCACCAAAGTCGACATTATTATCGAACGGCAAAATCAGGGCTTGCTGTCATCCATGGCCTTGCGGGCAAAGATGCAGCTGCGTATGCAGCAAATGGTTGAAGGCATCTCGATGGTCGCCATTACCTACTATGCCGCGAGCCTGATCGGTAAAATTGCCGAAGCGCTGCATAACCTGGGTTGGCATATCAATGCCGAATTGGTTGAAGGTGTATCGATTCCCTTTATTTTGGTCATCATCGCCATCAGCACCAGGCGGATTCATAAAATCATTGCCAATACGACCGATTCATAGATTGTTAAACGGACTTAGATTTGGATAAGTACGTGTTTAATACCCTTAACAATATAATGTCAGTGCCTGACAAAAAGGATGATTAATGATGCCTATGGTGGCCGTGATGCCCAAAACCTCTATGACCACCGTAGCCCCTATATCCTCCATATCCCCAGCCACCATAAAACATCGGCGCCGGAATCGGCACGACTGGCGATGAATAGCCGTAACCGTATGGGGAGTAAGTCGCCGAATATGGCTCAGCATATGGTGCGTAGGCCACGCAACCGCTCAGTAGTGTCAATCCGATCAAAATAACCGCCGATTGAATTTTCGCACTCATGGCTACCAGTCTCGCCTGTTATTTCGATCGTAACGCGGCATTGGGATTGGTCGTTGATAAACAAACCCACGCACCGGAGGCAGGCCATAATACTCTGCTGGTGCCCGGTAATATCCCACAGCTGGCGGACGCGCATAAGCTCTATAGTGTGGGTTGTTGTAGCGATAGCCAAATTGTTCAATATTGTGCCGATGATAATGCCTATTACGCCACTCATTATCGTGCGCAAATGCAGCACTCGAAACGAAAATACTGAATACCAATATTGTAAAAAGCCTGAACATAAATCCTCCTTTTTTGGATCATTTCAGTTGCAAGTTATTGTTCTCCAATTGGCTTAAATATCACTTAATTGGCAGCGATTCTTAAAAGAATCTTTTATAGACAGTATTATCCCGAATGCCTGTCGCCGCCATCTAATTTCTTACCTAGTCTTGAACAGCCTAAAAGCTCCAGCGACTGCCGCTGACCCGGTCAGTCGTTTCCGTATCATCCGGGTGAGACCATCTTTTCCGGTCTAACGATGACATCGAACGTTGCTTCATCGATTAAGCCGCTGGCAACAGCAGCTTCGCGTAGCGTACTGCCATGATTCAATGCCATTTTGGCAATCTGCGCAGCATGGTCGTGCCGATATCAGGCTTCAGCGCGGTGACCAACATCAGCGATTTTTCCATCAGCTCGACAATACGCTGAATATTTCGTCTGAGCCAACGACGCAATGATCGGAAAAGCTGTTTGCCGCCTCACCAAGCGTGCAGATCGACCGGCGGAGACGGTTTCCGGATTTGCCAAACACCTCGGCCGCCTCTTCGCTCAACTTTTCCAGTCAACAATTTGATTTGGGTGGACTTCGAAGGACCGGCGGCGTTCAGCCTGCTTTTGCCTGCTGACAGGCATAGTGCGCCTGAAATCGTCAAAAATGGCGATTTCAGGCTAAAAGCAGGTCAAAACAGGGTGAAAATAAGGCGCCAAATCAGCTGGCTGGTTTGATGGGTAACTTAGATACAGAGCCTGTAAACCGGACTGGGGTAAAGGGTTCTCTTCAGAGGCTGCGAAGGATGATGTGTCAACACTTTTATCTCTTGCCTCGTGAAACAGATGCCGCATAACAGTGTAATGGTCAACCAAAACCGAACACTTGTTCAGGCAGCCCCCTTTAACCGTGTTACAAGAATTTGAGGGAGGGCAAGTCACGACATGGTTTTAAATTATGCTCTTCTTTCAAACGAGCATCTTAAAGCTCATGCCGCGAACTCAAAACCTCTTGAGACAAAAATACTACACTTCAAAAAAACAGGCCTAGTTAAAAGTGGCGCAAATTATTGAAAATATTGATCGGGACCGCTGAGCTTGAACCCACGGCCACTTGCCCCCAGACACACATAACTTTTTATAAATCAATAAAGTCAATGACTTGTATAACTCGCAATATCAAACCCTACTACATTGATAGCGACATCAACGTCATTTCTATTTTGTAGTACTACATTTTTACTACGCGGCGGTTTCTGTCCTGTAGTTAGACATTGATTAAGCCATTTTGAAATAAGCGGTAATCACTCCTCGATCCAGATCAATTCGACCCGACGGTTTTCGGATTTACCCGCTTCGGTAGCATTGTCGGCGATAGGCTGAGTTTCGCCGTAACCTTTTGCTGACAGCTTGTTGGCAACACCTTTCATCTTCAGATATTCAACTACCGAATGCGCCCGCCGTTGCGACAGTTTCATATTATAGGAATCGCTGCCTTCGCTGCTGGCGTGCCCTTGCACTTCGATTTCATTTTTCTGCGGGAAAGCGATCAAGTCCTTGGCGACGCCATCCAGCAGTTCCTTGGCATTCAAACTCAACTCAGCGGAATCGTATTTAAAATGCTGACCTTTTAGTATCAATCGGACCGCACATCCTTTCAGATCAACCGTGGCGCCTTTAATGGTGCCGGGGCATTTATCCAGACAATCGTTGACACCGTCCGCATCCGCATCGAGTGTGCTGCAATCGGGTTTGGCCGCCACGGCAACCGGCGCTACACGAGTCTCGGATTTTGCAGCATATTTCGGTTTGTCGCCAAACGGAATCACCACGCCAAGATTGACGGTCATGTCGTGAAATTCGTCGGTACCAGGTTGTACTTGGGCATTGAAATTATTGTTGTACCGGTAACGCACATCGCTGCGTATCGATAAATGATCGTTAACTTCATAACTGGCGCCAACACCGGCCTCGCCGATAAAGCCGATACCGCAATTGGCGGATGCGCAGGTGTTCATGCCGCCCAAACCTACCACCGCATAGGGCGAGAATTTATCGCGGAACAAATAGTACTGCACATCGGCGCTACCGCCGGCCAGATCCCAGGGGCCATTATCGCCGCCAAAGCCTTGATAAAAACCTTTTAATTCAACATTGAAATGTTGATCGATGATTTTGCCGACCCCGACACCGCCGCCCCAACCGTCGGCGGCGTGCCGATCCCCACCGCTGTTGATGAAAGTCGCAAACGGTGCCACATACCAGCGATTATCTTGATATTGATCCGCAGCGTGCACCTGCGGCACCATTGCCATACCGACGAGGGAGGCGAAAGGCAGTAAGTGTTTATTAAGCATAATCTTTCCTTTAATTAAAAAATGGGGATTCATAAAACATGTCGCCGTTCGAACCAGTCATCCCGACTCGCTTAACTTTCCCGACGACCTGTTGTAAAAAAGCTGTTAAGTAGCTTATTCGCAACAGAGATGGGCTGTCGGTGCGATAACGCACATAAGCACAGGTATCTGGATATTTCTATGCAAATTCCAATCAACCACCCGCCTATTTATCCTGGCGTCACCACCTTAGCAATTTATGTACGCTAGCGCACCGACTGATTCCGGATTTACGCTTAGAGTGCTTTCAAGGTTTCAGAACCCCAATCCCGCTCAAGCGTGTCGCAATCTGTTAGTCGCATGATGATGCTGACTAAACATGGGCCGTAAAGCAGCGTATTTATCTTCCAATTCCGGAGAGTTACCCATGAAAAATCTGACTAAATTATTTTCCGCATCTGTTATGGCCCTGACCTTACTGGTCGCAACGGGTTGCGCATCGACTAATAAACACGAAGGCACCGGCGAATACGTCGACGACAGCGTGATCACTACCAAAGTAAAAGCGATGTTATTCGACGAACCCAACCTGCGATCCGGCCAAATCAATGTCGAAACCTTCAAAGGCGTCGTGCAATTGAGCGGTTTCGTCGGCACTCAGGCTGATATCAATAAAGCCGTGGCAATTGCCCGCACCGTCAAAGGCGTAGAGTCCGTTAAAAACGACATGCGTCTTAAATAAACAAGGAAACCATTATGGAAACTATCGATAAAGCATCCAATTATGCGCACGAAGCGGTAGACAAAATCGCCAGTGCCTCTCATCACGCCTCGGAAACGCTGGATCAAAAAAGCGAGCAACTAAAGACCGCCGAGCAACGGCTCGTGAAAAACTGCCAAGGCTATATCCGCGATAACCCGGTGACCTCGTTAGGCATAGCGGTCGCCACGGGTTTTTTACTCAGCCGCTTATTGAGCAGCCGTTAAACCGCCAAGCTCGTGAACCCGGACGTGATTGCGCAAAAACATGACTCTGGCCCTTCCTCCATACCCACCGAACCTCAAAGCGAGGCCGGTGTGCTGGAAGATATCCAAAGTCTATGGGATGAACTGCAGGGTTTGAGTCACGAGCGCTTCCGGCTCGTCGGCTTGGAAATCCGCCGGGCGGGCCAAAGTTTGGTGACGATGGTCGTCGCGGGCGCCATGCTGGCATTATTACTCAGCGCCGCCTGGCTGGGCCTGCTGGCCGCCGCTGTGCAATGGCAGCTGGAGAACGGTCTGCCGGCCAGCAGCGCGATACTGATTGCGGTGGCTTTTAATTTACTGTTGGCGCTAATGCTGTGCGGCTTAATCCGTCGTCGCAGCCGTTACCTGCAATTTCCAGCCACGCTGCGTAGCCTTGAGCCTCGGCCCAAGCAGCGTTCGAATCAGGAACCGCGATGATACCGGCTTGGCTTGGCCACAAATACACCTCCAATTCCTTGCACGCGCAAATTCGCGACGCGGAACGGCAGGTGTTGAATCGTCAACAGTTGGTAAAGATTCGCAGCAATGAATTGATCGGGAATATGCACAGGCAGATGACCGCTCCAGCCAGTTTGATACTGGCGGGCGGCATGGGTTTTATTGCCGGCGAACTCAGCAAATGTCCCAAGCGCGAATCAGCTGAACCGGCTGTCGCCACTGGGGCAAGCAACGCCATCCAACTGATGTTGATGGCTCACACTTTGTATACGACCTTACCCGTGGCTTGGTTAATAAAACGCGTCACTCAATCCATAAGCTCAAGCCAACAGCCGAATTAATCGGCTGTCGCCCCCCACTACAATTCCCTGTCACAGCACTTTTCGGCCTTGAATAATACGCAGCACAACCACAATAACAGCGACAACCAATAAAAGATGAATGAAGCCGCCAAGGGTGTATGAGGATACCAGACCCAACACCCAAAGAATGACTAACAGGATCGCGATAGTTTCAAGCATGATCTTTCTCCGCTAAACGCCGACCATAGCCGGCAACACAAACCCCGGATAAACCCGTCAAACCTAATTTCGATTTACAGCTTATCTTTTAGATCCTGCTTCAGATCGCCAAATCCGGCCTGAACCTTGCCGACATTCTTTTGAAGATTACCTTCTACCTCCAACGCCTTGTCGTCGAGTAATACCCCGGTGGCTTCTTTGACTTTACCTTTGACTTCTTCGATACGGCCCTTCACTTGTTCTTTGTTCATAATGCTCTCCCCCGAATGCGTTAACCATCACCCATCGGCCATGGTCTAGCGTGGAACAGTCTCCCAGCGCCTGTTTAAAAGAATACAAGCAAAACCGACCGAAGTCGGTACGCTAGCGTACACAAATTGGCGTTGCGCGGTTTTGTAATCAGACGGCGGACTTTACCTCGAATTGGCTTGTCGGCTGGCTACGCGCGGTATACAAACCAACCGCCGTTAATCAATAGCGATCGTCTTTACCACCTTTTTTGGTATTGCGCCTGACAGCCACAAATCCGACCCGATCCCGGCCGGCATGCATCTGCACATCGTCTTCCGCATCCGTCAGCATTTCATTGCGTCTATTGCCGGCAATCTCTACCAGTTTGTCTTTGTCGAATTCGACACGACCTTTGATTGCTTGTATATCCATACTGATCTCCTGAAATGTCGACCGTAACCGAATTGGCCATGATCGAAGCGCGGAATAATCTGTATCAACGCTTAGTCGCCATGCTACTCGCAAATCCCAATACAGTCGGTACGGCAACGAACAGATACAGTACACGCCGGCAGTTTGTGCTTAAACGCCCAACACCACCAGCACCTGGTGAGTTTGCCCGTCGTCAATCAAGCCTATGCCGTTGCCATTTGTCTGCACTACCCCGTCCAGTTCGACACTGGTAACTCCGCGCGTCGCGCCATTCGGGTTTTCAAACGTAATTTCATAAACGCTGGCACCATGCCGATACACCATGCCGTAACCGCGCCAGGCTCGCGGAATACAAGGATCGAACAGCAAGTAGCCACCACGCACTTGCAAACCGAGCATGGACTCCACGCCGGCCCGGTAAAACCAACCGGCCGCGCCGGTATACCAAGTCCAGCCACCGCGCCGAGCGTGCGGTGCTTCCGAATAGATGTCCGCCGCCAACACATAAGGCTCGACCTTATAGGCATAAATCCCGGTGCGGCTGGCGGTGCGCTTGATCGGATTCAGCATCCGCATCAGCTCGGCGACCTGATCGCCTTCGCCCAGCATCGCGTAAGCCATCACCGACCAGATCGCCGCATGGGTGTATTGGCCGCCGTTCTCCCGTATGCCGGGCGGATAACTTTTGATATAGCCTGGATCGCGCTCGGTCTTGTCGAACGGCGGCGTGAACAGCAACAGCAGATCGTCGCCGTAGCGCACCAAATACTCGCGTACCGACTCCATCGCCCGTCGTGCTCGTTCCGGGTCGGCAGCGCCTGAGATTACCCCCCAACTCTGCGCAATGGAGTCGATCCGACATTCGGCGTTGGTCGCCGAGCCCAGCGGCGAACCGTCGTCGAAATAGGCGCGCCGATACCAGGCGCCGTCCCAGCCTTCCGCTTCGACGGCGACCCGCAGTTGTTCGGCATGCTGGCGCCAGCGTTCGGCTCGCTCATTGTCTCCACGGCTTTCGGCGACATCGGCAAACTCCGACAACGTCGCGATCAGGAACCAGGCCAGCCAGACGCTCTCGCCCTGCCCCCGATTGCCGACCCGATTCATGCCGTCGTTCCAGTCGCCGCTACCGATCAACGGCAAACCGTGCACACCGGTGGCCAGGCTTAAATCCAGCGTACGCGCGCAATGCTCGAACAGGCTGGCTAGGCGCAAGGTTTCGGTAGGATGAAAATAGGCATCGTCCTGTTCCGCCGCCAACTCCGGGCCTTCCAGAAACGGCAATGACTCCTCCAGTACAGCGTTATCGCCGCTGACCTTGAGATAATGGGCAACCACAAACGGCAGCCAAACCCGATCATCGGAAAAACGGGTGCGCACGCCACGACCGGTAGGCGGATGCCACCAATGTTGCACGTCGCCCGGCTCGAACTGACGGGCGGCGGCACGCAGGATATGCGCGCGAGTCAAATCGGGCCTGGTCACCGCCAAGGCCATGCTGTCCTGCAACTGATCTCGAAAGCCAAATGCGCCGCCCACCTGATAGAACGCCGCCCTCGCCCACATCCGGCAACTCAAGGTTTGATACAACAACCAACTGTTCAACAGCAGATCCAGCTCGCGGTCCGGGGTTTTGACTTGCACCTTGCCCAATATCGCCTGCCAAGACTGCGTTACCTCGGCAAACGTAGTGGCTACGTCAACCATTCGATGCCGGTGGATTAACTCGGCAGCGTGTTGTTTGTCCTTACCTTGCCCCAGTAAAAATACAATTTCGATCCGTTCATCGGGCGCCAAGTCTATGGTGGTTTGCAAAGCCGCACACGGGTCCATGCCGGCACCAACCCGGTTTTTCAGTGGTTTGCGGTTCAACAAGCCGGCCGGCGCATCCAGGCTGCCGTTACGGCCGATGAATTCGGTGCGATTGGCGGTCCAGGCGGTCTGCCGACCCGCTAGATCGGCAAAGGCGATGCGTGCGCCGAACTCTTTATCCCAAGGGTTGTAAGCCAACATTGCGCCGGTATCTTGGTCTAATTCCGTGACGATATGCGGCGCGGTAACGCTACGCGAGGCACCAAGCACCCATTCCAGATAGGCCGTCACGGTCAAGCGACGGCGGCGGCCCGAGACATTGGTCAAGGTCAATGAGGAAATTTTGACCGGATCGTCTTTGCTAACGAATTGCAACAATTCGCTATGGATACCATGTGAGACATGCTCGAAACGGCTATAACCCTGACCGTGCCGAATCAAATAGCTGGCATTATCGACCCGGATCGGCAGCACGGTCGGCGTCCACAACGCGTTACTTTCATCGTCTTGCAAATAAAACACTTCGCCCGGCGCATCGCTGACCGGATCGTTCGACCAAGGCGTCAATTGGTTCTCGCGGCTATTGCCGCACCAGGTGCAGCCGCTGCCCAACTCGGAGACCGTGAAACCGAATTCGGGATTGGCGATCACATTGATCCACGGTGCGGGCGTGCACTGACCCTTATCCAGCACGATGACATATTCGCGGCCATCCTCGGCAAAGCCGCCCAGGCCGTTGAAGAACTCCAGTTCCGGCAGCGCCAAGGCCGGCGCGTCGGTTTCCGGCGGTAAGATATGCTTGGCGATAAACGCCGTGGCTGGCCGCGGATGCCGCAACAATTGTTCGGCCAAGGTGCCGCGATTGCCAACCAGCATCGCTCTTGCCGAGGTTTGCAGCAAGCGGCGTTCTTCCATGGACAACAGACCGGTTTGCAGCACAAAAATAGCGCCCTGCGGTTCATGCTCCGACGAAGCCGAACGGGCCTGATTTTCCCGCACCAGGTTTTCCAGCAAATTCTGCAAGTCCTCGACATAAGAGACTTCCTTTTCATTCAGAATCAGCAGGTCTACGGCCAGGCCTTTAATCCGCCAATACTCGTGGGCGCGCAGCAATTGCTCGACGATGCCCCGATCTTCCAGCTCGCTGACCCGCAGTAACAAGATGGGTCTATCGCCGGATATACCGTAGCGCCACAAATTAGTGACATTTAGGGTATTCATCTGCAGCGTTTTACCGGCCGGCCTAAGCGACGGATCGACATAGATCAAGCGATTGGCCAGCATCTGAAACAACTGCGCCTCGTCCGGTTTGGTGCGCAAATGATGCAGTTGCACATGGGCATGGGTCCAGGCCAAGGCCGACACGCGTTCCCAGGCCATTAGATTGTGATACTTATCGGCCAAATCCGCTGCGGCCTGCCTTGACGCAGCAACCAGCGTGGTGAAGGTCAAATGTTCGGTGGCGCCGGCCGCCACTTTAATTCGGGTACGCAAACTAAATATCGGATCGAGCACCGAGCCGACGGTGTTACTCAAGGGCCGGCCATCCATCACCGCCAAGGGAGCGCGCAGGGTTTGGCCTCGGCCGATGAAACGGGCCCGTTCGGTTTCGTATTGCAAACCGTCGCCGGCTTGCTGCCGGTCGGCCAGCACATGCGCGGCCCACAGTTGCGGGTCGTCTGCGGAGCGTTGCCGGCGATGCGCGAGCAATGTTCTGGTCTGCGGCAAGTATTCGGTCTGTACGAATAGATTGGAAAAAGCCGGGTGGGCAATATCGGCCTGCATGGTCGCCAGCACGATTTCGGCATAAGACGTCACTTCGATTTCCCGCTCGTGCATGCTGTTATTGGTCAAGCTCAGCCGCCTGATTTCGGCGTCGTCTTCCGGCGATACCACGATTTCTAAAGTAGTGACTATCGCCCCGTCGGTGCGGGTAATGCGGGCCCGATCCTCGACAAACACCACTTCGTAGTGTTCCGGAATGGCCGTAGTCGGCTGGTAACCTGCCGACCAGACCTGGCCGCTATCGACATCGCGCAGATATAAATAACTGCCCCAGGCATCGCGGGTGGCATCTTCCCGCCAACGGGTCACCGCCAGATTCCGCCACAGGCTATAGCCCGAACCGGCGGCGGTCATCATCACCGCGTAACGGCCATTGGACAACAACAGAGTGGAAGGCACCGCCGACATCGGCGACGGTACGCGGCGCACCGGCGGTTGCACGGTTTCCTTCACATCGGACAGTTCTTGCAACAAAGGCAGCACGCTGGTGTCGGCGCCGTGCGGGATGCGTTCCTGCAATAACAAATCCGCAGACTGAATCAGCGCGGCGCGGTGGAAGCGATGCCGCATCGATCCATCGTGTATCACGTTGGCAAACGCCACCAGCGACATGCCTTGATGATGCGCCATATAGCAACGCACCATGGCCACCCGCTGACCTTCCGCCAAGCGGATCGGTGTGAAATCCAAAGCTTCGTAGAAACCATAACGCCCCAGCGCCCCTTCCCGTTCCAGGCGTGCGAAGTTTTCCACCGCGGCATGCGGTAGATACATCGCCGCCAAGGCTGTGGCGTAAGGCGCAATTACCAGTTCTTCGCCCAAGCCGCGTTTCATGCCCAGACCGGGCACGCCGAAGGCGGAATATTGATAGGTCAAATACAAATCCCGACCGTTGAACGCCGACTCGGACACGCCCCAGGGCACACCGCGTTCCTTGCCGTATTCGATCTGCCGCTTTACCACCAGACGGCAAGTCTGATCGAGCAGACTGTAGCGCGGCGTAAACGTCACCAGCGACGGCATCAGATATTCGAACATCGATCCCGACCAGGACAGCAATACCGTGCCATGCGCCACGCGAGTCACCCGCCGGCCCAGATGGAACCAGTGGGTGCTCGGCACATCGCGTTTGGCAATGGCGATAATACTGGACAGCCTGGCCTCGGACGCCAGCAAGTCGTAATAACTGGGATCAATGGCGCCTTCCGCGACCCGATAACCGATGGCGAACATGTGCCGATTGGCATCGTATAAAAACCGAAAGTCCATCTCCCGGAACAAACCTTCAAACTGCTCGGCTATCAATTCAAGGCGTTTGTGCAAGGTTTCGACTTGGTCGCCAGCCCGACGTAACAGAATAATCAGGGCTTTTTGAGCGGACCTGGCCGGTTCCGGTTGCGAACATTCTTCGTGAGTTGCCCAAAGCGCATAATTGTCAGGCAAATCGCATAAAGGTGTTTCCAGTCCAAATTGATGACTTAACTCGGCACAATGTGCGCACACTGATGCGTACCGGTCGGGAAAATGAATCCAGGGAATCAAATTGGCCACATCGCGGGCATGCGAACGGATGTCGTCGCATAACTGACCGGCCCAAGCCAGCACTTCGTTGTCCTGGCTATCGCCGCGTTCGACGGCATGCGCGTTGGCCAGATCGTGCAAGGCGTTGGCGCAAACCGTCAATTGCCGCCACAGCGAGCTCCAGGCAACAGCGTCGACGGGACGACTGGCCAACAGTTCACCTAAGAAGTCGGTTTTTTGCCGCAATTCTTTTAAGGTTACCGTCAGGGTGCGCCGGTCGTCTTTGCTATTGGCCAAGGCATTCAGTAATAAGCGATGCGTGTCGGCGAGTCCGCTCAGAGCGTTGTTTAAATCCAGCGGCCGGCTAGCCATTTCCCGACAGGCTTGCGCCAGCGTCAGCAGATGCCCGGCCAGATTACCGCTATCGACGGTGGACACATAGCGCGGCTCCAGCATCTGCAAATCGCGGGTGTCGTACCAGTTATAAAAATGGCCGTGCAATCTAGGTAAGGCGGCAAGGGTTGCCAGTGTGGCTTCCAAGCGCTCGACAGTATCGGTCAAACCCAACCAACCAAAGTCCCGCGCAGAAACCACCGACAGTAAATAAAGCCCGAAATTGGTCGGCGAACTGCGATGGGCGATCACCGGCAGCGGATCTTCCTGAAAATTATCCGGCGGCAGATAGTGTTCTTCGGCGGTCACGAAAGTGGTAAAAAACCGCCAGATGCGCCGGCCGTACAAACGCAATTGCACACTATCGGCCGGTAATAAGGCTTCGGCGCTATCGATTTTGGGCGGCAGACTCAAGGCCCGCGCCACCACTGGCGCCAGCCACCACAACACTAAAAACGGCGCGGCCGCCACAATCGCGTTCGGGTTGAACAGCACTACCAGCGCGCCAGCGCCAAATACCACCGAGGACGAATGACTGAGCGGGCGGATCAAATTCTTCAAGGCATGCCCTGCGCCGGCTTTGGCCTGCAAAGCCGTTACCCACTTCAGCAGTTTGCGGCGGGTGATGAACAGCCGCACCAAGGTGGTGACGATGGCGTCAGTCATCAACCAGGCTTGTTGCGCCAACAGCGTCAGCGCCACCAGACTATTACATAGCGCCCAAGCCACGTTCTCCAGCACACCGCGCACATGCGTTGCAAAGGAAATGCCGCGCCGGGGCGCGGTAAATCCAGCAGTGACGGCTAAAATGGCCGGAAAAGCCAAAGCCGTCAACACGAAACCTATCAGAGTTATCAACGGCGCATGCGGCATGGCCCAGCTTGCTACCAATGCGGAAAACGCCGCCGGCGCCGACAGCGAGCGGCGCAGATTATCCAGCATCTTCCAGCGGCCTATCATCGGCATGCCTTTGCCGAGCGCGCCGAAAATCCAGGGTATCAACTGCCAATCGCCACGCGCCCAACGGTGTCCGCGCGAGGCGGCGACTTCAGTGTGCGACGGAAACTCCTCGAAAAACTCGATATCGCTGACCAGACCACAACGTACATAGACGCTCTCGAATAAATCGTGACTGAGCTGGGTATTGTCGGGCACCCGCCCAGCCAACGCGGCCTCGAAACTGTCGACATGATACAAGCCCTTGCCGCTATAGGTGCCCAACCCGAACAGATCCTGATAAAGCTCGGATACCGAGCTGGAATAGGCATCGGTGCCGGAGGCGCCCGCAAAAATTTGATGGAACATCGAACGTTCCTGGCGTTGCGGCAGCGTCGGCGTGACTCTGGGCTGCAAGATGCCGTAGCCATCCACAATGGTTTGGCTGTCGGCATCGAAGACCGGCTTATTGAGTGGATGCGCTGCCACTCCGACCAGTTGCGCCACCACACCCATCGGCAGCTTAGTATCGGCATCCAGTGTGATTACATAACAGACGCCTGCTGGCGCGGCGGCCGGCTGACCGGCAATCGGCAAAAACGAAGTATCGGTAGCACCGCGCAGCAGGCGATTGAATTCCTGCAACTTGCCGCGCTTACGTTCCCAACCCATCCATTTGCCTTCGCTGGCGTTCCATAAGCGTTTGCGATGAAACACAAAAAAACGCTGCTGGTCGTACTTGGCGTTCAACGCGTTAACCGCGCTTACGGCAACACTCAATAGGTCGTCATCGTTGGCTTGGGTTTCCTGCTCGGCATCCGCCCAATCCGACAACAATGCAAAGCGCACCGCGCCGTCAGGATTAGCCAGATAGCGGATTTCCATTTGTGCGATTTGTTGGCGTACCCCGGCTTCGCTGACGAACATGGTCGGCACCACCACAAATGTGCTCAACGCTTCCGGCACGCCTTCTTTCAGTTCCAGGCGCGGTAAATGATTGGGCGGCAAACCGGCCACGATGAAATGATTCATCAGGCCAACGGCGATATCCGATGCCGGAAACACCAAAACCAAAGCTAGCAGGCACAACTGAAAGCCGTTCAGCCCGGCGACACTGGATATGCTCAAAGGCAAGGTCAGCAACAGCAACGTTAAGAGCCCCACGCTGCCGACATAAGCCAATCCGGCGTGACTGACATAAGTGCGCAACAGCCGTTGTTTGAAGGTCGGCCGATAAGCCACTTTTGCTTCGAAGGCATAACGGCCGGCGCCGATCAGGTAGTATCCTGGCTCCATTTGCCGTTCATCGCCACTATCTTGATCGATGGCGATCTGTACCTCGACTATCGCCCGCCGAGCGATCTCGACTTCCGAGACCGGGGAGCGTTTGGCCAGCTCTTCAATCGCATGCCGGTAACGGTCGCGGGTTAGAAAATCCATGGCCAAGTAACCGTCATGCGCGCGCAGACAGGCATCCACCAGGCTGACATCCTCGACAAATTGCGGCCAATCGAAAGCAGAGATAGCGCGCATGCTGGTGATGATATTGCGCACCGTCATATTGTCGGCGATTTGCGCGGCATGTTCCCGGTGCACTATGTCGTCCAGGCTGAGGCCTTGCTCGCCGAGCCAGTCGTTCAGGAATTCCAAGGACAGCGCAACCGCCGGATGCGGATCGTGCGAACGCTGTAAAATTTGCACGGCATAGGCTTGCCGCAACGGCTCTGCCGGCAACACACCGGCCGGAATGGTCAGCTCCGGGCTATCACTGCGCGCCACGATTTGTTCGACGCGATCCACAAACTGATCTGCCAAGCGCCGGCCGTTTTGTGAGCGCATGATGCTAACAGCCAAACGGCGCAGATTTTCGACCAGCAACACCCGCAAAGTAATCGGGATAGCCCACAGTTCGCCCAGGGTCAGCGGATCGACGTTTTGATAGGCTTTCACGAACAAGGTCAGCAAGTCCGGCGCGAAGCGGCTATCGGTATGAGCCACCAAGGCCCAGGCGATACCATAGACACGCGGATAACCAGCCAACACGCCTTCGGCGAGTTTCGGCAACTCCCGCGAATAGCTTTCCGGCAGATCGACATGAATATCGCTAACCTGCTCTTCGATGACATGAAAATTATCCAGCAGCCATTCCGCAGCCGGAGTGATGGCGTGTTGCTCTTTTACCGCCTTGGCCACGGATTTATAAGCTTCCAACAATACCTGGGCATTCTCTCGCACCCGTGGAATCAGTTTGCGGCCTTTCTTCAGCGTGGTGATTTTTTGCGCTTGCGCCAGACTGACCGCGTGCTGTTCCAGCCGTTCCGTGTTGAACAATTCAAAACGAATCGGTGCTTCCTCGCCGCCGGGATGCTCGCTTCTGACATGCCGCCTTTGTTCTCGCCGTTTGGCCATGGATTAATGCTCCGAATCTTGAGCGTTGTCGCGCATCGCGTGTCGGCAACGTTGAATAAGTCCTCGCAAGGAGGCGGGGTGTGACAAAAAGAGAGGTTGGGCCGAACCGAATCGAACCCAACGTTTCTTGGGCGAGGTGTAACTAGATTTTGCCGAGTACTAATAGAATCAGAATGATGACCAATACCAACCCTAAGCCGCCGCTGGGTCCATAACCCCAAGAACGGCTATGCGGCCAAACCGGGATTACGCCCAGTAGCATAAGGATCAGTATGATAAGAATAAGTGTGCTAAGTGACATGGTAGTTCTCCTGATGGAATGAGGACGTTGCTTTGAAAGGTTATGAACAGCTTGGATTGGTCATGCCTCTTAACGGTGTATCAACCCCAATACCCCGACGACAATCAAATACACCGCCACGAAATAATTTAAAAATCGGGGCACTATTAAAATCAAGATGCCGATCACCAGCGCCAATAAGGGTTCGATTGCCAGGTTCATTATTATTCTCCTCGACTAGTTGAGATCACAGCTTAGCGACACGAGGCCACGTAGTCTGTACGCTATCGTACACACTTACCGGCTTTAACCGTCAACTTCGGCAGTGTAGCGACGGTCGGCGGCGCCGGTACGTTGACGAACATACCGTTAAGCTTATTGGCCAGACCAAGTAAACGACAGCGCCGAGCGGTGTTTGCGGTCAACCGTTACGTTTTTGTTAATCACTTGGCCTTCATGATCGGCACTAACCCGATAACGGCCGGGCTTGAGTTTGGCAAATAACATGGGACCGTCGGATACGGTATCCAGCACGCTCTGGCGTTTTGCGTCGCTAATGCTGACGGTCACATCGCTGAAATACTCGCCGGTGCCTTGCATCGAAAACAGCAATGCCAAATTGTAATCGGCGCGCACTGCTTGCAGAGCGTCGCGTTCATCGCCGCCTATGCCGCCGCTGATAAAAGTCACATCGCCTTGGCTCTGTTGCTTAATCATGGAAGAATCGGCGATGGCTGAAAAGCTGTATAGAATCCACGGCAAAATATGCGCTAAATGTCTTCGTTTCATACTCGTTGCTCCTGGGTGCTTGGCAAAACGGGACTAACTTAAGCCCCGCCTGTTTTAAGGTTCAGCGTTCAAATCGTCAAATTGCGAATCATGCTAGCGCGTTGCGATATTGCCCTTTTCGTCGGACAGGATGATTTCCACCCGGCGATTCAATTGTCGACTAGCCGCCGTATCGTTGTCGGCTACCGGATACTCCTCGCCGTAACCACGAGTTCTGATCCGGTCGCTGTTCACGCCACCATCGACCAAAGCCGTACGCACCGCATAGGCGCGGCGATCGGATAATTCCTGGTTCAGTTCGTCGCTGCCCCGGCTGTCGGTATAACCTTCGACCAATACCTTGTAGTCCGGATATTGCATCAGAAATTCGCCCAACTTATCGATGTTGCGCAGGCCGCCAGATTGCAATTGGGCCTTATTGGTTCGGAACAACACGTCGCCCAATGTGATCACCAGACCGCGCGCGGTTTTTTTCGCATTCAATTCGTTGATCAAGATGTTCTGTTGGGCAATCAGGGCTTCGTCGCGTTCGCTATTGATGCCGGCCCGCACTAGTTCGGTCGCTTGGCGATCCACGGTTTGTTGACTAAGCTCTGCTTGCCGATTTGCCGCGTCGGCTTCCGCCGTTCTGGCGTCGAGACGTACTTGGTTGCGTTTGCCTTCCGCGCTATTCACGGCGGTTTCGGCAGTTTTGCGCTTGGCGGTTGCCTGTGCGATGGCGACTTGCTGAGTCGCTATATAAGCTAGATGGGTAACGGATTCGTCCTCATCGTCTTCGGCGTAGGCACGGTCGGCTTTTTTCAAGGTATCGTCGGCCTGCTTCATTTCCAGTTCCGCCAGCGTGCCCACTTCGGAATTGATGCGAGCGTTGTTGAAGGTGTTATGTGCATCGATCAACGATGCATTGGGCACTGAACTGCAGCCGGAAATGATGGCGGCAGCGATCAGTGTTAGCGGTAAAACTCGATAGGTTTGCATAATGAACTCCATTAAAAATTATTGGGCTTTACGGTCGATTTCTTCGCGCAGCACGCGATTGCTTTCCTGCAACTCGCGCGCCGCTTTCTGTGCTTTGGCGGAACGCGCCGTCGCGGCGGCAAGTTGGGCGTCGACCTGGGCTTGTTCGGCTAATTGCCTGGCTTGCAGATAATTTTCCTGGGTCATCGCCCGCTCGGCGGCCTCCATTTTCTGCATGGCGGCTTTCAGCGGTATCGGCGCATACTCGTTGCCGCCGGCGCTGCTGGCACTGTTCACTGCGGCCTTGGAAACGGCCATTTGTTCGGTAGGCGCCGGAATGCTGGCGCAGCCAGCGACAAACACCGCCGCAGCCAAGCCGATGCCGTATATCGTCCGAGACGTTCCGGGGTATTTAATGGTTGTCATGATTTTTGTCCTGTGAGTTAAACATCGAATAGCATTGCTACCTGGCCTTCCCGTCTATGCCCTTGCGATCGATTAGGATCGACCCTGTAAATTTTCAGGCTCTGCCCTAAAACGGATGGTAGGATTAGCAGAGAATTGGGCTAGGAAAGCGTCGAGATTGATTAGACGCCTTTGTGCGATGCAACACAGTTCGTTAGCGTACATAGGCCCGACATGGCGGGCTGATTGGCGCCGCGTTAATGACAACATAAACGGTCGGCACATCGACCTGGAGACACTGCGGTATGAAGCAAAAATGGGATGGAATCGAGCGGCGCAAATCACTGAGAAAAAAAGCCGAAGCGATGGTGTCCAGTTTATCGCCCGAGGCAATAAATACCCAACCTGCCGAAATGCTGCTGCACGAACTGCTGGTACACAAAATCGAACTGGAGATGCAGAACGAGGAGTTACAAAGAACCCATAGCTCATTGGCGGAAGCGCGGGACCGCTATTGGGATTTCTTTGAGTTTGGCCCGGTCGGCTACCTCGTCATCGATGCCGAAGATCGAATCGACGAAATCAATTTGACTGGTGCCGCACTGTTGGGCGTGGTTCGCGATCAAACGATCAAGTTTCGGTTCTCGAAACTGGTCGCGGCCGAACACCGCGACGACTGGTATCGGCAATTCCGGCAGATGATGGATGCAGCCAATACCGAAAGCCTATCGTTCGATTTAGAGATGACTCGCCCCGACGGATCGCATTTTCATGCCCATCTCGACTGCCGACGCCAAAAGCATACCGATACGCCGCCTAAGCTGTTGGTATCCCTGATCGAGATTAAGCAATCCTGAAAGTCTATATGTCCTTTAACAAACAGTTGTGTTCGGAAGCTTCCCGGTTTTTTGTAAAATTATCGACCGCAGCGATTATCAACGGTTCTTGATGGCTATCCGGCAATTGATTTTGCCCGCACTGCTCAAGCGCATTAAGCACAAAACTAATCGTCAATATATTGATATCCATTGCCGGCAAATACACTTCATAGAAATTATATTGATCTTTCAACTCGACAATAAGCTGGCTGGCGATTAATTTCAATAAGACATCCTGGATAATCTCGATGGGTATCGCCAATTTCTCGGCAATTTCCACAGCGCTTAAAGGCGTATTCAATCGACTAAAGTTTTTAGCAATCAAATGCATGATTTGTAATGCAATGACTTTTTTCAGATAAAAACTTAAATTTGAAAATCGGTTATTATTTCGGTAGGTTTGATAGTTCTGGATAAAAAAAGCCAGCTCGCAACCGAATAACACTATCATCCAACAGCTTTGCAACCAAACCACAAATAAAGGTAAGGCGGCAAAACTGCCGTAAATGGCGTTATAACTGGATACGCCAATCTGTAAACTTAAATAAGCCCACTGCAAAAGATGGTAGCTTACCCCGGTAACCATCCCGGCGACGATGCCGGCCCGGTAGTTTATTTTATGATTTGGCATAAAAATAAAGGTAAAGGCAAACAAGCCTGTCATCAGCAATACCGGCGAAAAACTCAGCGCCTTAATCACCAGCCAGGTACCGAATTCCGGTAATTCTATCGCGGTGATCAACCAGGTTATCTGCGTTTCCACAAATACGGTAATACTGCTGGCAGCTATCAGTAACACCGGCGCCAGCAACATCAGCGACAAATAATCGCTAAATTTTCGCCCCAGCGCACGGCCTTGCGCGATTTTCCAGATGTAATTAAACGACTCTTCGATATTGCCGATCAAGCTGATAACCGTCCAAAACAACACCACAATACCGATACCGGCAACCACTTCGCCTTTGGTATTTTCCAACAGATTTTGGGCAAAACCGATTAACTGCAATATCAGAGAGTCCTGATTTGGGGCGCGCTCCAGCAATTGTTGCTCCAGCATGGTTTCTAACCCAAAACCCTTGGAAATTCCGAATAACATGGAAATAACCGGTACTATCGATAATACGCTATACAAAGTTAACGCCGATGCTCGCAACGGGCACAGATCACGGCGGAATCCCTGCAAAGACAACAGCGTTATTTTTATGGCCTTGATTATTTTTTCTTGAAATAGCGGCAGTTTGTTCTCGTGTAACAGCCAAATATCTTCTTGAATAAAATTAAATAATTTATGTCCCATGGCTTGATCCGGAAGATCGAAATAACAGCTAATTAAAAATAGGTTCCCTACCAACAGTATATGTTGAAAATACTGGATTTATGGATAATAAAATTAGCCACCTGCTAAACTTGCTTTTCGGCTTCACCCGAATACAAGCTTTCAATCAGCTTTCTTTCGTCTTGGGTAAGCAGTATCCAGGAATATTTTTGTGCGGAACGGCGCTGTTCGGATAGCCGTGCCAGGCGCCGATCGGACAGGCGTCTTTCTTTCGCGCGTCTAATATCGTCTCTCCTATCGCTGTTCGGCCAGGCCAAATATGCATGCTTGATATTTTCCACCCATTCCCGTGAACCGAATGGCTAGGGGATTTGCCCCCTATCGGCTAAACGCCGGCTTAAAAGGACGACCGGCGCGATGCTGTTCGTGATTCATGGGTATTCATCTCCGCTCCTTTCCTGTATTTGCTAAAAGCCTCGAGGCCTCGTAAATCGAAATCAGGCGGCATCGTCTTATTTGTTTATCGTGCTCACTTCGCGCGCGTGGTTCTGTACGCCAGAGCACATTAGCGGCAACTAGCGATTAGTGCGCTAGCGTACAGACCTGAACAGGGATTCAGCGCATCTTTAACACGGAATCAGCCAGGAGAATCGCTATGATCCTACAACAAAGTTATTTAGGTTTTTTAGCCGTTATGATGGCCACTTTACTGGCGGTTTTCGGCTGTGATTCGGATCGCTCGCCCGAGCAAAACAGACAAGAAGCACCGGCGCAAGAAAAGGCTGCCAGCACAAACACTCGCAAGGAAGTCGGCGAGGCCTCATGGTATGGGCCGGGCTTCCATGGTCAGGAGACCGCCAGCGGCGAGACCTTCAACCAAAAAAAGCTGACCGCCGCCCACCCTAGTTTGCCGATGGGCACCAAAGCCACCGTCACCAACCTGGACAATGGCAAAAAAGTCGAAGTCACCATCAACGACAGAGGCCCGGCAGCGAAAGAGGATAGAGCCATCGACCTTTCCAGCGCTGCGGCAAACAAGCTTGATATGAAAAAAGACGGCACGGCCCAAGTCAAAATCGAGACTAAAACTGCCAAGAAAAAACCGTCGACCACCGGCAAAGCCAAATTGGCGTCAATTCCTTAAATCGAAAATTCGTTGTTCCGAGGGTAGAATTTTTCTCCCCACGTTGTGGCTATGAATAAGGGAGCACAAGCGCAACTAGGCTGAGGATTTTTGGGCGTTACGATAACGCCCCAAGGCCCACAGCGGGAAGAATTTGTCGTAACCGTGGTATTTCAGGTAAAAAAACTTCGGAAAACCTGGCGCGTTGAAACAGTCGTCGTGCCAGAAACCATCCGCTTGTTGATTTTTTAGCAGATAACTCACGCCGTCGGCGACTTCCTGACAACCCATTTCTTCTGCCGCCAACAATGCCAGCACGGCCAAAGCCGTATGAAATGCGGTACTGGATTCAAATTCACCGCGAATCTTAGAATCGTGATAACTAAAATTGCCCTCACCCCAGCCGCCATCGGCACGTTGTTTGGATTTCAACCAAGCCACCGCGCGACGCACGCTGGCGTCGTCCGCGGCAACGCCAGCCGCTGCAAATCCGAGTAATACCGACCAGGTACCGTAGATGTAATTGGTGCCCCAGCGCCCGAACCAGGAACCATCGGCTTCCTGCTCAGCGCGCAAATAGGCAACACAGCTGTCGATTACGTCGCTGTACTCCAACTGCTGCGCGCCCAATTTGCCCAATAGCATGATGCAACGGCCGCTAACATCGGCAGTTGGCGGATCGAGCAGCGCGCCATGATCGGCAAACGGAATTTGGTTTAAATAATAATGATCGTTGTCGGCATCGAAAGCGCCATAGCCGCCGTTACGCGATTGCATGCCGGCAATCCAGTTCGCGGCCCGCTGGATATTCTCGGCAAACGCCGGCGTGTTGGCTTGCAGCATCGCGTATGCCACCACGGCGGTATCGTCGACATCGGGATAATAGCTATTGCCGAACTGGAAAGCCCAACCGCCGCCAGCCAGACCGGGACGCTGAATTTGCCAATCGCCCGGCTCGTCGCGTAACTGTTTGTCCGCCAACCACCTCAAGGCCAATTGAGTGGCTTGGCGGCTGCGACTATCATGATCATGGATATCGACTTCTTGCAGAGCCAGTACGGCCAAACCGGTATCCCAAATCGGCGACACGCATGGCTGGCAGTAGACGGTATCGTCTTTCACCACTAGCAATTTATCGATAGCCGCTCTGGCGATTTGCCGTTTTTCGTTGTCGACCGGGATGCCGAGGTAATCCATCGCCTCATAAGCATTGACCATCGCAGTAAATATTGCTCCCAGCCCATCATAACCATTCAAACGGGCCATAAACCATGCAGTCGCTTTGGCGGTGGCCTTGCGCCGGACAAAGCCGGGTATCAGAGCTTCCATCAATCGGCCAACCTGATCCAGCATCAGAACGGCCTTGCCTAGCGGCGTTTTGACGTGGGAGAAATACTGCTTCTCCTGGTCGGGCGCGGTTACGAACAATTCGGCAATGCCAATTTTATGCGGGTTGCGCGCTTTGACCCGGTAAGTGCAGAGTATCGACAATGGCACTATCACCGTGCGCGACCAATAGGAGACTTTATCCAGATGAAACGGAAACCACTGCGGTAGCAGCATGATTTCCACCGGAATAAACGGCACTGCGCGCCATGGCACTTGCTGAAACATAGCCAGCATGATGCGCGTAAACACGTTAGCCTTGGCCGCGCCGCCCTGTGCTAGTATCCACTCGCAGGCTTTCCGCATATGCGGTGCATGCTGGCTGTCGCCGGCCAATTTCAACGCATAATAGGCTTTTATGGTGCAACTAAGGTCGCCCGCACCGCCTTTGTAAAGTGGGTAACTGCCGTCGACGCTGGCTTGGCTGCGCAGGAAATTGGCGATTTTAGCTTCCAACGGCGTATCGATTTCGGCCATATAGTGCATCATCAGGATGTACTCGGCTGGAATCGTACAATCTGCTTCCAGCTCGAATACCCAATACCCCGCCTGGTTTTGTAAACCCAGAAGCTGAGCTTTGGCTAAATCAATCGCCCTGTCCAGACTTAAGGTAACAGAGTTCGTAGCGGTATCGCCAACATCCGAACTGGACAGTGAGGAGTTTTCTATTAGCATGATTTCAGGTCCCTGGTTTCACTGCTCTGGTAGGATTTGCAATAGGCGTCTGAATGGGTTCAAAGACGATTAAAAAAAACCGCCGCAACTTAAAAAGGTTGCTGCGGCGAGTGGCACGCATGGTCATGGAGGCCCTGGAAAGTGAAGATTGATCCGAGGGTTTAGCTAAATAGCCTTTTTACCCGGATCGTAAATGGACAGCTTAATAGCCGCCCCAATCCTGGTCTGTACGTTATCGAACATAAGCCTGTTTATTACTGGTCGGCCTTATCATGTAAGGCCCTATTGCTCTGTTCCATAACGCACAGAGCGTAATTTTATTTATCAGTACAGTTTGGGTATAAACTAGCCCCTAATTGATGGAGCCAATCCGTGTTTCCCGATAATTGCAAAGGCAGCCGATGACCGACCTCGACCATCCGCAACAAAACCATTTGCTAAACGCTTTGCCGATAGCCGAGTACGAGCGATTATTACCGCATTTGGAGTGCGTCGATATGCTGCTGGGAGAAGTGATTTACGAATCCGGCGACGAACTGCGCTACGTCTATTTCCCCACCAATTGCATCATTTCATTGCTGTATGTCATGGAAAACGGTGCATCGGCGGAAATTGCCGTGGTCGGCAACGACGGTATCATCGGTGTGGCATTGTTCATGGGCGGCGGCAGCATGCCGAATCGTGCAGTGGTGCAAAGTGCCGGTCATGCTTATCGCTTGCGCGGCCAACTATTGATGCAGGAGTTCAATCGTTACGACGCTTTGTTACACCTGTTGCTGCGCTATACCCAAGCCTTAATTACGCAAATGGCGCAGACGGCTGTATGCAATCGGCATCATTCGGTGGATCAACAACTGTGCCGCTGGCTACTACTGAGCCTGGATCGACTACCAACAAACGAATTGAAAATGACCCAGGAGTTGATCGCCAACATGCTGGGCGTGCGCCGCGAAGGCGTCACCGAGGCCGCCGGCAAATTACAGCTAGCCGGATTGATACATTACAGTCGCGGCCGCATTACCATACTCAACAGGAGCGGCCTGGAAGAAAGGGTTTGCGAATGCTACCACGTGGTCAAAGCCGAAGCCGACAGACTTCTCCCCCCCCCCCCCGGAATTAGTTAATGAACATCAAGGCAGCTAGTAAGAGAGGTGATTTTTAGAGGCTGCCATCAGGCCAAAAAAGCCGGTTGTTACCGGCTTTACTGATGTGTTTACAAAATAGTCCTTTATTTTTAGCGATTTCCTATTGCCCGTTGACCTTTTCCAGCTGCATTTCCACTATACCTTGCTCAACATTGGCTATGCCTTCTGGCAGATTGCCGGCTTTAGCGGCTTTTATCGCGGCTTTTAGCTTGGCGTTAGCCCGTTGCAGACGAATGGAGCTGCCTTTCTCGTTTTGTTCTTTCAATGCTTCCCAGGCAATAGTCGTACTATCAATAAAGGCTTGGGTGTCGCCTTTTTTACCTATCTCCAACGCATTGTTGGATAAGGCAATCAGATTAGTGAAGCTTTCGTTCATCGGACTGCCGGCGGCATGCGCGGCGAAGGAGCCGAAAGACAACAGCAATGCCATTAAAAAGTGTCTAATTTTCATAAATTTACCCTGTGTATAAGTTCTATAAAAGGCGCAATATGGCAAATGTCGGTGGCTTACAAAAAAGCTGTTCTAGAATTGGCATTGCGCTCTGAAACCGCGACGATCGAACTATCATTAATAAAAGCCCTCATCCCGGTTGCTGGGTGATTTCACCTAAGCTGTTGCTAGCTTACGGAAATGCATCGCCCTAGTCTGTACGCCAGAGCACATAGGCTTAGCCCATCCCAAATTTATCTTGCGGGCCCTATCAGTTGCCAGGCAGGGCAATGATTCGGCATGGCCCGCGAAGTATCGCCTAAGTGCGCTAACATACAGACAATAACAGCCTGATTCGCTAATCTGACAACCAAACCAGTGGGCGCATGTCTCTCTGGACCGCCGCCAGCATCGCAATGAGCAGTTTTTCAAACCTTTTAGCCTGCCTGGCATTACAAAAACCTCGCCGGAGAGCGCCCGTGTCGTCCATACCAGCAGTTCCCGCGGCCAACCGTCTCCTTGACGCCCTACCCGCTTCGGATCAAACACGTTTGCTCGAACGCTGCGAGCCAGTCGAACTCGCCTTTGCCGAAGTGCTCTATCTTGCCGGTGCACGAATTCCGCATGTTTATTTTCCGACAGGCAGTTTTATTTCCCTGGTAACGCCAATGGATGGCGATAGCGGTTTGGAAGTGGGCTTGATTGGCAATGAAGGTATGCTGGGTATCACCCTAACACTGGGAGTAGAAGTCGCGCCGTTTCAAGCGCTGGTGCAAGGCGCGGGTTCCGCGTTACGAATAGCAGTACCCTTGTTTTTGCAGGAACTGGAACGCAGCAGACCATTACAGCTGGAATTGAAGCGCTATTTGTATGTCTCGATGAGCCAGCTCGCGCAAACGGCGGCGTGTAACCGCTTTCATTTGGTAGAAGCACGCCTGGCACGCTGGCTATTAATGACGCACGACCGTGCTCACGCCGACACCTTTCATGTCACCCATATCTTTCTGGCTTATATTCTGGGCGTGCGGCGAGTCGGCATTACTAAAGCTGCGCTTTCCCTGCAGGAACAAAAACTGATCAGCTATCGGCGCGGAGACATTACGATTCTGGATCGCATTGGCCTGGAAGCCGCTGCTTGTGGATGTTACCAAACAGAGAGAGAAACTTACGAACGTATCTTAGGCGGCGAGCCGAAAAACTTAGCCGACGCTTATAAACGCCGAGGGCTAAGCCATTCCTGAACGGTTTAAGTGAATTTCTAAAAATCCCCTCTCCTTGCGGAGGCTGTCGCAAAAGTCAAATGTAGGTTAGGCAGAGCCCAACAAAATCAAAATGTTGGGCTTCATTGTATTCAGACCAACCTTCGAGATTTCTTTAATTTTTAAAGATCCCCTTAACTCAAATCCTGTAAAGACTTCTCGGCAGTCAAATTGGTCCAACCGATGACGATTCTGTAAATCAGCAGCAACAGTGTTGGAACCAAAACGATCAAGCTCAACTGAATATCGAGCATCAATACCAAACCGGACAACGCAAAACCCGCCAAGGTCACCCATACGGTTTTAATCTGCCAGTTGAAATGCGATTCCAGCCAAGTGCCTTTCACATTGCTGCGATAGAAAAAATTAATGGCCACCCCGACTAATAAGGGCAAACCGGCAAACGCAAAGGTCAATACCTGGCATAGATAAACCGTCGCGGTCAGCTTTTTCAGTGCGGCAAAATCGTCGCTGGGTTTTTCGTTGGTGACTCTGGTGTTCATGGATACTTACCTCATCGTGAAGAATTTATCTTTGGCTCTATTATGGAGTCTCTCCAATCAGAACCCGCGTTCGGCGGCGCCAAACTCTATCCCGAACTCTAGCCCCAAAAGGCTTACTCGTCTGTACGCTAGCGAACATGCACCCCCACAGATCAGGGATTAGGGCCGATAATAATTTATCGCGAAAGCGCGTACGCTAACGCACAGACCCGATTCAGCGAGTCGCGTTAACGTTTGGCAGATCAGAAGGCTGTCGGTTCAAGGCGCAAATCGTTATCCTTAGATTGTGCTCTGACTGCACGCTGCCAATGACAAAGGCCTGACTAAGTCCATTTCCTGTAATTTCACGGAACCCGTTGCCAACCCAGCGATAACATTTATGAACAAATCAATCCCAACTAAACCCGCTGCGGGCGACACAGCTTGGTGGCTTTGTTCCGCTTCGCACCTGAGTACGGCTCGCGCCAACGATACCGACGGCTTATCCAGTACCGATGCCCGTACCAAGCTCGCCGAGTTTGGCCCCAATCTGTTCCGCGATCGCCAGCAACAATCGTTACTGCTGCAATTTCTGTCCCGCTTCAAAAACCCGTTGGTAATTCTGTTGCTGGTAGCCAGCGCGATTTCGGCATTTACCGGCGAAATCACCAATTTTGTGATCATTTCAGTCATGGTGCTATTTAGCGTTACCCTGGATTTTGTCCAGGAGCACCGAGCCGGCAAGGCCGCGGAAAGCCTCCGACATTCGGTTTCGGTCAAGGCCAGAGTGATGCGCGACGGCAAACCGTTGGACGTACCGGTGACTGAAGTGGTGCCTGGCGACATCGCCCTGCTCTCCGCGGGCGATATGGTGCCGGCAGACGGATTGCTAATCGAAGCCTGCGATCTGTTCGTCAAGCAGGCGCTGTTGACCGGGGAAGCCTATCCTATCGAGAAACATACTGGCGAATTACCGACCACCGCTACCGATCTGCAGGATGCCACCAATGCGGTGTTTATGGGTACCACGGTGATCAGCGGCAGCGCCAAAATGCGCGTGATTAAAACCGGCACCGCTACTGCAATCGGCACCATCGCCGACAGTCTGACCCGGCAACCGCCGCCAACGGCATTCGAGACAGGCACCCACCGCTTCGGCTTGCTGATCATGCGTCTCACCGTGTTACTGGTGCTGTTCGTGCTGTTAGTGAATGCGCTACAAGGCAAGCCGTGGCTGGAATCATTTCTGTTTGCGGTGGCATTGGCGGTGGGCCTGACGCCGGAACTGCTGCCGATGGTAGTCTCTGTCACCCTGTCGCGCGGCGCGATGCACATGGCCAAGAAACGGGTGATCGTCAAACGTCTGGCAGCCATCCAGAATCTCGGCTCGATGGACGTGCTTTGCACAGACAAGACCGGCACGCTAACCGAGGCCAAGATCAGACTGGAACAGCATGTCGACCCACAAGGCCAGCCCAGCGCCCGGGTGCTGGAACTGGCATATCTGAACAGCTTCTTCGAAACCGGCCTGAAAAGTCCACTCGACGAAGCGATTCTGGCGCACGAAAGCATCGACGTCAGTGCCTGGAAAAAGATCGACGAAGTACCGTTCGATTTCGAGCGGCGACGGGTGTCGGTGTTGCTGGATAAAGGCAATGGCCGCTTGCTGGTGGTGAAAGGTGCATCCGAAGAAATCATCACCCTCTGTACCCGTTATGAGCAACAAGGCAGTGATGCCCAGCTTCCGCTCGACAAGGACAGCCGAGCCCGGATACACGAACAACACAATGCCCTGGAAAGAGAGGGCTTCCGGGTCTTGGGCATCGCCTGGCGCGAAGTACCGCTGGATCATCCGCATGCGGTGGTCGGCGACGAAAGCGAACTGATCTTCGCCGGTTTTGCCGGCTTTCTCGATCCACCCAAACAAAGTGCCGGCGCTGCGCTGGCGGCACTCAAGGATAGCGGCGTGACAGTGAAAATCGTCACCGGCGATAGCGACTTGGTGACCCAGCATGTCTGCGCGCAATTGAACATTCCGGTCACTGGCGTGCTGACCGGCAAGGACATCGCCGAGATGGATGACCACGCCCTGCGTATCCGCGTGGAAAAAGCTAATCTATTCTGCCGGGTCAACCCGGCCGAAAAGAACCGGGTGATCCTGGCCTTGAAAGCGCGCGGCCATGTGGTCGGCTATCTGGGCGACGGCATCAACGATGCGCCGTCGCTGCATTCGGCGGATGTCGGCTTGTCGGTGGATTCGGCGGTGGACGTTGCCAAGGAAGCCGCCGACATGATTCTGCTGGATCAGGATTTACAGGTTCTGCACGACGGCGTGCTGGAAGGCCGCCGCACCTTCGGCAACATTCTGAAATACATCATGATGGGCACCAGTTCCAACTTCGGCAATATGTTCAGCATGGCCGGCGCGGCGTTGTTTCTGCCTTTCCTGCCTATGCTGCCAACCCAGATTCTGCTCAACAACATTCTGTACGACGTATCCGAAGTGCCGATACCCTTGGATCAGGTCGATCCGGAAGAACTGCGCAAGCCGCGGGTCTTGGACATGAACTTCATTCGCAATTTCATGCTGGTGATCGGCCCGATCAGTTCGGCATTCGATTTTTTGACCTTTTACATTCTGCTAACGGTATTGAAAGCCGACGAAGCCTTATTCCAGACCGGCTGGTTCGTCGAATCGCTGTCCACCCAGGTGTTGGTGATTTTCATCATCCGCACCCGTGGCAACCCGTTCAAAAGCCGCGCCCACCCGATTCTGGTCGCCACCTCCCTGTCGGTAATGCTGATCGGCGCCATTCTGCCCTATACGCCGTTGGGGCATTACTTCGGCTTCGTACCGCCGCCCGTCCAGTTTTATTTAATCCTGGCGGCGATGGCGGTGTCATATTTGCTGGTAGTGGAACTGGCCAAAAGAGGTTTTTATAGCTGGCATAAAAAATACGGCAAACCGCGCCGCGCCGACCATCGCTTGATTTGAAGAACTTGGCAATACATCGAAATGGCGACCCATTGCAGGGCTTACCTTGCCCACTTTTCCACACTCGCCACCTGGGCGCCACCCAATTCCAATATCGGCTAACGACTTACCGCATACCAACTTTAACCGCACAGGCATAGCCCGAAAGCAAGTATGTTCGACAGCGCACCGACAGCGCCCGCAGTGTTGGATAAAGTCGGGTCCGAGTTTGCGGAACCTTTCAAAATGTCCAGCCAAACTAGAAACGCACCTATCTTTTTACAAAGTTGGAGAATCGTATGAAAACATTAATGTCCATGGTAGCCATACCTTTTCTAAGCGCGGCAATGGTAGTTCCTGTCTACGCGGATGACGTAAAAGAGAAACAAAAAGACCTTCTCGAAAAACAACAAGAACTCAGTAAAACACAAGAAGAAGTCCATGAAAAACAGATCGAACTCAATCAAGCCAATAAAGAAGTATCCATAGAACGCGCGCAGGAGGCCAACAAGTCGATGCAGCAGGTCAGCCGAGCCAGCAAGATTACCGGTGCCAAGGTAAAAAACACCACGGGAGACAGTCTCGGCGACATCAAAGACTTGGTGATCGATCCGGAGAACGGTCAAGTGGTATACGCTGTGGTTTCCTTCGGCGGCCTAATGGGCATGGGCGACAAGCTGTTTGCCATTCCCTGGAGAGCGCTGCATTGGACCAGCCCCAAGGATTATTACGTCCTCGACTTGGATAAAGACACCTTGAAAAAGGCGCCGGGTTTCGACAAAAAGCATTGGCCGGAAAATTCCGAAAAATGGGAAGAACAACGTGAGGCGCTCGGTCAGTTTTATCGCGTGACGCCTTAATGGCCCCGGCGTCGACAACTGATTAACCTACGAGTTAACGGCATTATCAAGAACAAATCATGCCTGAGTTATTCTCTGCGCTGACGCCAGTTGGCAGGGTAGCGAGTCTGGCTACATATCGTCGGCGATGAAAATCCATATGTCGCGCCAGCCTTGAAAAAGGCTTTCTTTTGCGTCCTCCAGTGCCCACTGTTAGATAGCGTGGGCATTTTTTTCTATTCAGTCGTGAAAAATGGCCATCTAAAATTCAGCCGATTCGGTTGGATTGAAGAGTCGTTAGCGTCGATTTGCAAATTTTCCATGATTTGCTCAACCGACATAATCTTCATAGCGCGGGGGCGGCGTCGCGGTGAAGTTATCGGCAAAGACAATAGCCATACGCTCCAGTCGGCCGGACAATTTTGCAATACCTGCAATGTTTGATAGCGCACCGACACCATTCATCTGTTCCAGTAAATTCCATCCCACAACAGCGTTTTGCTGCTCATCGCAACTGCTGTCGTCATTAGCCGAAGCCAGTCTATCGAAATACCAGGCTTAGTTATATACGGCGCTAACGCTCCAAAAATAAAACACCTTTCAAGGAGGGGATTATGCCAAAACTATTATCGTTCGTTGCCCTGGCTTTAAGCGGCAGTTTGGTTTTTATGACCAGCCCCGCTCAAGCCGAACCATCTTCCTCAATCCAATTGACCGACAACTCGGCGCTGGACAATACCCGGCAAAACCTTCGCGATAAGGACAACATGACCTTAACGGCCGAGGATCAAAAAGAATCCAAAGCCGACCTAAATATCACGGCGCATATTCGCAAAACCGTGCACAAAGACAAATCCCTCTCTATGGATGCGCACAACGTAAAAATCATTACCCGTGATGGCGTGGTGACTTTGCGCGGCCCAGTTGAAACTGAAGCCGAAAGTTTAAAACTACAACTAATCACCCAGCAAACCAAAGGTGTGGTGCAGGTGGATAACCAACTCGAAATTAAAGCGCCTTAGGCGTGGGAGCAAGTCATGACTAAATCAGTTTTTTGTATCGCCCAAACCATTGAACAAACCGAAAGCATTGTGAAACAGTTGAAAGCGGCCAGCTTCGCCAACAACGATATTTCCGTGCTGCTTCCCGATAAAAACACCACCATGGATTTTGCTTATGAAAAACACACCAAAGCACCGGAAGGCGCGGCGGTTGGCGGAAGCGTAGGAATGGGTACCGGCGCGGTGCTGGGCTGGCTGGCCGGTATTGGCACCCTGGCTATCCCTGGTTTAGGGCCGTTTATCGCTGCCGGACCGATTATGGCTACCCTGAGCGGCGCGGCATTAGGTGCGGCCGCCGGCGGGTTGACAGGCGCCTTGATTGGGGTGGGGATTCCGGAGTATGAAGCCGTGCGCTACGAAGGCAAAATCAAGGGCGGCGGTATATTAATCTCGGTGCATGCCGCCAGTAGCGAAGCGATTGACCAGATCAAAGAAATCTTCGGGCATGCGCATGCTGAGGATATTTCTTATACCGACGAAGCGTCCGTACCCACTTAACGTTGAGTGTTACTTAACAGTCCCGATCGAGACCTTAATATGCACAGCGTTGAAACAATCGGCAGATTGCTACAAAATGAAATGGCCGCAGCAGCCACTTATCAACAGCTACTCGATAAGTTTCAAGATGATGGCGGTTTCACCGAATCAGCGTTTTTAACCCCTATTTACGAGGACCATAAAAACGCAGCTTCCGATTTACAAACCCATATCCGCAAACTGGGCGGCACACCGCCCGCCAAATACTCGGGTGTCAGGGAGGCGTGGGCGAAAATAATTCATGGTGGCGCGAATAAACTGAGTAAACAAGCCGCCCTGGACATTTTGTGGCAAGGCGAAAAAAGCGGCGCGGAGGATTATCTGAAGGTACTCGGGAACGCCGATTTGCCTGTATCGATTCGCTGTTTAATTGAATGGAAGTTACTGCTTATCCAAATTTCGCATACCCGGATTTTAGATCGATTATTGGGCGAGACAGAGGCACCTGCTATTAGTTTTTCCGGCTAGTGGCGATCCGATTGGTTAGACAGCCCAGCGCTTCTTGACCTATCGGTAGCCAAATTATCCTGACTTAAAAGACCTGCCGCGAGCGTTGGGCCTTTTAAAGCAGGCTTGTTTTTGATCGATCAAATTTTAATTTTTTCGTAGTAATTCGACGAAATAAATATAACTCACGGTGCCTCCAAAATGCCCCCCGCCTAGTCGGACCGGGCATTCTTTTTCATAGAAATATTTCGGCCAGTCCGAATAGGACAAATCTCATCGGTGGCCGTTGTCTTTCGCCAATTTTATTAATTCGACCAATAAATATACCTAATGCCCTGAAACGGCATAAATGACCATCCAGTTTGACCTTGCCCGCGTTACCCGCCCTTGAGGTAATTTACATAGACGATTCTCTGATTCAGAGACTGGTTCCAGAATCGGACATGAAGGAGATAGACCCTTCCTACAATTTTCGAGGCTCTAGGCGTTGAATCCCACTTAGACTCCGCCACAATCCCGACAGAAAAAAACCTCGGCTAAACAAACGCCAAGCCACCATACGAGTGATACTGACAATGTCCTTCACTGGGCGAAAATAGCTGGGCCGGGCATTTTCGGGATAAGCGGTATGCACCGGCACGAAAGTGCATAGAAAACCAAGCCTGGCGGCTTCGATGATGATCTCGCTTTCAAAAACGAAGCTTCGGTTACGGCTCGGATTGAAACTGCAGAGCCGGATGAGTTGCGCCGGATATACGCGGAAACCTGACTGGCTATCTTCAATTGCTTGGCCTGACGCCCAGGCGATCCAGAAGTTGGCGAAACGGTTTGCACGATAGCGGGCCGTTGGAATCACCTCGCGATTCCAAAGACGCGAACCAATCACCAGCCTGTTCGGATGAGCTTGAGCGGCCATCAAGAGCTTCGGAATATCGGCCGGATCGTGCTGCCCATCCCCGTCCATGGTTACGACCCCCTTCGCGCCGAGATTCAGCGCCGCCTGCATGCCACTCCACAGGCTTGCCGCCTTCCCCATGTTCTCGGGATGCTGTAATAAGGTCACCGGCATATTAGAGAGTTTTTCCACCATGCCATCGCTGGAACCGTCGTCAACCACAATCACCGTGCCGAAATATTCCAGAGCACCCTGGACCACTTCGCGGATGGTGGCGGATTCGTTATAAGCCGGGATTACCAATATGTATTCGCCTGTTCCGGTCATGCCATAGTCGCCTTGGATTCTATTCGTCCGGCTGCCAAAAATCATAAAAATTAAACCAGTTGTAAGGTGCCAGTCGGCAGTAATGTTCCAGACGGGTGGCATAGGCTTGCATGATGCGTTGGACGGCAGCGCCCCGCTCGTGTCTGGAAACTCGCTGCGGATCAGCCAGGTGTTCGAACCTCACCTCGTAGCGACCGTCGCCCAGGTGCAGGCAGAAAAACAAAACCAGCGGCATATCGAGAATTTGAGAGAGTAAGGCAGGAGCCTCAGGGAACCAGGCCGGTTCGCCGAAAAATTCGCAGCGAATCCGCTTACAGGCACTCACACTACGGTCTCCCAATAGCGCGATGATGCCGCCTTGGCGCGCGTGTTCATCGAGTCCGAACAAGGATCCTGTATCGCCCATATAAATAATGTCTTCGAAAAGCGATGGATTCAATTTCTTATATACACCAGCAATACGGGGCGTGCCCTCTCCGTAAACCAAAGCCTTGATACGATACCCACTCCCCAACGCCCCCACTGCTCGAGCAATCTCGAAGCTGCCGAGATGAGCCCCTACCAGTAGACAGCCACGGCCGGATTGGGCATAACTATCCAGCACTTTCAGGCCTTGGATGCGAATATCCAGTCTCTGGCCCTGCCCGGCAAAGATGTAGAGTCGATCCAGTAGCGTGCTGGCGAAAGTATGGTAATGCCGGAACACCTCTGTCCAGCCGCAATCACGACCCAAAACCCGCCTCAGAAAGTCGACGGAGGCTGTATGGGTGCGACACGAGAAAACAACGAAATAGGCCGTAATTGGGTAAAGTAGGAGACAGGATAGCCATCGCCCACCTCGCAGAGCAATCCAGTTGATCGTGTTCAACCAGAATAGATTGCTCCGCTCCGGTAACTCCAACCAGGCCTGTCTCATGGGACTGGGATATAAAAGAGGTCAAAGGCCGGTCGGCAGCCCTGTCCTTGCATAGATATCCCCTTGAACTTGGCGCCCACAATACGTAGGGTGCAAGTGTTGGCACAGACAATCGAACTTAGCGAACCGTCACCAGTCCTGCCTCGCGTAGATATATATGATTCATTGATCACCTGCACACCGTACTCTCCCCTTTCGTTGCTAATTTGTAAATCGAGAGCTACGGCGCCTAATGGCCCTTCACAATCGTACACCACTCGCCAACGATGTTGAGCAAGTTCCTAGCCGAGTGATCCACTGAAGTGACTTCTGAAATATTGCCGTTTTCCTTTGCCGCACGAACACTTGCATCACCGCGCGCCAGTAAACCCAGGATGGATTCGGCACAGGCTTTGCCTTCCTTCGACGCCTCAGGGTTAGCGGAACCCGTTTTTCCGGTCGCAATATCTCCCCAGAAAACCTCAGTACCCAGAACCCCCTTGATTGGCGCATCAACAATCATGCAACCACTGAGGCCAACTAAAACACTTATCAAACCAGGAGCCAAGAATGCTCTCATGGTCAGCCGCTTTTGCTTTGCGCTTCGATTGAGTGAGTTTGCCAGACCGCGTTTCCTCACCCCAATTAGTTCTACCGATGTGCTCTCGATTTGATCCCAAGTCATAGCTGTACTCCAAAAACTAAAGAAACTAAGTAATTCAAAATGAGCTCAATTGCCCATTTCTATTGAATGGTTCCCAGACCAGCTTTCCTTTCTCCTAAGAAAAAATTGAAAACCTGACTGGTTCCGTGATTAGAGTGCTCCATGACCTTTTTTGTCGGCATCCCTCTGCCATGGCAAGGTAATTACCGAATGATTCTTAGACACGGTCAGACCTAGCATGTGGCCTTCTGCTTTCTAGGTCTTCACCTTGTTTCGCGTTCGTTGCTTTCTGTTGCGCCCGCCAACACTGCCGCACACAAAACTGAAAACACTGCCCGCTTGATTCCATAGGTCTACCCCGAAAGCCAATCTACAGCAGCATCTGTTGTCGGTCTGTACGCAAGCGCACCGACCGACAACAGCGTCCCGGGTAACTATGTCGCACCGCCACGCCAATACGTCTTTGACAGTCCAGGCATTCAACACCACTCACACTGATAAGGCATAAGGCGCCATCCGCGCGCCGGCGACAGTTACATGCATCCTGCCCAAACTGTTGAGGAAATATTCGTGCCTGGCCTAAGGAATAAATGAGGAAAATACTGAATTGAAAATGACCTTATTAACAATCCCAGCGACCATGAAGCATTCTATCTGGCTTGTTCTCATGCTCACGAGCCTGATGGCGGGCTGTATTAATCGGCTTGATGTGCGTAATCCGCAAGGACAAACCACAATGGAAAGTGCCGAGTTTATGCTCAGCTTTGATGATGGGCCGCTACCTAATACCACCGAGCGGGTGCTGGATATATTGGCAACACTGATAGCGATTGACGGCACACCGGTAAAAGCCGGCTTTTTCCTGCTGGCTGATGCGCCTGATGAATTTTGGCAGCGGCGGCTTTATTACGCCCCATACGAGCTCTGGACCGATAAGGGCAGTATCGCCAAATACCCAAATATTGTCCGCCGAATCAAGCAGGCCGGACATACTATCGGCAATCATTCGACGCATCACGCCTGGTTCCGCTGGCCTTGGCTGGATACGCCAGAGACGGTGCAGGACGAAATCACCCAGTGGGAAACCATTTCAAACCCGATTTCAGGCTTGTCAAACATCCGCCTGTTTCGGCCGCCCTACTTTATTCTAAACACTACTGTGCGTGAAACGGCACACCGATTAGGTTATCAGATCGTGATGGGCGAATCGGTAGGCGACGCGATACCGGGTATGACGGTTGCTGCGATTCAGAAAAAGACTCAGGCCATTCTGTCGGCATGGCACAAGCCTTACCCCTGCCTATTGATATTTCACGATAATCGTCCCACCACCTACCTGCATCTCGGCGAAATTGTTACCCATCTGCAGCAACAGGGATTTCGACTGGTGCATTTTGATTCCAAACGATTGTAAAACAACCGGCAATGCTGGCTCCTGATCGAAAAATGTTTCTAATCGTTAGTTGCATGCTTAAGTGTTTTAGCAGGTTTATGCCGAATCAATGTGCGTTGACGCACCGACCCTGTTCAGCATTGCGAGTATGGTCTATTCCGAGCACCGAATAACATCAGAATTTGCTCGAACATCCACTAAAACAAAACGGGGAATCATCATGAACAAAGATCAAGTAAAAGGCCGCGTCCAAGAAACCAAAGGCAAAATCAAGGAAGTTGCTGGCAAGATATTAGATGACGAAGACATGGAACTAGAAGGCACGGTTCAAAAAAACGTCGGCAAAGTTCAGTCAGGGTTTGGCGACCTTAAAGAAGACATCAAAAAGGTTGCTGAAGATTAATGGTGCTGAGTTGCACCGCCTACCCATAGTGACTGGCTTGCAGTTATGTGGCAGTTAAATTCGACAGATTTATAGGTAATCATCATGAACCAAACTCACAACAAATTCAGCGCTATATGGGCGGGTATTCTTTTGACGCTCTGCTCGTTAAGCGCTTATGCCGAAGATAGCAAAATTGAGCCGCCAATGAACAAAGATCAAGTAGAAGGCAGGGTCGAGGAAACCAAAGGCAAAGTTAAGGAAATGACCGGCAAAATCATTGACGACAAGGGAATGGAAGTGGAAGGCAATGTCCAAAAAAATCTCGGCAAAGCCCAGAAAGGCTATGGCGATATCAAGCAGGATATTAAGGAAGGAAAATGAGGAAAAGCAGCTACCGATCTATCGCCTCCCCTTGGTGTTGACGCTAGCTGGATAGTTGCTCACATAACATTGTCGAGACGCAATATTTTGCGTCTCTATGTCCGCCCAGGTGAGAGCGATTAAAAATTGTTGCGGCACTCGACAGCACAATCTGACTGTTAGCAACAAAAGCTAGCGCATTTTGCGTCGGCATTTGTTTCGAGGTCGAATTGCCCCTACTCAAAGGAGAATCCTATGCATCACCCATCCCACACCGAACACGCCACGCAAGCCTGTATAGAAGCTTGTAGCGCCTGCCATCAGATTTGCCTGCATACCGCGATGAACCACTGCCTGGAAACGGGTGGCAAGCATATTAAGGCCAAACATTTTCGACTAATGATGAGCTGCGCCGAAATCTGCCAGACTTCGGCTAATTTTCAACTTACCGGCTCTCATTTTCAACATAGCCTTCACGAGCTTTGCGCGGAGATCTGCGAAGCCTGCGCGGCCGAATGCGATGAAATCGGCGATATGGACGACTGTGTCGTGGCCTGCCAGAAATGCGCCGACAGTTGCCGGCAAATGCTCAGCACTCAGCATTAAACCCAAATATCCCGACGTCATGCTTCCACGGTCCTCGTTGTTATTCACTCTGCTGGTGCTGTCGGCCTGCGGCGAATCGGCGCGACTACCGATTTCGGCCGGCATCGGCCCTCATCCCCAACTGCCGCCGCCCAATCCAAGCTGGATGCCAACAGTCAACATCGCCCAGGCCGTGGGTTGGCAGGCAAATTCTAAACCGATACCGGCGCCGGGTATGACGGTTAACGCCTTTGCCGGCAATCTCGATCATCCGCGCTGGCTTTATGTGCTGCCCAATGGCGATGTACTCGTGGCCGAGACCAATGCTCCGCAACGGCCAGACGATGGACAGGGCATCAAAGGCTGGTTGATGAAGTGGGCAATGAACAAGGCTGGCGCAGGTATGCCCAGCGCCAATCGCATCACCTTGCTGCGGGATAGCGATGGCGACGGTGTAGCGGAAACGCGTACGCCGTTTATCGAGGGACTCAACTCGCCTTTTGGCATGGCATTGATCGGCCACGACTTTTATGTGGCCAACACCGATGCACTATTGAAATTTCACTATAGCGATGGCGAAACCCAAATCGCTCAACCGGGAATCAAAGTGCTTGACCTGCCGGCAGGCCCAATCAATCACCACTGGACCAAAAACATTTTGGCCAGCCAGGACGGCTCACGGCTTTATGTGACGGTGGGATCGAACAGCAATGTCGCCGAGAATGGTATCGAACAAGAATTCGAACGTGCTGCTATTTGGGAGATCGATCCTCGAAAAGGCAGTTACCGAGTTTACGCCTCCGGTCTGCGCAACCCCAATGGCCTTGCCTGGGCACCGGACGACGGAGCACTTTGGACCGTGGTCAACGAACGCGATGAGATTGGCAGCGATCTGGTGCCGGATTACCTGACATCGGTGTCCGACGGCAGCTTCTTCGGCTGGCCTTACAGCTATTATGGCCAGCATCAGGATGATCGTGTTCAACCTCAGCAAGCCGATCTGGTCGCCACGGCCAGGGTACCGGATTATGCATTGGGGCCGCATACCGCGTCGCTCGGTTTGGTTTATTCCCGGAGTGCCACCTGGCCGGCGCCGTTCGACAACGGGGTTTTCATCGGTCAGCATGGTTCGTGGAACCGTGAGCCTCGCAGTGGCTACCGGGTTATCTTTGTGCCTTTCAGCGCAGGCAAACCTTCCGGAGAACCTGTCGATATATTGACAGGTTTTGTCAGCGACACTGGTGAAGCCTTCGGCAGACCCGTGGGCGTCGCTCTGGACAAACAAGCCGCGCTGCTGGTCGCGGATGACGTGGGTAACACCGTCTGGCGCGTGACGGCTGCTACCGCCTATTCCTGGTCGGACTCTGACGCAACCGACAGAAATTTGCTCAGCAAAATCAGTTGCCGCGCCTACCGGTATCAATCTTTCTGCTAACGCCGACGCCACCAAGCTATCAAGCTATCAAGCTAACTCATACAACATCAGGAAAACCTATTATGAGCATGATTGCCACCAAAAATGAAAAAACCGGCCAAATTTATTTTAGGTCATTTAACCATCCTCTAGTTGAATAATAAACCACCACTTTCAGTCAATTTTTAACTCACCTATCCAATCCATTGGTATCGAAAAATAATTAGCTAAAAATCACAGCCTTTATTATTGTTTAATATTTTAAAATCCGCTTTTCATAGCCTTCGATCGAATTTTGTTTACCGTGAATGTGCGACAACGCACCGACTGAATCAAAGTTTTACTGTAGATTGAAAGATCCAATAAGATATTAATTAGACCATTATTAAATACCAAATTCACGATAAATATTTATTATCTCGCAATGGTTAATTTTATAATTAATATTTTTTATTAAAAAACCGAAAAATGCACCTGGATAACACCCTTAAAAAACTGTTATCCCGATCGAAGAGAATATTATGTATAAGCCTATTTTTTGTATAAGCCAGGATATCGATCAGACAACGATTATTGTTAATAACCTGAAGATGGCAGGGTTTTCAAACAACGAAATATCCGTGCTATTCCCAGACATGTCCAACCCCAACAACCCTGTCGTTAACTCACAGGACAACGCCGGCGAAAATGCCAATGTTGTTGTGGCAGGCGGAGTCGATCTTGAGTGGATCACCGGAATTGGTAGCCTGGAAATTCCTGGCGTCGGCCGGTTCATTGCCGCCGGCCCCATTATGGTTGAATTGAGCCGAACACTCCAAACCGGGAGCCTTGGAGAGTTAATGAATGCATTGATTGGAGTAGGCATTCCTGAGCATGAAGCCAAACACTATCAAGAGAAAATCAAGGGTGGACGCACTTTGATTGCTGTCAATACAGCAAGCGTCGAGGCGCGCGATACCGCAAACAATATTTTCCAGCAGGCCCAAGCAAAGGATATTTCCTCATCCGAGGAAGCATCGGTCATCGTTTGACTTGCCGGTACGCATCGCACTATCAACAAACACATTGTAATTTTTATTAATGGAACCGTTTTCTCGATTCCATGTTTGAAACTCCAAGGAGTCCCAATATGCTTTCAACTGTACCTGATGTCACGTTTAAAACCCGCGTTCGCGATGAAAGTATCGGCGGCGAGAATCCATTTCGCTGGCAGGATGTCAGCAGCGACGACATTTTCAAAGGCAAAAAAATCGTGGTTCTGGCGCTTCCCGGTGCATACACCCCCACTTGCTCGAACAAGCATCTGCCGGGCTTCGAGGCAAAATACCAGGAACTGATCGCGCACGGCGTCGATGAGGTGTATTGCTTAAGCGTCAACGATGCTTTTGTGATGTATCAATGGGGTCAGCACCTGCAGATTTCTCATGTAAAAATGCTGCCGGATGGCAACGGCGAGTTTACCGAAGCACTTGGCATGCTGGTGAAAAAGCACAATGTGGGTTTTGGTAGCCGGTCCTGGCGTTATTCAATGTTGGTCGAAGACAAAAAGATTCTGAAACTATTCAGCGAACCCGGTCAAGTCGATAATTGCCCCGATGACCCGTTTACCGTGAGCGGCGTGGATACCCTGCTGGCTTATCTGCAGCAACAGAAATGAGCCTAAATAGTGCCCAAGGACCAGCCATGACTGATTACGACTATGATCTGTTCGTGGTGGGCGCCGGCTCCGGTGGTGTGCGTGCCGCGAATATGGCAGCCAATCAAGGCGCGCGCGTTGCAATAGCGGAAGTGCGTCATTTTGGTGGCACCTGTGTCAACCTGGGCTGCGTACCGAAAAAACTGTTGGTCTACGCCTCGCAGTTTAAAGACGACTTCGCCGCCGCTGCGGGTTTCGGTTGGACGCTGGACAACGCCTCCTTCGATTGGCCCAGTTTAATCGCCAACAAAAATCGGGAAATCGAGCGCCTGCAAGCGGTTTACCAAAATCACTTGCAACAATCCCGAGTCACTGTCTTCAATGGCAAGGCGCAATTGCTCGATGCGCATACCGTCGCGGTGGCCGGCCGCCAATGCACGGCCAAACGCATTTTGCTGGCCACCGGCGGCTGGCCGTTTGTGCCCGATATAGCCGGCAAGCAGTACATCGTTACCTCTAACGATATGTTTTCACTGGATAAATTACCCGAGCGCATTATGATTGTCGGCGGTGGCTACATTGCTGTCGAATTTGCCAGCATCCTTAACGGGCTGGGAGTAGACACCACCATTTGCCAACGCGGCGAAAAACTGCTGGAAGGATTTGACGATGATATTCGCGACTTTCTGGCGGCTGCCATGCTTAAACAAGGCATTAAGATTCTGTTTAATTGCGATGTCCAGGCAATTGAAGCGGATGGCAATGCCTTTAGCGTCAGCTTGCTGGACGGGAATACCATAACCACCGACCTGGTGATGTACGCCACCGGCAGAACGCCCAATTCGCGCGGATTCGGCCTGGAACAACTTGGCGTAGCATTGGACGACAAAGGCGCGATCATAGTCGACAGCCACTATCAAACCAATCTGCCGTCAATTTATGCGCTGGGCGATGTCACCGACCGGGTCAACCTGACGCCGGTAGCGATAGCCGAAGGCGAGGCACTGGTGCATAGTTTGTATGCCAAGCAGGCGCGACCGGTGGATTACCACAACATCCCCACCGCGGTGTTTTGCCAGCCCAATATCGCCAGCGTCGGCTTAACCGAAGCCGAGGCGCGTCAAAAATATGCGGACATCGATATTTATAAAACCGAATTCAAACCCATCAAAAATACGCTGTCGGGAAAGGCTGAAAACACCTTGATGAAAATGATCGTGGAGCGCGACACGGACCGGGTGATCGGTCTGCATATGATAGGCGCCGATGCACCGGAAATTATCCAGGGTATGGCTGTTGCGATGCGTGCCGGCGCGACTAAAGCCCTCTTCGATTCGACTATTGGCATCCACCCAACAGCTGCCGAAGAGTTTGTTTATCTGCCTAAAGCTTCTAGCAAATTCGAATAGCTCAAAGACTCGCCCCCGTTACTCCTTGGAGACAGTATTGCCTCCTTGGATAGCGCTTAAATCAACTTACTTAACTTCGCCTTCCCGTCTGGTTTCCATTTTCAGATTTTGATACTCATGCTGTTCCAGCTTACCGTCATTTCCCGCATCGACTTTGTCGAAGGTTTGCAGCAGGTATGGAAAGTTTTTCAATTCACTTTTGGTGACGTTGTGATCGCCATTAACATCGGCCTGATCAAACGTGGGCAGATTGCCCTTACCATCCACCGATTTTTTAGCGGGATTAATTTGTGAATTTTCCGCACTGACTGGACTAACAACCGTTCCAAGGCCAAGCCCCATCATGGTTGCTATCCCGATAATCTTAAAAATCCGATGCGTTCCTTCGGTTGCTTTACTTGTATATTTTCTAGTTTTCATATTAGTTTATTTTGACCAATGATTAGATAGGTATATTTTCATTTTGAAAATATATTGAAAAAATATCGTTTTAATTTCATGATTTTAATAAGCGTATTTGCTGCCAACCAAAACCTTTGAAATTTGCCGATACATACAAATTAGTTTGTATATAGTTAATGTATCAAGCTAGTAGCATTCTAACCTGCACCACTAATGATGTCGGTTCGGTGACACACATAATTTTTATTATAAAATTCTATTTTTATCCTATAGTTATGTCTATGCATAAGCAGTTTGCTGAATGGCTGACAACGGTCGGGCAACTCGAAAAGCTGTTGTGTTCATGGTTCGACAAGCTCACCATAAACGTAACTGATTGATTATACTGCATATCTGTTAGCGCAGAGCCTGTCGAAGCGCCAAGTTTTTCGAGGTGCCCTGTCGTCAAAAAATTGGTCGCCACCATTCCACACTAACCTTAAGCCTATGTGCGCTACCGTACGGATCAATTTTCTTTTTGTTTGTAATGTTTTTACCGCGTAGCGAAACAGTCGCTCAGCACTTTACTGACCATCACAATTTATCAAGGAGGCGTTATTAACAAAGATCGTCAGCAATACCGAATTCATCAAACCGAAGAAGAGACGGTCAAAAATGCGCTCAGCGACCGATCGGACGACGAGATGGAGCTGGAAATCGGCTTTGATAATGCCAAGAAACGCCATAAACACCAATCCCACTAACCCATATAGACCGCACCTACCTGCTACCTGCAAGTCATATACCGGCGAAAACTCGCTATTTTTATCTTAATGGAGATGCCATTTACGAAATGATCTAAGAATAATAAACAATTCTCGGGGCCCCCTTAACAAAGAGATTTTTAACCTCGGCAGAAAGGTTCAGCCCCCACACAGATGGAGAGGGCTCATGACTAAACTGAATACGCCTAGACAAAACCATTTGCTGGGAGCACTTCCAGCAGAGACATACGAACGCCTTTTATCCGATCTGGAACTGGTTCAGATGCCTAGTGGTAAAGTTCTTTACGAATCGGGAAGCGAATTGCGCTACGCCTATTTCCCGACGACTTGCATCGTGTCCAAGGTTTACATCGTTGAAAACGGCACATCGAGCGAACTGGCCGTGGTCGGTCACGAAGGCTTCATCGGCCTGGGTCTTTTCATGGGCGGGCGAACCATGCCGCATCAAGCCGTGGTCAGTAGTGCCGGCTACGCTTATCGACTGCAGCGGCATCTGTTTATCAAAGAAATCGAATCTCGGCATGGGTGCGATAACGATATGTCCTTGTTCCAGTTGTTGCTGCGTTATATCCAGGCGCTGATTACCCAAATAGCCCAGACGGCAGCCTGTAACCGTCACCATTCCATATACCAGCAGCTATGCCGTTGGTTACTGCTGAACCTTGATCGGCACGCGTCAAACCAGATGCTAGTGACTCATGATTACATCGCCAATATGCTGGGTGTGCGCCGAGAAAGCATCACCGACGCCGCCGGGAAGTTACAACAAAAAGGCATAATTAGTTACAGCAGAGGCCATCTTAGTGTGTTGGATCGATCGGGTTTGGAAGCACAAGTCTGCGAATGCTACAAAGTGATAAGCACTGAATTTGATCGGCTAATACCTGCTTTCGCCGAAGTTGCCGATGCCCCCATACAATTGGCACTAGATATTTCGGACAAATTCGCTAAACACCCGCCGGCCAATCCCATTTTGAATAAGTCTATTCACTAGCCGTTTGGATAACAGCTGTGCGGTACCGCACCGACTTTTAACCAGCGTTGTTATTTAATATTCATCCACGCAACCGAGTGATCGACTATTCGTTAACCATACTCACAATCAATCATATGGGGTTTCATGATGTATCACATTCAATCAATCAACAGTTTGCTACAAAATGAATTATCCGCAATAGAAACGTATCAACAGGCACTGGATAAGTTCCGGAAACAGACCGCGCTGGGTGAAATGGATTTTTTAATGTCAACATTTGAGGATCATAAAGCAGCGGTTTTCAGTTTACGGGGAAAAATTCAACAACTGGGAGGCACATCCGCTCAAGACTCGGGAACTTGGGGGACTTTGGCAAAAATAGTCATGGCCAGCGCTAATTGCATGGGTAAACAAACCGCGCTAAAGGTATTACGCGAGGGGGAATTAACCGGCTCGGAAGAATATGAAAAAGCGTTGCTGGATCATGAATTACCATCGGACATTCGCTCATTGATCGAAAACAAGCTACTGCCTGCGCAACAAAGGCATATGCGGACTTTGGACCAACTAGTAAATGCGGTGATGGCCTAGGTGTTCTATCGAGGTTACTGCTGGATTTTCGTCATGCTTATGCCAGGCAACACCTGCCCTGCCAACGGTTGATTTAATGCTTCTTGGCAATTCGTCGAAATCAATGCCGCTATGAGCGGCATTTTTTTTATACCGGAAGCTTGCGGTGAATTCGGATGAGACACAAATCCCAAACCACTGGGTTCGGTGGCCTGTGGAAAATCATGTGGGACAAACTGATTTCGAAATCATTGCTCACTGTGCAAATTCCCCCTCTGACGCCCAATTGCAGGTAAGATCAAGCCCCTAGATCAACCAAGATTTCGCTTTCATCTGGAAACCTGTTTATCGGCTTTGCCCTGAGTGGAATGATTAAAAAAATTTTCTGGTTCCTGTTCCTCATCGGCATCACTGCCTGGGGAGTGTCGGCCCTGTATTACGGGGACTCCCGCACCAGCACCTGGCATATTGCCGTAGCCAGTGCCTTTGGTTTCTCCGGCATGCTGGCGGCGATTGACGTTTTCCGTTCTGATAGATACGGGCAATGGCAACTAAGCCACTTATTGCTCTTTTTCGGTATTTGGGTCTGGTGGTTATCCATCGCGCCAGCCAATGATCGAGACTGGCAAACCGATGTGGCACGGCTGGCCTATGCGACTATCGATGGTGACAGGGTTACCTTGCATAATATCCGCAATTTCGATTACCGCAGTGAATTCGATTACCAGCCGGCCTATTACGACAAAAATTTCGATATCAGCAAACTGCAAGGCGTCGATCTGTTTGTCTTTTATTGGATGGGGCCAGCCATTGCGCACACCATCTTAAGCTTTGATTTTGGAGAACAGGGACATTTGGCGGTTTCTATCGAAACCCGCAAACAACTAGGCGAGAAATATTCGACCATTAAAGGATTTTTACGCCAGTACGAGCTGATTTACGTCGTCGCCGACGAGCGCGATGTGATTCGCTTGCGCACCAACTTCCGCAACAACCCTGCCGAAGAGGCTTATCTTTACCGGATAACGGGTAGCCAGGAGAGCGGCCAGCGTTTGTTTTTAAGTTATCTGGCAACCATTAACGCATTACGAGACCAGCCAAAGTTCTACAATACCTTGCTGAATAATTGCACCGTCGCTATCTGGCTACAGTCATTGGTCAATAAGGATCATTTGCCATTTTCCTGGAAAATTCTGCTGAGTGGCTATCTACCGGAATATCTTTATGAGTCCAACAGGCTGGAAACCCAGATGCCTTTTGTCGAATTACAACGGCAAGCCAATATCAATCACTTGGCTAAGATGGCTGATCGCTCGGCCGATTTTTCCCGGCAAATACGATTAGCAAGCCATTATTTAAATTCGACCGATGGCCGAATAGTTGAATCAGGACCGAATTGACTCCACACACCGTTCGATGAGCAGGCAGAACTGACTACGCCAAAAACCGGCCGAAATACGCGGAGGTTGTTTTACGCTCTCGGTATTCCGGCGCTTTTTAGCTTATCCCTAAAAGTGATAATGCGCCCCCAAGCCGACGTATTCCACCTTGTCTTTATAAAACTGGCCGCTGGGCGAATAGCCGTTGAAATATTCGACCAGAATCTGCAGTTTGCGACCCAATACTTTTGCGTTATCGAACTCGACGCCGGCCCTGGCCGAAATATCGGTACTCCAGTTGTTTTCGTCGTAATTCTTGATGTCGGCAGCGATGATGGGCCGCATGTTGGCAAAGTCCAGGCGCCAAGGGCTTCTAAATTCGATGCCATATTGCGCCGACCACCTTTTCAGCGCGGAAGGTTCTCTGTGAAATAAACCACCGCCGCCGCCATAAACCCTCACGCCATAAGGCAGCTCATACGACAGTTTCAAATCCACACCTTCGTAGCTGAGATTTACCCGTTCGAATTTAGTGTCGGCCACACGCAGTAAAAATTCGTCGCCCAGATGCGAACTCTGATGATATATCCGGCCGAACGCGGAAAACTGCCCGGCACGGACACTGGAATACAGGGAAGCAATAAAATCGGTATTCACCAAATCCGACGACGCGGCATCTAAATTGAAGTCGCTAAACACGCCGGCCTGAATACCGGCTTCCCATTGCGCCGTGGAATGGCCGATGTTGGCACGATAAAACGGAATGGTTTCGCCGAAGCTTACCGAGGCTATATCGCGGCCGTCGAAGTTATTGCTTTGGTAATTGCGATAAGCCGCGGAAAAATGCGCCCAGCGCGGATCGGCTAGCAGCCCTTTGAACAAATGCCCGGTCGGTAGCAACCCGGTCGGCAACACCAAGGTATCGGCTGTGGTCAACGTGGTTGGGTCTCTCGCCAACGTGGCTGCCTCTCTGGACTGCACCTCAGTGGTATCGGCAATTTTGACGGCATTGACACCGGGAATCCCCGACAATATCTTACTGGCGTCGGCGCGTTCCGCAGCGGTCAAGTTAGCCGCCGGCAAGGTGATCACACCATCTTTTACGGTCAATGCCGGCATATCGAGTTTTAACTCGTGCTTCAAAGCGGCGGCGGCATACCCGGCGATATAGGCATCATCTGCTGTCGTGGCCTGTGCACAAGGCGCAGAAACCAGCAAAACGCCTGCCAAAGTTATCAGTCGAGAAGCATCCATCATTGCTTACTCGGCACGCTGGTCTTAACCAACAGTTCGTTTTTTACCGACTTCACATGTTCTTGGTTATTCACCAAGCCAATCGCTCTGGCCACCAGTTGCTCGGAATCGACAGTGCCGCGCAGGGTGACGACGCCATCCACTGTGGTCACGTCAATCGGCGCCAGTTTCAGAAAGTCATCGTTTAACAGTGCTGTCTTGATTTTGGCGGTGATCACAGAGTCATCAAGGTATGCCCCGGTTGCTTTAGTGGTATCGACAACAGAGTCCTTGGCGGCTTCCACGTGCTTTTCGGTGTTGCTGATGGCCTGGTCTATTTGTCTTCCGGCTTTTTCCAGGGCATCGTTAGAGCTTTGCGCGGATTTATCGATGTACTCGCCGGTTTTTTCAGCTTGCTGTTCTACTGACTCTTTAGCAGCTTCAAGTTTTTGACCGGCTTTATCGGCAGTTTGCTCAATATTTTGCCCGAGGTTCTCAACGGCCTTATCGATTTTTTTGCCGGTTTTTTCCGCCTCGCCTTCCGGTTGGCAAGCCGCAAGTCCTAATGCGGCGAATAAACAGCTAGCCGCCAATAATCTTCTTTGCTTATACCACTTGATGATTTTCATAAGGGTGTTCCTTTATATGGGGTGTTTGAAAAAACTGCTATGCAGCACTGCAGCTAAAAACCTTGCCGAGATGCAATTGGCTCAGTGCTGAAACCTCGTTCTGATTCTAAGAGCAAAATCGGATGCAGTCTGTACGCTATCGAACATATGAACACCATCCCAGCTACCCGATCGGCTTGGCCTAATCCCCTGAATTAATTAAGTTTGACCGCTGTGCCTGGGGTTACTTATAGTGAACTCGAAATGACATTTAAGAGGGCAGGTTTATGCTGAAACTCAAGCATGGATCACCACTTGGAGTCATTACCCAACAGGAGTCGATGCCATGAAGTTTCTTGCCGTTCATCCCAGTCCACTGATGTATACCAAGGTATTTTTACGCCTTGAACCGCTCGGTTTGGAACTGGTCGCCGATACAGCTCGTCGTTCCGGTTGCCAGGTTCGTCTGATCGACTTACAGGTGGAATCGCATCAAGACTTGAACCGCCTGCTGGACGACTGGCAGCCCGACATCGTGGCTTTTTCATTGAATTATCTGGCCAATGTGCCTGAGGTGATCGACTTGGCCAAGGCAGCTAAAGACCGCTTGCCGAACAGCTTTGTGTTTATCGGCGGCCATAGTGCCTCGTTCACCGCCGAGGAATTGTTGGAACACGGCGAAGGCAAAATCGATGCCGTGCTGAAGGGCGAAGGCGAATCGGGGCTACCGTTGTTACTACAAGCCCTGAAAGACGACCGCGCCAGTCTTCATAGCGTACCGGGCGTGGTGACAATGAAAGGCAGCGGCGGACAACCGACCTTCATCCCCAATCTGGACGAGCTATCGCCGGCCCGGGATTTGATCAAACATCGCAAGAAATATTTTCTGGGCATGCTGGACCCTTGTGCGTCCATCGAATTTTCCAGGGGTTGTCCCTGGGATTGTTCGTTCTGCAGTGCCTGGACTTTTTACGGCCGCAGTTATCGGGTGATGAGCCCGGAAAAAGTCGTGGAGGAAATGCAGCGCATCCGCGAGCCGGGGGTTTTTATCGTCGACGACGTTGCCTTCATCCAGGAAAAGATGGGCTTTGAAATTGGCGAAGCACTAATCAGAAAAGGCATCCACAAAAAATATTATCTGGAAACCCGCGGCGATGTGCTGTTGCGCAACAAGGAGGTGTTCAAGCTTTGGAAAAAGCTGGGGATGAGTTATCTGTTCTTGGGCATCGAATCGATCGATGAAGCTGGCCTGGAAAAATACCGCAAACGCATCGATTTGAGCCGTAATTTCGAAGCCTTGGAATTTGCCCGCTCGCTGGATATTATGGTTGCCATCAACATCATCGCCGACACCGATTGGGATCAGGAACGTTTCAGAGTTATCCGGGAATGGTGCAAGGAAGTGCCGGAAATCGTCAACATCAGCATCAATACGCCCTACCCTGGCACCGAAAGCTGGCTGACCGAATCGCGTAATCTCACGACCCACGATTACCGCCTATTCGACATACAGCATGCGGTGTTGCCGACGCGGATGTCGCTGCCAGAGTTTTATGCCGAATTGATCGAAACCCAACGGGTGATGTTTACCAAACACATGGGCTGGAAGGCGATGAAGAAACTGTCAAAAAACATCGGCGGCAACCTGTTGCGCGGCCAAACCAATTTCGTCGGCAATTTGTGGAAATTCGACAAGGTCTTCAACCCGGCATTGCAACTGGCGGATCATCAAATGCCGGTCAAATATCAAATGAAGCCGCCGGTGCGCGATACCCAATTCGCCAGCGCCAAGGCACTTTCGCAATCGCTATATGTTCATCAACCGCTAGGCCGGGCCAGTCGGCAACTGGACGATGAGACCGAAAAGTTTGTCGATGAAAGCCGGAGTGCTTGAGCCGCCTATATTAGTTTTCAACATGAGTCGCTTTAAGTAGCGCCTCAAACTCTTCGGCCGTCACCGGTTTCGAGAACAAATAACCTTGACCGTAATCGCAACCGGCGCGCAACAACAAGTCGCGCTGTTCCTCGGTTTCAACCCCTTCGGCAATCACCTTCATTCCCAGCACATGAGCCATCAGGATAATGGCTTCACATAAATCGATATCGGTGGAACCGGCGGAGAGGTTGGAAACAAAGTCCTGATCGAGCTTTAAAAAATCGATGTGGAATTTTTTCAAATGCGACAACGACGAGTAGCCGGTGCCGAAATCGTCCAGCGAGGTTTGCATCCCGGCATTTTTTAAAGCCAGCAATTTTTCCGCCACGCCGGATGTGTCGTCCAGCAATAAGCCTTCGGTAATTTCCACCGCTATGCAACCGCCGGGCAAACCCAGGCGCCGTAAATGCTCGAACCAGTCGGCCATTTTGTCGCTATTGTTGTGAAACTGCGCCGGCGATTTATTGATACTGATTTGAAACTGGGCATGATGATTGATGCGCCACTTCGACACTTGATTGGCTGCCTGATGGAATACCCAGCGGCCTATCTCGGTTATCAGACCGGCATCTTCGGCAATCGGGATAAATTCAGCAGGACTCACCTGGCCGCGCGTTGGATGCTGCCAGCGTAGCAAGGCTTCGGCTTTGCGGATTTCACCGGTGGCCAAGTCCACGATCGGTTGGTACGCCACCCAAATTTGCCTGTCGGCCAAGGCGTGGCGTAAGTCGTTGCTTAGCCGCAAGCGACTCTCCGCCGCTTCCTGCATGGCCGGCGTAAAATAGCAACAACGGCTGCGGCCCAAATTCTTGGCGGCATACATGGCCTGATCGGCTTTCTTCAATAATTCTTCCATATTATTGGCATCGTCCGGATACAGCGCGATGCCGATGCTGACCGAGACGTAGCAGCGTTCGTTCTTCAATTGAAACGGCGCCGTCATGGTTTGCAAAATGGTTTGAGCCACCCGGTCGATGCTATTGAGTTCGTGCAGCTCGCCCATAATCAGCGTAAATTCGTCGCCGCCCGGCCGGGCCAGCGTATCGGTTTCGCGGATACAGGCGATCAGGCGTTGCGTGGTTTCCTGCAGCAGGCGATCACCTATGTCGTGTCCCAAGCTGTCGTTGATGTCCTTGAAATGATCCAAGTCCAAAAACATCAACGCCAATTTTTGATGACCACGGTGGGATTTTTTGATGGCTCGTTGTAGCCGGTCCAGAAACAAGCGCCGATTAGGCAAGCCGGTAAGCGGATCGATGTTGGCCTGTCTGCGAATAATTTCTTCGGCCCGCCGCTGTTCGGTGATGTCGAAGGACATCCCTACCCGCCGGATCGGCCGGCCGTCATTGTCATAGACGGTGCTGATCGATAAGCGTGCCAGATACTCGTCGCCATCTTTATGTCGGTTCCAAATCTCGCCTTTCCATTGGCCGGTGTTAATCAACTGTTGCCACATGGCCTGAAAAAAGGCTTCGTCTTGGCGGCTGGATTTCAGCAGCGCCGTGGTTTGGCCGATGGCTTCGTCGGCGGAATATCCCGTCAATTTGGTAAAGGCCGGATTGACGGCAATAATTCTGTCGTTGGTATCGGCCACCATAATGGCCTCCTCGATCGCCATATAAACAGTCGCCGCCAGTTGCAATTCTTGCTCGTTTTGTTTGCGTTCGCTGATGTCCACCATCGCCGCTAGACAGCTTAGACGGTCGCTGTCGGCAATCGCTTCGATCGCTACCCAACGGGAACTGCCGCCCGGTTGCAGAACGATCTCGCAACGTTGCGCACCGGCATTGATAAATACGTTTTGCAGAAAGCCATTGAAGGCTGCTCGATATTCGCTGGCGACGATATTGGCAAAGTGGCGCCCGGCGATTTTGCTTCGCTCCATGCCCAGCAAACGTTCGCCATTGAAATTAGTCTGATGAATACTGCCGTCTTGTCCCAAGGTAAAATAAGCGACCGGGGCAAAATCGAACAGTTCGGCATAATGTTCCAGCGCCTGCTCGGCACTCGTGCGTGCTTCCTGCAGGGCCTCGTTTTGCATCTCCAACTCGATCTGATGCACCTGTAATTCGTGCAGCAAACGGTGTTGTGATTCGTCCGGCTTCCCTGGCGCGGTCTCGGCCAGCCGCCGTTCGGCTCGGCGGCGCAATTCACCTTCGTTTCCATTCTGGCGCTTGTCATTCCGGTTTTTCATGGCTGATCCTTAATTCGGCTTCCAGCTTCTTGGTTTCGGAGATATCGATAAAGGTAATCACCACACCGTCGATCAAATTGTCCTGGGTTCGGTAAGGCATGATCCGCACCTTAAACCAGCGTTCGTCGCGGGCTTTGATCTGCTTTTCCACGAACATCAAGGTGCGCAGCACCTCCTGCGCATCGGTGTGTAATTCGGGACATTCCAGATCGGTAACGATGTCCGACAGTGGCCGGCCCACATCGGCGGCGATCACCTTGAATAAATGGCTGATGTGGCTGGTAAAGCGGCGGATATTCAGGGTGTTGTCCAAAAACACCGTCGCAATTTCCATGCTATTCAGCAGATTGTTCATGTCATTGCTGGCCCGCGACAAATCATCGACTTTGACCTGCAACTCGGCGTTCACGGTTTGCAGTTCCTCATTCAAAGACTGCATTTCTTCCTTGGAGGTGGTCAATTCCTCATTGGTGGACTGCAATTCTTCATTGGTCGATTGCAATTCTTCGTTGGCGGATTTGAGTTCTTCTTGCGAGGTTTGCATTTCTTCGCGCAAGGTTTGTAAATCTTCGCGGCTTTGTTGTACTTCGGCCTCAAGCTGTTTCTGCGCGGCGTTAGGCGATTTACGCGAGGTTTTCCTGGCCGGCGGCGTGGGGACATCGGCAAATACCACGATAGCCATGCCTTTTAAGGCAGCGGGTTTAGTGATGGTCTGTATGGTCAGATTAACGATTTGGCTAGCACCATTGTTGCCGACCACCAGCCCCGGCACATGTACCGCTTCAGTTTGATCGCGGGCTTTTTTAAGCGCGCCGATCAGCTCATGCCGCAAGCCTTCGCGGGCCATGGCGTGGATATTCCAGTTGGCCTTGCCGGCGGCCGGTTCCAGATATTTACCGGTACGCCCGCTAATGTAAAGAATATCGCCTTCGGCATTGACCAAAACCGCTGCCGGGGCGAAATGCTGTAACAAGAGCTGGTCTGCCAAGGTTTGTAGATTGGCAATAGGCAGGTTTTTTTCGGATTCTTCGGCCATGGTTGTAACTGGAAAATATTTGGTAGGGAAATCGACATCCAATGGAAAAGGATTGCCAATGCGTCGATAAAGCCGAGATTTGTTGTCAATCCCACTAAACAAATGACCGGCGTTGCCTATGGTTTCGGCGTTACCCAGCAACATAACGCCGTGATTGGCGAGCGTGTAGTGAAACAACAAAATCAGTTTTTTCTGCAATTCCAAGCTTAGGTATATCAACAGGTTGCGGCAGCAGAGCAGGTCCAACTTGGTAAATGGCGGATCCATGATCACATTATGCGGCGCAAAAATCACCATCTCGCGAATTTCCTTATTAATGCGATAGCCGCCGCCGTCCGCGCTAAAGAAGCGGTTCAAGCGTTCGGCGGATACATCCCCGGCGATATTGGCCGGATACAGCCCCAGCCGCGCTTTGTCGATAGCATCCTGATCCAGATCGGTTGCAAAAATCTGTAGTTTAAACGGCTGCGGACATTGGCTGGCTGCCAATGCTTCCTTAAAAACGATGGCCAGCGAATATGCTTCCTCGCCGGTCGAACAGGCCGGCACCCAAGCCCGTAAGGCCTTACCGGCCGGATATTCCGCCAGTAGCGCCGGAATCGCATCTGCCTTCAGAGATTCCCAGACCGACGGATCGCGAAAAAAATTGGTCACGCCGATCAACAGTTCCTTGAACAACAAATCCTGTTCCTGGGTATTCTCACGCAGATAACGTACATAATGGGCTATCGCGTCGATTTGGTGCAGCCCCATGCGCCGTTCGATCCGCCGATAAATGGTATTTTTTTTATACAGCGAGAAATCGTTGCCGGTGCGCTCGCGCAGCAGAATGACGATTTGTTCCAGCGCGCTTTGGTTTTTTAGTTCCACGCCCATGTCCGGCACGGTGTGCAAACCGCGCGGATTGTGCTTGAGATAGGCCAGTATCTTGCCCCACAATTCCACAGGGGGAGCAACAATATCCGCCAAACCGGCATTGACAGCACTACGCGGCATCGAATCGAATTGTGCCGACTCCGGCGCCTGCACCACCGCCAAGCCGGCGTTTTCCTTGATGGCGCGCAGCCCCAGAGTACCGTCCGAGCCCATGCCCGACAGGATCACGCCAGTTGCCCGTTCATGCTGGTCGTCGGCCAACGCCCGGAAAAACGAATCGATCGGCAAACGCAAGCCTCGCGGGGCAAGCGGTTCCAGCAGATGCAGTTTCCCATGCAAAATGGATAAATCTTTATTGGGCGGAATCACATACACCCAGTCCGGCTTAATTTTCATCCGATCGCCGGTCTGAATCACGGTCAACGGCGTAACCCGCTGCAATAATTCCGGCAACATGCCCTGATGATCGGGGTCGAGATGCTGTATCACGACAAAGGCCACACCACAGCCAGGTGGAACATGGGTAAAGAACTGTTCCAAGGCTTCCAAGCCGCCAGCAGATGCGCCTATGGCAATAATAGGCGGTGTACTATCCGAACCGACATTTGGTTTGCTGTTATTTCGGATTCTGGGGGCTTGGTTGGAGGCACTGGCAACCATCAAAGAATTGGAGCCTAAACTGGCCGTTTGGGTTTTAACCATTTTTCAGCTCACTTTGAGTTAAATGGAAGGCAGAGGAATCAAATCATCACATTTTGGCACTCCTTATTTAAAGGTGCATAGAGAGTACATTCACAATCGTTTAATTCAAAACAAATTATGCGCTTGTCTGCCTTAGCCGCAAAGCGCCTCATCCAAGGGTTGGAAAATAACACCTCCATAAGCTTCAGTCAGTGCGCTAACGCACATGAGAAGTGGTCCGCTCGATGGGATCGAGGTGATCTTTGATGCCGTAAATTTTGATTTGTGCCATTTTGATGATCTAACCTTTGATATGTTGGAATTTACTATTGCGTTACAAACATCCATCCACTAGAACGAGTTTACTGGTGCTCGTTTGATGGCGTAATGAAAAAAGCGTTTGCGCTTCGGGGTCTTGAAGAAAGCCGTTAGCTTGTTCTCGTGATGGAAACTCGATGACAACGACCCTTTCAGGCATCCAATCACCCTCTATAACAGTAGGCGGTTCGCCCCGAACCACGTACCTTCCGGAATGTTTTTCTATCAATGCCGGTATTTTCGAGATGTATTCTCGGAATCGATCAAAATCATGAATCGTTAGATCCAAAATGAGATAGGCATTCATAGGTTTGCCACGGCCCTTAAAAAAGCCGAAACCAAAGGATGCGGCTGTTGCGGCGTGGATCGGGCTTGCGGCACAAACAAAGTGCCGATGAAAAACGGATGCCCCGGCCACTCGATCACCCGGATATCACCTTCGGCATCAGCGCCGCTGATTTGCATAGGGCCTTGTTTCAGCGCATCGACACAGTCCGGGTTGATGCCGAAATTGCAGTAATACTGCTCGGTAGCCGTTATCGCACCATAAATGGCTGCCACGCGCGAAGTGGGTTCGAAGCGTAGTTGCATCTCTCGTCCGGCCAGCGAACAAGCCAACTGCGAGATAAATAAATTCGAGGCATACGGATCGTACTCGGCATGCTGTGCGTCTATAAATCCCAATACGTTGCGGGCATATTCGATGATCATGTGCTGAAAGCCGCCACAGGTACCGAAGCATGGGATATTGTTTTCTCTGGCATGACGAATCGCCGCCAGCGTTTTGTCCATGTTTTTATACGGGCTACCAGGGGCGATCCAGATGCCCGAGTAGCGGTCGAACAGCGCTGGGGTAATTTCCGCTGTGGAAATCCAATCGGACACTATGTTCTCGCCTAGCGCCGCTTTTGAGTGTTCGATAGCGGCATTGGTAGCAGCATGAGGCGGAAATGTCGGCGTGTATTCGCCAAGCAATGCGATGGATACCGTCATAGATGGGTAGACTCCTTGTTTAACTCAACGTTTTGATCGCTAGGCATATCGTCGGCGCGGCTCGATACAGGCAGGAATAATGGGAAAGTCCGTCCAGTACCGTGTTTTTCGAACAACCAGGCAGCGCCGTTGCCAGAAAATCGGCCATGGCAACCGGCGACCAATTGTCTTCCGCGCCGTGCCAGATATGAGCATCAACGCTGATATCGGCCAGCGTCGCTTTCCAGGGCTGCACGTAGGCGATGACGTCGCGAGCATAGCCTAGCGAATCGCGCTTGAAACAGGTTTTGAGCGTTTGGGTCATGGCGGTCCGAAACGTCTTGTCCTCTGCTAAAACCTTGTCTTCGCCGGCCGCGCTGGAAAACAACATCCGCAACAACAGGCCGGGAAACCTACTCGCTAGCCATCCTTGTACTCGAGCCAGCCACATAAAAGCGGACGGATGATTTTGAGCCAATCGGAAAACGGCGTTTCCCGCCGCCGCGTCGATGAAGTTGCCAGCATCCAGCGGCGCAGCCGCGGAAACCAGATGCAGGCTGCGGACTTTGCCGCTCATCGCGCGGCAGACTTGCAAGGCAATGAAAGCGCCGATCGAAAAGCCGATAAAATCGACGGGGTTAGCGCCAACCTTCTTGGCAATCTCATCGGCTATGCCCTGGTAATAAGCAGCACCTTGCAAACTAGGGGCTATGGTCGAGCGGTCATAACAAATGATGGTCAGCTGATGTTGTTTGCCATGAAGGTCAAAAATTTCGCATTCGTCAGGCGAACCCGGCGTACCGTGGAAATAAATCACCGGCTGGCCGTCGGCGGCGCCGAATTGTCTAAATTCTATTGATGGCATAACGGCGGCATCCTGTGTTTCCAAGGCTCGGCCTGTTCGAGCTGGGCGGCCCGTTGCAACAATAGCCGGTCGTGACCTGTTGCGGCCATGAACTGCAAGCCGTCGTCGCTCCACTACAGCGGCACCGATATGGCCGGTTGGCGGGTGATGTTGGTAATCGGGGTGAACGGCGTTTGTTGCACGGCTTTGGCGATGATCGCATCCAACGATTCGCCGGCCGAAACTTCGCCGGTTTGCAGCAGATGCGCCAGACCCAAGGCATCGTATTGCGGATATTCGCTGAATGGATTCATCGCTCAGACAGCCTTTTGTTAGCGCGGGGCATGCCAGTAAGCAACATCAACGCGCCAGCGACCACGACCACATCGGCCACGTTAAACACACCGGTGCGGATTGGTCCGATGCCCATGTTGACAAAATCCACCACATAGCCGCCGTACATCAATCTATCGATCAGATTGCCCAAGCCACCCGCCAACAACAGCGCATATGCCATGATCCAGGCCGGCGAGGCCGATTTGGAAAACAGGAGGTAACCCAGCAAAGCGAGTAACATTCCGGCTACGCCAAGCGAGAATAAACTCTCTCGGGGGTTTTCCGGAAACGACGAACCCACGCCCAAAAATGCGCCATGGTTATGGGCCATCTGTAAGCGCACCGTATCGCCCCAAAACGACCAGACTTCGGTTTCGGACAATAACGACTGGGCAACTGATTTACTGGCCTGGTCGCAGCCGACGCAAGAAATCAGCACGATAACGATCAAGACCATGCGTTTGGATAGGTTCATTCAATATCCCATGGTTAGCAGTTGAATATGATTTAAAGCTAGCATTATTCACTAGGTGCGGCTTCCGCTGACTGAGGCAGATGGTCGGCGATTGCAAACCACGGCGCTTTTGAGCCAACCATGACGTGGCGCATCGGTTTACAGCCTGGGTCACCATTTACCGTACCCAATGCTAACCCAAAAGCATCTGGAAACGCCTGATCTGCAATGTACTGCAAGGTGGAGCCGCACACCTTGCAAAATGTTCGCCTGACATCAGGGGATGAGCGATACTCTCCCAGTAGGTCACTCCCGTGAATCCATCGAAAATCTTGATATTCTACGTATGCCCAAGTGGCAAATGCCGCGCCTGTCGCTTTTCGGCACATAGCGCAGAGGCAATTGCGGGCAAACCGCAGCGGGTTCGCTATTTCACATTGGACGGCACCGCATAGGCAACCGCCTGTTAATTTACTCATGATGATTTACCTAGACACTGCCTTAATCGCTATTATGGTAGTCATTCGGTTGACGACTTCGTTAAACGCCATCCTCAAGCCACAGTCGGCAAGGATTTTCACAACGTCGTTTGGTGAAACACGGACTTTATAATAGGAACTCACTTTTTGCTGCCAGCCGTTTTCCGTTTTAACCTGCAACAAATCCGTCACCCGCACCCTGTCTGCTTCATAATCCAAACAGCACGTCAGAATTTTTGTGTCGTCACTTTTTACGGGGATGAAGCGCTGATCGCCCGAGAGTGCCGTTGAATAATCTCGAAAAGATAAGATCAGTTTTCCGCCTTCGATTAATGATTCGCAGCAATCGATAACGAATTGCCTAATATCGTCCAAACTTTCAAGATGTGTCAGTGTGTCGCCCCAGCAAATAATCAGCTCAGGTTTGGGATCAGCATATTTTTTTACCAGACGAATATCGTCATTAAAGCCGGTAACGGAAAGTCTCTGCGTATTGTCGATTAACTCGGACAAAAGCTGTTTGTTAAAATCAATCGCTTTTACCGTATATCCCAATTTTGCCAGGGAAACACTTTGTATACCATGCCCTGCCCCTAGATCTAAGGCGATTGAAGTGCTATGTGGCAATAGGCCGCTGGCTTCCAAGAAGTGTTGATGTTCTTTTTGCCTGGCATCGAAGTCTCCAACCATCCATGCATAAAAACCGCCAAGATGCCGGTCATAGTGTTCTTTTGCGGTCATGCTATTTCCCTGTAGTTTTTCATTTGTTCAATGCTATATACGTCGTGAAGTTTGCCAGGGACAGGGCAGCGGTTTAAACCGGACAAAAAGATCATCCCATTCAGGGTCGTACTGATGAACGACCTTCGCTATGCCGTAAAGCCTCAGTACCGTCAAAGGCGCAAATAGGGTGGTCATTCGCGGGGCTTGCTGGATATGTGCCGAGGTTTCGTTACCACTACCCCTGGTGTTTTGCCACGCGACCCGGTTCGGACCCAGCACCCTGAGGGAGTCCATGCCCTTGGGCGAAATATTTACTCGGCTGTGTCGGCCGCCATCCCGACGAAAAACAGTTTCTGTACGCTGATAAAGTGGATATATTTGGCGGATAGTTCGTTGAAGCACTTGCCCATGGCTGTCTCTGTGGTTTGAATGGCTAACGGTTGGATTGGGTCATATTAACAAATTGTTCGAGCAGTTGCGGCAGTTGCAACATATCATCGAATGCAATATTGCCCGCAGTCTGATACGAAGTGGTCACTCCGGTTTGTACCGAAGGCTCAATAATGCCACCGCCAATCGGATTCTTTCGCTGATTCGAGCGATTTTGAATCGAGCAAAAGACGAATGGGGATGGATTGATAGCGTGCCCAACTTTCGTTTTTTACCAGAGCCGAACGAGCGAATCCGATGGCTAACGCATGACGAAGCTCGCAGGCTTTTGACTGAACTGCCAAGCCACCTGGAAGCTATGGCGAGATTTTCGCTGGCAACCGGATTGAGTGAGGCAAACGTAACCGGCTTACGATGGGCGAAAATCGACATGAAGCGTGAGTGCGCATGGGTTGAGGCGCATCAAGCGAAATCCGGTAAGCAAGGCCGGAGGGAATGCCTGGAGAAAGGCGTTAAAACGGGCCGGTACGAGGATTTCCGCTGGCATGATTTTGCGTCATACTTGGGCAAGTTATGACATGGTTTTGAAGTGCGCGCATCTATCAAGCGAACACCTGAAAGCCCGCGCCGGCAACTCTGTTTTGCAAACTTGCAAGGTAATCGAGTTAGATAAATTCAGGAAAGCCGTTTGAATAAATGGTACAAATTTGACACATCGATAAATTTGCACCAACAAAAACAAACTCAACCTATTGATTTAATTGGTCGGAACGACAGGATTTGAACCTGCGACCCCTTGTTCCCAGTCAAATAGAGTTTTTTATCAATCAATAAAATCAACAACTTGCAGATCTCGCAATTTAAAACCCTACTACAGTTACACCAATATCAACGTTATTTATATGTTGCAGTACTACGATTTTACTACACCACTGCTACACCGAAGCATATTACAAATTAGGCTCCAGGAACCACTGATGGTAACGATCCAGTGCTGAAATAGATTATTCCACATGGTCTGTTTGGTATTTTTCCCGCCATACTGAAAACTCCAGAGGACGCAGTCCAAAACGAATTGCATTTCCCGCATGTAAGTTTTTAAGTTCGTTTTGAATCAAAATGGCAAAACGTTCCCTATCGTCTGGCGATACTGAATCCGGAATGCCTGACATGATCGATGCTGCATCTGTCGCCAGTCCATCCCGGACAATGGCTCTTATAACCTCGGCCAGTTCGTTTCGGTAACGTAATCTAACGATGTCCGGCGGCACGAGCTGCTGTTGCACGGCGACGTATTGCTGACAGGAACGCTCGTACGCCCAGATATAGACATCTCTCAACAATTCAATTCGATTCAGCTCATAGACACCGAGGACCGCGTCCACGTAAGCCTGTTGAGGCACATCGATAAAGGACAGTGGACAAAGATTGTGTTGAATCAGCGGGATATTGGCCGCCAACCGCGAAACCCGTTTGTTGACGTCTTCGAAAGGCTGCAAGTAGGGCAAATGCACCATCAGGAAAAACGATTGTTCAAACGGATCGGCGATTTCCGCCGCCATGGTCATGACAATCCCGAACAACTCTTCAATCCGTTGCGGCATCGCAATAGGCAAATATACACTACCCCCAATTTCGACCGCCCGATTACGCAGGCGACCACAACTCATCGGGTCCGCCAACAAACCATCCGATAAAAAAGCATGTAAGGCAACAATGGTTTCGGCCGTAACGCCGGCATGCTCGGTATCCCGTACCAAGTATTCAATGGCCGACTTGTGATTGAGGATCATCTGGGTTTCCATGACATCCTTGCCTTCAGCCGCCTGACCGAACTCAATCAAGCGTTCAGTATCCAGTCGACTGTAGGTATTGCCTTCCAAGCGGGAAGAAGCCCAAGAAAGGTCGATGAGCAGGCGATTCAGAATGTCACGGGCAAACGTTCCTGCCGGGGTTCGCTCAGACGGCGACCTGCCCAAGGTATGTAATTGTTCGCGTAAACCAGCTGATAAGTAATAGGTGTGGTTTGGATAGTACTTCCCCAGGAAATCCGGTTGGTAGCTGACGGGAGGCCGTTGAGTTCGTGGTTGACGAATAAAGAACTTGATCTCTTCGCCTTCTGGCGAAATGGGAATGTAAACTTCGTCAACGCCATGCCGGTTTGAGTCATCCACACCATCAACTGTGGCGATACCCGTACCAGGCTTTACGACTTTATACTTCAGTGCTCGTCCATCGCCTTCACTAACAATGCGACGCTCTGCCACCAATGTGGCCAATCGACGTTGTAAAGTGCGGCCCTTAATTTCGAAATCTAGCCATTGCGCAATGTCTTTCGCGCCAATACCTTCGGGATATTGAGCAATCAGCTTTTCGATTCGTTCCAGCTCTTCTGATGGGACTATTTTTGGCATGATTTGATTTTTGGTGTCGCGATTGACTTTATTGTGCCATTTAATATGTCACCAAACAAAAAATCGCGCCATAAAAATATTCTTGGTGGTACACATAAACCTCAGCCACCATCTACCCACCCAAGTCATCACATTCCTTCCGATCATAAGATCAAGTAAAAAAGCAGGGCAAAACTCAGAGGATCGGCGAAAAACAGCTAAAAGAGAGGTTTTTCAAACATATAGAATTTTTGGCAACGTCGTAAACTCGCATCAAGACCATTACGGCGAGCTTGCGATGTGCAATATTCCTTCAAAAAATCTTACCTGATTACCCATAAGCCTCAGCTAATTTGAGCAAACGGCCCGGCATGGGTGGAGAATTAGCCGCAGCGATGAGAAACCGCGGCATTATGGTTTGCAGATCGAATCTGCGATTAAAACGATAACAAAACTCGGCCAGATAGCGGGGTAAATGCTTGGACTGAATGGCATGGTAAGTGCCATTGATGGAGCGCTTCACGTTACCGATCATGGTATTGACCCAGGCGAATTCTTCTTTCGTCACGCTGTCAGGACCACCGCCGGTGACAATGGAGTAATGGTGACAACCGTGATCGAGCACGGCGGAAAAGCAAGCTAAGCCGTCCGAGTACACCAGACTACCCGGCTGAAGATGATGGCCGGCCCAGCGCTTGATTTCGCTGTTGCGGAAGCCTTTGACGACATTCAAGTTCATCGCGATAGGATGGTGTTCCTTGTTCAGCGCCACCGCCGCGACAAAAGGCGTCTTGTTTTCCGAACCTCGCCCGCGTTTGCCACCCCGATGCTCGCCGCCCCAGTAAACGTCATCGAGTTGAATAATGCCGGTCAGCGGTTTGCGATCATCGCGCTCTTTCATTGCCTGCATGATCTTGTGCTTGAGGCTCCAGGCGGTGTTGTAGGAAACGCCGATTTGCCGCTTCAAGGCTAAAGCCGACAAACTGGTTTTGGCTTGAGTCAGCAGATGAATCGCCAGAAACCACACGGTGAGCGGCAACTTGGTTTGTTCGAACAGCGTACCGCTGATCAACGAGGTTTGGTGATGGCACGTCGTGCACTGATACAAATTGCGAGTCTTGATCACGCTATAGCGGCGGCGACCGCAGCCTGGGCATTGAAACCCGGATGGCCATCGCGCCTGAAATAGCCCTGCGGCACACTGGCTTTCAGTACCGTAGCGATTCATGAAATCCGTCAGGCTAAAGCCTTTTTGAAATTGGATCGGATTCTTTTTCATGCCACGATCTCCTGTCAGTTCATAGCTTTCATTGGACTAGCAGGATGCTCGTAAGTTGCTGAGGGTCGTGGGTAATCAGGAAATCTTAAGCTTCAGTTTCCATTTCAAAACGTTATTATTAATCCGGCCTACAAATACCCTGTAATTTGATAAAATAAGCGCATGGACAAACATAAAATTGATGCGCGAAAATTAACGGTTGAAGGGCGAGTGTTGTTGCGCCAAATGGTGATTCGTTTACGCAAGCAGTCCGGCATGAGCCTGAAAGAGTTAGCGGCGGTTGCCGGGGTTCACCATCGAACCATTGAAGAGTGGCTGGCTCGAGCCCGTAAAGGAGGCGAAGGCGCTTTGCAGGAAAAAAGCCGAGGACGTCGGTTGGGCAGTGGGCGCAAGCTGACGATGGCGGACGAATGCTGGTTGCGTGACCAAATCGTGGGTGAATGCCCGCAGCAACTGAAACTGCCGTTTGCCTTATGGACGCGACCTGCGATCAAGGCGCTCATCCGGGAGCGCTTTGGGGTAGAGATGCAGGATCGTCTGGTTGGTAAATATCTCAAGCGTTGGGGCTTTACCCCGCAACGGCCGATCAAGCGCGCCCTGGAGCAAGATCCTGTCAAAGTCGCTACCTGGTTAGAGCAGACCTACCCTCAGGTGTTGGCTAGAGCCAAAGCCGAAAACGCCACGATATTATGGGGCGATGAGACCGCCGTTAAAGAAGACGCGCATTGGATTCGAGGCTATGCCCCCAAAGGCCAGACACCGGTACTGAAGACGTCGACGCGTTGGCACAAACTATCGATGATTTCAGCGATTTCCGCCCGGGGGGAACTGGCTTTCCAAATCGTCGAAGGTTCGATTAATACCGCGCGATTTCTGGAATTTCTCTCCCGCTTGATCGAAGGCGCGCCCCGCAAAATCTTTCTGGTGGTCGATAACCTGCGTGTCCACCATGCCAAACAAGTCAGCGAATGGTTACAGGACAAGCAAGAGCGGATTGAGTTGGTGTTTCTGCCGCCGTATGCGCCGGAATCGAATCCTGATGAATATCTCAATCGGGACTTCAAGACAGCACTCCGCAGTGGGTCGGTCAGCCAAAATACCGCAGAGTTGCTTGAAAAAGCGCTGGCGTTCATGAGTCGTATTGCAACCCTACCGAATCATGTCGCCTCTTACTTTAAACACCCTGCTGCGATATACGCAGCCCAGGGTATTTAGGGGCCGGGTTAATAAGCATCTTCGGATTGGCATGATTGGCGGCTTTTGTATCATCAGCCAACCCATGGAATCAATGGCTGATGGAGCCATTCAAATAAACAGCAGCAACCAACAGTCTCCTGGTTCAAAAACCACATTACGGAACACGCTGTGGGGCCAAGTTGCTCGGAGACATGGCATTGACCCCTACATTCTCTATGCCGTTGCGCTCACCGAATCGCGAAAAAACGATGACCAGAATAAAGTCATACCCTCGCCCTGGGCCATCAATAACGCTGGCAACGCCTATATTCCTGGCAGCCAGCAGGAAGCCGAAGCATTGCTCAATCAATTGATGGATCAAGGTAAACGCAATATCGACGTTGGCATGATGCAAGTCAATCTTCGGTGGCATGGCCACCGTGTTGCGAAACCAGAGCAACTCTTGATACCAAGCACCAATCTCGAAATCGGTGCAAGTGTACTCTCCGAGGCCATCCAATCAGTGTCTGGCAATCTTGCACATGGCATAGGCCGATATTTCAGTTGGAAAAATGAGCCGGCAGCCATCCAGTACGGACGGAAAGTTGTTGCCCTGGCAAATCAAATTCGCGCAATTCTTTAGCCAATCGAGGATGGCAGAATGGATGAGAATCTCTACAAACTCAATCTCGACTACCTCATTGTCGCTCAATCCTTAATTTTTTCCGGCAGCGAACAGAAAGCCATGTTCTGCTTAGGCTTAACGACCGAAGCGGTTTCGTTACTCCGAAAGATGCCACTCGCACAATTAAAAAGCTTGGCTAGAAGCAGGATCAACTGTTACCGAGGTTGACCTGGGCAAACGATCTGGATTTTGGTGCGCAGGAAAATCTGTACGGTCTCTACAGCAACCAGCGCGATGCCCAAAAAGCCTTACGCAATCTGGCCGAACAACACCAGCTTTGCCTGGGTGTACTGGGGCTTGAAAAAATCGGCAGAGGAAAACCGTGTTTTGCGCATCAGCTTAAATGCTGCCGTGGTGCCTGTGTCGGCAAAGAATCCGGCTTGGAACACGCCACGCGCTTACTGACCGCCATGAGCAAACTCAAACTGGCCAGTTGGCCCTATCCCGGCGCCATCGGCATTCGCGAGGAAGACGATTTGCATGTGATTGATCTCTGGTGTTATCTGGGCACGGCGCGCAGTGATGACGAAGTCCACGTATTGTTTGAACAAGGCAGACCGGCATTTGATCGCGATACCTATATGACCTTGGTCAAGGCGTTAAAGAAAACTCAGGTCGTGCATTTAGGTTCAAAGCTACTCCATGAAACCATCCGCAGGAGACATTCCGATGCCTGATTCAACTGCACGTCGCTTGAACCCGAAAAAATTGCTGTTGAGCAAATGGACTGCCGTAATGCCCAAAAACAAGGAAAAGCATTTTCTGGTGACCCAGTTGATCACACCTGAAACGCCCGATGCGCCGATAGAACACATCGAGATGGAAGCGATCTACTCGCGCCGCAGCTTTATCCTGCCGTGGCGAGACCTGACGGATACTGGACAATGGTTACAAGGTTGGCAGTAAGTCAGGCCGGGATAGAAATTCATGTGCGGACGATTTCAGCTAACAGCATCACCTGAAGAGATTGCCGAGCATTTCCAGCTGTCGCGCCTGCCAAAATACCAGTCCAGCTACAACATTACCCCGGCACGGAAAATCCTCTGTATTGTCGAGTTGGAGGACAAATCGCTAAAAGCGGTGAATCTGTTCTGGGCTTGGTGCCGTCCTGGTCTAAAGACACAAAAAACAGCCAACATCTGATCAATGCTCGTGCCGAAACCATTCGGGAAAAGCCATCCTTCAGGGTAGCATTTCAAAAACGCCGCTGCCTGATCGTCGCACAAGGTTTTTACGAATGGCAAAAGTTGGAATCCGACAAGCAAGCTTTCCATATCCATCGTCAGGACAATCAGTTATTCGCCTTTGCCGAGGCCTGGGAGCATTAGCAGCAGTTAGAACAAGCGCTGTTTCCTGTTCGATAATCACCACGGCAGCAGGTGAATTGATGAGACCGATACATGAGCGTATGCCGGTGATTATTTCGCCCAATGACTATCATCAATGGTTGGACAAAGACGAAGATGGAAATCAAGCCTACAATCTAATCGATAACGTTGCTTATGCGGAGATGACAAGTTACGACCCTTTGCCCGCCGGTCGCGTTTCTCCAAACCAGCCAGTCAGCCCATCCAGATTCTGCAAACTGGGGGGCTACAAAGCAGCCGTTGGCGATCTCAACCAAACGGTCATTTTGCGACATTCAGGTGGCTGAAAAAATAAGTTCACCTGAGGCTGGTTTTGGTTGCGAAGCTGACTTCCATGTTTATATCTGTTCGGTAAAAGCATGGAGTTCAGTTCACATTCCGACCTCTCCAACAATTATCAAAGCCCAACTGGTATCAGTTGGGCTTTTTTATTGCCTGTTGATGTGGGTTTAAGGGGGGCAGCGGGCGGGGGCAAACGTTATGAATTTTTTTAATATCAGAGGGTATTGTCAATTTGGCTCAAAGAATTGGGCGCAAGAGAAAGTTTCGACCTAATCCGCCTATAGATCGAGTTTCAGTAATCGGTTGGCATTTTTAAATAACACGTTTTCCAACACTTGCTCTTGAAAACCCAGATTTAAAAAGTCTTCAACGGTCTGGCCCATGGCGCGGAAAGGATAAGAGCTGCCGAATAACAACTGGTCGCGCAGAAAGCCATTGGCCGCCTCAACGTACAAATGACTACCTGGAAGAAAAATGTACATATCCGGCACTAAATGCACATTATCATAGCGAAACGCCACGCCGATGATCTCGTTCACATAAGGGTAAAAACCGTGATAGCAGACAATCGGTAACTGCGGAAACGCTCGGGCAACCCGGCCTACCGCTTCCGGTCTGGCGTAGTTTAGGTCAGGGATGGTCGGACCCGACATCAAAAACACCGGCACCTTCAGCTGAGCGCAGGCATCGTAGATCGGAAACAGCGCCGGGTCGTCGGCGTGTAGCGGCGGATTGCCGAATCCCGGTTCGATATTGACGCCCAGCAATCCAAGTTGCTTAACTGCGCGTTCGAGTTCGGCCAAAGCGTCTGATTTTTGCGGATCGACCGAAGCGATGCCTATTAACTCCGGGTGCGGTGCGGTGATTTCCAAAATCCGATCATTGGCAATCGTCAGATTCGGCGTATCTCGGCCGACCACGACGGACGCGGTAATGCCCACTTCGCGGATTTCATCAACAAATGCCTCGACGTTAACCGAACGAGTGAAATGCTCATCAGTTTTCGAGCCCACGCGCCGGTTCAACCATTTGGCGACTTCGTATTCGTTCGTGCCTGGCGTCGCGCCGTAAAAATCATGCAAAAAAGCCGGGCGGCTGCGCATGTCCACTATTTTTCTAGTCATTGATGTCTCAATTCAGTAAGGGATTTAAATTTCTGGTTTAGTCAACACGCGGTTCAGAATTTCTTCTTCCAGCTGTATCCATTTCGGATGGTCGCGATGGCGTGGGCGTGGTAGATCGACCTTAATATCCATGTCGATCTTGCCGCCGTCGAGCAGAATCACCCGGTCGGCCAGGGTAATGGCCTCGGAAATGTCGTGGGTCACCAAAATCGCGGTGAAGCCGGTTTCCAGCCAGATCTTTTCGATCAAGCGCTGCATTTCGATGCGGGTCAGCGCGTCCAGCGCACCAAGCGGTTCGTCCAGCAATAGCAAGCGCGGTTCGTGGACCAGGGCTCGAGCCAGCGCCACGCGCTGGCGTTGTCCGCCGGAAAGTACCGACGGCCATTCCTGGGCTTTGGATTCCAGACCGACATGCTGCAAGGCGTCCTGTGCCCTGTCTTTGCGTTGACCACACAACCCTAGGCAAACGTTATCGAGCACCTTTTTCCAGGGCAAAAGGCGCGCTTCCTGAAACATTACGCGGGCATCGCCGTTGAGCCGGCGATGAACCTGGTTGTCGTAGTAAACGGCGCCGCTATCCGGCTGATCCAATCCGGAAATCAGCCGCAACAAAGTGCTCTTGCCGCAACCGCTGCGACCGACGATGGCGACGAAACTGCCCGGCTCAATCTCCAGGTTCAGATTCTCCAGAACGGTGAGAGCGCCGAAGTTTTTACTGACACTTTCCAGTTTCAGTGCAAGATTGGATGAGGTCTTTAAAAATGCTTGGGTTGCCACGGGATAATCTTCAGCGTTGGTTATAAAAGGTCTCTATGGTTTTCAAGTGTTCGACTTAGCGGCACCTGAACCCCGGATGCCATTGCAAAATGCGCCGTTCCAAAAAATGCACCGAGGTATCCGCCAGTTTGCCGAGTAAGGCATAGATCAGAATCGCTAATACCACGACGTCGGTCTGCATGAATTCCCTGGCGTTCATCGCCATTTGGCCGATGCCGGAGGTGGTGGCAATGGTTTCGGCGACGATCAGGGTCAGCCACATCAATCCCAGCGAATATCTCAGCCCCACCAAAATGGAGGGCAAGGCGCCGGGAAAAATGATCTGGCTGAACAATTGCCATGGCGTCAAGCCGTACACCCGACCCATTTCGATCAATTGCGGATCGGTGGTTTTGATGCCGTGGTAGGTGTTGGCATAGATCGGGAAAAACACCCCCAAGGTTACCAGGAACACCTTGCCGGCTTCTCCGATGCCGAACCAGATGATGACCAGTGGAATCAAGGCCAGATGTGGGACGTTCCGGATCATTTGTACCGTGGTATCCAGAAAGCGTTCGGCGGTCCGGAACAGGCCGTTGAACAGTCCCAGCAAAAAGCCGATGCTGCCGCCGACCAATAAGCCCCAGACGGCGCGCTCGGCACTGGCGGCGATGTTGTCCGCCAGTGCGCCGGATAGCGTCAAGTCGATCGCGGCGCGCACGATGTCCATCGGTGCGGGCAAGATCTGCGACGACAGCCAACCGTTTTCGGCAGCGACTACCCAGGCGGCGATCAGCAAAGCCGGCAACAGCCAGCCCGATAGCCCTGAAAGCCACTTGGGTATGGAAACAGCCGTGTTCATGATGCTGCCGCTAATTTCGTTGCCACATCAACATGGCCGGTATCACCTACCGGACTCATGTAAACCACGGCGTTGTCGTTGCGTTTTTTGCTGCCAACCGGCAACAGCGGGAACAGCAATTCGGCGACGCGGTAGGCTTCTTCCAGATGCGGGTAACCCGACAGCACGAAGTTGTCGATGCCCAGGTCCGCATATTCCTGAAGCCTGGCGGCCACGGTTTCAGGTGAACCGACCAGCGCCGTACCGGCTCCGCCGCGCACCAGGCCGACGCCCGCCCACAGATTCGGCGAGACTTCCAAGGCTTCGCGGCTTCTCGATGCGCCCCATTGAGTCAGTTCCGCCATCCTGCGTTGCCCCACGGAATCGGAGCGCTTGAAGGCTTGCTGGGCTTTGGCGATCGCATCGGCGTCGATGTATTTGATCAAGTCATCGGCGGCGGCCCAGGCTTCCTCGTCGGTTTCCCGCACGATGATATGCAGCCGCAAACCGAATTGCAAGCTACGGCCTTTGTTTTCCGCGCGTTGCTGGACATCGGTGATTTTTTCCGCCACTTGCGCCGGTGGCTCGCCCCAGCTCAGATAGACGTCCATTTCGCCAGCGGCAAACTCGTGCGCGGCATCTGACGAGCCACCGAAATACAAAGGTGGATGCGGCTTTTGCACCGGCGGAAACAGAAGTTTGCCGCCTTCGACCCGCGTGTGCTTGCCTTCAAAGTCGACAGTGTTACCAGCCAGCAATTCACGCCAAATGTGCAGAAATTCCTCGGCATATTGGTAACGGTCGTCATGGGATTGGAAGATACCGTCGCCGGCCAGTTCAGCGGAGTCGCCGCCGACCACCACGTTCAGCAATAAGCGGCCGTCGGAAAACCGATCCAGAGTCGACGTCATCCGTGCCGCCGCTGCGGGCGTCAGCAGGCCTGGGCGCAAGGCTACCAAAAATTTCAGGCGCTTGGTCAGGGCGACCAGCGAAGAAGCGACGATCCAGGCATCTTCGCAGGTTCGACCAGTCGGAATCAGCACGCCTTCGTAACCTAGTTCGTCGACGGCACGGGCAATTTGGGACAAATATTGTTGGTCCGCCGGCCGCGCATGTTTGCTAGCGCCTAAATAACGTCCATCACCTTGGGTGGGTAAAAACCAGAAAATTTTCATGATACTTTTGCTCCTAATCGGAAGAGTGGTTTCGGCTTTCTCGTCGGCATAAGCCTTGGTTGTCTTTTTGAAGCTCCGGCATTCAAGCTCATGAATCCCGGGCTATTGGGCAGTTATTTGACTTTGGGCCGCCAAACCGCATCCTCAACCTTGATGGCCTTGGGCAGTAATTTGATGTCCAGTAAGGTGTCGGCAATTTTTTGTTGGGCGGCAATCACGTCTGCGGTCAGATGTTCCGGACCGTAGTTGCTGCGGCGCAGGGCTTTTTCCAAAATCTTGGCATCGACGCCGACATGGACAGCCAGTTTCTCGGCGGCTTCGGTGGGATTATTCTTAACCCAAGCATCGGTTTTACGTACTTCCTCGAGAATGATTTCGACCAACTCTGGATATTTTTCGACGAATTCGCGCCTTGAACTGTAAAACGCATAGTTGTTGACGATGCCTTCGCCGTTGGTCAGAGTCCTCGTGCCTAACTGCACTTCGGCGGCCGCGTAGAAATAGTCCCAAATCGACCAGGCCGCCACATCGCCGCGTTCGAGCGCGGCTCTGGCATCGGCCGGCGCCAGATAGGCCACCTCGATGTCGTTCAGCGTCAAACCGGCATTGGCCAAGGCTTGAATCAGGAAATAGTGCGCGTTCGAGCCTTTGGCGGTCGCGACTTTTTTACCTTTTAAATCGGCGACACTTTTGACCTCGGAATCCGCCTTCACGACCAGGCCTTCGCCCTGCGGCGAGGCGGGTTCATTGGCGACGTAAACCAACGGCGAACCTTTGGCAGCTTGCGCAAAAACCGGCGGCGTTTCACCGGTCACCGCAAAATCCAGGTTGTTGGTATTCAGGGCTTCCAGCATCGGCGGACCAAATTGAAACTCCGCCCATTTGACAGCAACGCCTTTGTCTTGCAGGCGTTTTTCCAGTTCGCCGGTCGATTTGAGGATGATCAGCGGGCCGTATTTTTGGTAGCCCAGGCTTATTTCTTTTGGCCAGGCTTCACTTTCGGCAAAAGCGTTATTGGCAATAACGGCCGCCAAAACAACGGCCGTTTTCAGCAAACGATTCAAGGTCGGAAAAGGTTTTTTAGTCATAAAATGCTCCAGATTAGATTAATAAACTTCTGCTTCGATTTCGGGTTGCGAGGCGGCGAGCGTCACGGAAGACACTAACAAACTAACTTGTTCACCAAGCCGTTGTTCGGTTTCGTCGTCCAGCGACAACAGGCCGAATTGATCTCTTTTCGCCCTATCATCCGAAACGAAGAAACCATTCAATATTTGCGTGGCTCCCAACGCCGACAACACCGGTTTCAATGCATAGTCGATCGCCAATAAATGCTTGTCGGAGCCGGCGGTCATGATCGGCAATACCGTTTTTCCGGCCAGCGATTTTTGCGGCAGTAAGTCCAAAAATGCCTTTAAAACACCACTATAGGCGGCCTTGTAAACGGGGGTCGCGATCACGACACCCGTTGCACGTTCAATGTGCTCCGTTACATTTTTTAGAGTTTGGCTATCCTGGGCCGGGCCAAAAATCAGTTCCTCGGGGGATAAATCTTTTACCGAGATTAGTTTGGTGGTGAAGCCGATTTCCTCCAAATGCAGAAAAACCTTTCTGATTAATTCCGTGGATTTAGATTTGTCGGAGGGGCTACCCGCTATAGCGACGATATGTGTCATGGAATATCCTGATTTTGTTGGTTTTGAATAACGGTTAATAGTTACAGCCAATATTGGGCGCCGACGTAAACTTGAGTGTCGTTAACATCGAAATCGTGTTGAACCCGAACATTGGTATCAATATGTCCGAAGCGTTTGATATAACCCATATTTCCGCTAATACCCGATTGGTTTGTTGTTGCCAGCGTACTTCGATAAGGCTTAGCACCATTGGGATTGCTAATGCCGCCACCGATGAATATCGAGTTAAGGAAATTATCAACACCAAAGAATTGGGCCGCAAATACGTTGGCTTCGAAGGTTTCCGTGCGAGGGGAACCGGCGGCAACGCTGGTGTTGATATAACGGAAATTGAGTAATCCACCCAATTCCCACGTTTCCGCGCGCCGATTAAATGTTGGATCAGTCGCGGTATTGAAGTAGCCCAGCGGATTGGCGAATTGCATGCCGGTGGGTCCCATCGCCCGGCCCAAGGTTGCTTCTTGGCTTAAGAAGCCTTTGCTAAAGCCCAACGAACCGCTCACCATTAATGTTTTGTCAGCGCCTATTTTGCCGATACTGTTATCGATATATAAAACTTCGATGGCCGGACGCAGCATTTCGGTTATCTGCGGAGCTACATACTTAAAAGCACTACGCCATTGCTCTCCGTCATTGCCATAAGTGGCCATCCACTCCTTGTTATAGACGGCGACATAGCCGCCGCCAGAATCTTTGCCTGCAAAATTCTGCCATTGGGTCGAAACGATATATTTAATATCCTGCCACTGGTTTTGATAGGAAACCTTGGCAAATTTGGCGTCTTGAACGCTCTGGCTTTTATCGGCGAAGCCACCTCCAAATCCCAGTCCATTCGGCAAGCGATATTCGCCTTGAACTTCGGTGGAAATACGGTCGCCTTGAAGTACCTGCTGCGCACCGACAAACAATTCACCTAACTCTGGCTTGGTCAGTAATGGCCGGGCATAGCCACCATAATAATTGAGGTTCTGACCGCCTGTTTCCGAGACAAAAGAACCACCGCCGCCTTTAAATACCGGCGTCCATAGAATGTCGTTAAACGAAAAATCGCCGTTGGCATAACGATTAAAGTTGGAATCGAATTTTCCACCTTTAAAATAGGGCGATTGAGTGTAATCGTCATCTGCATTTGCCATAGTTTGTGCAAGCAGCATCGATACGGCTAATATGCCTTTATATGCTTTTTCACAATTTGGTTTGTTGGAAGTTGTTACAGCCGATTTTATTGGTAAATCAAACTTCCCATGCTTATTATTAGGCACAGTTAAATACTCCTTTTTTTTTAATAAACCTCCGGTTGTCCAGTCAGTTTTTTATATTGAAATTAATTGGGGACCTCGAAATACCGGCAAAATAGCCTAGAAATCTGTATCTAAGTTACCCCTCAAACCAGCCAGCTGATTTGGCGCCTTATTTTCGCCCTGTTTGGGGCGGTTTTTATCCTGAAATCGCCATTTTTGATGATTTCAGGCGGACGATGCCTGTCAGAAGGCAAAAGCAGGCTTAATACCGCAGGTCTTTAAACTGCAGAGGCGACGCAAATTATAAGTGGCCACCTTGAAGTTCAGTTGTAACGTGGCGCGAGCTAGCCCAACACTTCGCAAGCCTTTGCCGCCCATCTGTTCCAAACTGGCAAACACATGCTCAACTCGGGCACGGGTCTTGGCAATCCGCGTATTGCGCCGCTTTTGGCAGTCGGATAGCGGTTTGCCTTTGGCCGCCTTGCGTTGGATATGCACCCGAAGACCTGACGCTTTGATTCGCGCTTCACGTTCTTTGTCCACATAGCCTTTGTCAGCATACAGTTCGCGGCCGGTATTAAAAGTGTCCAGCACCTCATCCAGATGCAAGGTATCGTGCTCGCTGGCCGTGCTGACTTTAACTTTACGAACCAGTTTGTATCGCTTATCCACGTTGGCTGACAACTTGTATCCGAAGTACGATTTGCCATGCTTTTTTGTCCACATCGCATCGATGTCTTTTTGCCGACGCTTGGCAGGTGACCAGTCGATAGGCATGGCCTGCTCTTCGATCAGGGCTTTCTCGCCTTTAGGCCGATGCTGCTTGGGCGCGGGCACGATGCTGGCATCAATCATTTGGCCACCACGCGCCAGATAGCCGTGCTTATCTAATTCCCGATTCGCGGCTTCAAAGATCGTTTCACTGGCTCCCGCCGCCATCAGTCGCTCACGGAATGTCCAGAACGTGGTGCGATCGGGGATCTGGCTGCTGTGCCTTAGCCCGGCAAACCGTTGGAAACTCAAACGATCCAGCAATTGAAATTCCAGTTGTTCGTCGCTGAGGTTATACAGCTGCTGCAATAACAACGTACGAACCATGATTTCGGTCGGAAACGGCGGACGACCGCCGCGCTCCCGACTGGGTCGGGGTGCCGCTGCATCAATCGCAGCTGCTAAGGCGGCGAAATCGACATGCTGTTCCAGGATTTGAAGAACATCACCTAACTTGTTCAGCTTGGTTTCTCGTTCTTCGGCAGCAAACAGGCTTTCTTTGATCATGGGCTTTAGAATCCGCTGGATGATGATGCGACTATGTTCTCTTGGGGGCAGGTTTTTCGAGGTGCCCAATTGTCTAGCTATGACACGATTGATTCGAGTTAACCATGTCATGTAATCCCGTTCCGTCGAATTGGACCGGGCAATTTATCGGGTAATACGTAATCGGAATTGAAAGTTGTCGGCACGACAAAATAAGTATTCGAAATTCAATGGCGCGCCATCTTCTGTATGCGAAAGCCGTTCGACTCGTAAAATCGGCGAAGCCTCGGCTATTTGCAATAATTCTGCTGTTTCCGTATCTGCCAGTACTGCGTCAATCGCTAGGTCAGCGAATCCAAGTGGAATGCCGTAGTCATTTTCCTGAATCAAAAATATATCGCGGCTGGCAAGATCTTCTTTGGCGAGTCGTTCGCCAATACTGCTATTCACATAAAAAATATCGAACGAAATCGGTTCGCGATTGAGGTGGCGCACACGTCGCACTTCCGTGATTGAGCTACCCTCCGCCACCGCCAGTCGTTGTGCCATCTCCGCCGATGCCGGTAAAAAAGTAATACCAACCAATCGGTTATAGATTTCATGACCATGCTGTGACATCGCTTCCGCAAAGCCCTGCAACCGCGTCAACGATTGAAACGGTTTGGGCTTGGAAGCAAACATGCCTTTACCGGCTACCTTGAATAGCAAGCCTTCTTTTTCCAACTCACCCAACGCCTGACGCACCGTTATTCGGCTAACGCCATAACTCTTGATCAAGTCGCTCTCCGACGGTAAACGTTGATGCGGCTGGTAAGTGCCGGTAACAATCATGGTACGTAGCTCATCCCGGATACGTGCGTACAAAGGGCCAGGTGCCGACTGAAAAGAATTCGAAGTGGGTGTCACAGGTGTTGTCACGATATAACTCGTCATAACAGGTTATTAATGAAATGACGTTTGCGATATCCGTGCCACTTTATTTTTAAACTAATTTTTTATTATAAAATCTTTAATTTTCAAATGCTTATTAACATAATTGACGACATAAGGAATTAGACCATTTCCTTAGGAAATGCCTAGCCTGTTGCTTTATCAGCATAAAGTGTTGATAGGCTGCTGATAATTCAACAACTTACTTGATTGGTATTTACAACATCCCCACAGCGCGAATGCCCCATGGCGAAGTCCATGATTGCTGCAGAAACCGAATCCCCCGGAGGTTCTCGAAGGCTCCAACTTTTGAAAAATTGGGTTATGAAAGAGAAAAGCACGAAGCAAAACTCGAAAACGAGCTGTTCGCATAGCGCGGGAGTATCAAAGCGAATAAGGTTCGGAATGGGCCGTCATTCAATCGATTTCGGCCAAGTTTGCCTGTAGGCCGAGACAATCACAAACTGCCAGTGGAAGGCCATCTCGTTTCGCCCGATCGATGGCTTGCTCTTTAAATTGAAGGGTGTAGCGATTGCGTTGGGTGAATTTGTTCGTTTTCATAAGACGCCTCAGGGTCAGAGAAAAATCTCTTAACTGGGTGTCTGTGAAATCTGGGCAAGATCAAATCAAAAGCCCCAGCATTCTTGCGACGATTCGGCTAAAAAATCCTCATTGTATTCTTCATCCTTTGGAAAAAAGTCACGCACGATAATGGGAGATCCACCCGTACTCTGCGGCAATACAGGATGAGATTTTTCAGTTCCCTGCTCCCCTGCTGTCAGGATGTGGTGCTGAATCAATCTAGCCCGAACCACATGTCGGCTCAGCCCAAGCAATCTTGCTGTTGCCAATTGGTTTCGGTCGGTATGCATATAAGCCACTTGTAACAATGCTTGTTCGGCACGAGCATACAAATCAGGATAGCCTTGCTCACATAAAACCTGAAAAGCACTGACTAATCTCTCAAAATCCCCAGTATCAGAGTCTGCCGATTTAGGAAAACTTGGCAATTGAGAGAGATTTAAATCCGTTGGTTTAATGGTAAGGTCACGGGCTACCAATAAGGCATGATGGATAACATTTTCCAGTTCGCGGATGTTACCGGGCCAAGTATGCGATAACAAAATTTGCTTTGCAGTTGGAGCAATAGTAGCCTTCGGACAACCGAGTCGCTGACCATAAACTTTTAAAAAATGCTCGGCTAGGGGCAAGATATCCCCGATACGTTGCCGCAATGGCAATAAATTCAATGCAGCCACATTCAGGCGATAGTACAAATCCTCGCGAAACCGGCCGGCCATGACTGCTTCCTCTAACTTGACGTTGGTTGCTGCAATCAATCGCACGTCTATGGGTATTGCCTTGCGAGAGCCAACCCGAACCACCTCTCGTTCCTGCAAAACCCGTAATAATTTTACTTGCATCGACTGCGGCAGATCACCAATCTCATCCAAAAAAAGCGTGCCGCCCGAAGCAGCCTCAAACCAACCCTGTTTGGTCGTCATCGCGCCGGTAAAAGCCCCTTTTTCATGGCCGAACAGCTCGCTTTCAATCAATGTTTCCGGTAAGGCACAGCAATTAACCGCTAGAAAGGGCCCGTTGCGCTTTGCACTCAGTTCATGTATGTGACGAGCGACCAGTTCTTTCCCTGTACCGGTTTCGCCAATGATAAGAGCATTCAACTCACTGGGTGCAATACGTTTGATTCTGTCAAGTAACTCTTTGGATTTTGGATCTTCGAAAACGAGAGCCGATGCCCGAATTGAGAGAGCCATCTCGGTGGGATTAGGAAAAGCAAGTAAATGCATAAGTAAAAACATATCCTTTGAAGTTACGTTAGCCGTCAAGATAACATGCTTTAAAAAACTTATAAAACGATTAAGAACAATATGTTTATGCCTAAATGTAATAATTCGGGTTGTCGGGTTTCGCAAAAATTAACGGCTTTCAGGACAAGCAGATCCTGGCTTGTTGACCCCGGATCTGCCAAGTGCGGAATAATCCTCCGGCGTCAAACCACCTCGAGCGCCTGTTCCAGATCCGCGACAATGTCGTCGCCGTGTTCTATCCCTATCGATAAACGCACCATGTCCTCGGTGACGCCAGCCTTGAGCAGTTCTTCAGAAGACAATTGCCGATGCGTGGTCGATGCCGGGTGGCAAGCCAGCGATTTGGCATCGCCGATATTCACGAGCCGGGTGAACAGTTTTAGCGCATCCTGAAAATGCTCTCCCGCCTTACGGCCGCCTTTCAAGCCAAAAGTCAGAATGCCGGACGCGCGTCCGCCCATGTATTTATCGACCAACGCTTTATCCGGATGATCTTCGAGCCCAGCGTAGTTGACCCATTCCACCTTGTCGTGGTTTTGCAGGTATCGCGCCACCTTGACGGCGTTTTCAGAGATCCTGTCCATGCGCAGCGCCAGGGTTTCTATGCCTTGCAGGATCAAAAACGCGTTGAAGGGCGAAAGGGCAGCACCGGTATTGCGTAACGGCACGACTCGGGCCCGGCCGATGTAAGCGGCAGGTCCCAGGGCTTCGGTGTAAACGACACCATGATAGGACACGTCGGGCTCGTTCAGACGAGGAAAACGCGCTTTATGTTCGGCCCAAGGAAATTTGCCGCTATCGACGATCACGCCGCCGATGCTGTTACCATGACCGCCCAGATATTTGGTGAGCGCGTGCACGACAATATCGGCGCCGTGCTCGATCGGACGGCAAAGATAAGGCGACGGCACCGTGTTGTCGACAATCAGCGGCACGCCGTGGCGGTGGGCAATGGCGGCCAGCCGTTCAAAATCGGTCACGTTCCCGAGCGGGTTGCCGACCGATTCGCAGAAAATCGCCTTGGTTTTGCCGTCAATCAGCGCCTCGAAAGCTTCGGGATCGCGATAATCGGCAAAACGCACATCGATGCCGTATTGCGGCAGGGTATGGGCAAAGAGATTGTAAGTGCCGCCGTACAGCGTGGCGGCTGAGACGATGTTGTCGCCGGCTTCGGCGATGGTCATGATCGCGTAGGTAATCGCCGCCATGCCGGAGGCCAGCGCCAGCCCGGCGATTCCGCCTTCCAAGGCGGCCACGCGCTTTTCGAGCACGTCCGAAGTCGGGTTCATGATACGGGTATAGATATTTCCGGCCACTTTCAAATCGAAGAGATCGGCGCCATGCTGGGTATCGTCAAAGGCGTAAGACGTGGTCTGATAAATGGGCACGGCCACGGCTTTGGTGGTCGGGTCGGGGCTGTAGCCACCGTGTATAGCAATCGTTTCTAGTTTCATGGGTTTTAAAGTTGGTTGACGAGGTTGATAGAGTCTGTAAAGGGTCAGGTTTTAGGTTTCTATTACGGGCTTGAGGGGAACAAGCGATGTCATCGTCAGCCTCGGCTCGGCCTCTGCTCATCCGGCCTTGGCTTGCAACTCGACTTTTCCGGTATCGCCCACGAGGCTTAAATGGAATATCGATCTGGCGCGTGTTTTTTCAGGCGCTTTTGCAACCGGTAACAGGGGAACAGCAATTCGGCGACACGGGTAGGCTTCTTCCAGGTGCGGGTAGCCTCATTTAACGCTCAGCGTTTCCCAGGGCAGATTGTCCAGATTGAGCAAATGCCCCAGCTTCTCGGATTTAGTGCGTAAATAGACGATGTTCTCCCGATTGGGGGCGGGCTCCAGCGGTACGCGCTCGACGATTTTCAGCCGGTATCCCGCCAGCTGGCTGAACTTGGCCGGGTTATTGCTCATGAGTCTGATCGTCGTCACCCCCAAATCGCTGAGGATCTGGGCACCGACATCATAGCTGCGGGAATCGATAGGCAACCCCAAATCCAGATTGGCTTGTACGGTATCCCGGCCCTGATCCTGCAATTCATAGGCGCGCAACTTGTGCGCCAAACCGATGCCGCGGCCTTCATGCCCGCGCAAATAAACCAGTACCCCGCTGCCCGCCTGTTCGATTTTTGCCAGCGCCATTTTGAGTTGATTGCCACAATCACAGCGTAACGAGTCAAGCACATCGCCGGTTAAACATTCGGAATGCACCCGCACCAGGACGTTCTGCTGTCCCGTCACCTGGCCTTTGACCAGGGCCAGATGCTCCGAACCGTCCAGCACCGAGCGATAAACATGGGCGGTGAAAACCCCAACGGCGGTGGGTATCCTGGCTTCCGAGACGTGCTCGACCAGTTGTTCGTTACGGCGGCGGTAGGCGATCAAGTCGGCAATCCGGATAAAGGGTAATTGATGCTGGTTGGCGAATGCCCGCAGCGCCTCGCCGCGGGTCATGCTGCCGTCGTCATTCACGATTTCGCACAATACGCCGGCCGGATACAATCCGGCCAAGCGCGCCAGGTCCCCGGCCGCTTCGGTATGGCCCGGCCGCGCCAACACGCCATGCTGCCTGGCCCGCAACGGAAACACATGCCCCGGGCGCGCAAAATTGTCGGCGGTGCAGGCCGGATTCGCCAAGGCGCGGATGGTGGCGCTGCGGTCCGCGGCGGAAATGCCGGTGCTGGTGCCTTTGTTCAAGTCCACCGAAACGGTAAATGCCGTGCCATGTGCATCGCTATTGCTCGCGACCATCGGTTCCAGATGCAGCGCATCGACGCGCTCGCCCGGCAGGGAGACGCAAACGACGCCGCTGCTGTGCCGTACCAAAAAGGCCATGCGTTCGGGCGTGATTTTTTCGGCCGCGATGATTAAATCGCCTTCGTTTTCCCGGCTTTCATCGTCGGCCACTACCACGAAGCTACCGCTGCGGATGGCTTCCAGCGCCGTTTCTATTGTGTCGTAACTCATGTTTTGATCCTTAGGAGTAAAAGCTCGGAGTGGGCGCCTTGGCATTCAAAACCCATTCGCCAAGATCGCGCAGCTTATAATCGACCGGATCATGCAGCGAATGGGTGCGCAGATTGCGCCAATGGCGGTCGAAGCCGGCCTTGGCGCTGGTCGCCCGCGCGCCGGTGACTTCGAACAAGCGTTGCGTCACGTCCAACCCGGCTCTGGTAGCCAGAACTTTGGCCGTCGCGCTGGCGATCGCCACGCTGCCGCGCTCCGCCTCGGTGAGCGCATTTTCCTGGCGCCAGGCAGCATCCAATAAGCTGGCGGCATAATCGGTCGCCAGCGCGGCGGCGTTCAGGTCGACCCAAAACTCGCCGTACTTTTTGAGCACATAAGGATCGCGGGTCGCGCTTTCCACGCCGGACAAAAACCAGGCCCGCGACTGGCTGCGGGTATAACCTATCGCCTCCGCCAAAGCGCCTTCCCCAATACCTAAGTAGATATTGATTAACACCAGTTGCGCAATCAACGGGCGCAAGGTGGCAAACACGCTGCCCAAGGGGCCGGGTTGCCTTAAGATTTCATGGTCATAGATGCGCACTCCATGAAAGTCCACCGTGCCGCTGTCGGTCTGGCGCTGCCCCATATTGTCCCAATCCGAATGAATCCGGATGCCTGGGCGATCGCTGGGAATCGCGGCGATAACTAATTTGCCACCCGCCTCCGTCAAGGCCGATACGATTAAGTGATCGGAATCGGTGGCGCCGGAGCAAAAGCTTTTGGTGCCCTGCACCAGCCAGTCCTGACCGTCTGCGCTAATCTTGGCGCGGGTATCCAGAGGATTCAGGGTGTTGCCCCAAAACCAGCTGTTTTTAACCGTTTCGCGGTAATAATGCGGCCATTGGTCGCCGAACAGCCGCAGCGTCGCCAGCAGCAAATGCTGGAAACCGAACAGATGCCCGAGCGAACTGTCGGCCCTGGAAATAATGCGCACGATCTGCAAGGTATCGTGCCAATCCAGGCCGTGCCCGCCGTATTCGGCCGGGATGATCAGGTTTAACAGGCCGCTTTGACGCAGGCTGTCGCGCTCACTTTTCGCCGTGCCGCCGCGCCGATCGCGTTCCACGGCGGTGGCGGCAAACTCCGCCGCCAATTGTTCGGCCTTTTCGAACAACGCCTGAGTCTTTGCTTGAGCCTGCTTAGGAGGATTCGCCTTGCTCATCAGGCGGCCACTTTGTCGGCTTGCCGCGCTTCCAGTTCGCGGACCAAAGGCAAAACCCGCTGACCGAAATATTCGACTTCTTCCTGGAAATGCAAAAAGCCGGTCAGGATCAGATCGACGCCGACCGCTTTCAACGCGACAATGCGCTCGGCGATTTGTTCGGGTGTGCCGATCAGGTTGGTCTTGAAGCCATCGTTATATTGCACCAAATCTTCGAATGTGGACTTGGCCCAATTACCCTCGCCTTCAGGGGATGCTTTTCCTGCCTGCTTGACTTCATGTCCGAATGCATTGACGGCGTCTGCGTCGGCTTTATCAATAATTTCATCCAGTACCGCCCGGGCTTCCGCCTCGGTATCCCGGGCAATCACGAAAGCATTGACGCCGATCTTGACCGAATGACCTTCCTTGGCTGCCTTGGCGCGAATATCGTCGACCTGCGCTTTAATACCTTCCAATGTATTGCCATTGGTAAAATACCAATCCGAAATCCGGGCCGCCATATCACGCGCCGCCCGGGAACTACCACCCTGAAAAATCTCCGGATGCGGTTGTTGCAGGGGTTTCGGCTTCAAGGTGAAATGGTGGAAACGGTAGAAATCGCCGAAAAAGCTGAAATCGTTCTGTGTCCAAATGCCTTTCAACGCGCGGATGAATTCTTCCGAACGGCGATAGCGTTCGTCATGCTCCAGCCATGGCTCGCCTATCGCGGTAAATTCGGTTTTGAACCAACCGCTGACGATGTTGACGGCGATACGGCCGGCCGTCAGGTGGTCTATCGTCGCAATCTGCTTAGCGACGACTACCGGATGCCAGGGTCCCGGCAAAATAGCCGCGATCACCCTTAGCTTCTTGGTCGCGGCCAACAAGGCATGGGAGAAAGAGACCGATTCGTGCTGATACTCCGCACCGTAACCCGCGGTGAAACGGATCTGCGTGAGGGCGTAGTCGAAGCCGCTTTGCTCGGCGATTTGCGCGAGCTTGCGGTTATAGTCGATATCCCAGCTGGTGCGCTGCTCGACTTTGCTGACCAGCAGACCGCCGCTGACATTGGGAACCCAGTAGGCGAATTTGATGGGGCTGTTGCTGTGATGTGATTGGCTCATGTGGATTTCCTCACGCGGCATTGCTGGCCAGGACGTTCAGCGGCGCACCATTGAGTATGACCGTGCCTGCCACCTCGACAGGCCGGGTCAAGGTATCGAGCACGGGACAATGCGCTTCCACAACCGCCACCAGCTTTTCGATCGTTTCCGGGTCTGCAGGGCTCTTCAATGCGGTTTCGAAGCTGATTTTCTGGAAACCGGAGCGTACCTCTTTCAAGCCGAACAGGCCATGCAGATCCAGATAGCCCTTGGCGGTCACCTCGACGGCAGTCAAAGGGATACCCAACACAGCGGCGTAGGCCGCATAGACGATTTCCTGGCAGGTGCCGAGCGCGGCCAAGATCAGCTCGACCGGATTTGCCCCCGCGTCCCCCCCACCCAGTTCGGGCGGTTCATCAATGATCAGCGGCGGAAAATCCCGCACTTCGGCGACGCAACGCACGCCATTGAGCAGGCGGGTCTGCGCCTTGAAGACCAGGCGGGCGCCCGCCGGATTGTTTTGCAGGGTGGCAATGGTGTTCTCTAATGTTGCTTTCAAATCATTCTGTGACATGCGGTTCTCCGAAATAGTGTCGATCGAGATGGCTGGCTTCGCGCCTATGCCTTCCAATCGAGGCCTGGCAAAGGTTGATTAATCGAAACGTTCTTGCTGGTTCTACTCGCCGCCTGCCTCGAACAGTTCCAGCGGCAATCCGACCAGCGCCTTGCCTATCCATTCGCGGGCAATGTTGTTCGACGGCCCCATGCCGATGCCGGCTCGTGCATCACGGAAGATGCGTTCGATCGGGCCTCTCTTGTATCCGTAACCGCCGCTGACATCCAGGGCGTTGCGCGCCGAGATATTGGCGACTTCCGCCGCATGCACCTTGAATTCGGTCAACGGCAGTAGGATTTGCCCTTGCGGCTGGCCGGAGGCCTGCAACTGGTCCAATTGCCGCGCCAGATCGTGTTGCCAGGGCCGTAAACTTTCGACCAACACCTTGGACTCGCCCAATTGCTGGCGCAACACTTGGTAGTCGGACAGTTTGCGGTTGAAATCGCGGTGAATGGTGCCGGTCAGGTGATCTGATGCTTTTTCCAGCGCCGCCCTGGCCACACCGTGCCAGACAGAGCCCAGACCGACCAGATAGACCGGCGATACGCCGTGGTAAACGATGTCCTTGCCCTGGCCTTCGTCGCCCAGGCGATCGATGCTTTTTACATTGACATCCTTGTAGGTGATCGGCCCGCTGTGGTTGCCGCGCACGCCGAGCGCTTCCCAAGTGCCGTGCGTGATGCCGTCCAGCTTGGAATCTACGATGAAGAAGCTGATATCGGTGGGCCCCTTGGCGCCCGGCGAACGGGTTTGAAAAATGTAGTAATCCGCTTGTCCGGCGCTGGTGGTAAATGATTTTTCCGCATTCAGCATATAGTTATCGTCGCTGCCACGGCTGGCTTCGCTGAAGTTGAACCACCAGTGTCCGCCCGAGGCTTTTTCGCTGGTCGAATAGGTACCGATCAAACCGTCTCTGGCCGGCTTCAACCAACGTTCTTTTTGGTCGTGGTTGCCGAATAAGTTGATGGTCTGCGCCGCGCCGGTGTGCATCACATAGACCAGGCCGGTCGAAGCACAGGCACGGCCGATTTCTTCAGCCACGATCGAAAAGGCGACATGATCCAGACCCAAACCGCCGTATTCCTTAGGAATCAGTACGCCATTCCAACCCGCCCGGCCCAAGGCTTCAAGATTCTCCCGCGGGAAAACGCCAAGGTCGGTTTGCTCGGCATTAGGCCGAATGACTTCGTCAACCAGGGCGCGAATTTCGGAACGGATTTTTTCGTAATCGTGTACAGACATGATGCTCTCCTTAAGCTACTTCACATAATTGGGTTTGATCCGCTCGGATAAGCGCCGCTGTAACAGCCTGGCGCGCTGCCGCATGGATACGTTCATTGACGACGGCATCGCTAAAACGTGAACCGTCATAGTTCTGTTCGGTGGCGTAGATACCGGAAGGAACGGTTTGCGCACCGAAGAAGCCGAATAGCGGCCGCAGTTGATGTTCGATAATCAGGGCATGCTTTTCCCCGCCGCCGGTGGCGCCAAGAATCACCGGAACTTCGTTCAGCACTTTCACATCCAGAAAATCAAACACATGCTTGAATAGGCCGGTGTAGGAACCCTTGTAAACCGGTGTAACCGCGACCAGGATGTCGGCCGATCCGATAGAATCCAGCACGGCTTTGCCACTCTCGCTCAACTCCCCCGGATGACGGGCTGGACCGAAAACCGGGCCCAGATCAGCCAAGCTGTGGGTTATTACATCAATGCAAGCTTGCTGGTAGGCTTGCTGCTTGATTGCATCGATGATTTGCTCGGCCAATTTCAGCGTCTTGGACGGTAGCCCTAGATTGCCCGAAACAACCACGACTTTTAATGTACTCATGTTGATTGCCTTTGTACGGTTGAAAAATCCCAATGCCTGTAACGCATGGGTACTGTACTTAAGCTTTAGCACCGACCATGCCAACTAGTAAATCATTGTTTTTTATAAAACTTATAAGATGTTTACCGATTTCAATGCCGATTTTTCAGCAGTGAATCGCAGCGATTGCTGCTACAGCGGCAATCGCTGCGGGACAAACAACCGCCACCCCTATATGAAACCGCCCCGCTGTTTGGGCTCTAAACAGGACGATCGCTTTGTCCGCTCGCATAACTCTGGATTGGTTTATCGAGGAAATTCGCAAGGGGGGGGGGAATCCATCATGCAGTCGTCGGTCGCGACACGCCCGCCATCCCAATCTCCAACGAGAGCATTCGTGCGCACCCGAAACCGATCGGCATCGCCAAATAAATTGAAAAGACCTTGAACACACGGTGCTTGAGAGGAATTAACATGGAACCCGGATTCGGCCCTCCGACCATACAGGCCGATAAGTCGTTGCTCTAGCCGATTTATGGCGCCTGCAAACAACTGGATGTGCCGGTATTTTTAATATCCGGCCCAACCACACCGAACCTGGAATATGTCAATCCGGTCGCCGTCGGCAAGGTTGGCAGAGCTTTTTCAGGTTTGCCTAACGTCTGTCACCACGTTTTTTATCCCGTATGTGAACGAAATGATCGGCGTCGCATTCGCTATGAAAACGTTACGTCATCCCGAACATGTCTATTTTTACTGGATGGAAGCTTGTATGTGGGAAGCGTCTAACGGTTTTATGAAGGAGCAATTGTTATTAAGCGGCTTGTACCCGTTCCAGGGAATGAGGTAATCGATTGAGAATTTTCTAAAACCAGGTTTGCACGAAGACATGCGGACCAGGCTATATCAAAACGGTTGTTACGGATTTGAGCTGGATATTAGGGGCTGTTGCCATTTTGGAATGATAGTCTTGAAATCGAACTGATTTGCCCAATTGATTGAATTTTTCAATCAAAAGATAATCAAGCGATGCCACGACAGCTGTTTACGGACGAATACTGGAATAAATTCAAAGCCATCCTGTTAAGCCTGGGGATTTCTCGGTCACCGGTGGTGAAGTCCATGACTACAAAGAAGCACTGAAATTAGTGACTAAACTGCCTTTGGCTAACTACACGGTCGCTGACAAAGGATATAACAGTACACCCTTACGGATTCAAATTCGAGAGAAAGGGAGTGTCCCCATCATTCCTAGAAAACAGAATTCAACAGTCGGGAATCACGGAATGGATTGGTGTCTCTACAAATACCGCCACCTCGTTGAAAATGTATTTGCAAGACTGAAGCATTTCAGAACCATCGCGATATGACAAATTGAAACGTAATTTTGAAAGTGTCATCGCTTTGGCTTGCGCTTTCATTTGGTTACCTATGTGAAACGGCAACAGTCCCTAGTTTTGCCGAATAACCCATAGCGAATTATTCGGCGCTAATCACTTAAAATCTGAAATTGGCCCCCGCACCCAGCGCCCATTCGCTACTGTTAACCGCATACTCCCCCAAAGCCAGTGTACTGCGGCTTGCCGAACCTTCAAAAGCATAGGCCGCAAAGGCATCCAGCCTAAGCTTGGGTGAAAAAGCGTATCCCAAACCTGCCGTCGCTGTATGCTGCCAAACAACCGGGCCTAAGGTAGTTTGTACGACTTTAACCAAATCGTTGTTATTAAGAACACCAGGGACGCTGGTATCAAGAGGAAGCGACCCCACCCCTTTAAAGCCTCCCACCGTGCCGTTCGGTTCGTCGCGGAGCAACTGAGTAGCATAACTGTAGCCTGTCCTAAATTGCCAATTCCCCAGATTATATTGCCCGCCAAACATGGCCAAAAATTGATCATCATAGACATCCTTATATAACGAAGATTGCGACCAGTTTTTCCATGCTACGTCCGCCTCTAACAACAAATTAGTGGTCGGATTGGCTGCTATACCCCAAGTTGCTTCCAATGGTTGTTCGACCTTTACGCTTTGGTATTCCTGAGCGCCGCCCACTGTGGTCGACAATACATTACGATAGTTATATTCCAAAGGAGTCTTTACTGAAGCGCCTATCTTTACATCCTGAGTGAGCTGATAAGTTGCACCGAAAGCGCCACGAATTGAAATATTATGTACGCTGGACGTTGTCCCCCCAAAATCACCCGATAAACCGCCAAGTCCCGTAGTATTTCCCGCAGTCCCGAACTGGCCCAAACCGAATCCTACCGTTAATGCAGCGCCTAATGACAATTTGGGTGTCAACTCATAAGCAGTCCCCACATTGGCGCTAAATGACAGCAATTCCACATTCAAAGGCAAGGTAGCCGCGCCGCCGGCTCCGGCGCCACCCAGCCCGAGTCCGGCCCCTCCATTGATTGGCTGCGTACGATAATCGGCGCCCAGGCCGGAATCAACCGCAACCCCTGCACCAATCACAAAACCAGGCGACACTTCCCCACTGAGAGCAATATCGGGCGCAATGTAATTCTGGGCCAGACTATGGGAATGGTTGGTAAATCCGTTGTTACTTTGATAATTGTCCACTTCAGGCTCGAGAATGGCCGCTCCTAAACCAAAATTGAAGCCTTTAAATTGTGTCAAGGTGGCAGGATTGCCAAACAACGCGGCGGAAACTTCTTGAGGTTTAGTATAAGCGGCGCCCGCCATGCCACCGGCAATGGGCTTTAAAGACAGATTCAGATCAGTTCCGGTATTCAGCGCCAATACGCTAGGCGACACCGCACTCGCTAGCGCCAATAACGACATCTTCCGTAATTTCCATGAATTTATACCCTGGTAATTTTTGAGAGAAAACAATTCTCTATTCATTTGAAACTCCAATTAAAATATTTTCAGATATCGGCTACGTTCGTTAAGTTTGTCCCAATAGATTTCGCAGAAAGACAAACACGTTGCGCCTGATCTCTTACCTTGCAAACTTCATGCCGCTTATAAATAATTGTTTTTTCAGAATAAATTCTTTGTGTTTTTATTATTGATGCCGCGATAGCGGCAATGCAGTGGAAAAGCCGCCGCTATTGAAGCAATAAATTAGAAGAGCTAGTGTCCTTGGAGCAATTTGATGTACTTGTCGGCCTTTTACGCCGCCCCGCCTTGTCGGTAATTGGTTCTAACAACTCAAGGTAACAATAGCCCCCCTATCGAGTTATTAGAACCAAACATCTGCAGCTGAGCGCAAATTCGTCGTCAGCTGCAAATGACCTACCAAAAATCTTCTTCACAATAATGACCATCCCAACCAGAGGTCATTATGGAACCCGTTGCCATCCCCCAATCGATAGACGATCCGATTCATATTTTGCTGTGGAGCGCGGACGAGATCGTACCCTTCATGGTCAGCATGCTCACCGGCATGTTGATCGATCAGTTCATACCCGGCTTGGCGCTCGGATTCATCGCGGTCAAGTTTTACCGGCGTTTCCGCGATAACCGGCCTGACGGCTATACCTTGCATGCTCTGTATTGGCTGGGCCTGTTGCCTAATCGCGCGCAGAGCATTCCCAATCCCTACATCCGCCGGTTTCTGCCATGAGATGGTCGGATTTTCTGCAGACCTGGGACGGGCACGAGAGCGAGAACCGGTTTAGCCGCGTCGTCATCATTGGCTTGCTGGTCATTTGTGTGGTTACCTCGCTGGCCGCCTGGCGAACCGAGCGCAGCATCATTCTGGTGCCACCGACCTTGACACAGGAAGTCGAAGTGACGCGCAGCCAGGCATCCAGCGAGTTCAAAGAGTCCTGGGGCTTGTTCCTGGCTGAACTCCTCGGCAATACCACGCCGGCCAATGCCGATTTTCTGAAAACTGCGGTCGAGCCGCTATTAGCGCCGGATATTTACCGCAGTGTCCTGGATGCCATGAGCGATCAAATCAAGGCCATCAAAATGGATCGGGTCGCGATCAGCTTCACCCCGCGTCATGTCGATTACGAAGCCGAGACTAACAAAGTCTTCGTCAGCGGCGAACTGAAAAGCCAAGGCCCCAGTTCCAAACCCGACGTCAAACCCCGTACCTACGAATTCATCATCGCCATCAAAAACTATCGCCCCCGGCTGGAATACATCGACGTGTATCCGGATTCCCCCAGAACCTTGGATCGTCTGAAAGCATTGCAAGGCCAAACCCGCGAGGCTCGACCATGAATCGCTCATTCCCGCTAATTTTGTTATTCCTGACCGTTAGCACTGCCTTGTCTGCGGATGAATTACCCGTGACTGTGTTACCACCGGCAACCACTGTGGCCGAAGATTCTTCCTCATCGCAGCCAGGTGTCCCGTCGCAGCCAGATTTTGGCATCGAGTTACCGCCGGTCGATGCCAGCGTCTTGAAAGCTGCCAAACAGCAAGCGACGGCGTTAACCTCAACATCAGCCACTTCAATCGGGCCGCAACACATTGCCGTCAAACCCGGCATCAACGAACTGATGCCAATTGCCGTCGGCCACTTGAATCGCCTGGTCACGCCGTTCGAACATCCGGTGGTCACGACCACTAGCCAAGCCACCACCAGTACCAAAGGCAAAATCGTTTATGTCGCCACCGCCGACGAAACGCCGGTCACGCTATACATCACGCCCGGCGACAACCAGGACATCGCACTATCCCTAACCCTGATCCCCAAACGCATTCCGGCGCGGGAAATCCACCTCGATCTGGATAAGGACAGCTACCAATTGCTGAACCAATGGCAACGCGCCGATTCCGCAAGTCGAACCTCAAGCCAACAGGAACAGGCCTACATCAGCCAACTGAAATCGCTGTTTCGGGATTTGGGTATGCAAAAGACCCCGCCTGGGTTTTCACTCCGAGAACCCAAGCCGCAGGAACAGATTCGCTGCCTGCAAGACCGCGTGCAGATTAAAACCGGCCAAGTTCTGGAAAGCCAGGATCGATTGATTTTGGTGGGGCTTGCCAAGAATACCGGCAGCGAGATGCTCGAGTTCGACGAACGCAGTTGCGCGACGACGCAACAGGACGTGCTCGCCGTTTCGATCTGGCCCAACGTGGTATTGAAACCGCAGGAAGCGACCGAATTGTATGTCGTGGTCCGACAATCGCCTGAGGCGTCATCCAGTTTGCGGCCTTCGTTACTGAGCGGAGGTCAACCCTAATGGCCAGCGTCGATACCTGGTGGACACGCTTGAGTCCGAGCGCCAAACGTAATATGGCCGTTGGCAGCATTGGTACCGTGCTGTTGGCCGTCATCATCGCGCTGGCCACGGTTACCCCGGAAGTCAGCAAACCGCTGAGCAAACAGGCCACCATTCAACACATTCTGACCGACAGCGATCCGCGCTCGCTGGGCATCGACGGCATTTCCGCGCAATTGCGAGATCTGCTGCAGAAGAACGACGAGCAAGCCCGCCGACTGGCGGCCATCGAAGAACAGCAGCGCCGGGAACAGCAATCCGACGAAATCCGTTTCAAACAATGGACGGCAGCGGAACGCGAAGCCTATGAAGCCAAACTCCAGGCAGTCACCGGCGAAGTGGAGTCGTTGAAGAACAAATCGTCTACACCGGCAGTGGCTGGCAACCCTGGCGACGTCAGTCAAACCACCGTGGAGCCAACGACACCGGGAAGACCGTCAAACCGCCGCCCAGGCTATCCGCCGTTCGACAACGGCCAGGACGATCTCAACCGCGTGTTCGAGCAAGCCGCTATTCCCGCACCGACTGCTAGCAATTCCGGCGTCTCAGGAGCACGAGCCAATAACCAAGCACCGGCGGCGATGCAAATTCGCGTCATCCAGGAAGGCGCTGAGCAGTCCAATGGTAAAGACAAAGACGCAGCCCCTAGCGAGGGTCGAGACCGCTCGAACCGTGATCACGCCAGCAGCGATGTCTTCATCCCCGCCGGCAGTATTTTGACCGGCGTGTTGTTGAATGGTCTCGATGCCCCGACCGGCAAAAAAGCCAAGAAAGAACCCATGCCGGTGCTGTTCCGGATCAAGAAGGAAGCCATCTTGCCCAACCGTTTCCATGCCGATGTGCGGGAGTGCTTTCTGCTGGCAGCCGGCTTTGGCGACTTGAGTGCCGAGCGCGCTTACTTTCGCGGCGAGACTTTTTCCTGCGTACGCCAGGACGGTGGCGTAATCGAAGTCCCGATGAATGCCTACGCCACCGGCGAAGACGGCAAAAACGGGGTGCGTGGCCGCGTCGTTTCCAAACAAGGCGCGCTACTCGCCCAATCCATGATGGCCGGTTTCCTGCGCGGCTTTTCCGATGCCTTCGGCCGCAATCAGATTCCAATGTTGATGACCGGCGGTCTGGGGGCGCTTTCCGGTACTACACCGTTTCAAAGCGCGTTTTCCTCGCAGTCGATGGAAGGCGGTGCCCTGAAAGGCGCCGGTTATGCCATGGAGCGACTGTCGCATTTTTACATGGACATGGCTGAAGAGATTTACCCGGTCATCGAAGTCGATGCCACCCGCCAAGTCAACTTCATCGTGCAAAAAGGCACGGCGCTGAAGCTGAAGTCGCCGAGCTGATTCTTTAACCCAACTCCAAAGGTCGTTATGACGCTACGCCAAATTTCTTTATTGATAGCCACGTTAATCGGTACATCCATCGCCCTGGCCGCCAATCCGCAAAAGCAGGCGGTCTCGGATATTGCCGCCGGTTTGCTGTCGATCAAAATCGAAGGCATGCAAGACTTGCCGATCTCGGGCCTGAAGATGGTCAAATCCGGCGAGCAGACGGTGTTTATCTCCAGTAATGGCCGCTTTGCCTTTTACGGCGGCAAATTGATGGACATCTGGACCCAGCAGGAAATCAAGGCACTGGCGGATATCGACAATATCGCCAATCGCATCGATCTGTCCCGGATGAAACTCAAGGCCGACGACCTTGGCGCCGTGACTGTCGGCCACGGCAAAGGCCAGGTGTTGGTATTCATCGATCCGCGTTGCCCATATTGCGGCAAGGTCATGAAAGACCTGCAAGCCTTGCAAGACCAATACACCTTCAAACTGGTGATGGTCCCCATCCTCGGCCCCGAATCGCAAAACATCGTCGTGCAACTGGCGTGTCAGTTGGAAACCAACGAGACAAAAGCCAAAGACGCCGTGCGCGACCGCTTGTTGAAACAGGATTACACCGGCTTGCCGAGCGAACCGCCCGTTCAATGTAACAAAGAGCCGCTGCAAAAAGCCGTGGTCACCGCCAAGTTATTCGATTTGAAGGGTGTGCCATTTCTGATTGCTCCGGACGGTCGCACGCACAGTGGCGCACCCGAGGCGTTAGCCGATTGGTTGGCCGATAAACCAAAACCGTCGCCCAGTCTGGCAACAACGCCCGATACAAACGCACAAAACACAAACGCCACGGAGAAAAAGCCATGAAACGCTTTCATCAGTTTTCTATTTATAGCCTCAGTGTACTGCTGATCGCCATCACCACCGGCTGCGCCACCGACTACGGCTGTAAAGGCATGCCGGACGAACCCAGCTGTCTGTCGACGACGCAGGCCTACCAGGTGACCAATACGGCGTTGCCGGAAGCCCCTCCGGAAAATAGCCAGGAATTGGAGTCTGCCTCGACACCGGCACTCGCACCACCGTTACAACAACCCGTGCCCAAGATCGAAGATCCCACGCCGATTCGGACGCCATCCCAGGTGATGCGCATCTGGATCGCGCCTTGGGAAGATGCTGAGGGCGATTTGATGGTGTCCAACTACGTCTACACCGAACTAGAACCCCGGCGTTGGATGATCGGCAAGGCGGCACCGACAGCCAGTGCGTCGTTGATCCCGCTGCAAGTCGAGCAACGCCCAGCGGAGAAACGATCCAGCGTCGATACAGCTGACGACGAGAGCCAGGTAAATCGATTGGGTAATAAATTGCCTTGATCCTTAAACCCTTTCACCGCAGGTCACACACCCCCTCCGAGAGTGAGCGGGCAACCGCTTAAAACCTGCCGGACTGAACGTCCGAGATTCGACGGGCAACCGTCTTTTAACTACATAGAGGATATTTTTGATGAAAACATCGCATCGAACCGGGGTACTGGTGACCCTGGCATCGCTATTTTTTATGTTGATGGCATCCGACGCCATGGCCGGTGCTGGCGGTACCGAGTTCAACAACGTCTGGACCTTGCTGACCGGCTGGGTGGAAGGCTTGCTCGGCCGCATCATCGCCATCGTGTTCGTCATCGTCGGCCTGGTCGCCGGTGTCGTGCGTGGCAGCATCATGGGCTTTGTACTGGGGATTGCCAGCGGGGTCGGCCTGTTTGCGGCACCGACCATTATCACCAACATCGTGACGGCCACGATTTAGGCCTGGAACAACGATGACCGGTTCAACTATTGATACCGAGAACGCGGCGGGCAACCGCCGCCCTTGCACATTGGCGAAGGATAAGCGGACCGTCAAGGTCCAAGCCGCCAATGGCCAGCCGATCAACCCCTGCCATCCGGCCAGGGCACGGCAGTTGAAACGCAAAAAACGTGCGGTTCGCGTTTGTCGACATCCCTTTACGATTCGCCTGCGTGCCGAGCATCAAACCGAAGCCATGCAACACCTGTATTTCGAGGATCAGACCCCATGACCACCGCGCAACGCCAACGTGCCGATCAGTTATTCACGGTACTGGCTTATGAATATGACCATCATCTGTTCTTGATGGCCGATAGCAGCATTGGCTTTGGTTTTCTGTGCCGACCGCTGACCGGTGCCGATGCCAGCGTCTCCGCGCGGGTCAACGTGTTGCTAAACCAGGACTGGCCGACCGAAACGCTATTGCAAGTGTCGCTCTGGACATCACCGGATATTGAAGAATCGCTGGCCATCATGCAGACCCGCCGCTTGAAACAGCAAAAGCCAACCTATAAAACCATGACTCAAGCCAGTATCGAGTTTCTGCGACAAGGCACCACCAAACCGCCGGAATCGATCTCGGGGGCTCGCTTGCGGCGCAGTCACATTTTCGTGACCGTGAAATTGCCCATGGCGCATCCCCGGCCCAGTGAAAGTGACATCCGCCGGGCAACTGAATTGCAACTCGCTACGCAACAGTCGTTGTCGACCATTGGCTTGTATCCGGAGGTATTGGGGGCTGATCAATATGTGCGCATCCTGAACACACTACTCAACTGGCAGCCCGATGCCGGCTGGAAAGACCGGGTAGTACCTGAGTGCGATACTACCCAATTGATACGGGATCAATTGCTGGATTTCGATAACGCAATTCGAACCGACGAGAAAGGCATTTGGCTTGGATCAAAACGGGTAAAAACCCTATCCGCCAAACGCACACCGGATCATTTTTATTTCGGCAGCGCCAAGAGTTATCTGGGCGACATTTTGTCCGGCACCCGCGGCATTCGTCAAAACACCTTGCTCAGTCTGACCCTGCATTACCCGGACGCTGAATCGACCCGTACCCACCAGGAAGGTGTTCGGCAATTCATCACCAATCAGGTCAATACGCCGATAGCCCGTTTTCTACCGGTGCTGGTGCAACGCAAACACCATTTCGACGTGTTGTTTGACGCCTACCGTGACGGTGATCGACCGATCCGGGCGTATTTCGGTGTACTGCTGTTTTGCGACGAACAGGAAGAAGCGGCGGCGGTGTCCAATGCTCGGGTGTATTTTCGGGAATTGGGCTTTCAGCTTTTGGAAGACAAGTATTTCTGCATGCCGTTTTTCCTGAACTGTTTACCCTTTGGGCCGGAACGTTCAGCGATTGCCGACCTGAAACGTTATCGCACCTTGGCCACGCGCCATGCGATTCCGTTATTACCGCTGTTCGGTGATTGGGCCGGCACCGGGACGCCGACCTTGAATTTCGTCTCCCGTAACGGCGAACACATGGCGGTATCGTTGTTCGACACCACCGGCAACTACAACCTGTGCATCGCCGCCGAATCCGGCAAAGGTAAATCCTTTCTGACCAACGAGATCATCGTTAGCTATCTGACCGAAGGCGCGCAAATCTGGGCGATCGATGTCGGCCGCTCTTACGAAAACCTGTGTGAAGTATTGGAAGGCGATTTCGTCAAATTCACTCATGGTTCAAACATCTGCATGAACCCGTTTGAAATCGTGCAAAACTTCGAGGAAGAAGCCGACATGTTAGCCGGATTGGTCAGTCAGATGGCGGCGCCGACTGAGAAGTTGACCGACTTTCAAACCGCCGGTCTCAAGCGGATATTGAAACAGCTTTGGACCGAAAAGGCTCAGGCCATGTCCGTCGACGACATCGCCCGGCAGCTCTGCGCCGAAACCGATCAACGCTTGAAGGATGTCGGCGAGCAGTTATTTCCATTCACCACTAAAGGCGAATATGGCCGCTATTTTAACGGTAAGAACAACGCCAAATTCGCCAACGACTTTACCGTGCTGGAATTGGAAGAGCTAAAGGGCCGCAAGCATCTGCAACAAGTCGTGTTGCTGCAACTGATCTACCAAATCCAGCAGGAAATGTATCTGGGCGAACGCAACCGCCCGAAGATCGTCATCATCGACGAAGCCTGGGATTTGCTCACCGAAGGCGATGTGGCCAAGTTCATGGAGCACGGCTACCGGCGGTTTCGCAAATATGGCGGCGCGGCGGTGACCATCACTCAGTCGGTGAACGATTTATACCGAAACGCCGCCGGCCGGGCCATCGTCGAGAACTCCGCCAATATGTACTTGCTCGGTCAAAAAGCCGAAGTCATCGAAGGCATGAAGCAAGATCGGCGCTTGCCGTTGTCGGACGGCGGCTATGAACTGCTGAAAACCGTGCATACCTTGCCCGGCGCTTATTCCGAAATCTTCTTCATTACCGAGATGGGTTCCGGTATCGGACGGCTGATCGTCGATCCGTTCAAACGCATTCTTTTCTCCACCAAACCCGAAGATGTCAACGCCTTGAAGCAATTGCGCCGGCAAGGTTTGAGTCTGGGCGATGCCATTCAACAACTCATCGACAGCCGCCAGTCTAAAACACGGGAGTTGAATCATGGACGCTAAATCACAATGGCTCAGCACTGTTTTAATCGCTGTCTGTCTGGGATGTCTCGGTGGCTGTTTGGCTGCGCAACAGCAATTACAACAGCCCTTGGCGCGCCTGAATCTGGTTACGCCGGTGTTCGTGCTCGACCGTGCCAAATTGATTCAATCGATACCGCCCAATGCCAGTCAGGAGCAGATGGCCAAGATCGTCGATGACTGGCAGGGTCAAGCCAAAAAGCTCAGTGACGCAGGCTATCTGGTGATCGATTCGACGGCGGTGGTGGCTGCACCGGCGGATGTCTATGTTCAGCATCAAACCCGGTGAGTCTATGCAATCCAACCAATCAAGCGTCGCTATCGCCACGACAACCACGACCAAGCAGAAACCCTATCAAACCCGAGCGGCGTTAGTGCGGTTCATCGTGAAAGCTTTACCGATTTTGTTGCTGGTGTTAGCCGTGGAACGTTACCTCGGCCAACGCTTTCTGATCGGCGGTGATGAGCAGGTCGATCGCTGCCTGCCGGATAAATGGATTTACCTGATCGATACCCACAACAAGGACATCTGGCGCGGCGATTTGATTGCGTTCCGCGCCGAGCGCATGGCGCCATTTTTTAAGGACGGCCAGATCATTGTCAAAATCGCCGCCGGCGTCACGGGCGATACCATTCATGTCGATCCGACGCATACCACGATAAACGGTGAACCAGTTATCGACGGGCTACCCTTGACAGAGAAACTCAAGAAGCCGGCTACCCGTTTTAACCGCCATGAAACGATCCCACCCGCCGCCTATTGGGTGACCGGGCAAACCGACAAAAGCTTCGATTCGCGTTACTGGGGCTATGTCTACGACCATCAAGTGATTGGACGCGCCTATGCGTTGTTTTGATCGACCCCACCGTCCTTGGCGTCAATCGGCGGTCTGTTTGCTCTGTTGGTTCAGCGTTCATACGGTTCCGGCTGAAGAAGCCTGGCTAGATCGTTCTCAGGCCAATTTGCAAGCCTTGGAAGGCCAGCCTCGACCTGAGTGGTTGAATGGTCAATCTGAACAACTGGAAATAAAACGCCAGGCGCAACAAGTTTTGGATGCTTCGCAAGCGATGCGAGCAAAGGCACTATCGACAGGATCGGCAGGCGGCCTGCAGACATCCCCTTCGAACAAACCACTCACACTGCTGTTTGTCTCGTTTTCACTCGGCGATACGGCGCTAAAAGGCATCTTTGAAGAAGCGGCCGGCCGGGACAATGTGTTACTGGTGTTTCGCGGCCCCAAACCCGGCCAAAAACTGCCGGCGTTGATGGCGGACCTCAAGCGCTTGCTGAAGGGCATCGATCCACTGCCCAACATCATCATCGATCCCACCCATTTTCAGCGCTGGTCGGTGACGTCGGTGCCTGACATTATCGTCGAACAGGATGGGAAATCCCGTTTACACATTCATGGCGTCAGTAGTTTGTCATGGCTGGACGATCAACTCAAAGCCGGCAAGCAGGGTGATTTGGGAACGTTAGGCGATGTCAGCGAGATTGCCGAAATCGACTTGCTTGACGAAATCAAACGCCGGATGAATACCATCGACTGGAAACAAAAGCAGCAACAGGCGATTGCACGGTTTTGGGAACAGCAGAAATTTGAAGACTTACCTACTGCTCAGGAGGATCGCGATCGGTCCGTGGATCTGAGCATTACCGCACCGCGCGATTTGGCGGCGCCCAACGGGCAGCTGATCATCCGAGCCGGACAAACCGTCAACCCATTGGACAAAATGCCGTTTGGCTTATGCCTGATGGTGTTCGATGCCACGGTGCCGGGACAAGTCGAGCTGATTCGGCATCAGTCCTGCCAGGACAAAAAGGCCCACGTGATGTATTTGGCCACGTCTCTGTCGCGTCAGGAAGGTTGGGACAGTTTAAAGCGTTTGGAAACTACGTTGCATGCACCGGTGTATCTGCTGACGCCGGATGTGCGCAGCCGTTTTCAGTTACAGCATGTGCCGTCTTTCATCGAACAATCAGGCAACCGTCTGATTGTTCATGAACGAAAACTGCCTGTCTCTTCGGGAGAGCGGTCATGAAACGATTCGTTTTCCCTTGGATTTTGGGAGGCTTGATAACACTGGCAACCCCGCTTTATGCCGAAACCACAACCAATAGCGTCGATCCGTTGTGCTCGGATGCCGAATTGTGGTCCGGCAAGCTGGTCACCGATATTTGCTGGAGCTGTTTGTTTCCGATTCGAGCGGCCGGGGCGTCGCTGGGCGGTGGCAACGTACCAAGTATCGCCACCGATGAAAAGTTTTGCTTCTGTACCGATCCGATGGGAATTCCGGAACTTGGCATGACCATGGGTCTTTGGAATCCGGCGAGGCTGATCGAGATCGTCCGCAATCCCTGGTGCTCGCCGGCTTTGGGAGGCCATAAATTCAGTGCCTCGAACGTGCGTCTAATCGCCACCACCGGCAAGGCGGACTTCGATGCCAGCGAGATGTCATTTTTCAATTACCACTATTTTGCCTTTCCGCTGACCATCCTGCTAGATCTATTCTGGGATGGTCGCTGCAACAGTGACGGCTACCGGGATTTTGATTTGCTGTATGTATCCGAGCTCGATCCCACCTGGAACAGTGACTTGCTGGCGTTCTTCACCAGTCCGGAAACGGCGTTGTTTGCCAATCCGGTGGCCATTTCCGCCTGTGTCGCCGATGCCGCAGCGGCCGCCACCGGCAATCCCTTGGATGCCTTGTTCTGGTGTGCCGGTGCCTGGGGTCACATGTATCCCTTATCCGGGATTTCGCCGACCAGTTACGGCACCGATCCGCGTATCACCAGTTTGTTGGCCACACGTGCCACGGCGTCCTTGCATCGGCGCGGACTGGCCTGGAAAACATCCGGTAACGATGCTTTATGCGGCGGCTATATCTATCCCTTCATCCCCAAGTCGCAATACCGGCTATCGATGTTTTATCCGGTCGCGGAAACTGAGTCCAATCACGCCATCGGCGAAACCACCTTCAAGTGGGGGGCGGGCCGCACCTATCCGGGACCGGGCGAAGATCATCTATATCTACTTTGGTCTTGGCGTGACTGTTGCACAGGATATTGATCCGTATGAGACAGCTTTTTAACTCTCAGTCACTAATAAATCAAAGTCTGTCTGCCGTGTTGTGCGTCACGATGGCCTGGACACCGTATGGCGTTTCCTGGGCGGATGCCATTCAGGCGGCCGGGCGTGATGGCCAACAATTGGGCCAGCAAGTTCTGGGCGGTTTTGCGTTTCCGCTCGATACCGGTAACGGCACGCTGACCTTAAATCCGGGGACGGCTCAGGAAAGTGCCATATCGATTGGCACCTTGTTTCCGGATACTAACAGCGCTACGACCACGGCCCAGGACTTTGCCGATCTCTATGGCAACAACCCCGGCACACTGGCGGCGGGGTTGAACGCGCAGACCGCCTTGAACGGCGAAACCAGCTTCACCGGCGAAGCCTACCGCACGCTGATCGACAATGCCCACCAGTCGCATCCGGATTTACACAACGATGCAGTCTGGACTGCCGGCGATCAGGTTTTTGCCAATTTCACGCCCTGGGCGCAGTCGTTTTCGGACTGTACCACGGTGACGACTCAAACCGAGACCAGCCATTCGGTGCAAGTGCCGGATTATCAATTGTGTCTGCGCCAACCGACGGTACCGCAAAGTTGTACCGCCACCCATCAAGTCAATGTTGAGACGCTACTCAGCTTTGTCTCCGGTAACGGAGGCATGTCCAGTTGTGGATCTGGCTGCATGGATTTGTACGTGGGCCGCGTTGGCGATAACTATTGGTCAGCCGGCTGCGGCATATTCAACTGGGAAGTTACATACGACGTCCTGCATCCGGAAGCCATCATCAGTGCCACATTGGAGGATGTCGAGTTCGATGACCATGCCCGCGTGTATTACGGCGGCAATCTGATTTACACCGGTTCGACCGGCTGGGGCGGTTCTTGCGAACTGAGTAATAGCTGGGTCGATCATCCCAATCGTGATGTCACCTATGCCTTCAACAGTACGGGCAACAAAGTCTTTAAACAGGAAACCATGGTCGGTGGTAATGGTGAGGGTTATTCCAGGATTCGACTCCGCTACGATTTGTCGAAACTGATCACCCAGGACCAATGGAGTTGGAGTGGCCCGAATTGCCAAAACTTAGCCAATGCGATTACCGACGGCATTTGCCAAGCCGGCAGTCAATTGGTTTGCACGAACGATCCAGCCAATGCGTCGGGTTGTTACGTCGATCCCACCTCGCAAGTCATGGTCTGCGGTTCAGATTTGGCCCAAGCCCCGGTGGCCAGTTCGACCGGGATTCGCAATACCTGTATGAATATCCAGTCCTCTGGACACTGCGATTTGAATCAGTATGGCCAATGCTGGACCGATACCGCCGGCACCCACTGTTTAGAACCGCCGGCGAACGGGATACCCAACAAGACCTGTGCGTCGTTGGAAACGCAAGGCTGCTCGTTCATCAAAAGCCAATGTACCAGTGTGTTGGCCTCCGGCACCTGCTGGGACAGCGTCGATACTTATGACTGCGGGCAAACGGTGGGCATTCCCGGCATTCAAAGCAACACCCAACAGCAATGTGCCGGGCCGATTCGGTGTATGGGGGAAGATTGCATCACCATGAACCGCACCCAGAGCCAGGATTTCAGCAAGGCGGTCGCCTTACTCAATAGCGCCCAACAAATGGCGATGGATTTGCATTGTGACTATGCCAACGCCGATCTGCAGCAGAAGGATCCGACCACCTGTCAGGTATTCCAGGGTAAACCCGCCAGTTGCAAAATGGTCGGCGGCGCTCTCAGTCTGGTCGATTGCTGCGAAACGCCCTCGGGTGCGATGGGGCTGGGACGTTACATTGATCTGCTGATCGCCACCAGTCAGATGGACGGCGCTGTCATGGCCATGGACAGTACCTCGGCGATTCGAGGCGCCTGGGAAACCATGCGCACCCCGTTCACCTTGGCTGGCGATGCCTGGAACAGTTTTCAGGCGGATTTTGCATCGACGGTGAATGACTTGGTCGGCACCGACATGCTCAGTACCAGCGACATTGCCTCGCAAGGCTTGCTCGACTCGCTGAAAGGCGAATTAATGAAATCCGTGGCGGAATGGATCGGCCAGACCTTTGGCGAAGCGGCCGGCAATGCTTTGTTCAGTGCCGGTGGCCAGGCAGCTTTCGATTCGGCTGGAAATTTAACGCCAGCTGCGGAATCCGGTGGCGTCGAGTTGGGCGGCGGTGCGGCGGTCGCGGGCGAACTTCTCAGTACCTTGATGACGGCCTATACCGTGGTCATGATCATCATCATGATTATCCAGATCGTCTATTCCTGCGAAGAACCGGAGTACGAACTCGCCGCCAAGAAACAACTGAAAGTATGTACGGACCTGGGCACCTATTGCGAGAGCAAGGTCGCTGGGGTGTGTTGGGTGCGTAAGGAAAGCTATTGCTGCTACAACTCGCCGCTAGCGCGCATTCTCAACGAACAAATCAAACCGCAGTTGGGCATGGATTTTGGCACGCCGGAAAGTCCAAGCTGTACCGGCATCAAAGTTGCGGACCTGGACCGTGTGGACTGGACACAGGTCAATCTGGACGAGTGGTTGGCAATTCTGGCGCAGACCGGTCATTTACCGACCGCCGCCAATTCCTCATCCATGCTCAATCTAGATCAACTCACCGGCACAGGCAGCCGACTCAATCCGCAGAAATACGGCGCAGCCTCCAGCGGCCGCCAAGACACCTTAACCCGTACTCAAGGCCGGATGACCGATTTGGACGTGCCTACGGTCAAACGGCAGTCGGAACTGGAAGGCTGGGGTATGGGGCCGCAATGAGCGGTCTAAAACTTACTGAACCGCGTCTTTCAAGCCTTTGCCGGCTTTGAAGGATGGCAATTTGGCGGCGGCAATCGTAATGGCTTCGCCTGTTTGTGGATTGCGTCCAGCGCGTTCGGCACGTTCTTTTACTTCAAAGGTACCAAAGCCTACCAAAGCCACGGAATCACCGGATTTCAACCCAGCTTGAATGGATTGGGTGATGCCATCCAATGCGCGACCGGCGTCGGCTTTAGTTAGATTGGCGTGGCTGGCGATGGCGTCGATGAGGTCGGATTTGTTCATAGTAGGTGTAGGTTTAAGATAAAAAATTGATTTAGATACGATAAGCTACGCATCTGTAGCAACAGGGTGATAGGTTGTAAAAATCGGTTAGCAATATTTCAATTATGCGTAAACTGCATATGCCAAGGGAAGGTAAATATTATGGATTAATGGCCAACAACCCTTCAAATAAATTGTAATATGGCTTAAACCTATGCTGGGCAAAAAAGTTCTAAACAATGTTTATTGGCATTACAGTCTAACGGATTCTCAACATTACGAAATACAGCAGACTGTCAAGGCCGCCGAGATTTTGGCTCATTTAAAACCAGGCCTTGGTTACAACGTCATCAAGTATGACGGCAAATCAAGCATGCTGTCTTTGCTTTGGTATCCCAATTTCTTCGAAGAGCCATTCCCTGCCTTAGAGACGAGTTTTCGGATTGATCTGACAACGCAAAGAGTCGAAAAGCGCAGTTATCAGACCTCGTTAAATCCGCCGATCTTACATCGCAAGGAATTATTACTGAGCCGCGATGCGCCAAACTATCAGCAATTTACCCAATTAACCGAGACAGCCGAACAACTGGGGCTATTCGACGACACAATCAGGATTGGCTTCAAACAAGCCTGGGACGCGTTAATCCGCGAAAAAGGTTTTCAAATCATCGATTACCAATTTCTGCCGATTGGCAATGATGAATTTCCGTCCACCGATAGCCTAACATTTGAATCGATTGAAAGCACAAGCATTTCCCGGCACCTGACGGCGCTTTCCCGCAGTAATTTATCCGCGCCGATGCAATGCCTGGCGCGTCACGGATTTTTAGGCGGCTCGCTAACCGTATTCGATTACGGTTGCGGCAAAGGCGACGACATTCGTAATCTTTCGGCAAATGCCATTCCGGTGTCCGGCTGGGATCCGCATTACGCACCGGATCAACCCAAGCAAGCCGCCGACATTGTCAATTTGGGCTTTGTGATCAATGTCATCGAAAACTATCAGGAAAGACTGGAAGCATTGAGAGGCGCATATAACCTGGCTAACCAAGTGTTGGTGATTTCCGCCATGTTATTCAACCAAAATGCATTTAAAGGCCAGGCTTTTAATGATGGCGTCATTACTCAGCGCAATACCTTCCAAAAATACTATACCCAAAGCGAGCTCAAAGAATTTTTAACGGATTCCTTAGAAACGGACGCCATTCCTGTCGCGCCCGGCATCTTTTTTGTATTTAAAAATCAAGATGCGGAACAGCGGTTTTTGCTTGGGCTGCAACGTAGCCAACGCAACGTTTTACGCTTAACGTATCGATCCGTTTCACCCGCAGAGCCAAAACTGTCTCGAAGTGAGAAGAAGTATTTGGCGTACAAACACCTTATCGACCCGCTGTGGCAGAAAATTCTGGAACTTGGGCGGCAACCCGACAAATCGGAAATCGATGCACTGATCGAGCTCACCGAAACCTTTGGTAGCATCGGCAAAGCCATACGCTTTACGCTGGACAACAATGAAGAAGCGCTACTCGAGCAAGCCCGGCAAAGTAAAATCGAAGACTTAATCACCTATTTCGCGTTACAGGCCTTTTCCAAACGCAAGCCCTACAGACATTTAGAAACTGGGCTGCAAAAAGACATCAAGGCCTTTTTCGGCGATTATCAAAATGCCATCGGGACAGCCAGATCGATTTTATTCAAAATCAGCGATGCCGAGCTCATTGCCGAAGCCTGTAAACACGCGACTGAGCAAGGTCTAGGATTTTTGGATGAAGGCGAGGCTTTGCATCTGCACACCAGCATGGTTCAGGAACTGCCGGCTTTGCTGAGGATATACATTGGCTGCGCCACGATTTTGTATGGCGATATCGAACAAACGGATTTGATAAAAATACATATCCAATCCGGCAAATTAAGCCTGATGCGTTACGACGACTTTGAGAACCAGCCTATCCCACGCTTGCTGGAGCGAGTCAAAATCAATTTGCGAGAACAAACGTTCGATCTATACGAGTACGGCGACGCATTCGTACCCACCAACCTGTATTTAAAATCCCGCTTTATCAACGAGGAATTCCCGCACTTCGCCAATCAGCTAAATTTTGATGAGCAGTTACAAGCATTAAACTTATTTGACCTGAGCGGCTACGGCCCCCAACCCGAAGAGTTTCGGCAGACCTTAGCTCTAGCTCGATGGGAAATTGATGACTTTGAACTGATTCGTAGCCGTTCAATACCTGATCTAGATGTCCCATGCGGACAATATTTTACTTACCGACAGTTGATTGAATGCGGAGAAACCCAAGCGCGTATTGGACTTCCAAATCTCCCAAAAGAACCAGACAGCTACAACGCGCTTTATGAACTAGCTACGAAAATTTTGGACCCGTTAATCGACTACTACGGCATGATCAAACTCACCTACGGTTTCTGCTCACCCGAACTCAGCAGGCACATCAATGGACGCATTGCACCAAAGCTAGATCAGCATGCCGCACATGAGCTGAACCGACTGGGCAAGCATGTCTGCCCGCGATTGGGTGCAGCAGTAGACATCCTCGTAGAGGATGAAGATATGAAAGAAGTTGCTCAATGGATAATTGATAATTTGCCTTATGATCGACTGTACTTTTATGGATCAGATCGACCTATTCACGTAAGTTATTCGGCAATACCAAATGGAGAAGCTTGGGAATTACGAGTACAAGCAAATGGACTGAGAGTCCCAAGAGTTTTCTCAAGATAACCGGAATCTAGTGATAAAATATGATTTTTAAAATCCTATGGCTTGGACCACTGCTGTTCCGAATTCATTTGCCGTAGAAAAACGGCGGTTCAATGAATGCTGTAATCCCCGCGCTACAGGTTCGTAAAGGTATTCGGCTCCTATCCAGTCTTCACGAGACAATATTCCACTCGGATGCCGACGATTTACGACCCACCAGAAAACGGCGGCAAGCTGGAACACATCAGATGCAAAAGTAATCTCCTCCGACAATCCGATCGCTTTGTTGTTAGCCTCTGGCGACATCCAGAAGCGCGGTCCCGGAACCTGCCAACTTGGTGTCAGATCCTGTCCACCGCAGCCATCGAGAAGAGAACATAGCCCGAAATCACTGATCACCCATCGTTCACCGATAACAAGAATGTTATCAGGCTTAATGTCCCTGTGAATCGCGTGACGGTGAAGCAATTCCAAAGCGCTAACCAATCCACGGAATTGGGCAGAATAAATTTCATACTCAATGGGGACTTTCTCGTTTTTCACAAACTCTCTTAAAGAGCAGTTTGCTCGCTCCATTATGACAAAAGGTAAAGTCAACTTGCATTCCTTCTGCCGTTTGTCAAAAGTAGACGAATCAACGGTTCCGCTAGTGATAGAACCGATCAAATGGTCGTGTCGCAAAGCGGTAAGGCTCTGCATCAATTGTCGCTCTATTTCGAATCGTTCGGATCTGCTGTCTTCACGTGTGTTCGTCAGAAACTTGACTGCATACACTTCGCCATCGGATTCATCGGCGCATTCGCAGACTACAGCATTGCCACCCTCCGCAATTTGCTCCTGAACCGTATAGAACTTACCGTTTGTACCAGTGATACGCTCGGGAATCTTAAATCTCTTTTTATGGAAAAGAATATCTACAAACATATGTCTAGGCTTCCTCAAAATAGGCTGCTTTGCGACCCTTGATCAAAAGTTAGCTCATGAGATGTATCCTCGCTTGTGATGAAGGACCACTTCACAGGATCGGCGCACTCACTATGAATCCGATGCGTATTACTCAATTGGAACACGGCTGAGTCTTTAGGCCATCCTATGATCTCATCAGTTCTTGGATCAATGGACCGTTCGCATTCGGAGCAATCAAACTCTGGAGGTGGGCACATCCCACCTCCAAAATCGGTTGTCAATATGCGATAAAAGAGAACTGCTCCATCGCCTACGGGAGGCTTGCGCAAATAGCTTCCACTTAAAATGCTTTTCAGGAATTGTATCCGCCAACGTCGACTAGAATGGGAGTTTGCCTGTGAAACGCATTTGATCGCGTAGTCTCGGCAATCCTTACACTCAGATTCTGGAGCAATCAGTTGATCGAGCCATTTGAGATCTTCCCTTAACGGCCCTAATTCAATGTTGTCGATGTTCCCACCAGCCTTTCGTAGATCGTCGATCGCAAGAACGAGCGCATAAAAATCCGCTTTCTGCCTGAACCGAGTCGAAGATATCGGTAATTCGTCGGAGAAAATCCTCTCAAGATCTGCCACAACAGCCATAAATCTGTCATTGGTCGCTTCTCGATCCTGAGGCACCCATGACGCATACGACAAATAATACGAATCGAGCATATCGCGCTTGTCTTGGGGACCGGCAATCAACCCTGCCAACAATTCGGAAACGAACTCGACATCGGCGGAGCGGCGACGATTAGCTACGGTAAAAATTTTGCTTGTCTCGAGAAAGTCGATGAGCGCTAGACTTTCGGAAAGTCGCAGGAAATCCCCCGGAAAATCAGCCCTGCGCAACTCTTGTTTGGTAAGGGCAACAGAATATTTGTTCAGCCGAGAATAGGTTTCCCTTAGCTCCTCATCCGAGAATTCGATTGCCTCATTGAAATCGACGCGATACTGAAGAAAAGCATTTTTAACCTCTGTCGGCAATTCCGAGAAGAACTTACCTTGGAACTCCGCCGTATAGGGTTTTTCCAAATTGAATTGGTTTTTTAAGAAGGCCAAAATAGCACTAATGCGTTGCTGTCCGTCAATGACAGTGCGATATATCTGGTCATCCTTTATTGTTGAAGAGACGAAAATCTTCGGCATTGGAATGCCACGAAGTATGGTGTCCATCAACATGATCCTAGCAGCGTCGCTCCAGACCTCCTTTCGCTGAAAATCTGGCCTTATTTCAAGGCGTCCGTTGGTTTGCCAATCCCTGATATCGGAAATTGGATGCGGGCTCGAATTCCAACTTTTCATTTTCTAATCTCGTCGTCTGTTTGCTCGTTTGTCGATCTGATGGAATCGACAGCTAAAACGATGTCATCATCTGTCAAGAATGGGGCCTGCGCAAAAATCAGTCCCTGCTCGCCGTTGAGTTTCGCGGCAAGATGTCCCTTGCCCAGCAGTAATTCAGCGCCGGGTCGGTCCAAGGCGATTTTAGAGGTCGCCTCGCTGGCTACCTTCAGAATCAGCCTGTTCCCAAGATTCTCCCTAAGCTGCATTGGCATCACATCCTTATCAGGACGTTGAGCCGCAAATATCAGATGAATTCCAGCGGCACGAGCTTTAACCCCAAGCCTTTGGACCGCAGCTCCGACCGCTGCCTTATAAGCATCATCGAGCATCCAGTCAGCAAATTCGTCATGGACAAGGAAAACCATCGGAAGTCTACTTTCTGGAGTGGCTTTGGCGTTGTATGTAGCCAAATCCCGCGCTCTAGCTGCTGCGAACGTCCGGTAGCGAGTTTCCATCTCCTCGACCAATTCAGCAAGAACCTCGGCTGCGCGCTCCCGCGTGGTAACCATCGGCTCGCGCAAATGGGGTAAGTTCTCGAGAGCAACGTAGTCGACCCCCATCTTCGGATCGATCAAGACAATCTGTGCTAACTCTTTCGGATTGGTCACGGCTATATCCAGCAAAATAGCTTGGATTAAAACCGATTTACCACTTCCCGTTGCTCCCGCAACCAAAGAATGGGGTTCGTGAGCTGCAAGCCCAGCAAATTCTCCCCCTAAATTGAGATAAAGGATGGAGCCGCTGATCTCCTGTAGACCGAGGATGAAGGAAGTGTTAATTCCAGCGGCGTTCCTATTTAGTTTTCTGCGCGCCCAAAGATCCCACATGGAAACCGACTGTCTTTTCTCACTGGCCAGAGTAATCACAATCTCCCCTGGTTTTGGCTGAACGGTTACCAAACGAAGCGCATGTGTTGTTAACAGTTGTGTACGCTTTGCCTCTATATCCTCGATGCGTAAGCGGTCAGATCCGGCCAACCTAATAAGACAGCCATTGGGGGTTAAGCGTGTCCCTAGAACAGAAGTCTGTAAGCCGTAGCTGTTGAGCGCTGTCTTCAGTTTTTTAGTTGCTTCTTCGGCCCAAGATTCGCGCTCATCCTCCGCAGCGAACAAGCTGGCGGCCTTTAATGAAACAATTCGTGCAAATTCGGTGTGACCGTGTTCGGATTCGGCGAGTGGATTTTCGTCGGATACAGTCGGCTTAAACTCCTTTGGAGTCTTAAGCGGCGATGTCTCGACGCCGGTATCGGGAGGCTGCGGGACAAGAGTCACATCGCTTTTCACCTCTGTGTAAGATTCGACAATTGGAGTGAGTCTCTCAACCATAGCGGACCATGCCACTCGAGCCGCTGGTAAACGAGGATCGGAAAGTGTCCATGGGGTCTGAAAGCCAAAGGACGCCCGGATTGGTGTAGGATCTTCTTTGCATGAGTAGGCTTCCAAAAGCCGACGGAGCTCGGGTCTGTCAAAAACTTCTTGCCATGCATCGATCCCATCAGAATTATCCAACAGCAGCCTTTCGGATCCTGGAGACTGTGTGGTCGGGTCAGAGGAATGAATGAAGATATGCGAATAGCCTCGCAAGGAGATTTTAGCTTCTCCGTCCCTCAATTTAGCCCGCATTCTTTCAAGTAATTCCGCACATCCTGGCGGGATGTCAGAGTCAATGAGCAGATCGGCTAGCCTAGAGAGCCAGAGATCTCTATCGAGGCGACCAGGATCGCCGAAAAGCGCATCCCGAAACGTGCTTAGCGTGGCCAGGAGCTGAGCTTTAGAGGATCGTCGGGCCTCCGTAGCGCCATGCACTGATACATATTTGGACTCAACAACGACCACATGCAGCAGTGGCCCGTCGTCCGACTCTTCCACGCAAAGCCCCAATATATCAGCGATTCTACTCTCCCGCTGAGCTAGCCAGTCGGCATAGTCATCCAGCAGAAAATAGGCGGTGAAAGCTGGTCGCGCTCCATTGCCGGCAAGTCCTTTCAGTTCCCGCTCAACGAGATATCGACTCATCACCAAGCCAATCATTTCTCCAGCGGACACGCCTCTTTTCGCCGCTCGCAGGACAATATCTCCCGAGATCGATAGAGCGTCTCTTTTGGCACGATTGGTGACTTCATTGAGCTGGTCGGGGGTTAGCGTCACAACTTCTTCTAGCCGCCGTCGTAAAAGAACGCTTAATAGACGCAATTCCGATGTGGAACTCACAATCATATTTCGGCCGTTTGTCGTGGCTCGTCTATAGCGAACGACAGTGATTCCGTTGGCCTGTAGCTGGCGCTTGTCCAATAATTCATCGTAGGTGGCGACCCATTCTGCCAGAGAGTGCGCGTCGTCCAAAATCTCGTGAAGAGCTTCGCTTTGCAGGGAAATCCTACGAGCAGGAAGATACTGGGTGTTCAGGGGGGCATCTAACTGCCTCGCGACCGAGGCGACAGTATTCACATAAGCCCAGCCAGACGCGGTCTGGCGCGGACATGTGAGAAAAGTCGTCGATTTAAGCTCGTTCTCGCCGGAGACACTGCGGTAAGACCATCGAGAGGGTACGTGTTCCAAATTCGGGCGATCGTTACTCCAATCGACGGAGATCCATTCCACTACAGCAGTCCTGGAAATGACATCGTGCAAAAAGGCGATATCGAAGGGTCGGAACCCCGCAGAAGAGGAGGAAGGCGGTGTCGATGTTGCGGGTATAGCCGACATGCGCAGCTTTGATATGAAGTTTTCCGAGGTCTCACTGACCACAGGAAGGTCGGGATCATCGCTAGCCTTGGCGACAAGTTCCGTATAGACCCGACGCAGTTTTTCCGGATCACGATGCCGCACAGAGATATCGCATTGGAACCCACCATTAGTTTGCATCCCGGCGAGTTCACGCACGACGGACACTGGAAGTTCGGCTGCGTCCGAGTTATAGAGAAGTATGCTAAGGTTGGCAGCCTCATGTGGCTGGAGTCCAACATAGCGTTCCATGAGTTCTTTTACCTGCTTTGCTGCTATGCTGGGATCCACGTCAGACATTGAACTATCCTCACCACGAATGGGGCGCTCAAGAAGGCTATATCCGTTGACCGTACTAGTTTCAGAAACCAAAACCGCGCTGCCACCACGCGTAGCGATGGCAATCTCTGGATAGAACGGATGGGCTAGCTCTGCCGAAAACTCTCGAAAGAAGATATTTCTATCTCCAAAGGAAACGGCAGTTCCGCCTAACATATGAGAGATCAAACCCGCTACTCGGCGGGTTTTGACAGCAAGAGCTTTCATCCGCTCAGGATGCCAAGGAGGGATGATGACACAAGGCTGGTCTCCCAAAACGCGGACTGTGCCTATGGAAATGGTTTCGGAAACGAGCTTTGACCGACAGATATCGCCTCGAGCGTGGGTCAGTAACGCCCGTAGAAAGGTCGCAAAAGAGTCAGCTTGCCGCAAAACAGCCTCTCCATGCAGTCCCGTTTCAATGAAGTCTTTTACTGCCTGACTATAGTCAGCCTCAAAAACGTCCCATGTATTCCTCAATTCGTCGCGTTGCTCCGAAGTTAGACGACTCTCTGAGGCTAGTCCGTTGATCGCGGTCTTGATCACGTTCCGCAAGCTTTTCAGTTTCGCAGACGCTGGCACCAAAGAGCCTGCGTCTCTCGAAAACGTAGCCTCGATCGTGCTGGTGTCAAGCAGCGACACGCTCTGCACCCCCCCTTTTTTGCTTACCATCCGACGAGGAACCTCGGTGCAGGCAACCGTGCCTTTTTCTTGGAGACGACGCATGTCATCAAGTAGCGAAAGCCCGATCGACTCAGACCTGAATGTCCAGAGTAGCTGAGTCTTTTCCAAGATAGTTTGACTGTCGCCACGGCCCTCAATGAGAGCGACCTCGAATTTAATTTGGATAGCTTGGCGAGCCAGTGAAACGACTTTTTTGAATTTTTTACCTCGGATTTCCTTCTCTTTAGCGGCGAATAAAGGGAATTCGAAGATTGGATCAGGTAGGTTAGTAGCTCCTCGTATGGCCGGCCACTCGACCTTATCCCCCATTAAATCACGTAGGCCTCGATACATCAGAGAAAAGAAAGTTCCGACATCATGGTTGAAGCGCTCACGCAACTCCGTTCGGCCTTTACTAACGGTGAGTCGAAGGAACCTCTCTTTCCCGGAAGCTGAAAGTCCGGCCCTAGCGATCAGGCGATGAGTGACGGTGGCTAAGCCGTCTAGGAAGTCATTGCATTCAATTGGCTTACCGAAGATAAATTTTTCCCAGCGCGAATGCAGTGCCGGGTTTTGCTCCATATAGCGGCGGTGTAAATCGAAAAATGACTCGTCGTCTTCGTCACTTCCCTCCGATCGACGTTCTCTGCCCTTAAACTCGTCCAAGTAAGTTCGCCAGCGCTCTTCTAGCAAACATTCCTCATCACAATCGTGTTCGAAAAAATGCAACGTCGCCTCGGCAAGGCCAAGCTGCCTGGCTCGGGGTTTATCGAAAATGTGATGGACCCCGTCTTGCTCCCATTCAAAAACAGCCAAATCTACCGCAGTCTGTGAATTCCCGGGAACAGCCTCAATGAATGCTTTGATCGTGTCCTGCGCAGACTCGGCTATATCGTCGACATTTTGCTCGAAGCGCTCACGCATCTCGTCGGCGTCCAGCGGTTGACCGTTCGGCCGAAGCCTTTTCAACAGAGGGGCCCGTGTTGCATAAAGTTTTTCGAAAGCCTTGCGCCAAGACGTCGAAGCTGAACTATAGGATTTTGTGTTGGCGAAGAGCAAGGTGTCTCGAGGAAGACCAACGCAGTGAAGCGCCCAGCCCAAAGCGTGACGGATGGGATGCCCGTGTGATGTCGTGGCTTCGCTGATCATGCAGCAGTATTCCGCCAAATCGTTCAGAGAGAGTTCGGTGGCAGCTATAAGTCCTTTCAGAGCCGCGCGAAAGATGGCCCGATCTTCTGGAGTTGGTGACATGCCGGCTACATGACAAGACGCTTCAACCCATGCATATTCATTGGCTCGAAGCTCCTTAGCTCCAAGAGCCGAAACGTGGCCCAAAGTGTCGGCCAGGTTGTGCTCGTTCCCATTGGCTGTGAGCAATGCCTCTCGGGTCGTGCCTCCGTTTCTAACAGCCCCAGCGTTGAGGCTAGTTAGCGCTTGTATCGGAAGATCCTCACCCTCAACCAAAGTCATGGGTATACGAAGATCAACCCTGCGAGCCAAATCGGGGTTAGCGAGAATCTCCCGCACCACGGCAGCGATCTGGGCAGGCGATAGCTTGTCGAGCCTGAACAGGGCGGTACTCTCGTCTCCGAACAAGTCACCTTGGCGCGCTTCGTCCAGGCGTCGGCGCAGGATGTCAGCGCCCACGCGACCAATGATGCGATCCGTCAACATCAATTTTTTCCTCTTGCAAATGGATTCTCAACGAATGAACAGGAATCCGAGAGTCTGCGAACGAGGCCGAGACTCATAAGACGGGACTCTAAGTTTTCGCGATTGTCGCTAAGGGCTTCCTGGTCGATTTGATCCTCTCGTATCAGATGTCCTCCTTCGGTGTCGCCTATCACTAGACCATATCGGCGCTTGGCCTCATGGAGAAAATCGTCAAACTGCATTCTCTCGTCGACCATGGAAACGACCAAAGTTTTAAGCAAGCGATCATTAGGAGCGTAGCGATAGCGGCGAGAAAGCCTTCTAGAGCTAAGGCCTATGGCGCGCGACCAGGATGCGTGAATCTTGCCAAAATGCTGTTCGTGCCTAGCGAGGGCCTTTTCAGTTAGCACTGCGGCCATCTCTTCACCAGTCATCTGGCTATAATCGTTGTCCTCGTCACTCTCCGTAGACGGCCATTGAAAGCGGTCTCGCAACGCGAGTATGCATTGTGTGCTCTGATCGATTGAGGACAATGCGTTCTCCCATTCCGGAGTGAGCAGGAAACTTTCTATTGAGGCTCGAACCGCCCTCAAAGAAAGTGACTGATTTGCTTGGTAGCACTCACCCGAGAGAGCTCGAACCTTGCTCCTCTCACGAGAGACGATTTCGCAAACGATCTCGACAGGGTCAGTGTCTCCTGCTTCCGCTTTTGAGCATTCGAGGAAATAAAGCAGTAGGTTAAGTCCAGCGCTCGAGATGAGATGTTCCAAGGCATCATACACGGGCATGTCTCGCGAGAGGATCGCTAGCCAATCATCGCAAAGCCTGTCAAACCGTGAGTGCTTTAGATGTGGCAGATACCCAACTGCCCTCGGTTCTGGTGCATGCTGGGACTCTCCTTGCAGTGCTCGAGCGAGGCGATTAAGGGGAGAAGAGGAGACAAAAAGACGCTCGACGAGCAATTGACCGAGCTGGCGACCATTGATAGATCGACAAAGCATCAGATAGAGCAGCTCCCCCGTCCTCGCGAAGAATCGCCGATCGTTCGTGGCGCTTGATGAATCGATGCGCAAATCCTCGTAAAGGGCATCCGGCCCGAACGGGAAAATGAACTTGGAACTCCAGCGCTTGTTGCTGCGAGCCTCGAAAGCGGAAGACCTTAGGAGTTCGATCGCCTTGGCAAAGTCATCAAAGGAAAGGAAGACTTCACGTAGATAGTCGATATTCTCATCACCATGCCCAGTTGCTTCGGCTACAAATAGATCTCGCCATTGCTCCCACTTATCGCTGTCCGATATGGTGCGGTCGCGAACAGTCTGGACATAGGGATTGTTAAACAGCAAAGAGCGTAATCGGATCTGTCGCTGAGGCTTGTAACGAACCTTATCGCCAGGAAGCTCAATCAAGGGGGCGTCCTTGTTAGAGCCGAGAACTCCCAAAAACTCCAGGACTGCAAAATGTGGGAGCTGCTCGTCGTAGAGTCGATGTCCCCAGATATGTTCGTCGACCGTGAAGTCGACGTTATCGATCCGCTCCCTCATATTCCAACCCTAACTGCAATTGGTCTCGAAAAGCCATGGCCATTGTGCTCGATCTCGATAAAGTTAAGATAAAGAGTCCCGTCATCGGGAAGAGGCTCCCCATCTAGTTCCAGTCCGGATCGGAATAGTTCGGCTTGGCGTAGCAGCCGTGCCTTGAAGGCCATCAAGTCTTCCAAGCACTCGTTGGAAAAGCTCGCCGGCAGGGCTCCTTCGGCAACTCGGCAGAGAAATTCGAATCGAATTGGGGATAGGAGGAGGGAAACCTCGTCGTTTGCTCCAAACACGACCGTGATATCAATGCGGGGTTGACCGGTAATTTCGTCCAATTTAATCGCCATGCCTAGGCCGCCAGATACTTTCCGTGCAGGGAGTTCGCTATCACAAAGTACGCTAACTTTTGAATGCGTAAAGCCTCCAGAACTAGCGACAAATATCTTATCTGTATTCTCTAGCAGCAAGCCCGACATAATCCTGTTAAGTCCTCGCGCTAGGCGGGCGCGGGCAGGCTCAGCGATAGCTTTTCGTTGGACAAGGGCCGCAACCGTTTCCAAATAGTCTCCGGCGAAGCGAAACGCAGTCAGGTCCCAGAATCGGAAGTCCGGTTCAGTCTCGGGAAGAGTGAAAAATAGGCGCTGGCGCTGGCTCTCCATGCGCTTGAGGAAAGCCGAAGCGCCCTCGTCAAGCCTCGCCCCCTCATCGCCCTCCAAATATCTCCTTTGGGCGGCTAAATATGATTGCGTTGCTCCATAAAAGGCGTCGGACGCTACTAGGCGGGCGAATGCATCTGAAAGCTTGCTGTCGTCGGTTCCATATACGAGCAGGCCATCTATAGCATTCGAAGTCTCCTCCCCAATTCCAAAACCAGTCAATACCCGAAAAACTGGGCGAGATAAAGTTCTTCGCCTAGGGAGATTCGCGCCAAAAACGTTCCCGTATATACTGCCATTCTCGACGGATCCCGCTTCCTGAATTCTGACGATATCCGAGCAGGACATGAGACCTTCGCGTGCGGTTGGATGACCTAGGATCATGTTCGCGGATAAAGCTAGCAAATCGCGAACTGGTAGATGGGCGCCGTTGTATCTAGCAATCTCAACCAGATCACCTAATCTTTTTGCCATTCGGCGACCGTCGTTTTCTCCAAGTAAACGCCTGCGGTTTTCGGAAATTGGGCAAACACGCCCATCCTTATCCAGGGAACAGCTCAAGCAATTTGACCAAGCGGGATGCCTAGAGACGGCATCGAGTGATTCTTCGAGCGAATGTCGGTGGGCAGTTTTGCTCAAGTCGAAGACGGCTAGCCTTTCATGTTGAGAGCTCGATTGCAGGAAGGCGTCTTGTATGAGCTTGCGCAATGGATGGGAATGCCCTTGGCGATTACCAAGTGACCTGAGCCGCTCCAATATCTGCCCATGATTAGCAGCTAAGACTAGGAATTCCTGATCCTCCTTTCCCAGCACGGATCGTTCTAACATGCCAAGAGCTTCGTCGCCTTGTTCGTCGCTAAGCTCGCTTAGATCCTTTACGAATATGGCTACTCGACCGCCATCAATTGACTGTTTCTTGATTGGCTGGGGATCAGACCACACGCGATCATCACCTCCTAACTCAGACCACAGGCTGCGGCAATGGTATGTCTTGCCATCTCCAGCGGTTCCTGCTATTAGAATAGAGCCTGGCACACCGGAGCGAACACGCTCCAAGATATTAATTAGTTGAGGGCTATTGAGCCGAATAGGGGCAACCTTGGCTTTAGCTAAAGCAGCTGAAACATATTCGTCAAACAAACTTGCATTGTTTGGGGTGGGTCCATAGGAGCGTAAGAAACGTACCCACGAGCTAGCTGGCGGGCTTACAGATGTTTGCAAAGTACGAGTGATAGAATCGTCCATTATTCAGAAAATGAGGGCTAAATAGAGAATAATATTGGCTTGGTATTTTTAAAGAGTGCAAATGAGGCAAGACTCGTTATCTTCCTCGTCAGCGAGATTGGCTAACTGTTCTTGCCAGGGCATACGTTTTGTTACGGTTTTCCTTGAGTTAGCCTGAGCTTTGATATCACTCGCTCTTGCAACCAACTGTTCTAACGTTTCTCCCTGTGTCCATGTATATTGTTCACCGGTCAAAGTATTTAACTTCTCGTATTTCTTAGCGCGCTCGAAGAGATCGGGATGTCTCTCAGCGAGTGAAATCCACTCATTCTTGCGTTGAAAGAAACAAAAATAGCATCCGGATCGACTCCGCCACTCGTAATATTTTGGATAGCCAACTCCCGCATTGATCAAGATACGCTCAATATCTGACCGCACAATCCCGTCAACCTTAAAGGGGAATTTAGGTTGGATATTTGCTTTTGTGCTGCGGTACCCATCGCGATCTTCATCAGCCCGTATCGCAACATATGTAATTACTTGATCAATCCCTACCCACTCCTCGAACGGACGAATTTTCATCTCGCGAGTACACCATCTTGTGTTCGGTGACGGAAGAAAATTGTTGTACTTACTTAGAAGGTGATCAAAATCGCCATTCGTCATTAACCGAGTTATTGGCTTAGCCAAGTAGGCTTCGAGCTTATCAAGATAATCGTACACCTCGGGCAACTCAGCACCAGTGTCAGTAAAGAAATACTCCATCTCTGGCACCTTATCGCGCATATAAATTGCCAAGGCAGCACTATCCTTACCACCGGAGATGCCGAGAACGTGGCGAATTGGTTTGTTACTTACGATGCTAGTACTCATGATTTACCTTCCACTGCAACATATTCATTATTCCGATCAGCTTCGGGGATCGAAGACGTAGCTGCGGTAAAACTAAGCGCAAGAGCTGCATGTCTCAAGCTAACATCATCTAAACTAGAGAGAAGCTCAGAAATTTTACTGACAGTACCTGCCACAGCTCGTTTTTTGGCTGAATCTAGTACGACAAACAGCTCTGTTTCGCCAGTTTGCTGTTGTACTCCCTTAAGTAACATTACTTCGATATCATCACCGAAATCAGAAATTCGGTCTTGATGGACGAAACGCAACCGCTCCAAATCACGAATACGTTTTGCGTATTCAGTTATACGATATTCCACAGCCTTAATATCATCATCAGTCCATTTCTCAGGCGGTTTACGAGCAAGGAAACTCGCAATACTAATTAGCCAAGGGGTTTCCTCCCCGTAAGGATCTACAATGCGTCCTATGAATGCTCGCAATCCATGGATATCGATTGTGTAATTCTCTAATTGCATACATCGACCACGCAACATGTCGCGAAGATCCTGAATCAGGACATCATTTTCGATGCCAAACGCCTTCTTGATCATGTTCATAACATTCCAAAGCAAGCTATGATACGCACCTCTCAACTCTCCAATTACGCTCTGAAATTTTTGGGAGAACATATGCAATTGCTCTACTTCAGGCTTAATGCTAGTGAGAGAACTGAATCCACATGCTTTTGGCAGATCGACTAGGACAAGTTGTGCAGGCGATTTCGATTCGAAAAATAGGTTTCGTACTGAAATCGCTTCAGGGGACAGATGTTGGGTCCGTTTCGTGTAATCTGGCAGATTCACCATCATTTGAGCCAGCGGTTTGACTGCCGTGAGTAGTGTAGCTTCGTTTGGTATTTCTCCCGAAACAATTTCGGCATAACGTCTGAATAAAGCTTCTCGTAGAGAATCTATTTGAAAACGTTGAAGACTAAAAGACTTAGGGTTTTTCAGAAGCCGCTCGTATATCTCAACAGTCAGAAATGGGATAAAATTCCCTTCTTCAAATAACGCCAATTCATCTCTATTAGCTAGAAAAATTGTCAAAAATAGAATCGGGATTACGCCAGCTTTTAAGCCGTATGGCGGCTGAACTAGACGAGCAAACAAGTCAGCCACAGGAATCGGATTGGTTTCGGAATCGTCAAATTCTTTCTCGATAGCCTTCCAAACGGGTCGAATTCGATACTTATCCTTTAAAGTGGGGGATAAACCAAATTGCCAACCATCACCATTTTTGTAATGCAATCCTGTCGCCTTGAGCAAAGCACGATACATAGATTTTTCAGCAGGATATTTCTCAATCCCAAGATCTTCCTCATGGCCATGCTCAAACATTGCGGCGATCAGCTTATTGCGCCCAGCCATTGCGCTGGGGGATGGCTTATCGCGATTTATTAGCTCGTTATGTAATAAAGGGGCAGCATAATAAACATCATCCAATATTGCGGAAAATTTTTGTTGTAACTGGCGTTTATTATCGATCAAAGGTATACGCCCTTGAGCTATCCACTCAGATTGGTTAGGAGCCTCCAGGATCGAAGCAATAATGACAGTTTCGTTTTTTTGTGCAGCCGCCAGTCGATCTTTGAGTTCACGTTGAGCCACTGGATCATTGGCAAGTAAGGCATTTTCGCGCTGTATCCGAGATAGAGCGAATATGGTTAATACCGCCTCGCGCAGGGATTCAGGGTTCCCGACAATAACCCCCATAGTATGTCCGTTACCTAGTTCAATAAGCTTTTGCCTAAACAGAATTACTTCATCTGTCGTATTCGCAAGGCAAATAAATAATGTTGGCTTATTCATGGGCCGTATTCGGCTAATGCTAGGGGCGCTAACAAAGTCTGGCTGGTAATAGCGAAGAGTGCCAGTAGCAATAGCATGACGACGGGCTACGATTGGAGCTAGCGGCTTAGCTAGGTTCAATAACTCAGCAATATCGACCTGACCAATCTGAGAAATTTGCTCAGAGAGTGCGGTTTCTAAGTCGAAATCGCTTCCCTGCCACACACGATATTCTCCACTAAATTTACGGAAGGTAATTAGCGAGCGCTCACCCAGAGCATCGAGAGTGGACCTTGTGGTTTTGGCATTCTCATCACATAGTGATAGCACTTCAAATGAAGCCTTGAGCCCACCTTGAATACCAACGATATTCATAAGCCCTATCATCTTAAGCAAGGAAATTTCACTTGAAAGTGCATCGCCAAGCCGTTCAACGGCTGTTACAACTTCTGCCCAGCGACGGTGAGTATGTGGATCAGTGACTAAACCGGGTTGATTCAGAATGAAATAATCGTATATTTCCCATGGGCATATCCAATCTAACCGATCATTCTTGACACTGAGTCGGCTCAAACTTTCCATAAAACCGTGCGGTTCCTGGCTTCCCAAATAACTAAAAAGAGTCCGCTCATTCTGTGCTACACGCTGACAAAGTGCTGGCAATACCAACAGGGAAATAGGATGTAACGGGTAGCAAGCCGTAAACAACGCAGCAGCATCATCCACTAATAAGCCTGGAGGCAATGCTCGTTGTTGATCCAAAGCTGCAGCAAATTGGAATGCTTCAGCATCTAATTTAGTCTTTATGCGTGGGTCAAGATTCTGCACGAGTGCAGCCCTGATGACTCGAATGACCTGTTCGGCAGTCTCGACAAAGGGGATGCTTTCAAACCTCCCCTGAACCTTCTTCCACTCATTGCGAAGATGGTCGCCGAGGGTCTGGGCATATTGTTCAAAGGATTGATGTAACAGTACGACTAGTTGGAGAGGTGCTTCATCAGGGCGAACAGCGTGTTCGGCTAAGGCCTGCAATAGAAAAATTTCCGAGTTGCTCCGATGACGAGCCTCATATTCTAAAAATTTGCCAAGTTCGTCTACAACAATTAGGAGACCAGCGCCACCTACTTTGGTGATTGCACTCTGTAATTCAGAGATGAGAGCAAGGATATCGCTCGTTTTTGGATTGATCTCATTCGTAACTTCCTTTAACAGGGAAAGCAATTGCGGATTTAGATCATCGCGATGGTCACCAAAGTATCGCAAAACAGCCTTATTTAATGCTTGTAATAAACGGCGCCCAAGCGATTCCGGAGTGCCGGCAATACTAGCAATACAGTAGCCTTTTGGTGCTGCGCAATTTTTTTTGAACTGCTCAGCTAACTCGGGGGCGACTTGCTGCAAGCCGGCAATAGCGTGCTGAGTTGTCTCATCTTCTTTATTGCCTAAGAGTTGCGATAGGAATAAGCCAAAAGCCGATTTACCTGAGCCGTAAGGGCCCACTAGAGCCCATGCTCGTGGAATCTCAATTGGCTTTAATGTATCTGTAAAGCGATCGAGCACCTGTATAGCTCTGCTCGTTAAGATATAAGGACGAACACTATTTTGATATTCGCTGTCGCGCTCTATATTAATTGAACGGGTATAGCTTGTATTGACGTTTATAAATTGGGCGATTGACATAATGATCTACTAGTGTGCTCCAACATAGTGTCGACGTAACAAACTAATCGGTTCGAGTTCCTTGAGAAGATATAGCTGATGAATTCCCGCTGATTCTCTTAGGTTGAAAACACCAGGATACCAAGCAATCATCTCCTCAAGTTTAGTGATGAGACATTCCTCCGTGAGCCTAAACACAGAGCCAGGTGCGGCAAGAACGCCATCACTATGCATGAGACGCTCGATCGGTAAATTGGGTGCACCTGATTCCACAAGCACTTGGGCAACAGAAAAAGCAAAAATTGCCACTGGTACTGAGCGGAATTCGGGTTTGGACTCATGATATTTCGAACCTGTAGCCATCTCCATTAATCCGAGCATAGCCACAGGGGAATCTAAACCTTCTTCTGAAGGAACAGATTTTGAATTCAACGTGGGTTGATACATACGAACTAGCAAGGTCACGTCATGTTTGAGAGTGGCTTCAGAAACCTTAGCCGAAAGATGTTCCGAGACAAAATATTTCTGAGCATCTATGAGCTCCTTCATAGTGAACTCTGGCTTATGGAAACGATTAAAAAACCAGAATGGAGTGGTGGCTTCAGCAGGATTTGAAGAAATCAGCCAATGCAAAAGCCAAATTGTTGCATCATCTTCAAGGTAAGGATCCCATCCATTAGGGGAGAAGATACGTTCTCCTAGTTCCGATGACACGATAGATTGGCGATCACAGTTAATCATCTGCGTAGCGATAAGCCAATATTTAATCGCAGAAACCATGTTTTTCCCTACACCGAGCTTAACTGTAGCATCATCGTCTTCAAACACGCCAGGCGTAGACAACCAAGCTTGATAACCCTTAGTGAGCCAACCAAAGCGTAATGGAAAAGTTTCGTGGCGACCGAAGGAGTAGCAATCAGGTCTCAGCGGAATCATTTATGAAATCCTAGATTTTTTAGATGTACCATTATAAATCAGCTCATCCTTTTTCAATGTCCTTTATTGGAGATCTGATTAGCTCCGAAAGCTTTTAATTATTGATTTTAATAAGATTCATTTTGAATCGCTAAGAGCTGCCAGCGCAATGGTGTGTCAAAATTCAGCTGCATTTGCTGAAATTGCCTCTGGTTCATCGGTTAGCCCCTCAGTTTCCCTTGCAATCCTGAGTTCTTCACCATGCCCCTGCTCATACGCCGCCTGATGCGCATGTTTTTCCATCGTCACAATTTTATTTGCCAGTCGTTGCAATCGCTGCTGCCACTGATAACGGGCCTCAATGCAATGCTTGTTGGAGATGACCTGGCATAGCCACAAGGTGTCCATCACGATCATCAACTGATCCAGCAAACGAATCAACTCGACGAATTGCGCAATCTGCGGCGAGGCGATTTTCGCCACAAATTCCCTGGGGTGCGTGTACGTGGGCGTTTCGGTGATGCCGTTGTCGGCCTTGAGTTTTTCCAAGCGTAGTTTTTCCTGCTGCAGTTGCTCCGCGCATTCGGCAATCATCTGGCTAACAATGCCTTCAATTTCATCGACCGTTTCCTCTCTTCCAATGATGCGCAGAATCACGTCGATGGCGTACAGGGACACCATCAATCGATGATAGCTGTTACGAATCACGCGAATGGCTTGTTCGCTGTTGATGCTAAATGTACGCTCAAATATCGGCCGACTGATAGCGCGTCGCGGGACTGATTTAGGCTGTGGAGCTGTTTCGGACATGACTGTTTCCTGATATGGACGAATGGGCAGTGATCGTAAGCCAGATTTTTTTTAACCTGTCCGCAGCTGATGGCGAATTCGGCGTCAGCTGCAAAATCTCTTCAAAATAATTCTGCTTCAATACCCGCCAACTGAAATGGTTGGCCATCAGCCTTCCGCTTCACCCCAGACTTTCTCGGCTGGTCTTTCATGGCCGCCTTGATCCGACTTTGGTCGGCGTTCCGTTTTTAAGCGGCGACGGTGGTTTTCCATCGGCGTGTCAGGTGCGTCAAGCCTGATGTGAGTATTAATTGTTTAACCCTGCCGGGCGTATCGATTCCCCCAGGGATTCGAGGCGCCGGCATGCCCATCGCCGCGCCGCTGGGTATTTTATCGTTGAGTCGGGCGCGGCCGACAGGAGGAATGTCATCATGGCCAATCGCGGCGTGAACAAAGTCATCTTGCTGGGCCGGCTCGGCGCCGATCCGGATGTTCGCTTTATGCCCAATAACGGCGGCAAAGTCGTCGCCATCCGTTTGGCAACCAGCGAAATCTGGAACGATCCCAAAAACGGTAAACAGGAGCGGACCGAGTGGCATCGGGTGGTGTTTTTCAAAAAACTCGCTGATACCGCCGAACAGTATTTGCACAAAGGCAGTCAGATCTACATCGAAGGCCGTTTGCGTACCCAGCAATGGGGTCAAGCGGGCGATAAGCGCTACCGTACCGAAATCGCCGCCTTTGAATTGCAGATGCTGGATCGTCCCAATGCATCGGCATCCGCAAGCGGCTCGTCATCATCCCCAGCGGCGCCCGAAGATGCCGATTGGGAGGACGACTACAGCGATATGCCTATGCATTAATCCGCGGCGCGCCGATTATTGGCGTTCGTGGATATAACGTTTACACCGCCGATCCTTTTCAGGCTTCGGTATTTCAACCCCAAGGGGAATTCCATTCCCCGGCGGGCAATGGCGTTCCCTTTTTTTATTGAAGGAGACCCACCATGAGCCAAAACAACCGCAACAACTCACCCAAAACCCGCGACCTGCCGATGCCGGTCACTGCGCAACAAAGCTATGGCCTATCGGAACAGTCCTGGAAAGTACTGACGGAAGTGACCTTCCCGACAGCCAAAACACCGGAAGCCATCCTGATGGCGCTGGATTATTGCAAGGCCCGCAAGCTCGATATCTTCAAAAAGCCGGTGCATATCGTGCCGATGTGGAGTGCCGCTTTAGGCCGCAATGTCGAAACCGTCTGGCCGTCCATCATGGAAATTCAGACCACCGCATCCCGAACCGGTGTTTGGGCCGGCATGGATAGGCCCGTCTGGGGTCCTGATGTCACCAAGACCTTTACCGGTCGCTATAAGGACGACAACGAGCAATGGCAGGAATCCAGTGTCACCGTGACCTTTCCCGAATGGGTGGCGGTTACTGTATACCGGATCGTCGGAGGGAAACGCTGCGCCTTTACCGAGGAAGTGTATTGGCTGGAAGCTTACAGCACGGCCGGCGGTAAAAACTCGCAAGTGCCGACCGCGATGTGGATCAAACGCCCCAAGGGGCAATTGGCCAAATGCGGTAAAGCAGCGTCACTCAGGGCAGCCTTTCCGGAGGAATGCGGTTATGCGGCCGAGGAAATGGATGGCAAAACGCTCGACGACCTCACCGACGCTACTGTAATTGATGGCGAAGCGACTGTGTGGGAAGGCGATGCAGACGATCGGTTTCCCGAATCATCCGAGCACACGTCTCAGGTGATCAACTTGTCGCAAATCCATCCCAAGGTGCAAAAGGCCGTAGCGGAATTGGTACGTCGTACCAAGGCGGCAGGTGCCTGGAAAGCAGCCTACGACTATGCCCACCAGAAGTTCAAAGGCATCGACCTGACCTTTGCGTTGGCCGAGTTGGACAAGGTATCGCAAGTTGAACCCAAGGCAACACAAGCCCTGGAACAAACCGAAAACACTGGCATGCCACCCATGTCCGCGAAAGACATGGCCATGAATCAGGCCCGTCAAACCCTGGGACACGCGGCGTAGAAACGCTGCAATCCTAAATTCTTTAACCACCCACGAGGGCGTCATTATTCGCCCACGGGGTAGGACATGGCGCTCTTCATTTATCAGGAGAGGTCATGAACACAAACGATCAATCTTTAAACCGCGTGCCCTGTCATACCGACTGGCAACGTTACGATTCACCCACGGTGTTACGCCGTCACGGCCGAGGTTTTCTGGAACGCCTGTGGCGACCCCAGAGCAACGAACCCAATCCGCAACCCTTGAGCCAACCGGAATTGACGACACTGGCCGAGAGTTTTGGCGGAGTCTGTCTGCCGGCGCAAGACGAACTGCTGTTGCTATTCGGCGATGGCCATTGGGCCCGGCGTTGCCAAACCCAGTTGCACAAGCTCGGCATCGAGACGGTGCGCTTCGGTTGTCAGGTACAACTGACCGGATTCTCGCGATGAAAGTCGTCAACGTCTCCCAACGTAGCGACGCCTGGCGGCAATGGCGTTCACAAGGCGTCAGTGCCAGCGAAGCGGCCATTGTCATGAACCGCTCGCCGTACAAGACCCCGTGGAGGTTGTGGGCGGAGAAAATCGGCCTGGTGCTGGAAGTCAGTCTGGACAACAACCCGTTGATCCGCGCCGGTATCCAGCAAGAGCCCGAGGCTTTGCAACGCTTCGAGGACAAACACGATCTGATGTTGTTGCCGCTGTGCGGCGAGTCGGAACAGTATCCCTTGATGCGCGCCTCGTTCGACGGCTTGTCCGACGCGAATGAGCCCGTGGAAATCAAATGCCCGCACGAGACCACGTTTTTGGATGTGGAGTTGAATCGGGAAGCATCCCAGGCCTATCAACTGTATTGGTGCCAAGTCCAGCAACAATTGCTGGTGTCCGAAGCGCAACGCGGGTTTTTGTTTTTCTTCCATCAAGGCCAGGACATCGAGTTTGAAATTCAACGCGATGAGCACTTTCTCACGGATCTGATCGAGTCCGCGATGGATTTCTGGTCGGCGGTCAAATCGAAAAAGGAACCGATCAAGGATCCCGAACGCGATTTGTACTTGCCCAAAGGTCATGCGGAGCAGCAATGGCAGCAACTGGCGGCGAGTTATCGCAATCGTGCCGTGAAAATCGCGGATTTGAAAGCGGAGCTAGCAACCTTGGAGGATAGTCAGGCGGCCATTGAAAACACTTTGGTGTTGCTGATGGGCGAATACGTGGCTGCCGAACACTCGGGGTTGCGTATCAGCCGTTTTCAAAGCCAAGGCGCCATCGATTACAAGGCAGCACTCCAAGCCTTGCAACCGGATGTACAGGCCTCGGCGCTGGAAGTTTACCGAAAACCGTCTGCCACGCGAGTCCGTGTGACCTGCCGGGACGACGACGGTAAACACGCCGAAGTCCCGTTCGACGCGCAGGCCTTGAAAGACCTGGCTGGCGTGGACTTTTGGTTTTGAGTTTGATGGTTCGTTTCACGACATCCTGTAACCCTGGCGGTTGCAGGGTGTCGCTTGATTGACAGGAACATACATTCGGTGCCGGCGTGTCGGTTTTAGGCTGGATTTTCAAAAAAAATCCAACCCAAAACCCGCATCGTTCAGGCATTCCCTTCGTGGAATCCCGAATCCGGTTTCGACCGGCGTTCCGTTGTTAAGCGGCATGAGCGTTTGCCTCGTGTGCCAGGTGCGTCAAGCCTGGTGTTTTTGTTTGTCCCGTTGGGGTTCATCACCCTTGTGGGACTCGGTGACCCCTTTTATTGATTGAAGGAGGTCATTATGAATCACGACTTTTGGAAAACCTTGCATGGCTGGTTGAACGTTGCCCATAGCAACGACATTCAGGCCAAAAAACGTTTGTTGCTGGAAATGCATCGTCAAATCTCGGCCCCCGGTTTGAGAAGCGACATTCAGCGTATTGTGAGTTTGATGGATCGGGAGCTGTTGGCCCGCACCGAATGGGCGATGTACTGTGTGATGCAGTTGCGTTAACTATTTTTTATCCACCCTGGTTTACCAGGGTTTTAATCACCCGTTGGGGCTCATCACCCCTCGGGGCGGTGCGCCCCTTGTTTTCTGAGGCTAGTCCTCGAGGAGCTCACCATGTATCAATTTTATTCCATCGCCGACACCTTCGGCATTCCGGCCCCGGCCTCTATGAAAGTGGAAGGCTTTACACCCGGACAAAACGCCTATGTGCCGACGCAAAAGCCCTATGTGTTTCGTAAGGATCACCTGCGCGATGTGTTGGCGTTTTTAGGTGCCCACAACGGCGACGGCTTATACCTGACGGGTCCCACCGGTTCCGGTAAAACCTCGTTGTTGGAGCAAGTTGCGGCGCGTCTTAATTGGGGTGTGCATTCGGTCACCGGTCACGGTCGACTGGAACTCAACGATCTGCTGGGCCAGTACATGCTGGTCGATGGCGGCGCGATGAAGTGGATCGACGGTCCTTTGACCCTGGCAGTACGCCTGGGCCATGTGCTGTTGATTAACGAAATCGATGCCATCGACCCCGCAGAATTGATTGGCCTGAATGAAATCGTCGAAGGCAAGCCTTTGACGATCCCGCAGACCGGCGATGTGATTACACCACATCCCAAGTTTCGTTTGGTCGCCACCGGCAATAGTGCCGGCAGCGGCGATCAGTCGGGCTTGTATCAAGGTGTATTGCGTCAGAACCTGGCCTTCCTAGATAGGTTTCGCTTGATGGAGGTCGGTTATCCCGAGCCGGAAGACGAAATGAAACTGTTGGCCGATGTGGTGCCGAGCATGCCGGAAACGGTACGCGAAAGCATGATCAAGGTCGCCAATCAGATCCGCAAGGTGTTCATCGGCGGAGCAGATGGCGGCGGCATGTTATCGGTGACCTTATCGACGCGCGGTTTAGTGCGCTGGGCGTCATTGGTGGCCACCTTTAAAAGTGCGCCCAATGCCTTGGCCTATTCCTTGGATCGGGCCTTGACCTTCCGAGCCGAACCCGCCGAACGCGAAGCGATTCATCGCATCGCCAAAGATGTTTTTGGTGACGATTGGACGGCTTAACCATGGCTGCCTGGAATTTATATCGTCATCGTAACCCTGACGGCAGTTCCAAAGACTGGGCGATCCGAAGCAATTCGGATGGCAGTATCACCACCCGTTGGGGCAAAACAGCATCTTGTTTACCGGGTGTCAGTAACCGCAGTGGCGTTCGGAAATTCGACATCGAAAAGCAAAAACAGGCCAAGGGCTATGTGTTTATTGCCGAGGTCGATATTGATGGTGACGGCAATGTGCTATTTCCGAGTAAGACTTCGGTAAATACATCACAAAGGCCGCCTGAACTTGACGCAACTCCCCAGTTTGTGCCAACACCACGAGTCGAGGCACTGTATTGGACCATTGATTGCCATGCCAAACAGTCTATTCGTGTGGACTTGGGTATCGAGGTCAGGCGACTGATCGGCGCTATTCAAAACGTATCGAATCATCAGCCTAAGCCTGAACAGGACTGGGATGGCTGGCAACAGTGGATTGATGCCACCCTCAATGCCGAAACCTTTGAACTCAGTGGTCAGATCAAATCAGTGCTGGGTGTTTTGCCCTGGCTGTTTTTACTGGCGCTGAAAACAAAAGGTTTCCATGGTGTGGAGATCGATATTGCCACCGAAACTGCCCGAGATCTCTCGGTCGATCTGAAAGCTGAACAGGACGTGCTGGCATTTTTCGGCACCGATCTGGACAGCATTCGTGAAACTGCTGAAATTTTGGGCCTGCTCAAACCCCGATTAAATCTGGCAGCGGCCATGTCCGACACGGACGACTGCTGGTTTTAACCGGTTTGTTATTTTCATTTAACCCGACAGGGGCACATCGGCCCCTGCGGGATGGGTGTGCCTCTTTTCTATAGGAGGTTCCCATGTCTCATGAAACGCAAGTGTTATTAGACCGCGTGGTCTTGGTGAAAGTCGAAGCCAATATCTACGGCGCCCGCAAGAAACTGAAAAAAGAAGACCTGGTGCTGGCCGATGGCAGCAAATTGCCACCGGAGGACTTAGCTAGCCTGGGTTCAAAGCGTTTGCTCGATCCCGATAAGCTGACGGTGTTTAACCGTCTGAAGAAGGAGGCCGAACGCATTTGCTTGCGCGTCGGCACCCGCTTTCTGGGTGGCTTTGCCGTGCCGGTTGAATCGGCCGCCAGTATTACCGTGGAACTTGAGCGTATCGGGCTGGATTTTGCTGCGGCTAAAACCGAGTTTATTGCCGGTTACGATGCGGCGGTGACTGACTGGGTGGTTCGCCATCCGGAATTTGCCGGCATTATCGAGCAAGCGGTGGATTCAGTGGAATTCGTCTCGACGCGGTTGTCGTTTGATTTTCTGGTGGTCAGCGTCGGTTTACCCGATCGCTTGCCGCCGGCGGATGTCGCACGACTGGAAAGCAAAATCGGGTCACTCAGTGAGCAGATGTTCTACGAAATCTCCGTGGAAGCCAATCAACTCATCGAGCAATCGTTGCTGGGCAAGGAGCAAGTGACGCGTAATGCGTTACGGCCGATTCGCCGCATGCGCGACAAACTCGATGGTTTGGGCTTCCTGGATCATCGCGTGGCACCAGTAGTCGCCACCATTGACGATCTACTGGCTAGAATCCCCAATAAAGGCGCCATTGAAGGCGGCATTTTGCAGGAGATTCTGGCTACGGCGATGCTGTTGTCCGATCCGGATAAAACCCGGCGGCACGGTGAAGGCTTGTTGGCGACTCAACTGCCCGTTGTTGATGAGACTGAAGTAGTCATCGAATACGCGGAGTCCGAGCCACCAGCAGTACTCGTCGTACCAACAGCGCCGACACCCGTCATCGCTGAAAGCGCTGCAGACAGCCCCGATTTTACTGATCTGTTTGACGGCATCTTTGATGATGAACTCGAAGCGGAAACAGTGACAACATCGGATGACTGGGCGCTGGATATATTGCTGGAGAAATGTCAGACCGATCTAAAAACCGGTAACGATACCGATGAATCCAACTCTTCTGAGCATTCAGCAGAACCGGCAACGGTGACGGCGGGAGACGATAAGGAGGCGGACGATTCCGACCAGGATTACTGGTTCTGATCCTACGCCATTTAACTATTCACCCACTGGGGCAAATTCATGTCCCGCTGGGGTCGTGGTTTGCCCCAACTTTTGGAGCACACCATGAAAAATAGAACCTTACACAACGCATTTCCCATCGTCGCGGCGGCCATTGGCAATCGCTTTGGCGTCAAAGTCAGTGTCGGCGGTGATAAAGCCGAAACCGATGGCCAAACCATTTGGCTGCCGGCCTATGAGGGCGACGATGCGGATTTTCAGGATTACGCCTGGGGACTGTTGGCCCACGAGGCGGCGCATATTCGTTATTCGGATTTTACGCTGCGCTTTGGGCATTCGGTATTACGCAGGCGCTTATGCGGTGCCATCGAAGATGTCCGCATCGAGCACGAACTGGCCAAGGACTTTCCAGGGACACGGCTGACCATCCGCACGGTGATAGAAAAGATGATTGTCAAAAGGGACTTTGTAGCCAGCAGTATTGATGATCATCCGGCTAATATTCTGTACAGCTTTGTGTTGAAAAGTTTGCGGGCAAAGGTATTAGGTCAATCGGCCCTGCAACCTTTGGTTGAGCAAACCGAACTGGCACTAAAAGCGAAGTTTCCGAAAGGTGCGGTAACCCGACTGAAAGGCTTGTTGTCCGAAGTGCCGCTGGGTTTGCAATCGGAATCCGATTGTCTGCAGTTGACCGACCGTGTCCTGACGATGATCGAGCAGGAGTTCGAGCAACAACTGCTGCGCAATCAGACACTGTCATCGGCAGATGAGGACACACCGCCTGAACCGGATGATACGGATCAGGCCGCTGTATCAGCAGATTTGGACGATTCGAACGGCTCGGATTCCGAGGAGGATATGGAACACGATCAACGTTTACCTGCCGATAATGACGACGAACAGTCTTCAGAATCCGGTGGTAACGATGATTCGAATCCGGAAAATCCTGACGATCAACCCGGTGCGCAGGCAGAAAGTTCTTCATCCAATCCTCAAGGTGATGATGAAGAGTTCACGGAGATTGCCGACCCGAGGGGCGTCTTGCAAACTCTATTGTCCGCCGGAGACGATGACATCGAACAGGATTTGTTTGAATCGCTGAAAACGGCGTTGTCATTGGCGGCGGAAAATGTATCGGAATTGCTGATGCCGAGCGGCGACGAGCCACCCATGGACGAGAGGGCCGGTGCGTTTTTACTGCGCAAGGTGCAAGGCGAATCGGGAAAAATCCGTGCCGCTTTGCAAGGCTTGGTGCAATCGCAAACCTTAAACCGCTCGCAACACGCCAGTCGTGGTCGGCGGATGGATGGCAAGCGTTTACACCGTTTGCCATTAGGCGAAACCAAGCTGTTTCAACGCAAACAGGCCAAAGCTGCACCCAATACGGCGATTCATCTGTTACTGGATAAATCCGAAAGCATGGGTTATCAGGTGCTGATGGTGATGACCGATGGTCAACCCAACGATACCCTGAGCACGCTGGAATTGTTGCAGCGTTGTCGGGATAGCGGTATTGAAACGGTAGGTATCGGTTTGGGACTGGATGTCAGTCATCTGTTCCCGATTGCCATCACTATTAACGATCTATCGGAGCTGAGAGCGCAATTGTTCGAACTCTCGAAATCGTTGTTGTTGGCGGCGTAATCCTCAGTCCGTTATCCGTAGCCCAATCCTTGGCCCAATGCCTTGGATTGTGGCTATGGGTAGCTGATTGCACTTTCTGTTTGTCGAATATACTCCACATAACGAGCCCATTCGACAAACAGACATTTCATGCGTTCTTTCCAGAATGCTGAATCCGACTTCGGTCGGCGTTCCGTCATTAGGTGGCGAGCAAGGTGTTTCCTTGATCGTGTTGGGTACGTTAAGCCCGATGTAAAACGCAGTGGTATGACCCTCTGCAAATTCCAAACCCGCTTCGGGCGACCATCGCCCGGCCGGGTGTTGTTCATTCGAAGTGCTTTCTTAAATTTTATAAAGGAGAACTTCAATGAACTTTATCTTCGGCATCATTATTTTGGCGCTGTTCATCCTCGCCTTGCGGGTCATATGGACAACGGCGTTGCAACTGCTGAGCGCATTGAAACATGCGTCTCAAACGTTTCACCGCTATCGTGCGCAGCGATTGGCACGACACCGGCTACCGGTCATCATGCCACGTAGCCGCGAGGACATGGATTGGTTGGCAATATCGGATTCGGTACGTCAGGAAATTCATAGTCGCAATCGAGAAACGAATCGCGAACTGGATCGCTTGGAGCTTCAGTATCAAGCCAAACAGAAAACAATCAAACTTTACGAGGCGGATATTGAAATCGCCAAACTGGAGCGGGAGCTATTGAAAATCAAACCGACAATCGTCTCGGCGGAAACCGAGGCTAAACCCCGTCGGCGGTCTAAAAAAGTGGGCGAATCAGCCTTGGTGAATGACAAAACCACCAAAACCGCCCAACAGGTTTTTCAATTGCGGGAAGCTCTGAAAGGTAACGCCAATGCGTCACCGATTAATCCGCAAGCCCGCCATTGAATACCCGTAACGTGGTTCCGGTTGCAGTATTGATACGGCGAACTGGAATCTCGTGTTGATTCGATTCATCAGCAAACACCCAGCTGCCTTCGGGCAATAACGACAACAAATCGTTCTGGGTTTCCCGGCGAATTTGTCGAATCTTGTTTAGAAACGGCCAGGCTTGTTCAGGATCGTCCACACGATTGAGCACGTCGGCTTCCAAAACATCCAATTTTTGGAAAATTTGTTGGCAATGTCGAACGACTTTTAGTGGTTCGTCGACAGGACTCGCCATTGGTTTTCGACTTGGATACGGCTCCTGTGTCCGCTTAGGACTGAGGAAATCAAAAATGCGCAAAATATCGTCAAACATGGTTATTTCTCGGCTTTTTAATGAGTTTTAGCCACCATATACCGATTTTTGCGTGAATTCAATCCTGCTGTGCGAGCCGATTTTCGGCCTTAATCAGCGTTCTTTACCTGCAGGAACCTCATCCTGCCGGGTGGTTGTTCCTGCATTTTATGGAGGATACGACCATGAAAACAATCAACCAACCCAGCGTTGGCGCAACCCCACATGAGAACAGCACGGTTCGCTATCTGAATCAGTACCGCTGTCCCTACTGCCAAACCGAATGGGAGGATGTATGGGATTGCGGCTGTAACGATCGCTGCCCGGACTGCAACAAGGAGATCGAGCCTTATGAAAGCATATTGATCGATGGTGAATCGGCGAAAACCGAATCGCCAGTCGAAGAACCCGCCTCAGCCAATGTCACGGCGGAGGATGTGAATCGGCTCTTCGTAGTCTCCTACGAAATCGACTATGTGCACCGGGTGTCGGTCTGCATCACCGCAGACAGTCCCGAAGCGGCACAACAGATTGCCGAACAGGCATTCAATGATGGCACGATTTGGGATGACACCGCTGCCATGCCGTTATTTTCGGACGAATACCATGAAGCGGAGGGTGAAAGCTTGGCATGGGAATGCGTTGCCGTTGCACAGTTGCCAGAACCGGATCATTCGGTACGGCAATTGAAGAAGGAACAAGCGGCCATGCAAGTTTGCCGGGGTTTGGTTGACGCCTATCAACAAGGCGAAGCCAACGGCGGCAGTATCGATTGGGAAAATTTGGATCAGTTAATCCCTCTGGCATTACAAGCCTTGGGAAAACCTGTACTGGACATCCAATCCTGAAAACTGCGCGTTGATATGTTTATTGGCGCAATTTGTACAAGCCCGAGTTAGCCAAATCATTCGATTCGGCGCTCATTTTTATCCACCCACACGGGAATGCCATATTCCCGCTGGGGAATCGTGATGTTTCCGTTTTAATTGAGGACAACATCATGACACAAATCTTTGAACACACCTTCGGCACGGGTCATTGCATCCAGTACCAGCGTTTGCCGTCTGGCACCTGTTATCACGCCGACACACCGGAACCGGTGGTCGAGTTGTTGGAACAGCTTCGCCATAGCCGACGCAAAATCCGGCTGTATTACGGCGATACCCAAAGCGGCCAGTCCTGGCACGATGAACACGATGTCATCGGCTGGATCGGCCGTTCGACCGGCACCATCAAAGTGCCGCTGTTGATCGAACCGGGTGACATCGATGGTCCGGCATTGCTGGATCACTGCATCGTTCGCATTGATAGTCCACGCCAGGTACTTTACCAACACGATGATTTTCGGGTTGGCGAGGTGGAACTGGTCAGAGGCGAGCTTAAACGCTTGCCCTGGGAAATCTGGATCGACGGCAGCGTGCATGCCCGGTTCAAAGTAAAAATCGAAGCCCGACAGTACCAGGACTTCATTCAAGGCAAACGGTTTGCATTGATCTGACGCGCTGTTTTCATTTTTGACACTCGGTTAAGCCGAGCTTTTTCACTATACCCCTGCGGGATGATTCTATCCCGCCTGGGTTGAATCAGTCATCAGAGGTCTTATCGGAGATCACCATGATAGATAATCATCAGTATTATGCAACGCCTGAAGCCTTGAGTATCAAGGCTTGGGAAACTTCAAGAACCGGCATTTTATTCGTGTAGCAGAAAAACGCGATAAAGCCTTTCGAACCGAAGTCAGTAGGCACTGTAAACGAGATGGCCGGCATTATCACTTTGATCCATTTTGGGCGATCAAATACGGCGGTGAATCCGAACGTGAGCGAGGTCATACCCTGCTAACCCAGGCCATGAGCACTGTACTGGCAAATCATGGCATTGATCCCGATAGCTTGTTGGATAGCGATCAAAACGGTGTCCGGCAATTGGATTGGGATGGCCTGCATGATAGCCATTTGGCTTTAGCTTCATAGCCAGCGCACAAAATCTAAAGTAAGTCTTTTACATAACCACTGGTCTAACCAGTATCACCCGCCTCGGGGAGATGAACGACTCTCCCCAAGGGGTTAGTCTGTTTCATGTCCTCGGGGCTTTTTTATACCTGGAGATAACATATGAACACACAAATCAGTGAAGTCGCGATGAAAGTCAACCAAGCCAATTTGGTCAAAAATCTACGTTTCAGTTTCACCAACAAAACCACGGTGCTGGGTGAGCTAATCCAAAATGCTCGCCGGGCCAATGCGGCCATGGTGGTGATTAACTTTTGTCCTGAAACCAAAACGCTACAGGTTTTGGATGATGGTTGCGGCATCGACTCAATTGCAACACTACTGACAGTCGCCGAATCCGGTTGGGACGCAGACGTGGTTGCCCATGAGCATCCGTTTGGAATCGGATTTTTATCGGCACTGTTTGCCTGTCGGCAAATCAGCGTCATGAGCAAAAGCGGATCAATTGACGTCGAAACCGACCACATTTTGGCATTTAAACCAGTGACGATCACGCCAGTCCACGACTGGAGCGGTATCACCCGCATTACCTTGCAGGATGTGGAGTTGGACATGGGGCAAATTGCCACCACGCTGAAACGCTTGGTGCGCGGCTTTCCAATTCCAGTGCTGTTCAATGATCAATTGCTTGAACGCTCCTGCGCACTGGATAGTGGATTGACCTTTGTTGACACCGAGATTGGCGCGATTTATTTGCATGGCATAGACCACCCCAATGGGGCGCAGTATGAGTTCGATGTCTATCTGCAAGGTTTGCCCATATATTCCTCGCACAGCTACACATCGCATCGCCATATCATTCATCTGGACTCCTCCCGTTTTCACGCTCGCTTGCCGGATCGTGACAAGCTGGTCGATGAAGCCGATGTGATCAAACGGGTTAAAGCGGTTCTGGCACAAACCATCGAACAGCGCTTTATCCAGATGAAAGCCACTCTGTCTGCTGAAGCGTTCGTTGGTTTTTATGAAATGCTGCGGCATTGGGAGCTGTTGAAGTTACTCAACGATGTACCTGTAGTGCCGCCCGAGGCTTTACGCGAAATCATTGCCTACCCGGTTTGCGATACCGAGGTTTTCGATAACTTCGAACAGCGGCCGGAAAAAGCCATGACCCGTGCAGAAATTATGGCCCGCGGCATCGTCTCGATTGATGATGACATCAAACAGGACGGCGCTGGCCGTTATTTGTTTGCCTGGAGCCGGGATTATTTTCTGTACCACGGCACGTTGGATAAAGGTCATTGGATTCATGCCCTGGTTCGGCATCTCAATGATGAGGAGCTAGTGATTGAATCGGTCAATGAAAGCCACCAGGCTCAATTCCAAGGTGATTGGTGCTGGGTTAGCGTGCGTTTTTGCGATGCGTACCGAATCCAACTGGGACAGGATGTTGTTGAAATCAGGGATGAGGCTTGCTACCAAGGTCAGGAAAACGCCGATGACATCATTGTGCCCAGAGGCGATTGCTCGGCTCAGGTGTTGCAACAAATGGCCAGCTTCAAAAGCGAATATGATGAATTTCAGGAGTCGACATTTGAAAGCGATTCGGATGCCTTCATTGCCTTTGTGGTGGCCAATACCGCGAGCGATCCGGCCAATGCCATGCAACGCTTGTTACCGGATTTTTGCGGTTGTCCTGCCTTGTACGGTAAAGCCTTCGTGGTTGAGTTGGATCAGCAAGGTAAAACGGCTTCGGTGATGGCATTTCCTGCCGAATCGGGTCAAAAGCAAATCCTTCAAACCAGCATGAATTGACAGTACTTAGTGCATGAGCGCATTATCCAGCCGGATAATGCGCTCATTTTCTTTACCAAATCTGAAAATAAGTCACAGTTCCATCCCCACCAAAATGGCTGACGACCTTTGGAAAGTTTATCGCTCTACCAGTAACCGCCCGCAACGCGTGATTCGATCGAAACTAAACACATGCTCTCTTGGGCTTTCATAGCATCGACCCACCAACCTTCGCCGGTAATCCGGTTCGCCTTTTTCGAGATAAATAGTGGCTCCACAAATTGGACATGCGGCCGAATACCGAACTAACCGTACAACTCGTAAATCCCCATCGCGTAACAGCTCGAACTGCGCAGACTGTTCATAAAAATTTGTGAACAGTTCATGGGCGACGACGATTCGATCATCCAACAATAATATCCAAGGCTTGATGATAGTGACCCAGGCACCATAGGGAATCACGAAAATACTTATCAGTAATGTCAAATCGCGCGTTGTCACGGACCTGGGCACGGATAACGATAGCCAGCCGGCATAGGCAATTAATACTGCTAATCCAGCTATGATTGCTAGCCAACCCAATATACCCCAGACATGCCATTGTCTTAATTCGATCTGTCCATGCCGAAATAACCAACTCGCGATCCAACTGGGTTTGACTTCACCAAGTTCAGTCATTTGGTAGCTAGCTTGCAACTCTGCTGCGTTGCTCCCAGCCCGAACGTCCTCGATTGTTTGGTCTTCTTCCAATATCTCCGGAACCGGTTCAGCTTTGATATAGAACGTCGTGTGTCGTCCCGGCCCTCCTTTTGTGCTTTTACGCTCCGGCTTTGGATAATAAGGAAGCCCACGCTTACGGGCAAATTCCATGATTTGCGGTTCGCGGATTTCGCAATATTTTTTTAACGAACCCGGCCAGTCGATCCATTTTTTAGGTTCGGCACTTTCTAAGGACTCACCAACAGCAGCGACGATTGCATCGGCCGTGAAACGTCGCTTCGACTCTTCGAAATCCGCTTTCATTAACGATTCCTGGGCTAACGTACGCAATATGCGGTGGCCTTTTTCATCGCTTGGCTCGCTATCCAACCAATCGATCAAGCATTGAATTACCTCGCGCATAAACCACCCCAAACCAGGTAGCCGGCAGTTGCGGTCTGGTTTACGAACAGAAGTTTCATAACAATTTCCTCCATAGCCAATGTGATATGAGCGAAGTAAAAATGATTTTGGAATGTAGTTATTTAGATCAAACACCAAGTAAGACGCCGCTTGTCGCGGGCAAAGCCTCTGGCAAGCAGAACGAGATTAGAAGAATTTCAGGATCATTCAATCCATCAGATCGAACAAATAGCCTGCCGTTATCAAAGTGGCCATCCATCACATGCCGAAAGCAGCATCGCCAGCCCAATAAGCCGATTATTTTCAACAACGCCAAATCATATCAATCGGGGCGTCCAGAGCTTTGTGACCCAAATCAGGTCACTTTGCGACCGGGACATTTCCGCGTTGCCTGTCTAGCATATCGACAACAGTCGTTAATCAACTCAGAGGCGTTTATGTCAACACTGGATGAAGATCTTGCCCGGTTAAATTTCGAATATCTCATGCTAGCCAGGGAATGCTCACGCAGTAACCCTGAAGAAACGGCCTGGCGCTTTGGATTAGATCGGAATGGTATAGACCATCTCGCCGGCATGACACAGGAGCAACTTCGTGAACACGCCGAAAGCAGTCGCGCAGTAATTCAGTTATTGCCGGTCTATGTTCCAAGCAACTTGCCCATGGTTGCCTATGTGGATCTTCTCCAACCGTGTATCACTGGAACTGCGGATGAAACCAATGCCCTTTAAAAGCAGGTCAAACATTGGCACAGACTTGCTATTGGCGGAAAGACTAATCCAACTCGGCGCCCGTCCGCCAATTGTTAGCCAACTCTGCCATTTAACCCGAAAGCAAAGCATCGAATTTTTTAAAGCGGTACAAGGACAACCGCCCAAACAAGGCATGCTGCCACATGATCATCAATGGGCCATCCGCTCGGCGTTCAACAACATTCATGCCTCGCTATTTTTAAGCATGATCGAAAACATCAGACACCGGCTTTCTACTCCGAACCTGAGTGCAACCTTACTGGTTACGGCCTATGAGATCTACAGCAACGTCGCTTCCAGAATTTTAGCCGATCGGCAATGTATCCAACCGCACTCCAGCCAACATTATCCGTTAGATATAAACCGCGCTTGGTATTTAATCAGCCTGCTCTCGGCGGGTGATTTGGTATTCATTCTTTGCGGGCGTTGCCGCGCCCGTTACCTGGGCATGATTCATCCTGATACTGCATTTAGTCAATGCCCTATTTGCGAAGTGTGGACTGATCGCTCAGGTCGGCGACGCTGGATTTCCACAAAATCAAAAATGCTCACATTGAACAAACCAAGCGCTCGTTAGAGACGATCCATCAGCTACTAAGGAGAAGTCGCATGCATATCGTTGTCGTCACAGCCACCAATTCCCAAATACCTCAGTCTATCCATGGCAAAAACCTCGCGCGACTGGCACGCGAGTGCTTTGCCAATCAGCAATCGCTGACGATTGATTTTAAGGACGTTAAAAGCATCACGCTGGGGTTCTTTCAGGAATTGTTTTTGCCATTGGTCTCCGAATTCGGATCCGATTTTCTGAAATCGAAACTGAAAATAGTCAATATGGCGGGGCACATCGACAACATGATGCAGTCAGCATTCAAAAATCTTGAGGTCTACTTTGACAAACTGACGGCGATCGATCAACTGGGTTGCGATGAAGAGATTTATGCCATGAATCAGGCCTGGCTCATCAAAGCCAGAGAAATCGCACGGGAGAACCCGGTGCTGACTGAATTAATCTTGGGGATTACCGATGAGGCCATGCGCTTGGCAGTTGAACGTTTATCTTTAGAAGACATTGATTTCATTGCCCGCTCCAACTGGCTATGTTTTACCCCCCGATTTTCGAGTCAATTTATTCAAAACATCAACAGAGAATCTCCACCGATGGTGGAAGCCATGCTCGGATTGAGCGGCACTATTGATTAAGGGAGGCAGCTAATGCTCAAGAAATATCAACAGCAATCCCTGGCAATTGAACTGCTTAATCGTCACGCCAAGGTCAAAATCGTGCATCAAGCCACGGGTATTCCGATCAAGCTATTGAGACAGACATACCGTCAATTGCATGGCCGTTCGCCCAGCCGTGGATCCATCAAATTTTCCACCCGTGGCTTGACTGGAAGCCGGCGGAAACACAAGGACGTAACGCTGTTTGCCGTGTGCTATCGGGCTGCTTCAAACAAATCGGCCGACAGTCAAATCCAAACACTGATAAGCGCTTTTGACGCCTACAAGCGTTCCTATCCTTCCGGGCAACTCGACTTTTCGGCTGCTTGGGTGGTGGCCCAGGACATCAAAGATAAAAAAGTTCAGATTTCGACATGCAAGAATTGTCGAGCCTGGGTCTTGTTAAATGCTAGGGATGATCATGATCGCTGTGAGATCTGTAAGACCGGCATGTAAGCGATATGTTGATAATAACCACAGACGCCTAATTCAAAAAACTGCTATGGAGACACTTGATTTAAATGAAGCCGCACTTTTTTTGAAGATCAATCCAGAAGTACTCCGAAGAAAAGCAAAATCGAAGCAAGTTCCCGGTAAAAAAGTTGGGAAACGATGGGTTTTTGTTAAGGAACATCTTGCCGATTGGGTCAGTGATCGTTATCCTGCATCTGCGAGAAATCTGCAAGTAGTTGACGGATATACATCTAAGGAGAATATTCCATGTCAATCTACAAGCGAAAAGACACATGGTGGATCCAATTCACCGCGCCGGACGGAACGAGAATACAACGATCTGCTGGCACTAAAATCAAGCAAGAAGCGCAAGAACTGCACGACAGATTAAAGGCTGATGCTTGGAAAACGAAAAATCTTGGCGCGAAGCCAATACGCACTTGGCAAGAAGCAGTTATCAAGTGGCTTATCGAACAGGGTCATAAGCGAAGCATAGAAACCGACAAATTTCACCTTCGTTGGCTTGATGACATTCTTGGCAACAAGACTTTAAATCAAATCGACAAAATGATGTTGGAGCGCATTACGGAGGCAAAAAAAGCCGAAGGTTCGAGTAATGCCACTGCCAATCGGATTCTTTCGCTGATCCGGGCGATTTTGAATCGTGCTAAAAACGAGTGGGAATGGATTGATGCTGTACCCAATTTTCGCTTTTTGCCAGAACCGAATGAGCGAATCCGCTGGTTAACACATGAGGAAGCCAGCAAGCTCTTAATTGAGCTGCCAAGTCATTTGGAAGCCATGGCAAGATTCGCTCTTGCTACTGGCCTGAGGGAAGCCAACGTCACCGGTTTAAAATGGTCGCAAGTCGATTTGAGGCGAGAATGTGCATGGATAGATGCCGCGCAAGCTAAAGCCAAAAAGCCGATTTCTGTACCGCTCAATACTGATGCTATGGCAGTACTTAGAAGTCAACAAGGGCAGCACAATACCTTTGTTTTTACTTTTGATGGCGAACCCATCAAAAAGGCCGGCGGAAAAGCCTGGAAAAAGGCGCTAAAACGCGCAGAAATTGAGGACTTCCGATGGCATGACTTACGCCATACTTGGGCAAGTTGGCACGTTCAAGCGGGAACGCCGTTAAACGTTCTGCAAGAACTAGGAGGATGGGCAAGTTACGACATGGTTTTAAGATATGCACATCTTTCGAGTGAACACCTTAAAGTCCATGCAGGAAACTCAAAGCTTGTTGTGACAAAAATACTACACTTCGAAAAAAGAGCGTAGTAAAAAATCATGTAAGCTATTGAAAATATTGGTCGGAACGACAGGATTTGAACCTGCGACCCCTTGTCCCCCAGACAAGTGCGCTACCAGACTGCGCTACGCCCCGTGATTTATTGCTAGCGAAATTAGGAGCGGAATGATACCACAATTTCCATGAATTACTATTTCAACAACTCTAAAATATCTTCTAATTCGCCTATCATTTGGTGAATCAATTGTTTGGTCCGTAGGCTGTCTTCCTTGGCACTACCACTAGTTAGATGGGCCCTCGCCCCGCCTATCGTATAACCTTGCTCGTATAACAAAGCCCGAATTTGCCGAATCAGCAGTACATCATGGCGCTGGTAATAACGCCGATTGCCTCGCCTTTTTACCGGGCTCAGCTCGGTGAATTCCTGCTCCCAGTAGCGCAACACATGCGGCTTGACGCCACACAGCTCGCTGACTTCACCTATCGTAAAATAACGTTTGGCCGGAATGACCGGCAGTTCGTTGTTGTTACTGGGTTCCAGCATATGCTTCCACTCGAGCTTTCAATTTTTGCCCTGTTCTAAAAGTCACGACGCGGCGTGGCGTGATGGGGATCTCTTCGCCGGTTTTGGGGTTTCTACCTGGACGGCCACTTTTGTCACGCAACTCGAATTTACCAAACCCGGAGATTTTTACCTGCTCTCCACTCTCCAGGCTTTTTTTAATTTCGTCGAAAAATAACTCTACGATTTCTTTAGCTTCTCGTTTGTTTAAACCGAGGTCTTCAAACAATTTCTCTGCAATATCTGCTTTGGTTAATGCCACAATCACTCCCTCAATTTTGCATTCAGTTTAGCCGCTAAAGTGTCCAGCACTTTGCGAAATATAGCATCAATTTCGGTGTCGGTAAGGGTTTGTGTAAAATCCTGCAAAACCAGACCTAACGCGACACTCTTGCAACCCTCGACTACGCCTTGTCCACGATAAATATCGAAAATCGATATTTCGCGTATTGCCGCTTCCTGACACTGTTCAATAGTGCTGATAATCGTAGCAACCGATACTGCTTCCTCTACCAATAACGCCATATCTCGGCGTACGGAAGGAAATTTGGATAATGGACTAAATTTAGGCACCTGGCGCTCCAACACAGCGTCTTGCTCCAACTCGAACAGAAACACCGGGCTATCGAAACCCAATTGCTTCTCCAATGTCGGATGCAACATGCCAATCAAACCTAATACGTCGCCGCGTTGGTTTTTAATTTGTGCAGTTTGGCCGGGATGCAATGCCGGATGCTGAAATGCTACGAAGTCGGCGCCGATACCGGCTAAACCAAATAAGGCTTCGACATCGGCTTTCACATCGAAAAAATCCGTTTTCCTGGCTTTTTCGCCCCATTGCTCGGCATTAACCGTACCCAAGGCCAAACCGGATAACATTTTCCGTTGCTGAATTTGCCCGTCTTGATAGAAAAACCGCAAGCCAGTTTCGAACAAGCGTACCCGATTCTGCTGGCGGTTGATATTGTACAAGGCTGCGTTCAGCAAACCGCACCATAACGTGGTACGCATGACCGCCAACTCGGAGGATATCGGGTTTTTAATCCGGATAAACTCTTCGCCCGGCGCAACGGCATTTTGCATCGCCTCGTCGACAAAGCTATAGGTGATCGCTTCCTGATAACCGCGATCGACCAAACAATCCTGCAATCTGGCCAATGGCAACTGCGCCTCAGGCGCCTTCCCCAGCTCGGAACGCATCAACAGACTGCTGCTAGGTAAATTGTTATAACCGTAGATTCGGCCAATTTCTTCCAGCAAATCTTCTTCTATGGCGATATCGAAACGAAAACCCGGCGGGGTAATTTCCCAACCACTCTCGGATGCCTGGACTTGCATCCCCAGGCCTTCGAACAAGGTATGCACCTCATCGTCGTCGAATTGAATTCCCAGCACTTTAGCAATACGCTGGCTACGCAATTTGACCGGCGCTCTGGCCGGCAGCGCCGCAGCAGCAATCACTTCTTGAACCGGACCGGGGCTACCGCCGGCAATCTCCAGAATCAATTGGGTCGCGCGCTCGATGGCACGGCGTTGTAAATTAAAATCCACGCCTCTCTCGAAGCGGTGCGAGGAATCGGTATGCAAACCAAATTGGCGAGCCTTACCAGCCACATTGAGCGGCGTAAAAAAAGCGCACTCCAGGAAAATGTCGCGCGTTTCACCGAATACCGCGCTGTCCTTGCCGCCCATCACCCCGGCCAAAGCCAAGGCTTGCCGCTGATCGGCAATCACTAGCGCTTCGCCGTCCAGTTCTATGGTTTGATCGTTCAATAAAGCCAAGGACTCGCCGGCTCGACTGCGTCTAACCACAATTGGCGCACTCAGTTTATCGGCATCGAAAGCATGCAGCGGTTGACCCAGTTCAATCAACACATAATTGGTAACATCGACGACCGGGCTTAAGCTACGAATGCCGCAACGGCGCAGACGTTCTTGCATCCACAATGGCGTGACCGCGGCAGGATTGATATTTTTGATCAAACGCCCGAGATAAACCGGGCAAGCTTGAGAGTCTTCGACCTTAACGTCCAGGGTTTGTTGGTGCTGCGGTTCGATAGTAGCGAACGCCGTTGCCTGGAACGGCAGCTTATTCAACACCGCCACTTCCCTGGCAACGCCTTCGACGCTCAAGCAATCGGCTCGGTTTGGCGTCAAACCCAACTCGATCACATTGTCGTTCAGTGCCAAATAATCGCGGATATCGACACCAACCGGCGCATCTGCCGGCAATTCCATCAAACCTTCCGAACTAACCGCCAAGCCTAACTCTTTTTCCGAGCACAGCATGCCAAACGACAATTCGCCACGCAGTTTGGATTCCTTGATTTTAAAATCGCCAGGCAATACTGCGCCGATCAACGCCGCAGGAATTTTCAAGCCAGGCCGGACGTTGCTGGCGCCACAAACGATTTGCAACGGTTCGACCTGGCCAACGTTGACCTGACAAACCCTAAGTTTATCGGCATTAGGATGTTGAATGGTGGACAGCACTTCTCCAACGACTACACCGCTGAATTCGGCGGCAACAGGCGTTACGGCATCGACTTCCAGACCGGCCATGGTCAACTGCTCAACCAATTCGGCGGTAGCGACAGGCGGATTGACCAGTTCTCTTAACCAGGCTTCACTGACTTGCATGATTACTATCCACCGTTACTTAAACTGTTGTAAAAATTTGAGATCGTTTTCGAAAAACATCCGTAAATCGTTAATGCCGTAGCGCAACATCGCCAAGCGTTCGACGCCCATGCCAAAGGCAAAGCCGGAATAAACTTGGTTATCGATGCCGACAGATTTAAACACTTCCGGATGAATCATGCCGCAACCCATGACTTCCAGCCAGCCGGTTTGGCTACAAACCCGACAACCTTTGCCATCGCAAATCACACACTCGATATCGACCTCGGCAGAAGGCTCGGTAAACGGAAAATAGGATGGACGGAAGCGAACTTGAATGTCTTTCTCGAAAAAAGCCCGCAGAAATTCAAACACCACGCCTTTCAAATCGGCGAAACTGACATCGGTGTCAACCAGAAAGCCTTCCACCTGATGGAACATCGGCGTGTGGGTTAAATCGGAATCGCAGCGATACACCCGGCCCGGTGCGATGACCTTCAAGGGCGGTTTTTCGGATTCCATCACCCGGATCTGCACCGGAGAGGTATGGGTTCTCAATACCGTGTGGGCATCGAAATAAAAGGTATCGTGCATCGCCCGCGCAGGATGATGCTCGGGAATATTCAATGCACCGAAATTATGATAATCGTCTTCGATCTCCGGGCCTTCAACTACGTTGAAGCCGACGCTGGCGAAAATTTTGGCAATCCGCCGCAGGGTAATCGTGACGGGATGCAAACCGGATACGGCTTGGCCGCGACCAGGCAAGGTGACGTCTATGCATTCGCTAGCCAAACGGGCTGCCAATTCGGCATGTTCCAACGTTAGTTTGTGCTCATCCAAGGCTTCTTGAAAGGTATTTTTAGCATCGTTGATAACCTGACCAGCGCTTCGCCGCTGCTCCGGATCGAGGCTACCCAGCTCTTTCATCTGCTGAGTAAATAAACCTTTTTTGCCAAGATAATTGACTCTGACCTGATCCAGTTGGCTAAGGTCTGTTGCACTTGCAAGCTCTTGTAATGCCTGCGTAACAATATCTTCGATACTAGCCGACACGACTCAGCTCACTTTTGTCTGCAATTGAGGGGAATTCCAAAACGATAGGTTTCCGCCGACGGGATCGGGCGAAAAACTCCCTACCAAAGACAGGGAGTCGAGCGATTAAGCCACTCAGCAAGAGTGACTCAATATTTTCCTTACGGTTTGCTTTGGTTCGCTATAGCCACTTTCGCGATCGCACCAAAAGCGTCGATATCGCGTACAGCCAAGTCGGCCAATACTTTGCGATCGATCGCAACATTGGCTTTATTCAGACCGTTGATCAAACGGCTATAGGAAATACCGTACAAACGTGCGGCAGCATTGATACGCACAATCCACAAGGCGCGAAATTGGCGTTTTTTCTGTTTACGGTCGCGGTAAGCATATTGACCGGCCTTGATGACCGCTTGCTTGGCGACGCGGTAAACCCGGCTACGGGCACCGTAGTAACCTTTTGCCAGTTTTAAAATCTTTTTATGTCTTGCTCTAGCGGTGACGCCGCGTTTAACTCTAGCCATGTTCTACTCTCTTCAATATCAATTATAAATCAACTGTACGGCAGCATACGCGCAACCAATGGCGTATCCGACGGATGAAGAATGGCTGTTTTACGCAGTTGTCTTTTACGTTTGGTGGTTTTTTTGGTCAGAATATGACGCTTATGCGATTGTTTGCATTTAAAACCGCCAGTTCCGGTTTTCTTGAAGCGCTTGCCGGCACCACTATGGCTTTTCATTTTTGGCATTTGTTTTCTCCAATGATTAAAAGTAAAGTCCCTGAGATAAAACCCAGTGAGGCAAAATGCTTGGCCCCATTGAATTTCCGGACACAAAAGTATCCGCTAGCCGATTCGCTCCTGAATCGCGTTGCCGTTTTAAAAAAACGGCTAAAACCATTTTGGTGAAGCTATTTCTTTTTCTTAGGGCCCATCACCATGACCATTTGTCGGCCTTCCAGCTTGGGAAATTGCTCGACGATAGCCATTTCTTCCAGATCGGTCTCAATACGTTTCAACAAGTCCATACCCAACTCGCGATGAGTCAGCTCACGGCCTTTAAAACGCACGGTGATCTTGGTTTTATCGCCTTCGCTTAGAAATTTGATCAGGCTGCGCAGTTTGACCTGGTAATCGCCTTCTTCGGTACCGGGCCTAAACTTGATTTCCTTGATCTGGATTTGTTTTTGCTTTTTCTTGGCGGCTTGCAGTTTTTTGTTTAACTCAAACTGATATTTGCCAAAGTCCATGACTTTGCAAACCGGAGGATCAGCATTGGGCGATATTTCGACCAGATCCATGTTTGCATCGTAGGCGAGCTGTAACGCTTCGTTTATTGAAACAACCCCGACTTGTTCACCTTCAGCGCCTACTACCCGAACCCGTCTGGCGGTAATCTCGGTATTTAAGCGCGTTGCATCTTTTTTAGAGCTGATACCCTAATCCTCCAAGTTGTTATTATTTTCGATCCGCAATCTGGTTTCTCAAGCGTTCGCCAAGTTCGCCAATTGACAGACTTCCTAGATCCTCGCCCTGCTGCGTGCGTACACTGACAGTCTGAGTTTCTAATTCCTTGTCGCCGATAATCAAAAGATACGGCACACGCTGCATGGAATGCTCGCGGATTTTAAAGCCTATCTTCTCGTTTCTCAAGTCAATTTTGACCCTAAGACCTTGTTTTTCAAGTTCTCGCCGTACCTGCTCGGCATAATCGGCGTGGCGGTCGGTGATATTCATTACCACCAACTGCACCGGCGCCAGCCATAGCGGGAAGGTTCCGGCATACTGCTCGATCAAAATCCCAATGAAACGCTCCAAGGAACCCAGGATCGCCCGATGCAACATCACCGGCACATGCCTGGCGCTATCTTCGCCTATATAAGAGGCATCCAATCTTTCCGGCATCGAGAAATCAACCTGTATAGTACCGCATTGCCAGACCCGACCTATACAATCTTTTAAGGAGAACTCTATTTTAGGGCCGTAGAAGGCGCCCTCGCCCGGCTGCAATTGCCAATCCAGGCCTTTATTGTTCAATGCCAATTCCAAGGCACTTTCCGCCTTATCCCAGACCGCATCGTCGCCGACCCGATTTTCCGGGCGGGTCGACAGCTTGATAATCACTTCCTCGAAGCCAAAATCCTTGTACACCTCGAACAACAAATCGATGAAGGTAGAGACTTCGGATTGAATCTGATCTTCGGTGCAGAAAATATGCGCATCGTCCTGCACAAAGTTTCTAACCCGCATCAGACCATGCAAAGTACCGGATGGCTCGTTGCGGTGGCAGGAGCCGAACTCGGCCAGGCGCACCGGCAAATCGCGGTAACTCTTGATGCCTTGATTATAAATCTGGATATGACAAGGACAATTCATCGGCTTGACCGCATAATCGCGGTTTTCCGAATTCGTGGTGAACATCATCGCACTGAATTTATCCCAATGCCCTGACCTTTCCCATAAGCTACGATCGACAATTTGCGGGGTTTTGACTTCGCCGTAACCGTTGACGCGCAATTTCTCGCGCACGTATTGCTCGATCTGCTGATAAATAGTCCAGCCTTTGTCGTGCCAGAACACCATGCCCGGCGCTTCTTCCTGGGTATGAAACAAATCCAGCGCCTTGCCGATCTTGCGGTGGTCGCGTTTCTCGGCCTCTTCCAGGCGATGCAGATAAGCAGCTAATTCCTTACCGTCACCCCAGGCAGTACCGTAAATGCGTTGCAGCATCTCGTTCTTGGAATCGCCTCGCCAATAGGCGCCGGCAATTTTCATCAATTTAAAGGCTTTTAACTTGCCGGTGCTGGGCACATGCGGGCCCCGGCATAAATCAGTGAACTCGCCTTGTTGGTACAAAGACAAATCTTCGTTAGCTGGAATCGAAGCGATAATTTCGGCTTTATATTTCTCGCCCAAACTTTCGAAGAACTTCACAGCCTCATCGCGCGACATCAAAGAACGCTTGACGGCAATATCCTGAGCTGCCAGCTCCAGCATCTTCTTTTCGATAGCCACCAGATCTTCAGGCGTAAAGGAACGCTCAAAGGCAAAATCGTAATAGAAACCGTTTTCTATGACCGGCCCAATGGTAACCTGCGCAGAGGGAAACAATTGCTTGACGGCCTGCGCCAACAGATGCGCGGTGGAATGACGAATCACATCGACGCCTTCCGCATCCTTGGCAGTGATGATTTGCAGACTCGCATCGGAATCGATCAACGTGCTGGCGTCCACCAGCTTGCCGTTCACCTTGCCCGCTAACGTCGCCTTAGCCAAACCCGTACCGATAGACAGGGCCACATCCATTACAGACACCGCTTGGTCGAATTGACGCTGAGAGCCGTCAGGCAAAGTAATTACAGGCATTTTCGATTCCACAATAAAAAAAGCACCGTCATGCGGTGCTTTATGTTTTGGTAGGCGCGAGTGGACTCGAACCACCGACCCCCACCATGTCAAGGTGGTGCTCTAACCAACTGAGCTACGCGCCTAAAGTCTATCGTTCGAGCCGCGCATTATAACGATCCAAATCGTTTATGCAAGCTTTTTCTGGAAATCCTATCCTAGAAACCGTTTACACGGCCGCGCTCTACACAGCAAGAGCCGACTCTTTAGGCATCGAACATCGGATTTCAGAACTTTTTTTCAATTCAAACACAGGAAAAACTGGCGAGTCGTGCTTTAAACTCTGTCAATTTATCATCCCTCCAAGCAAAAAGAATTTTGACTCTAAATCGAACAAGATAAGTAAATTCATTACTTACTTACGTTGCAAACGTAGCGAGTTGAGAACCACCGAAATCGAACTCATCGCCATCGCCGCCGAGGCGATCATAGGATTCAGCTTGCCCATCGCCGCCACCGGGATCGCCACGGTGTTGTAGCCCAGCGCCCAGAACAGGTTTTGCTTGATGATACGCAAGGTTGCGCCGCTGAGTTCCATGACTTCAGCGACCTTGCCGATGTCGCCGCTGACCAGCGTCAGGTCGGCGGTTTCGATCGCTACGTCGGTGCCGGTGCCGATCGCAAAACCGACGTCGGCGGCGGCCAGTGCCGGCGCGTCGTTGATGCCGTCGCCTATCATGCCGACCTTGGCGCCTTTGGCTTGCAATTGATGGACGATGTCCAGCTTTTGTTCGGGCTTGGCGTGGGCGATGACGGTGGTGATGCCGACTTGTTCGGCGATGTAGCGCGCGGTGGCTTCGGTATCGCCTGTGACCATCAAGGGTTCGACGCCCAATTTGCGCAGACGATGAATCGCTTCGGCAGCGTGCTCGCGCGGTTTGTCGGCAATGCCGAACAAGCCCGCCGCCTTGCCGTCGATCGCGACGAATACCGGCGTCTTGCCTTGTGCCGCCAAAGGTGAGGCATGTTTGCCCAGGGTTTTGACATTGATTTTCAAGTCTTGCAGCCAATCTGCGTTGCCTATCAAGACCTCCGAACCGTCGATCCTGGCCTTGATGCCGTGGCCCGGAAAATTTTCGAAGGCCTCGACTTGCCCAGGCTTAACGCTACGCGACTCGGCATAGGCGACGAGGGTCTTGGCCAGGAAATGCTCGGAACCGTCTTCGGCCGCGGCGACCAAGGCCAATAGCTTAGTTTCGTTTTGTCTGGCGGCGATGATGAAGTCGGTGACCTCAGGCCTGCCTTCGGTGATGGTGCCGGTCTTGTCGAAAATGATGCTATTGAGTTTGGAAGCCATCTCCAGGCTGCCACCATTGCGGATGTAGACGCCGCGTTTGGCCGACTGGCCCGTGCCAACCATAATGGCCATCGGCGTCGCCAGTCCCAGCGAACATGGACAGGCGATCAGCAATACCGCGATGGCGTTGGTAAGAGCAAAGCCGAAACTGGCGCCGGTCAGCAGCCAGCCACCGAACGTCAAAGCCGAAATAGCCATCACCGACGGCACGAAAACCGAAGAAATGCGATCGACGGTTTTCTGTATCGGCAGCTTAGCCGATTGGGCCTGATCGACCATGTGAATGATGTTGGCCAGCACTGTGTCGTTGCCGACCGCGGTGACGCGCATCTTCAATACGCCGTTGGCGTTGATACAGCCGCCGACCAATTTGTCGCCGGTCTGTTTGATGACCGGCAGGCTTTCGCCGGTGACCATGGCTTCGTCGACAGCGGACAGGCCTTCCAGCACGATGCCGTCGGTCGGGATTTTTTCGCCGGGCCGCACCAGCAGGATGTCATCGACGGTTACTTGATCGAGCATGACGACGGTTTCCTGGCCATCGCGCAGCAAGGTGGCATGCTGAGGTTGCAGATCGACCAATTTGCGGATGGCTTCGTGGGCCTTGCCCTTGGCCTTTTCTTCCAGATAGCGGCCGATCAATACGAAGGTAATGATGCCGGTGGCCGAATCGAAATACAGCCCGCGCTTGCCGGCCAGTAGCGAGAACAGGCTGTAGCCGTAAGACGAGCCGACGCCCATCGCGATCAGACTGTCCATATTGGTGGCGCCCTGTTTGGCCAGTTTGGTGGCCTTGACGAAGAAGGGCCTACCGGCCCAGAACACCACCGGAATCGCCAACAAATGTTGCGCCCAGTGCCAGAGGCGCGAGCTGGGCGCCGCCATGCCGATCGCCATGACCGGTACGCTTAAAGCCACCGACAGTATCGCGCGGTTTCGAGCGTCTTTCAGACGTTGTTTTTCGCGTGCTATCAGCACCTGGCGTTGTGCCAGATTATCGAAACTGTGAGCCTTGTAACCGGCTTTTTCGATCAGGGCGGTGACTTGCTCTTTACTCAAACGGCCTTTGATTAAAGCCGACTCCGAGGCGTAATTGACGTTGGCGACGGTGATGCACGGATCGCGCCGCAGCAGCATTTCGATCAGCAGTGCGCAGGATACGCAGGTCATGCCTTCGATGGCCAGATTGTATTCCTGCTCCGCTTGCTTGGGATCGGCCTCCAGCGCTTCGGCAGCCAAAGGATGGTGGCTGTTTTTCTGGCCGACGTTACCCAGCAATGCATCCAGCACGGTCAACAGACTGGTTGACGACAATTTCAATGGATCGAAACGTATCGTCAGCGAGCCTATGGCTGGTACGCTGTGCGCGTCGACGATACCGGGGCGTTTTTTCAGCAGGATTTCCAGGATGTAACAGCGTTCCGGGTCTTTCTCCAAAACCGGCGAGATTATGCGGATGCGGCGCTTGAGCTTATGTACCAGTTCGCCGTGAGCCAGTTTGACGTTTTCATGGTTCGTTGTCATAACGATCTCCGGAAATTCTAGCTAACGCGTCTTGGAAAAGGCCCCAATGATTTGATTTTGTCGGGCTACGCCAACCCAATGTTTTGGTTTTTTCGACAGCGTCCTAAAATAACAAAAACGTTGCAAGCCCTTGGTTTCGCGCTTTTCGCGGGCAAACCACAGTTTATTCTTCGTGCGGTTGCGTTTCGATGATATCGTGGCGATATTTATACGCGAAGTAACCCAACGCAAAACCAGCTCCAAGCAAGGTAATTGGGTGGGTCAGGATTTTCTTCAGTGCGCTTGTCTTGGCGGTTGCAACTGCACCCGCGACAGCGCCTGTCATCATCGGATGCGTCATGGTCTCGCTCATTTTGCTCATTGCGGTATCCATCATTTTTGCGCCCGCGTCTGCGACCGCCTTTGCTCCGTGTACATGTGCCATTATCGTTACCTCACTACGTGTGAAAAGTGGTTATTTAGATTTGTCTCGTTCGCCTGCATATTCTCGGCTTTCGGCAACCAAGTCTAATAAATTTTCTTTTTGTCTCAGTACGAAATGCTTGCTTTCCATCGCGGTTTGAGTGCCAATTGCGACAATCTCTTTTCGGTATTTATGTGTCAGGTAACCAGTGACAGCACCGGAGGACAACAAAACGAGAGGGTGTCTGAACAGCACACGAGTGATATTTTTGCTGGCGTGAGTGACACCGGAGATGATGAAGCCCATGAGCACACCCTTGACCAGCGTTTCACCTCGGGTAGCAGGCGCCATACGACCGGATTTGCCTTTACGAGCGCTGTTTTTATGGTGACCGTCGCCAACGGATTCTCTGGTTTTTTCTATGTCATTCATAACTTGCTTCCGTGTTCTTGAAACCGTGAGAGTGACCGTGCAGCCTAAGCGGTGGCCTAATCGCTAAATCGAAAATTTCGATATGAAACTTGACCACCATATCTACATTCAATAATCTTGGACCACTTCATCCAGTCGGTCAACTCATTTGCACCCTTGAAAGGCTTTTGGTCTGATTCGTACTTTTTATACTTTTCGGAACTCCATCATGGCCGCCCATCCCAAAGAAGCCAACAATGGCATCGTAAAAAAAACCGCCATGATCACCTTGGCGTTGCTAGGCATTATTTTCATTCTCTGGCTGGACAGTTGGTTCATGGATCACGCCGGCATGCCGAATTTGACCGGCGATGTAAATTACGGTTTGTTGATCCTGATCGGCTTTTTGACCAGTTTTCATTGCGTGGGTATGTGCGGACCCTTGATTTTGGGTTATACCGCCAAAAGCGCCAGTTCTGGGCAAAAATCCTACGCCACGCATTTTTTGTATGGCCTTGGCAAGACCATTTCCTATACTTCTATTGGGGCCTTGTTTGGTGCATTCGGCGCCATCGTTGCCTTCACACCCTACACTCAAGGCGCTGTCGGTGTTGCCGCTGGTTTTTTTCTGATGTTGTTCGGATTGCATATGCTGGAGGTTATTCCGGCCTTGAGTCATTTCCAGCTCAAGACCCCGGCATTCGTGATGCGCTTCGTCGGCAAGGAATATCGCAAACACAGCAATCCGTTCGCCATCGGGCTGTTGAACGGCTTGATGATCATTTGCGGGCCGCTGCAAGCCATGTACGTGCTGGCGGCCGGTACCGGCAGTTGGTCCCAGGGCGCCGCCGTCCTGTTCTTTTTTGGCATAGGCACCTTGCCGTTATTGCTGGGTTTCGGATTTCTGACCAGTCTGTTGTCCGGCAATCTGACGCCAAAACTATTGAAGGCCTCCGGGGTGATCGTGATGGCGCTGGGGTTGATCATGCTCAATCGCGGCTTGGCGGTAACTGGCAGCGGACTCGATTTCAACACTATAGTCGCCCGAGCCTCTCAGGAATTGGCCCCCACCGCCGCCGAATCACCTAGTTGCGACACTGAACAAACCATACACATGGATGTTTTAAAAACCCGCTTCTCGCCGAACAAGTTCACGTTGCGAAAAGGTATCCCGGTAAAATGGGCCATCAACGTCAAGGAATTGAACGAATGCAACAAGGAAATCGTCGTCCGTGATTACGGCTTGGACATCAAGCTGCAGAAAGGTTTACAGGTCATTGAATTCACGCCCGCCGAGGCTGGCGTAGTGCCCTGGAGTTGCTGGATGGGGATGATACCGGGAACGTTTATCGTGATCGAAGATCCACAGCCGGCCAAAGACAGCACTCCTGGCGCCCCGCCCTTGATTCAGTCCGAACAGCCGCCAGCTGATGAGGACGATCAACAGCGCCTGATACGACAATTCAAGGAAGAGTGGCAACAAATTTTGAGTTTTTTTCGAGATCCAGTGGATTCATAATCCGGTTTTGTAAAAAATCGGGTGCTCGATCGCCTTAATACTGAGGCATATCACGCAATAAACCACGCTAAATAACATAGCTATATTTATCACTAACCAAATACTAATTTACTAGTGTTTGATATATAACTAAAAAGCAATTTTTGGTTTGATTTTACCCAGCTATAGGCGATCCATTTTTCGACTATCGATTCGTCACCATTGCTAAGCCGCCTACCTTGCTAACCCTGGGTTTTGTGCTGATAATGGCTTGGCAAAAATGACAAAATGTAAGCAGATTACGACATTTTGTTGCCTGCTCACCTTGACGAGCATCCTGAAAAGCAACGCATTGGGTAGCCAGTCGCTTATGAGAAATTCCTCACTATTTTTTCTAAGCATCCTCAGCGAAGCCGTGCTGTTGGGTGCATTGTTACTCCATGCTTCTTTCAGCGAAACGACCCAGCGCGGCATCCTTGAGCACAAAACCATGCTGGTCAAAAATCTGCGTCTGACTGATCTTTGTCTGTTCACCGAAGCCCGCTACACCCGGCATCTGTCGCAGGCCGATTTGAATACCGCCTTCCAGGATCATCCCTTGTCGCTGGAACATTTCCCGTCCGGGTCTTTCACCGAGCCCAATCTTCATAACGACATACCATGACCGTCTGGATCGAAAAACAACGTTACATCATCGATTTTACGATTTCTTCACTATTACGGCGTAAAGTCAAAAACATCGGTTTGCTGGCCTTATATACGCTGATCGTGTTCATTCTGGCTTCGACGATGTTTTTTACCTATTCGATCAAGAAGGAAGCCAAACTGATTCTGCAAGGCTCGCCAGAAATCGTCGTGCAAAAAATCGTCGCTGGCCGCCACGACCTGTTTCCGGTCAGTTACATCGACGAGATCAAGGCTATTCGCGGTGTAGCCGATGTCGAAAGCCGCTTATGGGGCTATTACTACGACAGTCTGGTGCAAGCCAATTACACACTACTGACACCATCAAAGCCCATCGACGAATCAACTTCAAAAGCTCGCACTACTGTCGTGGTCGATCCTCACGATCCACGCGCAGCCGATGTCAACAAGCCGCTGTATGACTACGACGGCGCGGCCCCGGAAGCCGGCACACTCATCATCGGCAACGGTGTGGCGCGGATGCGCGAGATTGGCCCCGGCGATTACATGCCGTTCATGGCGTTCGACGGTCAAATCATGAACCTGAAAGTAGCCGGCACGCTGGCGTCGGAATCCGAACTGGTATCGTCGGATTTGATTCTGGTCAACGGCCAGGACTTCAGAAAACTGTTCGGCATCGACGATAAATGGATCACCGACGTCATCGTTACTGTTAAAAATCCCAGCGAGATAGCGACCGTGGCTGGCAAGATCAAGAAAAAACTGCACGACTCCCGCCCCATCATCCGCGACGAAATCCTCAGAACCTATGATTCCATCTTCAACTGGCGCGGCGGCATGATGATCGTGGTGTTTTCGGCGGCGGTGCTGGCCTTCGTGATTTTCGCCTGGGACAAGGCCTCAGGGCTAAGCGCTGGCGAACGGCGCGAGATTGGCATCCTGAAGGCCGTGGGCTGGGAAACCGGCGACGTGATTCAGATGAAGTTCTGGGAAGGGGCGATGGTGTCGCTGACTGCGTATTTCAGCGGGGTGATTCTGGCCTACATCCATGTATTTTTTACCGGCTCCGCGGTGTTCGAACCGGCCTTGAAAGGCTGGTCGGCGTTGTATCCCAACTTTGCGCTGACGCCATTCGTCAATGCCGAACAGTTGACCACCTTATTTTTTCTGACCGTGGTGCCTTATACCGTGGCGACCATCGTCCCCATCTGGCGCGCGGCAACCATAGACCCCGACAGCGCGATGCGCCACACCGGAGAATAGCCATGATCGAATTGCTGAATGTCAGAAAAGTCTTCAATGCCGGCAGCCCCAGCGAATTTTCGGCGATCAACGGCGTCAATCTGAATATCGCCGAAAACAAGGTCACGGTGCTGAAAGGCCCCAGCGGTTCCGGCAAGACCACCTTGCTGAGCATCGTCGGATGCATGAGTCGGCCCTCGGCCGGCCGGGTCAAATTGCAGGATAGGGAGATTACCAGCCTGCCGGAGCGTTTCTTGACCGACATCCGCCGCAAGACCTTCGGTTTCATCTTTCAGCAGCCCAATCTGATCAAGGGTATCTCGGTGCTGGAGAACGTCATGCTGCCGGCCTATCCGCTCGGCGAAAAGCGCGCCTCTTTGAAAATCAAGGCGATGAACGGTTTGAATGAACTCAATCTGTCCAGCAAGGCGGCGTCGAAAGTGGAGTGGCTGTCCGGCGGCGAGGCGCAGCGGGTAGCCATCGTCCGCGCCCTGATCAACGATCCCGAAATCATCATCGCCGACGAACCGACCGCGCATCTGGATACCACGCTGTCCTACCGTTTCATGGAAATCGTCGACCAATTCAAGGCGCAAGGCAAGACGGTCATCATCACTAGCCATGACCCGCTGGTTTACGATTCGATCATCGTCGACGACGTGGTGAATCTGCGCGACGGCAGGCTCGAGGATAGCCCGAAGTGATCCTGAACCCCACCGTCATCGCCAATCTGTTGGCCTCGTATGTATCGAGCGGCATGTTGATCTATGCGGCCTATTACGGCGCGCAAATCCTCAAGCACTGGAACATCGAGAGCGGCGACGAATTGCAGTTGGTACTGGAGCGCAAGACTTATCTGATTTCGACGGTGCTGAGCTTCGTGTTCGGCCTGCAGCTCTTGTCGTTGTTTTTATATATTTTCACGGCCGATGCCTTGGCTCCCTTGTTCGTCGGCGCGATGTGCGGGGCCGGCACGTTGAATGTCAACGGCTTCGGCTATCCGACGCTGGAATTGAAAATCCTCAACTTCATGCTGGCAGGGCTTTGGCTGGTACTGAATCACGCCGACAATCAGGGTTACGACTATCCCTTGATCAAGAAAAAATATCTGTTGCTGGTGGTCATCACGCCGTTCATCGCCGTCGAAACCGTGCTGGAAAGTTTTTATTTCTTAGGGATGCGGGCCGATGTGATCACGTCCTGTTGCGGAAGCCTGTTCAGCAGTGAAAAAGCCGAGGGCCTGGGTTCGGAAATCGCCTCATTGCCGGCCAAACAAATGCTATGGGTCTTTTATGGCGGGATGTTCGTGACCTTGCTCAGCGGCTTGTTTTTTTACGTCAAGCGCAAGGGCGGCTATCTGTACGCAGGAATGAGTTTGGCGATGTTTGGGATTTCGCTGGTCGCCATCGTCTCGGCGATCTCGCTATACATCTACGAACTGCCGACCCATCACTGCCCGTTCTGCATCATCATGCAGGATTACAACTACATCGGCTATCTGCTGTACGTGCTGTTGTTCGGCGCCGTGGTGGCCGGCATGGGCAGCGGCCTGTTGCTGCCGTTTCGCGGCGTTGCCAGCTTGAATCAGGTGCTGGACGGCTTCATCGACAAGCTGGCGCTGGCTTCGATTTTGTTATATGGCCTGTTCACGGCCTTGGTGAGCTACGAAATAATCAGCTCCAGCCTGGAGATCAGTTATGAAGTCGTCTATTGAGTCGGAGGAATCATGAAAACGCATTTAGACGCGGCGCGGCTTGCGGCCTGGCTGCTGGGCTTATGCATGCTCTTGGCCATGACGAATGGTCGCGCGGATCAGCAAATAGAAATCACCAAGCAGGACCGTTGTCCGGTTTGCGGCATGTTCGTCTACAAATACCCCAAATGGGTCGCCCAGATTTATTTCAAGGGCGGCAGCGCCTATTTCTACGACGGCGCCAAGGACATGTTCAAACACATCTTCAACACCGAAAAATACACGCCTGGCAAGACCGTCGAGAAGATGACCGAGATTCTGGTGACCGATTATTACGAGGTGGAATTGATAGACGCCAAGTCGGCGTTTTATGTGATCGGCTCCGACGTGCTGGGGCCCATGGGCCACGAATTGCTGCCGTTCAAGGATCAGGAAGCCGCCAAGGAGTTTCTTGAGGATCACAAGGGCAAATCGATCATGCGTTACCAAGAAGTGACGCCGGCGATCATCGAATCCCTGGATAGACGCGGATGATGAGCATGACTCGGCGACGACTGCTGCTGATGGGCTTGATCCTGCTCGCGCTGGCCGGTTGCAACCGGCGCGGCGGCCTGCAAATCGACGATCCGGCGCCGGTCGTCAGTCTGCAGGACTTGCACGGCAAGACCTTCACCTTGCCGCAGGATTTACACGGCAAGGTCTGGCTGGTGCGATTCTGGTCGCTGGACTGCGGCTTTTGCGACAAGGAGGTTTTGCTGGGCCTGGAAACCTTGTATCAAAAATACAAGGATGGGGGCTTCGTGCCGGTCGCGGTCAATGTCGGAAAATACGATGCCGGTGATGAACACTGGAAACGCTTCGCGCAATTAAGCTATCCGATGCTGATCGACGAACGTGGCCTGACGGCAAAAAAATTCGGCGTAATCGGCTTGCCGACCAGTTTCGTGATAGATCGCGAAGGCGTGTTGCGGGAAAAAATCACCGGCGAAGCCGGTCTGGAAGAGATCGAAAAGCTTTTTACGACAGTACTTAAATAAGGAGAAGTTTATGAAGACAATGAAAACATTATGGATGGTACTACTTTGCCAACTACTGCTGCCCGGTTGGGCGTGGGCCGACGACCCTTCGATGAAACCGGTGATCGTGACACCGCATGAGAAACAGCAACGTCCAAGTTGCCGCGTCTGTGGCATGTGGATAGACCAATACATCAAAACCGCCGGCGTCATCACCTACAAGGACGACAGCCAGGAATATACCTGTGGCGTGGCGTGTCTATTGCGGGAAGTGACTGATGCTGGCGGCATCTCCGAATTGAAATCGGCCAAGGTGACCGACTGGGTATCCGGTGAACTGGTCGATGCCGATGCCGCGACTTATGTGGTTGGCAGCAAAGTCATTCCCGACATGCTGCCCAACTATATCGCTTTCGCCGAGCGCGACGAGGCGGTGGCCTTTGCCGCGAAGGAAGGCGGTGAAGTCATCGATTTTAATATTGCCTTTCAGGATTCGTCACCAGTCGGCACCACCGCGCCGTTCCGGATCCGCACCGCGGTGACGCCGGGAGAGGGGAATTTTAGCGTGGGGATGGTATACGGCTACATGCAAAAAGACCACGTCAAAGACGGCTCGAATGGCGCAGAGCCCGGCGAATTCATTGCAGGCAACGGCAATCAGTTGCAAGCCCCGAACGAAAGCCAAGTGATGCAACAGGCGTTGATTTTCAACTATTCGCCAACCGACAGCCTGGCATTATTCATGAACATGCCCTGGTTCGAAAAACGGGCGCATACCTTGAGCCGTAGCACCGCAAACGCCGCTGTTCGCGATACGGTCTCCGCAGAAAACGGCCTTGGCGATATCAGCCTCGAAGGCCGCTATAACTTCTGGCACAGCACCCGATACGATCAATTCGCCAGTGTGTTGTTGGGCACCAGCCTGCCGACCGGCGAGTTCAATGGTCAGCGCAACGCCAACCGAGTCCTGGTGACGAGCGCCGGGCTGCAACAAGGCAAAGGCACCGCGACATTCACCGGCGGTTTATTGTATTCCCAGCGTTGGAAAGATATTTGGCTACATGCCTCCGCGCTATACAATGCCAACCCCGAAAACGACGATCATTACAAATACGGCGACGTGGTAACCGGAGGCCTGGCCCTTCATTACACGCCCAACTACGACCTGATGCTGGGCATCGAAATCGATTCCAATTACACGCAAAAAAGCGAAGATCTAGGCAATAAAGTCGCCAACAGCGGCGGCCTGGCCACCAATCTGGCTTTTGTCGGTGATTATCGGTTTCTCAATGCCTTCGGCGGCAACTTTAAATTACGCGGCTCGGTAGGCCTGCCGATCTATGAAGACTTGAACTCCTTCCGCATCGCCCTGCCCGGCAACAATTACCGCACCCAAGTCCAACCCGGCGAGGGCTTCTTCGGCAATATCGCGATTCAATGGACGTTCCGCGACGCGCCGGACTATCATAACCACTAACCTTCGTTGTTCAATAGCCGGTTTGCCGGTACGGGCAAATCGGCTATCGGCCGTTATCCACACACATTATTCCCCCGCCACGACGACTTTGCATTGAAGCTATGCGGATACCTACATTGTTCCTTGCCAAGCTTTGGCTTTCATCGATATTGGCGTTCTTAGTCAGTGCCAGCGTATGGGCCGATGAAGAACCCCTGGATGCCGGCCAGGCTTTCGAATTGGCGAGCGCCCGCCCGGACGCCGACGCGATACGCTTGTCCTGGAATATCTCCTCCGGCTATTACCTTTACCGGCAAAAATTCAAATTTGTTTCGCTGACACCAGGAACCACGGTTGGCGCCCCCCAGTTTCCTACCGGACAAACCTGGCAAGACAGTAATTTGGGCCGCGTGGAAATTTACCGAGACCATCTGGAGCTGGAACTGCCACTACGACGACAAGACGACCAATCCGCAACGTTGCGCCTGGAAATCACTTATCAAGGCTGCGCCGATTCCGGCTTCTGCTACCTGCCTATCCATAAAACCCTGGAATTCGATCGGCCAATCATTCCCGACGCTCAGCGCTGACCCAGGAAATATTTTAGCCTGCTGTTGATTTTGCGACAGCGTCAACGCGCTAAAATAGTGACGCTTACCCCAATCCATGCCACTGCCTGTTGCGCTACACAGGTCGTCCCATGCTGATCACATTGTGCACAGCGCGTTAAACATATCAGGGTTAACAGTATCGGCTTCGTGTGGCTCTTGTGACTGCGCTCATTTATCCAGTGCCGAGAGGTCTTCCAGGGATAACACCCGGTTAAGAATCAGCAAAATGATCAACACATCGTCGACACGTACCATCGCCTGAATGAAATCGGTGCGAATAGCGGCCCCAAAATCCGGTGGTGGTTGGATATTAGATGAGGGCATTCCAGAATTTCCCTAACCTCATCCACCAGCATGCATGCCAATCATTTGCAAGCTTTTCGCCGTCTCGACGGTTACCAGCACTTTAACGAAAGTCCCAAGCAACTCATCGCTGAAGTCCGCGAACCCATACCCGTCGAACCGGGTTCGCCGGCTCGCTTTGACACCGAATATGAACGTCGCGACTTAATGATGATTTGCGAACCTACTATTCATCGGTCGGGCTTCCATCCGTCCGCTTAGCCATAAATCCGGAAAACAAGGGCAAATACGCTTGAGCGGTATGACTAACAGCCGTGGCCATTTTCGTGTACTGATCCAACACTTGCAGCCCCAACGGCGTCAGCGTCGTTCCTCCGCCGTGCCTGCCACCCTTGGCGGCATGTACCAAAGGACCGGAAAAACTTCGATTCATCACGTCCACCAACAACCAGGCCCGCCGGTAGCTCATATTCATGGTCTTACCGGCGGCCGCGATCGAACCGGTTTTCTGAATCGCTGCCAAGAGCTCAGCCTTACCCGGCCCCATGGCAATTTCATCGTTATGCAGCAAGCGTAGGGTGATTTTTAGGCGCGGAAGTGAAGCGTCCGTTTCTATCTCTGTGGATTTCATGCCATTTTAACGAATGAATATGATGACTAAGAGTTTTCATAATACATGACCAACGAAGATTAGGTGACAATCGCCTCATGCATTCGCCATTTATAACGCCATAAGTGCATTCGATCAAAGCTGCAATTTAACTAGCGAACGACAATCCCCCAAATTGCTCGTACTCATTCCGACTATAAGATACCGCCGTATAAAGGTATCTATAGAACCCGGCCGTCAATACTGCCCATTTTTTTGACGCTTATCATACCCAACAGACCAGCTGCAAATAGCCAGAACGCCGATGGCATGGGCACCGGCGCGGTACTACTGGAATCGAGTCCGGATTGGCTGCCGACTTTAGCGATAAAACGATTGCTGGCACCGGGAGCCAGTGTAAACACTAAATCCGCGAAACCCGATACCGATTGACTATCGTAGGCATGGTCGAGATAAGTGCCCGCTGCTGCGTAGTCCACTCCACTGACATTGTTGTTGGTATCCCAAAAATCCAGAAAAATAGCGCTGTTGGCGTAAATGCCGTTAGTCACGGCGTTTAGCCAGTAATCCAATTTCACATCAACGGTATAGCTGTTGGTGCCGGTATTACTAAAATCCATACTAAATACGCCGGTATGGAACGTGTTGACAGAGCCATAGAGTGCGCTATGGCCACTGACGCTGAATGTACCGGACGGGCTTAGGGCTCCGGAAAAATTAGGGGTATTGGTTTGATACGAACCGTCGCCGCTGGTAGCGGCATAAAAATCATTGGCGCCGGTCAACTCTAAAAACGACCCCGACATCGAAAGTCCGGACAAGTCATTAGGATTGTCAAGATTGGTAATGCTGTTAATCGTATAGAGGAGTGTTGCCGAACTCGTGTAGCTAACATCGGCGGAAGCGGTCGGAACGACCGCCATTACACTTGCTATCAATACGGAACCTACTAAAAGATATTTGTTACGGTATGGTTTCATAAGTCTATCCAAAGAACTGTTGTTTGAACTCGAATAGGCCGGCCCGGTTTTTCATAGACCGGCCCATTTCGTTAGCCTTTTTGCAGCAAATTATGGTGAAGCCGATAAAAACGCCGAAGTCGGCGCGTCCGATCCGCCGGCGCCAACCGCAGGAATCACCAACGGCTGATCCTGGGCCAGACTGGCATTCAACGGATTGCCAGCTGTCAATTGCAATTCGTTGCCAACCTGCCCGTGCATTACCGTCAATTGCGGATGATCGAACGGCGCCCGTTGGTATCGGACCCGCTCGTCGGTCAACGACAGCAGAAAATTCGTCAGGTCGGTGATGTTTTGCTCCGAATTCAGCAAGGTAGAAAAACTGGCAAGATGAAAATGCTGAGTGTCGCTGCTGAAATTGCCGTGCCGGCCGTAAAATTCCAATACTTGCCGCAAAGTGGCCATACCGCCGTTGTGCATATACGGGCCGGTCAGTTCGACATTACGTAGCGTCGGCACCTTGAACGCGCCTTGGGTCGCTATCGCCATTTTCGAGCCCGCCGAATTGGCTTGCGCGGCGGTCGGGGCCGGGATGAAAGCCGTTACTGGATTGAGGCAATTTTGATTGCGCAACACACCTTCGCGGCTACCGTCGGCGATCAAGCCATCGCTCGGTAAAAAATAATTGGGGAGATTAATCTGTAAGTTATAGGCCAAGGGGCTAATGAAATCGCAAGCGCGGATACTGTCCACACCGGGATCGATAATGGCCGCAGAATCGCCCAGCAAATAACCGACATACTGCTCGGTAAAGGACAGCGGATTGCCAAAATCGTCAACCCCGCCCAAGCCTGGATCGTCTTCGACCGCTACTGCGCCTATGTTGGTAAAGCCCAGGTCCATTAATTTAGGCAGCTGTTGAATATTGGTATCACGCGTCACGGTATTGCCGTACTGGGTCAAGCCTCCCTTGGACGCTGCGTTGAACGGTCCTAAGGCATTTGGCCCGAAGGCTATCGGCGTGTCCGGCGGTCCGAAGCTAGCGCCGGGCATTGGTTTCAGCAACGCGGCGTTGGTGGCGACTGCCGCTAAACTGAGCGAAGGGCCGGCATGGCAAAGATTGCAATGGTTATGAATGAATAATTCCACACCGTTTTTCAAAGACGCGACCAGCGTCGTGGTATTCGCCGGGGTTTCGGCAACAACGTTACGCCAGGTCGGTTTCATACTGGCATCGATCGGGCTCAAGTCGAATGGGGCCTGATCGGATACCAGCGTGGACTCGTACAACTGGATGGCAATGCCGAAAAACATCGCGAAGTTGGCTTCCATCTGATTGTAAGGCACACCAGAGACCGGCGCGCCGAACGGACCGACGCCGCTGTAGGCCCAGTATTGCGGATTGAAGGCCTGGGTAATCAGGCTCTTGTAAGTGGTTTTCAAACCCGGTTTCAAGCTGGCGCCGTTGCTCAAGCTAAGTGTGCCCAGCACGCTGTCCTGGGGATGAACAGACTGATTCTGCAACGGCTGCCGCAACAACAGCTTGCGGCCGATGTCCGGCCAGCCCCTGCCCTGGCAAGCCATTTCGACATCGTTGACAGGCGGAGCGACGGCCTGGGACGCCAAGGATGAATTGATCAGATGCAGTTTCTGTTTCACCACACTGAGGGCGTTTATTTTCACCCAAACGCCGGCGTTCGGATCGCGCTCGCCCCATGGGCTGCTGCCGTTGAACACATTGTTGGCGCGGCCATCCCAAAAGTTGCGGTGATTGAACACCGCATTGATCACGGTCGGCGCATTTCTGGAGGTCACCTGGCGCACGCCAATCCGGTTGACGTTAAACAACGGATCGGCGCTACGCAGACATTGATCGTTCGCGCCGCTGAACTGGGAAGTGGTTTTATATTGCCCGCCGAAGCTGCCGGCGGAACCCACCACATCATCGCTGCTGAAAATCACTTGACTGGTGTTGTCGGCCGGATTGCTGAATTGATGCAGCGGAAAATCGTCCAGGCTGAGCGTGTGATTCGGACCAGCGCCACCGGAAGCCAAGCCGTCAAAAGTATGACCGTTATTGTGGCCGGGATTGACCTGATTCTTGATCCTGCCGTCGGCACCGGCATGAAAATGGCAGGACGCGCAGGCCTGGCCGTCGCTGCCGACATTCTGATCCCAAAACAAGGCTTTGCCCAATGCTATCGCCGCGTTCTTGTTCACGACAATCGGATTGACACCGTCCAATAGGCCCGGTACCGGCGGCACAGGCACATTGCGTAACGAAACCGGCACCGGCCCAATAGCCAGGGCCGCTTGCGCAGCCAACAAGCCGCCGGTCAGCAAAAATATCTGGATAATTCGCATAAGCACCTCGTAAATAAAATTTATTGGGCCGCGCGGCGAGCCTTCGGAGGATAGGGCTTGCGTCTCAAACCGGCTAACATCGGCAAGCAGCCGCTCAGGAACAACCAGATACCAGCCGGCAGCGGCACGGCGGCAGCGCCGGCCGCCGCGCTGACGAAGATTTGCGAATGGCCGCCCGGTTTGGTGAGTTGATTGACCAGATAAGTGACATTGGCGTCCGCCGCCGAACCGAATAGCGAGACTATCCCGCCGCTGGCGACGCGATCCAGCAAATCGGCGTTGTCGCCCAAATCCCAGAAACGCGGCGCACAGACATCGTTACTGCAATTGTTGGTGCCGTTGAAATTGCCGCCGGCATAGCTGTAGCTTCCCAAGGTCTGGATGCCGTCCAGCAAGGTGCCGTACTTGCCGCCGACACCGAACACTGAGTTCCAGTTCAGATCGTTATTGGCCAAACCCAGCGGTCCGGCCGCAGACGCGTTAAACCAATTATCGCTTGCCAACAACGAGATATTGAAGTCACCGGCGGCCGGCACGTTGAACTGCGGGTTATGCGCCGGTACGCCCAGAATGTCGAAATTGGTATACCACTTCACCGAAACATCGGTGACATGCCAATTGCCGGCGCCGTATTGCATGTCGAACCTGGCCTTGATCGCCGACGTATCGTAAGCCACCAGCAAATCCAGGGTTCGCGGGTACATGATGCCCTGAATGTAATCCGGCAGATCCGCCGAAATCTGCATCGCCCCGAACGCCGACATATCGCGATTGGCATAGTCCGGGTCGCTGGAAATGAAAGTGTCGGCGACGGCATCGATATTCAAGGTGGTAGCGGCCAAAGCCATACCGGTTTGGCCAAACCCTGCCAGGGCGATCAGCGCCATCAGGCGGAAATGGTTGATTTGCTTTGTATTCATAAAAAGCCTTCTATTGAGGTCGCCCTTAAATTCCCTGTACTCGTCATTCCTGCGAAATCGGGCGCGACGATAATTAAGGGTCGGATTAATAAACGGTTAAAGGAGGGTGTTGTGGGGCTGAGACTATTCCGACCGGGTTGGTAAATGACGGCAGCCGGATACACCCAACAGGGCCAGGCAGCCGCTGATGAACAGCCAGATGCCGGCCGGAAGCGGCACGGAGGCAACGCCCGCCGCCGCGCTGACGAACAATTGCGGATGCGCGCCGTTGGCGCTACGCTGGCTGACGATATAGGTCACGTTGCTATCGGCCGCCGAGCCGAACAGCGACACAAAACCGCCATGGCCGATGATGCCGAATAAATTGGCGTTATCGCCCAAATCCCAGAAGCGCGGCGCGCAAACCTCGTTGAGACAATTGTTGCCGCCGTTGAAGTTGCCGCCGGTATAGTGATAGGTGCCGAGAGTTTGCACGCCGTCCAGCAAATTGCTGTAGGCCCCGCCGCTGCCGAAAACCGAATCCCAATTCAGATCGGTATTGGCAAAGCCCTTGTCGCCCGCCGTTGCCAGGTTGAACCAATCGTTATGGGTCAACAGGGAAATATTGAACGAGCCGGCGGCCGGCACATTCAGCTGCGGGTTCTGCGGGGCAACGCCTAGAATGTCGTAATTGGAATACCACTTCACCTTGACGTCGGTGACATGCCAGTTACCGGCGCCAAATTCGACATCGAAGCGGGTTTTGATCGCCGCCATGTCGTAAGCGATCAGCGCGTCCATGGTCCTGGGCGTGTTCATGCCTTTCGCCGGATTGGCCAGATTCGCCGAAATCCCCATCGCACCAAAATTAGACCAATCCCGGTTGGACAACTGCGGGTCACTGTTTAGATAGGTGTCGGCCACTGAATCGACGCTCAGCGTCGTATCGGCGAACGTTGTTTCGATTTGCCCAAATAGCGCCAAGGCCACGGCGATGCTCATCGGCAAACGCTTGGTAGGTATTTCTATCATCGTTGTTCTCCTGTAGAGGATTTCGCTAAAAATTACTTCCCGAAATGATTCCCCCCAAACCGTTCGTGCTGAGCCTAGTCGAAGCATGAACGGTTTGGCACGGTGAATGCCCGGATTTTCTCGTCCATCCTTCGACAAGCTCAGGACGAACGGGAAAATCCTCGTAACCCGAAACAGGGAAGTTATTTGTAACCATTTCCTAAGTATTGAAAAGCCTGCATTTCTTGCTGCTCAATGCAGGGTGCCGGGCGCAATCTCCGCATCCGAAGAAGCGCGGAATTTAATCTGCTCGAAAACTTTTCCCATCTCCTCAGGATTGACTTCCGCGATTCGAGCCGGCGCAAAAACCTCCTCGCCGCCAGCCCAGCGCCGATCACAGCTTTCGTCGTTCAACGCCAGCTGCAGCGCTTGATTCAGCTCGTAAAGGCTCCAGGCATAGCCGGAGTCGCGCAACGCCGACTGCATGGCGTTCTGGATCAAGCCGCGAAACAGCCGATGCGGCTCGGAAATGGGGATTCGCTCGACTCGACCGGCCGCCGCATCGACGCAAGCCTGCTTGTCGTAACAGGCATGTCCCCGGCACGCCAACGGCCGTACCGGATAAATCAGACACGCGCCTTGCATGATGAACGGGCAACGCCGCCTCAACTTCACCCGCTGCGCTTCGTCCAGGCCGCAGGTTTGTTGATTGGCCTTCGCAACCCGCTTAGCCAGATTGATCTCGCCGTCCGCAAACTTAGCCCAGGCGATGTACCGGGCAATCAACAACACTTCCGGCGCCGTCGCGGTCACCCGCAAGGTACAGCAGGTGGCGCAGCCCTTGTGACAAGCGATGGCCGGATAATCCTGGGCTTCCCTCTCCACGTTGCCTTCGAAACTGCTGAAGGCCTGCGACAACAAGCCGTCGATTAAGAGGATATCCGGCACATAAGATGCTAGGCGATAGCCTCTAGCCGCCGAGTGAGTACAAGAGTGCAGGCCAGATGGAGCAATGCCAAATAGTTGGCTCCCCTGCAGGTGTAGCGGGTCCTGATAGCCCGAAATCCTTTCAACCATGCAAAGGTGCGCTCGACTACCCAGCGTCTGGCGGGATGACTGTCCTGAGTCACATGCTGTTTTTCCTCGCCAATCCGACGGATATGCGGTGTGTAGCCATGGTTTAGCACCTCGATCTCAACGCGTTTCATGTCGTACGCTTTATCCAAACAGAGGTGAGGCCTTTCCTCCATAGGCTTGATTTTCGGTGCGGACAAGGCGAGACCTTCGACGGTGGCCGTCACTAACCGGCTGTCGTGAACATTGGCACCCGCCAGCGCCACGCCACAAGGCATGCCTTCCTGATCCGTCAAGAGATGAATTTTGCTACCACTCTTGCCGCGATCCGTGGGGTTTCTGCCCACCCCTTCCTCCGACAGACTTGTCGATTGGCGCGTAGGGGCTTGCACCAGACTGCCATCCATGGACTGCCAGTCCCACTTGAATCCTTGGAGTTCTTCATACCTGGCCGCCCCCAGTCTGAACATTTCGGCGAAAATACCGGCGCTCGCCCAACGCTGAAAATGTTCGTGAAGTGTGCTTTTCGATCCGTAGAAGCTCGGCAAAAACGCCCACTGGCAGCCCGTTTTGAGGAGGTAGAAGATGCCGTTCAATAGAACTCGGAACTCCAGCGGTTTGGAACCACCCGGCTTTCGGCGTTTGAACCGCTCCAATAAAGGCGCAACAAGATCCCAAAAATCATCCGAAATTTCCTGATAACTCATAACCCACAAAAAGTATTTATAAATCAGTAGATTATTCAATATTCATAACATATAGCACAAGTTGTGCCGGATATCCTCTAAATCGTCGCGGCCCCGGCGGCTCGCCAGGGTCTCAGCGAAAGCCTGCGCTTGCGCGGTAAAAAATTCCAAACTCTCGGTTTCGTTCATAATCGATTCCTGTCGAACTAAGCCACGCTACGCCGACTCACTGCCCCCAACCCCGCCAACGCACTGGCGAACAGCCAAACCGCCGCAGGCACAGGGACCGGCGCGGTAACGGCGTAGCCGCTGAAGCCGTTAACGGTGAAGCTGGCGTAGTGGTTGTCATAGGCCAAATCGTTGGCCGCGAATTTGGCCCAGGCTGAACCGTCGAAGTGCCAGACCGCCAGGTCGGACAGCTTGAAGCCGGCACCGATCAGCATGGATAGATAAACCGGGTCGCCGGAAGCGTAACCGGCACCAGGCGTAAAGTCCCAAGCACTGACCACGCCTTGACCGGATACCAGACCGCTTTGCAACAGGCTGCGCTCGCCGCTGGTGGCTTCGCTGGCCGAGATTGTCAGGCCTGGTGGGAGTGGTGCTGCCTTTAAAGCCCAGGCCGACACTGTCGCCGCTGGCGGCATCGGTGACCAGCAAGCGCTGGTTGACGGACAAATCTATCGTTTTGCTTTCGTCTGCCAAAGCCGTGGCCGCATCGGAAACGGTGACGGTGTGGGCGCTGCCATTCCAGACACCGCCCAGGGCTTGAACGCTGCCTGTGCCGGTTAGTGTGCCGTAAGCCATCGGGGTGTAGCTGCCGTTGGCGGCGTCGGCTCCGGCCGCAAGACGGATGGTGCCGTTGTTGGTGATTGCTCCGCTGCCATTACCGACGGTAAGGGAACTGCCGGCGCCAAGATCGGCCGTCATTCGTGACGACGTATTGATGATCAGAGAGGAAGCCGAAACAGCCCCTCCGTCACTGACGTTGAGTATTCCTGTGCCGTTTTTGCCGACGGTGAGACTGCTACTATTGATCCATTGTGAGCCTGCGCCGTCGACGCTGACCATACCGCTGGAACCGACGACGTTGCCGAGTGTGGCGCTGGTATTGGTGACGATTGCGCCGTCCGTGATGCCTAGGGAGCCCTTGCCAGCGTTGCCTACCGTGATAACCCCGCTGTTGGTCCATTTCGAATTCGCGCCGGTCACAGTGGCCGCGCCATTGGCACCCACCTTGGAGCCAAGAAAGCCGCCATTGGAGGCAATGTTGACACCATCCGTGATGAGCAAAGTGCCGGCGCCGAGATAGCCGACACCCAATGCGTTGGCGCCGGTCAGGCTCAGGTTTACGCTTACCCCATTTAATGCGAAGGATTGTGCGGTGCCGTGAGATGCATCAAAGACCAGATTCAGGTCGCTGACGATCCCGGAGGTATTGATGGTACCTGCACCAGATAATTGGGAGCCAGCGGCATAGAAGCCGCCGGTGTTAAGAGTGCCGCCGTTCGCGCCAAAATCCAATGTGCCGAAGCCGCCGAGATTGCTGAGGCCGGTAACGGTTACAGACCCGCCGTTGCCAATGAAGAGCTTTCCGATGCCAGCTCCACCGACTGAAAGGCTATTGCCAATCCACTGCGAGCCGGCGCCATCGACACTAAGGTTACCTTTACCTGTTACGGTACTGCCTAGCGAGCCGCTTGCCGCCGTGACTTTGGCACCATTGGTGATGGCGAGCGTTCCGCTACCGGAATTGCCGACGGTCAGATTGTTGCCAACGATCCATGCCGAATCTGCGCCGTCGACGCTAGCGCTGCCGGTGGAACCTATCGATGCGCCGAGAATCGTGCCGGACGTGGTGCCGCTATTGACCGTGCCGCCGTTCGCGATGGTCAAAATGCCGCTGCCGAGGTTGCCGATATTGAGAAGCCCGCTGCTGTTGCTGGTCCAGGTCGAATGGGCACCGCTGACACTTACGCTGCCGACAGAGCCGGCGCTATTGCCGAGAATAGTGCTGAAACTGCTGACCGCACCGCCATTGGTGATGGCGAGAGTCCCGTTGCCGGAAGTCCCAACATAAAAAGTGCTGCTTGTCAGCTGCGAGCCTGCGCCGTCGACACTGAGTGTCCCGGTTTTGCCGGAAGCGTAGCCTAGATAGGTCTTGTTGACGGTCAAACTGCTTCCGCCATCGATATTCAGGAGGCCATCGCCGGTGTTGTACCCAATATAGGCGATGGTTGAACTGGTCCAGGTCGTAGGTGCAATGGTGGGGGAAATATCGCCACTGTAGGTCAGGGCCGCATGAGCAGATGAATCTGCCAACGCCCCCATCACCACCGCAGCAATAGGTAATAATCCAGTTATTGGATTGGAAAACTTATGCACGAAAAACTCCTCGCCCTAGGGCATTTGTTCAATAAATTCAATGGAATCGAAAGCAGCAAAGTCTCGTGCGAATTCCCCTCACCCTAACCCTCCTGCTGGAGAGGGGCTTAATTGTCCTTTCAGGGATTAACCTTGTCGGCCCGCCGAGCGGCATTGACCGAAACGGTGTCGCCGCCATTAGTCAGCCTCCCACGGTTTTTGCAGCACCAGCCCATACATGGACACAAAGGCGGCCGGGTACTGTTCCTCGAACTGTGCCCAATTGGCGAGATCGGTGCCGTTAGGATCTTGCGAAAAATTTGCCCGGTATAGCGCTTGTAACGGCGCCGGCAGGCCGCGCATGGTGATGAAACGTAAATCCAGTTCTGCCAGATGCCGCTCGATTTGCGGCAAGGTGTAGCGATGTTCGTTGGCGTGGAATACCAGGTCGCGGAACATGCTCAGGTTATAGAAATCCCGCCATTGCAGCAGCGGCCGTAGCTCTTCATGCTCGCCGGCCAGGATGGCTTGCCGGAATTGCCGCATCCGTCGCGGCGTGGGCTGCCAGGCGTTGTCGGCGATCAGCCGCCTGGCGCGGACCACGGTCTGCCGCGCCGCTTCGCTGTACAAACTCACCAGCATGATGCCGCCGGGTTTTAATAAATCGGTCAAAATTCGCCAGCCGGCCACGGGGTCTTCCAGGTGATGCAACACGCCGCTGGCGGTGATCAGGTCGAAACGCTCGGCAAAGCCATCCAATCGGGTGATGTCGGCTTGTTTGAAGTCGATGGCCTCGGCCAGCCCAAATTGCCTTGCCATGCGTTTGGCATAAGCCAGACTGGCACGGCTTAGATCCAGCGCCAGATAGCGGCCGGTTTGAATTTGCCGAACCAGGGAAATCGGTTCCAGGCCGGTGCCGCAGCCGGCGGTCAGCACATTGACCGGGCCATCGAATCCGTCCGGCAGATGCAGGCCGGGAGCGAAACTTGCCAGCCACTGATTGGCCGTCAAACGCCGATGAGCGATAGGGTCGTGCTGCCAGCGCGGAAACGGGTTTTCTTCGTATTGCCGGCGCACTTGTTCGGAGACTTCGCCGCCGGTGGTGGTGAGGCTTTCGATTTCCGCAGTCTGGGTGCGTTCCGCCAGGCAGGCTTGCCATTCACGGATCAGCGGCTGTAAATAGGGTTTCCAACTGCCGGAAGCCGGCAGGAATAGCGAACGGCAATCGGCCAAATCCAGGCCGGAGCGATATAGCGAGTGGTAGGCCAGCGCTGCTTGCCAGGACGGTTCGGACGGCAAACTCAAGCCATCTTCCAATTGCCGCCGCAACAACCCGACAATGGCGGTTTCCTGTTCGTCCTCGGCGATGGCGTATTCGGTCAGCCAATTGTAATGGGCCAATGCGCCGATGCATTCCCATCCCGCCTTGCCCGGACGAGCGCTTTCAACGGTCTTGGCCGATGCGGCGTAGGTCAGCAGCAGCGCCTTGCGCAAACAGCGCAGCGCTGCTTCGAATTCCGGCAGTGGAATCAGACTGCCGCGTAATAGCAACAAAAACAAGGGCGTTTGCATCATTGCCCGCAGCTTGCCTTGGCGCAGGGCTTTAACAGCCAGCTGCTGATCGCCGGACAATAGCAATTCTAACGCCTCGTTAAATGCCGCATCATTGCGTAGCGAGCGGGCAATCACCACCGCATAGGCACTTATATCGGTTTGCGCCAGCACACTATGCAATACCCGCCGAAATTCGGCGGAATCAGGCAAATGCACGTCGCCGGCTTGCAGCAACAGCAGAAAATTGCCGCGAACTTCCGGATCGTTAGGCGCAATCATCAATAGCCTGGTTTGCTGCGCCAGCGCTTCGCCGATATTGCCATTGCGGTACAAGGCCAACGCGTAGCCGGCCAATGCTTGCCGGTAATGGGGCCATAGCCTGACTTTACGAGAATCGTCGCCGACTATTTGCCGCAGCAAAACCGTCGCCTGGCTATAGCGCTGCTGGCGCATAGCTAGCATGCTTTCGCTGAGCAACCGGTTCAAAACGGGAAATTGCGGGTTCTGGCCCATAGACTACTGCAGGCCTCAATCGCCGGGTTTGGCGCAAGACGTTGTCGACGCCGGGCTGTAGTCGAAGAACATGCCGACCTTGAAACTTTCCGCCATATGTTCGGCGCGGCCGATGGCGCGGTCGGCGGCTTCCCCAGGCAATACTTCCCTGGCCGTTTGCCGAAAATATTCCAACCAGATGTCGAAGTGTTCGATCTGCAACGGCAAACGGGTATGGATGGGGTAAGGACTGCCCTGATAGCGGTCGGTATTCAGCAGCGTCCGCGACCAAAAGTTTTCGACGACGCGATGGTGATGGTCCCAATCATGGATGGCCCCGTCGAAAATGGCCTTTAGCCTTTCATCGGCCGCTGCGTTTTCGTAGAAGCGGCGCACCAGTTCGGCTATCGTCTGTTCGGTGACTTCGGTGCTTTCCATGTTCATCATTACCTCTTCATAACAAGCAATTTAAGCGATTGGCCAAGACTGATACTTGGGAAATGGGCCGTACCGCAATCAGCAACATCAGGATTGCGGCGCGGGAAGACGACAGTGGGCTACCGATGGCAAACACAACGCCTTTTGAGATTCCGGAATTCGGCTGATCGCAATTGTCGATTTTTCAAAAAATGCTGAAATTTCCGGATTGGAGCCCATGACGGTGATCCTGGTCTGTTATCGATAGAACGAGGCAGCGAGACTACTTAAGCGCACTGCGTCGTTTTGGAATGCCCAGGACGGACAGGAAGGCGCTCAGGAATAGCCAGACGGCTCCAGGCAGCGGCACGGCCGCCGGGCCGGCTTCGGCACTGACAAATATCTGCGGATGGGCGCCTGGTTTAGTGAGTTGGTTAATTAGATAAACGACTTGATCATCGGCCGCGTAGCCGTGGAAGGATAAATAGTCGCCGGCCAGAATGTCATTCACCAAGCCGGAAGCCAGGCTCAAATCCCAAAAACGCGGCGCGCATGAATCAGGCACGGAAAAACAATCGGTGGTGCCGTTGACGGTGCCGGTTGGATAAAAGAAGGTTCCAGCGGCCTGTTGGCCGGCAAACAGGTTGCTGTATACGCCGCCGGCGCCGTACACCGAAGTCCAGGTCAGGTTGGCATTGGTCAGGCCTGTTGGTCCCGCTGTTGCTGGATTGAACCAACTGTCGTCGCTGAAATAGGAAACGCCGAAAAAACCGGCATGAGGCACGTTGAACTGGTTATTGTTGGCCGGCACGCCTTGTATGTCGAAATTGGTGTACCACTTGAGCTGTACGTCGGTGACATGCCAGTTGCCCGCACCGTACTGAGCATCGAACCCGGATTTGATGGCCGCCGTGTTATAGGCCACCAGATTTTCCATCGTGCGAACTTCGCTGATGCCCTGTACCAGATCGGCTTGCGGCGAGGAAATCATCATCGCCCCATAGCTGGACATGTTGGAGTTGGCCTGAGCTGAATAGCTGGTCAGAAAGGTATCGGAGATGGCTTCTACGCTCAGAGTGGACGCCGCCGTTGCCAGATCCGTCTGGCTCATCAGTGCTGCGGCAACTGCTGCCGCCAAGGTGGATGGGGTAAATTTCGATTGGTTCATCTGGAATCCTCTTATAGTTGGGCTAAGCTCCGCATGCGCAACTGTTAAATGAAATTAAGGTCATTAGTTCGATCACTCAGCCTTGTTTAAAGGCTCTCTGTGCTCGAATGAGGCAATCCGGCCAACTCTGATAAGAGTCCCGTGACTTTCCGGCCCGGCCTTGCGGCTGGTGTGGCAGTTTGGGTTTCCCTGGCCGTTTTCCCTTCTTACGGCTTCTTCCCCGTCGACATGACCGCTCTGCCTATCCCGCCCGCCAAAGAGGGCGGGATAAAGGCAAAACATTTCCCTGTCACAGCATCCTTGCTTGCTCAGGTTGCTGCAAAATGCAATAACGGCTCCCAATTGGACGCAAGGAGCGAGAGCAGTATCGATATGTAATACGGCCATAACAATACGATATGTACAATAGGACATAACGAAAGCAATCGTCAACCCATGTCTACCGGCTATAGAGGCTGTTTGTGGTTTCCATTATTGATCCGTACAACCGTTTGCCTTTTTGCACGGTTTTCCTGATACAGGATCAGACTTTAATTTCAATTAGCTACATTCCGGCTATGTGTGCTCGATCTGATTTTTTCCGCGTGATTTGTATGGATTTAGGAAATAATGTTTTTTTGATCTGCAAACGATATATCAAAAAAAATATATCGTTTGCGGGTGATTGGCGTTTGAAAACGGCTGGATACGTCAGGAAATAACGAATTTACGGTAGGCTCAAGTTAACTAGGCAAGAGGCGCAAACTTTCTTGTTGACCGCGCTCGATCTTCAAAATTCATACACCATTCTAAAATCCACACGTTGCTGACCTTGATCGATCGTACTTTGCCGGTAAAACGGATAACTCCAGTCAAGTTCGGCCAATAAATGCTTGAACCATTGCGTACGCAAGCCGATGCCGGCGGAGGCCAGGTGCGCCGTGGCAGGGGTGGGGGCAATGGGATTGTTGGTCCAGATATTGGCCCAATCAAAAAAGCTCAACAACCGCAGGTTCTGGCTGTCTTCCCACTTCCCCGGCAGCAGATGCGGCGATTGCAATTCGACCGACAGGTTGACGCCGTGGTCACCGAGCAGCTGGGTTTGATGATAACCGCGCACGCTGAGCGGCCCGCCCGCCGAGAACTGCTCGTTGCTGATCAAGGATGACATGCTGGCCTGCCCCCCTGCCCTGGTCAACAGCCGGAAATCCCATGGCAAGCGCTGCTGATGCTTGAGATCGCCGGTCAGATAGAGAAAATTCGGTTCGGCATCGAGACGCTTGTTGGCAAACTGTTGCGCGTCGTTACCCAAACCGCGAATCGAAAAGTGAGCCGCCAAGCTCAGCGACGTCACGCTGGTCTCGTTGCGCCGGCTGCCGTCATAACCGGTCATGAACGAGGCATAGCTGATCGGCGCATTTTCAGTGAAGCTGGCGATCTGTTGGTCGAAGCTTTTGTAATCGAAGCCCAAACTCAGACTATGCAGAATGTTATCCGACGAAGCGGCCAAAGGTTTGACCAGCCTAGCACCGTAGATCGAACCGGCGCCGACCACCGACAGGCCGCCGACGCTGACGCCGAGTTGGGTATTGGAGCTGATGCCGATACCGTATAGAGCCAGGCGGGTATCGGCCCAACCGGTCGGCAACACATAGGTGCCAGACCAGACGCTGACTTCGTCGCTAAGCTCCGGCGACACCTGGTATTGCAGCGATACGCTATGAAAACGCTGCCACAAGTTATCGTAGCGGACCGAGCCCAATAAACGGGTATAACTGGTATTTTCGGAATTACGGCTGTTCATTTCGAGATTGCCGTGCAGCGGCAATTCGTCCTTGACTTTCAGCTCCACTTCCATTCTGCCTGGCGTCGATCCGGCCCGAAAAATCGGCGTGACATTGCGGTCGGCCGACTGCTGGGCCAACGTATTCATCTGCTCCTGCACTTTGGGCATATGCGGCACCAGGCCCTCCGCCAGGGCCGGCACACCGTCGCGGATCTTGCCCAGCGCATAATAGCGCGAACCGCTGACATGCAAGGTCTCGATGGTGCCTTCCACCACGCTCAAGCGCACCGCGCCGCCGTCGACATCTTGTTCGGGAATTGCCACTACCACGGTTGGATAGCCGGCATTGCGGTAGGCTTCTTCCAAAGAAACGCGGGCTTTTTCCACGTCCTCGACGGTTTTGTCCGGCCCTAAATGCGGATAAACGGCCCGCTCCAGCGCTTCGTCATCCAGCACGCTGTTGCCTTCGATCTGGTAATCCAGCACATCGAAACGCGGCTGCTGCTCGCGAGCCCTTTGCTCGGCAATGTCAGCCGATTGCGCTGGCGGTTCGGCCGCTTGAACGACAACACCGTGCAGAATCAAGCCGATCGCAGCCGTTAAAGCATTGCGCGTCATCGCGGCGTCCCGGCACCGGGCGCGGTACGGCGACGACTAGCCGCCTCAACAGCAGTTTCGACCGATTCCTCGGCCATCACTGACTCGCTGCTATCCGACGTCAACCCACCCTGTTCCGGCGGCTGCTTACCGGCAATCACGTCGACGGCGGGCACGGACTGATCCGGCTCTTCGGCCCCGTCGCTCGCCGGAGAAATCGCCTGCACACCGGCCGTGCCAGCCTGGAACGGCGTAATCTTGAGTTGTTGCAAGCGATAGCGATAGTCTTCCGCCGCCGTCTCGGTTTGCACTTGGCCGATGCCGGTTAAAGGCTCCAACTCGGCTAACTGCTGCCACAAGCCTTTTTCCTTATATTGATTGACGATCTCCAGATTGGCGTTGCGCAGCTTTTGATTTAGCGCTCCGCATTGCGCGATCCATTGCTCGCGCTCCTTGACGGCCTGCACCAATAGATTGTTGTCGTCGCTACTGTCGCGAGCCTTACTCACCACCTCGTTATGCTTTTGCAGCAAAGCCTGCTCGCGCTGGCGCTGTTGGCCCAGTTGCGTTTCCAGATTGCCGCGGACCGCTTCCAAGCCGGATTTATAGCGTTCCACTTCGGCCTGTAAGCGTTGCAAGCGGGCGACCGCCGCTTCCAGACTTTTGACTTTGGCGTCCAATGTGGCTTTTTCCGTCAGCCAGACGGCTTTTTCGGCTTCCAGCATGCTTTTCTCCTGGCTCAGTTGGCGGATGATGCCTTGCGCTTTCTTGATCGCCTCGCCGCCAGGCGCCTTGGCTTCGGCCCGGCTGTTTTCCACCCCCGCCAGCAACGCCGCCAGTATCAGACAGGATAAACAGATCGGCATGGAAGGTACTCGTTTAAACATCGCCGCCTCCTAAAACCTGGCATTCAGATCGACATTCAAGGTGTCGATACTGTATTTGGGACCGTCGATGCTATCGGAGCTTAACCAACGCAGGTTCAGCCAGGTATTGCGCGCCAAGCCGTATTGCACGCCAGCCACCCAACCCTTGGCGTTGGTACCGCCCAAATGAAAGATCGAGTCGGTGAAGGCATCCAGCACCGCATCGCGCTGCACGTAGCGATAGGCCAGATTGACGCTCCAATCGGCCCAACGCCGGACCTCCGGCCGGCCGATATCGACCCGTATTTGATAAGCCGTGGTGCGGGGATCGGAATCGGTGTAGTTAACGATGCCGTTCTGAAACTCGGCGGCAATCCGTTGTCTGTCGAAGCCCAAGTTCTTGGCGTAATCGGCGGTCAGCAACACATGGGCCGGCGCGAAACCGGCGTAATCGAGCATTGCCGTGGCATTGAAGACTTTGAACTCCGAGGCTAGGCCGAACAAACAGCCAACCGTATCGTCGCAGACGCCGTTCAAGGTGTTGACATCGGTGATCGCCACCATCGAATTGCCCTTCTGCACGAACTGCGGCGCGGTCCAGTCGTAAGCATGGCTGCCGATCGGATTAGGGCGGGCGTTGACGTTTTGGAATTCGTAGTACGACGCGGCGACATTGAACCGCGAATCGTCGAACAGCAACCAGTCGACGCCGAGCTGTCCGGCATACAGCCATTTATCGTTGACCGAGACGTCGATGTCCTGCAACGGAAATACACCCAAGGTCAGGAACAGGCTGTCGGGGGTTTGTTGCCCCTGATTGATGCCGAAACGCGCGGTCGGATTAGGCGCGTGATAGCCGGCCAATTGATTACTGCCCCGGTTGAACGGCAGGCGGACACTGCCGGCCACCCCTTCGAAACTCAGATCGGGGTCGAAAACCACGTCGGTGGAGACGAAGGGATTGATAATCCGCCCGGCGTACAGACTGAACCAGTTGGTTTTTCGCTCGTCCAGGAAATCGTATTGCAGATAAGAACGGTCGATCGCAAACTGGTAAGACTGGCCGGTATTGCCCAGGGTCTGATCGTTGGACACCGGGTTGTTGATATTGCTGGTGGCGAAACGAATGCCGGCCTTCAAACCCTCGGCCAGATTGGCTTCAAAGCCCAGACGAAAGCGTTCCCGCAGTCGCAAACGGTCTTTTTGATTATTCAGGATCGCTTCGTTCGGGTTTAACGCCACCTGCCGGTTCAAGCCGCCTTGCGGGGTATTGCCGGCCCGGTTGATCGAAAGCCAGTTGTAGGGGCCGAAAAAATTGCCGTCGGCATCGATGCCGACATTATCGACACCGCCTTCGTTATCCTTGGCGTAGAAATCGTCGGCAAAACGCACACGCATATCGAAACTGGGATGAATCGCCGCCACCCACTCCGGCAAGGCGCCGGGGATACCCCAACCTTCGGTTTTGGCGTCCTGTTTGACGTCTTGCAACACCTCGGCTTTCAACTCGGCACGGACCTGGTCGCGAATTTCCTTTTTGACGAACTCCGGCACATAGCCGACATGCTTGATCTTACCGGCCTTGGTTTTGCCGCTGGCCGGCTCGCCGCCCCACTCGGCATTGACGGCAGCATCGCCCGCCGGGGTATTGACAGAGGACAACTCACTGACCGGCGCGGCTTTACCGCCATTGCCGCGAGCCGCGCTGGCTTGCGCGGTTCTGGCTGCTTCCGCGGCTTCCCGCTCGGCGGCGCTAACCAGACCATTCCCTTCGTCTTTGTTGATCACGCCGCGTTGCACCAACAAATCGACCAGATTGATCAAGGTGGATTTTTTGACCGGGATTATCTCGTCGGCGGCTTGCGCCGCGCCGGTCGTGACAGCCAGGCTGCCGGTCAGCAGCAGGACCAGGTTTTTCGTTGCGGTATTCATTGTGGTTTATCGCTTAATCAATAGTCTTAAAAATCCGGAGTGTTTGTCATGGCAATACTCACATGGAACCAGGAAGCCCCTACACCCTTGAGATGAGCCGAATCCGAATCGGCTGCGGCATGTTCTCCGGCGGCGGACGGCCAACGCTAGCTGTTAGCCTTAGCAGCGCGGCGCGCAAGGCCTGATCGACATCGGCCTTACCGCTGCCGGACGATAATTCGCTGCGGTCGACACGGCCGTCGGCGCCTATCCAGACATCGACAATGACGCTGTAACCGGCCTTGCCCGCGGCGCTGTCGGCCAGCAGACTTTGCAAACCGTTCTCCACCTGGCGCTGAATTTGGCCGCCGTACCAGAGAATGGCGTTGCCGCCACCGCCGCCTAATATCGATCGACCGCCCTTGCGCGCCGCCAGACCAAAGCCGTCGCTGCCGGCTGCGCCGTCGGCATCCAGCCCAAGCTCTTCCGCGGGCGGCGCCTGGTCCTGCTCCGGCGCGGGTTCCGGTTCGGGCTCGGGCTCCGGTTCTTCGATCTTTTCCTCTTTCACTTCTTCCGGCGGCGGCTTTTGCTCGGGCGGTGGTGGCGGCAGCGGCGGCGGCTGGATCATCGTGATCCGTTGCGCCACTTTCTTGGTTTGCGGCGGTTTCTCGAACTTTTCCGTCAACCACCACACTCCCAGCGCTATCAAGAGGCCCAAGCCAATCCCCAATAACAAGGGCAATCGGCGCAGCCAGGCATATTTGTTTTTCATCTCGTTATGTTCATTCGTGGTCACGGGACCCAAACGCCCGTGGTCTCAATTCAGTCCTAGCCCAATATCTGCTGTTGTTTCACTTCGGCTGCCTGCCGCATGGGCACTCATCGTGCCCACCGTACGCATCTAAATCCCCAATATTTTCAAGTGTCGGGACAGGGTGCTTCCCGTTATTCCGCCCCGAGCATCGCAGCTTTTGGCAAGATCAGCCCGCCAGGGGCGCGGCAAGGATGCCGCGCGTTTTCGGAGGGCCAGGGATGGCCCTTCCGAAAACCCTCGCCAAAAGCGAGACGCGCAGGATTAAGGCGGAATGTCGGGTGGCCTTTTCTTTGAATACTTTCTTTTGGCCACGCACAAATTCGTCAGGAACGAATTTGAACAGCCAAAGGCTGGCCCGAAGGGCGAAAACCATGGATGGTTTTCGTAGCGAAAGTATTTCGGCTGTCGGGCCGAGACCCGACTTCAAAATCATCCTCGCGTCAGCGACACTTCTTCCAACACCTGTAGCAATCAAAAACATCCTCACTTCACCAACTTCTGCGTCACCAACCCCAACTGACTAATCTGCAACCGAGTCACCACGTCCAACACTTCGATGACTTTCTGGTACTGCACGCTGGCATCGGCTTTCACCACCACCGGTAAGTCCGGGGTGGCGGCTTTGTATTGGGCCAGGCGGGTTTCCAGTTCCTGGAGCGACACCGGGTAGGTATCCAGATAGATGCTGCCGTCCGGGGTAATCGAGATGGCCTTGGTTTTGGGTTTGGACAAGGACGGCGTGCTGCTGGCCTTGGGCAGACTGACGGTGATGCCCTGTACGGTGGCGGTGGTCATGATGATAAAAATCAGCAACAGCACATAGGCCACGTCCAGCATCGGTGTGATGTTGATGTCGTCGTAGATTTTGCCTTCTTCCTCGACTTTCATGACTTAGGCTCTGCGCTGTTGTCGGGCGGCGCGCATCGACAACACGGCCAAAAACTCGTCGGCGAACATCCGCATACTGGCGGTGATGTCCTTAATCCGAGTCAACAGGTAGTTGTAGGCAAACAAGGCTGGGATCGCCACGGCCAGACCGGCGACGGTAGCCAGCAACGCGGCGGCGATACCGGGAGCGATGGCGTTAATATTGACGTCGCCGCTGGCGGCGATCGCCGCAAAGGTAATCATCACCCCGACCACCGTGCCGAGCAGCCCCAGGAAAGGCCCTCCGGCGATGGCGATGGTCAGTAACACCATGTTGCTGTTCAGGCGTTGGCTTTCGCTGACGATCTGGCTATCCAGCTTGACGCGCAGGTAATCCCAGGCTTCTCGGGTCACCACCTGATCGGCACCGCCTTGCAGCTTGTTCAGCTCGTGGATCGCCGTGTGGTACAGGTGATACAAGGTCGAGCTTTGGAAATGGTCGTGTTTGCCGACCAGCGCGGTCAACAAGTCCGAGTCGGCCAATTCCTGTTCGTCGCTGGTTTCGTCCTGATCCAGTTCGCCGAGTTTGTTCGAGTCCAGCCGGCGATATTTTTCCAGGAAGGCTCTGTTATCTTTCGTGACACGAGTAATGACCAATGTTTTGGTGACCATGACGATCACGGCAACGATCAGCATGATCAGGGTCAGACCTATCACCACCCAGCCGTCGACGGTGACGTTTTGGACGATGACCATGAAGTGGCCGGCATCGCCGCTGCTAACGGCTTCGTCCTGGCCGTAGCTCAACACCGAAAAGTCCGGGCTTTGGCTGCGAAAGCCAAACTTGACCCAATCGGCACTGCGGGCGGTGGCGGCGATTTGCACTTCGTCGAGTAGGCCCACCAGGTTGCGGCCGATGCTGATCGTCGGGTTAACGGCGGCTAACGTAATGGCGGCATTGCCGGCCAATACGCCATCGACATACAGTTCTAGTTTGTCGCTCTTGGCGGTCACAGCAATATGTTGCCAGCGGCCCAGGGTCAGGTTGACCGAGGCGGTGCTCGCGCCAGCTAACCACTTAGCGCTCAACACCGTGCCTTGAATGCTCAATTCCAGACCATTCGCGCCTTCGCGGGCTTCCAGCAGGCTGGCGGCGTTCTGCGGCTGATCAAGCTTCAGCCAGGTAGAAAAAGTCCAGCCTTTGGCGGGCGCCATGACCAACTGCGGCGCGGGATTAATCGACAATGGTCCGGTGCCGGTGAATTGAGCCGCAGCACCTATCCAACCGGCCGGCTGAATCGTGGCTTTGGAGTCGGCGGCGTGGCTGGCGTAGGCGGTGGCGTCCTGCGGCAGCGCTTCGCCGTCCTTGAAGTGGTAGACCAAACCTTGCGCCACGTCGTAGAGGTTTTTCGGGTCGGAACCATCCGGTGCATTGGCGTTGCCGTAGTACAGCCAGAAGTCGTCGCTGCTCACGCCGCCGCGCACTTGCGGCAGTTTCACCCAGATCAGACCGATCTCGCTCAACAGGTCGACTTGCTCGACGTCGTACACCAGCGGGGTTTTGTCGTCTTTTAAAAATCGAAAATCGCGGCCGTTCTCGGCCAGTTCGACGAAGTAGCCGAAGTTGCCGGCATGTAGCCGCACCAGTATCGGCACATCGCTCAGCGTCTCCTGAATGTCGGCGCCGGTCGCCGCTGCGTCCACCGCCAGTTGCCGGCGCGACGACCAGTCGTCGTTCCACCAAGCCAGGCATAGAGAAGGTAACAAAAACAGGCTCAAGGCCCACTTCAGTGCATTGTGCGTCATGAGTGTTAGCGGAATTAGTTCGGTTGATGTTGGCTATGCATGGGGCAATTCATATTCATCGCATCGGCTCCATGGTCGTGTAGTTGCGCGTCGAACCATTCATCGGCGAGTGACGGCTTCCGGCGGTAAAGATTATTCATCATCCCTGAGTGAATAATCGCGCCTACACTGTCACGGTGATTGCCTGCGGCGGCCCTGGCCGTCCGCGTCACCTCGGCTTTGACCCAACCAGGGGATCAAAGCCTTGGCTCTCGCATGACTCCACGCCGTTTCGCGATGCCTTGCAGTTTTTCTAGTCGAAAAACCGCCCGGCGCTGCGGCTTCCAGGGACTACTCAACCTTCACTCGCTAGCGCTTCGTTTCCAAGGTTTCGCAGCGGTTGCCTTGAGCCAGCGGCTTTGCGCCGGCCAGCCAGCAGGCCTAACAGACCAGTACCGAACAGCCAAACCGCGCCAGGGACGGGAACGGAAGCGACGGATACGACATTTTTAATGGTTTTGGATGAGCCGATCAAGGAGCTAAATGAGCCGTTGCCGTTATTACCATCCAATGCGTTGACCAGATCTAAAAAGCCGTTGCTCAGACCCGCCAACCAGAGGTTTTCGCCAGTAGAACCGCCGGTCAAACCAGGGTTATTCGCAGCCCAGCCACCGGTGAATTTAGTTTTGAAACCCACAGCGAAACCGCCATAGGTGCCGACATAGTCGGGAGTATTGTTGTCAGGGTTGATATCCAGTAGTTTGGCGCTCAGCAACAATTGCTCGGGTTGCGCGGACCATGAGGTGTTGCCAAAGGTGCCGGCAGGCAGGCTGCCCTTGATTTCCAAATAGTTGCTCAAGCTCGTAGAACCGATTGATGTGATCAATTTGCCGGCCGAGTTGAAGTTAGCCTGATATTTCACGCTATCGCTACCCAAATTAACATAATTGTCCACATCGCCCCAGAATGAAGCAGTGGAACCGGTGCCTTTCAATTGCCAATAAGTGCTTGAGCCAGAACCTTTTCTCTCGATCTTGATCGTTTCGTTGACATCCAGGAACAAAGGCCAGCTTGGCGCGCCGACGCCAGTGGCGTTATATGAGTATGGCACCGCATCGGCCACAGCGTTACCCGTGGTGGCTGCCAGCGGTAACAACAGGGCGAAGGCCCAGCGTGCATATTTAACGACTTTCATTTAAATCTCCTTAATTAATTAAAGTGGCAATCCGGCTATCGTGATGTATCGAACCCTCAGACCCGCAGTTTTCCGCCCCGACCTCACGATCGGTTTAGCTTTTACACACTTCTGATTTTGAATTAACACAACATAGGTACAACATGCCCTGCGCTTCCAGCGATGACTAAAACCTCGGCTCAGTCCCTATCCATGCCATGCCATGCCATCCCATTCATGCACCGCATTGAACAGCGCTGCGTGCTTGGTTCGGAAGCTTAGGCTGGCGCCTCCCGCCTCGGCTGTATAACCGATCTGTAATTGGCCTGGTAGGCAGCGCGCAACTGCGCCAAGCCCGGCATATCGGCGCCATGAATGAAGGCCGGGGCGGAAAAGTCGCCACGCCCGAAACGTTGTGCCAGTTCCTCCAAATGGCGGCGAATCGACCAAACCTGCTCCAGATCCATATCGTCGCGGGCAACGATCCGCTGCACGCCGCCGTCGGCTGTCTTTAGAAATTGATGCTGAGTCCGGGCCAGGGAAATCGGCGTCACTTCGGCGCCGCGACGGGCGACTTCCGCCTGTCTGGCAAGATCTTCGGCCGAAGCAGGATGACTTAACAGTGCCGATGCCATCAATTGGCAAAGGCATGCAAAGCGAGCGCGCAATGCAGGATTGATGGTGCAAGTGTTATTCACTAATAAACCTCCTTCAAGTTTTCTCAACAGGACGAAAACCAATACTGGGAAAATCATACCAAGTGCCTCGGAAAGGGTAGGCAGCCAGTCCAAGCTACCTACCCACCTTTCAGCGCGGTTCCTTAATTGCCATTCCAATGTTCTAAGGAAGGGGAACAGGGCTGGTTTCCGGGCGGAAGCCGTCGGTCAGCGTCGTCAAAAACGTCACGATGTCGTCGACTTCCTGGGCGCTAAGACCCAGCCGGCCTAAAGTGCCTGGCAACAACTGAGCGTTGCGATGGACGGTTTCCGGCACCTCGGCGGGCGGCCAACTGGCGACGTCGCGGGTGTTGTCGAACATCACCACTTCGTGCAGCGTCTTGAACACGCCGTTATGCATGTAAGGGGCAGTGACCTCTACGTTGCGCAGCGTCGGAATCTTGAATTTACCTCTTTGCAGCGGATCGTTAACCACCGCGCCCAAACCGACATCGACAAAATCCGCCCCATCTGGATTCAGCTCCGGCGGGAGGTCGTAGTAGGGGTTTTCGGGATTTTTCGGTACGCCCAGGTTTTGAAAACCGAAGCTGGTAAACAGCGGTCTGCCGTCCGGCCCACCCTTGGGCGTATGACAGTTGGAACAGCGCGCCTTGCCCATGAACAGAAGCCGGCCCCTTTCTTCCGCGGGCGTCAGCGTAGCCAGGCCGGCCAGGAAGTAGTCGTATTTGGCGCTGAACCGATTCATATCGTCCGAGCGTTCATAAGCCGCCAAAGCTTCGGCGATATGCTGAAAGGCCGTATCGACATCGTTTAGGGATTGCGGCCCGAATACCTTGCGGAAAAGATGGGCGTAGGACGAGCGGCGGACGGAACGCACCACGTCTGACTTGTCCTGGTTATGCATCTCCAACGGGTTCAGGAAAGGCTGTTTCGCCTGTTCTTCCAGCGTTCCCGTCTGCGACCGACCGTCCCAGAACAAGCCACCCACATACCCGCCCTGCGGGAAGGCCGGACGCACGGTTGGATCGAAATGGAGCGGCGGGGTGTAAGCCGTGTAGGCCGTGGTCATCGCGTTTCTGCTACCTAAGCGGTCCTTGAGAACGCCTCTTGACACCGGGAGGGCCTTGTTCGGATCGGCGAATCCGGCCGCCGGACTATGACAGGTGGAGCAACTCTGGCCGCTGGGTTTAGAAAGATCCGGGTCGAAAAACAGTTTTTCGCCCAGTTTGTCGATAGTCTCCGCTTTGAGTTTATCGGCATGGACGATCGAGCTCAGAACAAGGCTGCTAAACATCAGTATTTTGGGTATGGCTCGCATCATATTTCTCTTGAGTTATAGTGAATCTGGTACGGATGGGTAAGGCCATCAAGATCGAACAGCGAAACGGCTTTACATCCTCGTCGGATATTTTCAGGAGCCGCTCTCCTTTAAATGTTATCGGGCTGTTCCATGTAAACGATTACGGTAACTATTGAAACCGAACGCAAACAAACCGCTGAGCATGAAAATAGCGCTAGCCGGCAAAGGAACCGACGCCACGCTGACCACGGTCAGACTGGTCAGATTGGAAACATAACGGCCGCCCTTGGCGACATCGCCCGGCACCACCAATTCGGCAAAACCTTTGTTACCTAGCGAATTGCCTAAGCCGTCGGCATAGGCCACCAGTACCGAGATATTGCCGAAATTGGGATTCAGTTCGCCCAGCGCAAACACCGCCTGATAGCCGTCGCTGCCGGTAGCAACTACGTATTTACCGAGAATGTCGTTTTTGACGGCGGGATTAGCATTAATGCCGGACAGATTTACTAAATCCCAAAGCGATACGCCGGTAAACGACGATCCAGTCAGCGGTGGCGTATTCACAGTGACGGTCTGCGCCGGCAGCGCGGCCGCCAGGCTGGTCAGGCCGTAAGTCGCGGCATTGGCGACCGCGCCATTGACGGTAAATTGTCCCGACACGCCGGAGGCGGCGGGTGTGTAGTCGACATGGCCGACGTGCAGACTGGACAGATTCGATACCCAACGCCCAGCTTTGACGTCATCGGGCGACACGATGCGGGCGAAGCCGTTGCTGGTCAAATCCGCGCCGTTGAGTTTATAGGCAAGGATGTCGTTATGATTGCCAAAGGAGGCATTCATTTCCGCCAACGAAAATACTGCCTTATAACCGTCCGTACCGGTGGCGACCACATAATCGCGCAAGATGTCGTTCTTCGGTACGGTAGGATCGGTCTTTAAATAACTACCGAGAAAACCGCTCAGCGATACGCCGGTGTAAACATCGCCATTGCTCAAGGTAACGGTTTTCTGGGCGCCGGGATTGGCCTCTGCATAGCTTTGCAAGGCGGCCAGGTCGAAACTGGCGGGGCTGCCAGCGTTAAGATAGCCGCCCAGACTAAACTGGCTTGATGGAATCGCCGCGAAGACTGGATTGGCGAGTAATATGGCTAGCGACAGCCAGACCAAAGCAGCCGCGCGGCTAAGAAAAATTTTAGTGTCCAACATCAATGAGACGCCTTGGGTTAAATGAACAATTGCCGATAGCGATCTGGTCAAACCACGCATATCGGCGGAAGGCGGCACGTCCTTGTGCCGTTCAAGCCAGCCAAATCCTATGGCAACAGCTTGAAGTGTTGCTTGTTAACGCTATCTGGTATTTTCGATAGCTCCGACAACCGCCCCGACATCCTGTGCTCGGCGGCATGAAACTGGTTGGCAGGTCTCGCAAACCTGCCTATCGAAGAAAGGTGCACATCCTCGTGCCATTCAAGCCCGCCAAATCCTTATGGAATCAACTTGAATTTCCGAATCTATCGTTGCGATCGCCGCGTTAATATCCCTAACGCAGTTCCACGCTGCCGAAGTCCGGATTGACGACAGGGACCGCGCAGGCATCGGGAGTGCCACTCAGGGAACGTGTGAACGGCGTCACTGGGTTGGCCGGATCCCAAGTGGCCGGCGGCGCATGGCCGTTCGCGCTCAGCGCAATGTAACCGGCCTGACCCCAGCTATGATTACTCAAAGTACCGTTGCGAGAGGCAATCGTGCTGGGCAGACTGCTATATGCCACCAAGGCATTCAATGCGCTGTCCTGGTTACCGTTCACATTGTTTTTCCAGGAAATCGCGTACTCGCCAACCAAGGGATAATGACCCAGATAAACTTGCTCGCCGGTCGGCAGCGCACCGTTGATTTTAATGAAGCGGTATTTAGCGGTATTGCCCGCATTACGTTCGGTCGTTTGAATACTGATCGCCCATTGGTTGCCGTGCGGAACACCGGTAGCAGGCGGATTGGGAAACGGCGCCGGATTGCTGGTGCCGAACCAGCCGTTAGTGCCGTCGTTATAGTCGCCCAGACATTTTTCCACCGCGCCCAAACTGGTGGCATATTGCACATCGGCAAATCCGCCCGGTTGAGCCAAGTTAGGCGAGGATTCACCTAGACAAGGGCTTTGCATCACGCTAGCCAGCAAGGCCACCTGCTGGCCTGCGCCATTTTCGCGGCGGCAAATATGCACCGCGGTATCCAGGGGATTGGAGAGCCCGGCCACACCCGCCGTGACGCCATCGGCAACCACCTCCGGCAAGGTTTTTTCGACACTGCCGACTTTCACCCTGAACGTACTCCAATCGGGAATCTGTCCGGAAAACAAACTGACCAGTATTTCCTTGGACAAACTGGGGACGCAAGCCGCGCTTTCGTTACCTACCGTACAACTGGCGGGCAAGGAACCATTCTGGATTTGCGCGTACTGCAAAGCATTACGTAATTTCAAGGTCACCGGCGTACCGATGATATGGCCGCCCAAGGCATATTTATTGTCTAGCGTGGTGGCATCAATTTCCGGTTTGCCGGGCGTGACATTGTCCGTACCCCGAAACACATCCGGCGTTACGTCAGATGTCGCGGCAGTTGCCGCTATGCCGGCCGTAGCAGTGGTACAGGAATAGTTCCATTGATAGGTGGCGCCGCTAGACGAATAAGAACCGTTGAAGGCACTGCATACCGCCGCAGTTGGGTCTTTCAGATAAGTCAGTAAAGTGCCATTGGCGACAGCATCCAAACCGACATAAGAAGCACCTAGCCTACGCCGGGAAATCCATAAGCGGGTGGTATGGTGCGCACCGGTGCCGCCGGTCAAGCCGGGTATCTTGGTGTCGTCTGTATTGCAATAAATCGCCGAATAATTGTCGTTGGTCGCTTTATCGGCGGTACTGGCGGTATAAAAATAGACATGCGCGGTAGTGCCGGCGCCACTAGGTGTCGGGTCATCCAGACACAAGGCATTGGTCGGTGTGAGACCGTTGATCATGAAGCCGAAAGCCGGATCGTTGGATTGCGAACCCGGAATATAAAGCGTCAACTGCGGGGCACCGGCGGCCGGTGTCAGCGCCCAGACATTGCTGACGGCGGCCATCAGCAAGCCGGCGGCTGCCAATTTGCGCGATAAAGAAATAAACATAAATGCTCCAAAAAGTAGTAGTCAATCAAACTGCCGAGGAGAAGCCGGAGCGTTTTTGAACTCTTAAAACAGCCAACATACCGCTCAAAAACAACCAGACAGCACCAGGAACGGGCACCGGTGCTGCAGTGGAAGTCCAGTTCAGTTTGGCGTTGGCGACATCCAGACTCAAAAAGCCGCCCAGCTTATCGAAAACGGCTGGGGTACCTCCGGCAACTGCGCCACCGGGAGAATGGACGAAGAAAAAATTCACTGTCTGGTCAGGTGTTTCACCATTCCTGACCACCGCACTGCCAACCCAACCCGCGATATTCATCGATGCGCCCCAAGTGTTGTTGAAATAAGACGATATGTTGTTGGTTGTCACTTCGCTCAAATTCAAAGGAAAGTCTGTATTGGATGCATCACCGTTTTGTGCATCCTGGTTGATGTTCAAGGCATTGGCTCTAGCCATGACCTTGTTACCCCAGGTTGCGAGTGTGGTCATCGCGATACCACCCGGCGCGGAAGACCCCGTTCTGCGGCTCATCAAGACACCAAAGTCCGCGTCGTTGACCCCGACATAAGAGTTATTGCCAGCTACATTGAAGGTCAGCGGATCGCTGGTAAGCGATGCCCAGTCCACAAAACGTTGATCCAAATTCCAGGAAGTAGATGCTTGCTTGCCAGCCAGAAAGCTTTCAACCGTGGTGCCTAGATCGATACTGTATGAAGTTGCTGCCGCCTGGTCCCATACGTTCAGAAACATTTCACCCGCCGAACCGCTACCCAGAGCCTGAATCGCCAATCCTCCATTGTTGATCGCCGCCTGCGCGGTGTTGATACTAGCCACGACACAAATAGCTGCCGCCCATTGATAACCTTGCCGCTTTACCGTTTTCATAAATTACCTCGTCAAATATGATGAGACCGTAGTCCCGTTACCTACCCATGGCCGCAAAGTCGTGCCGGCATCAATCTATCCGTACCGAATACAGCCCTCTCGGTCAGGAGTGATCGGTCTTCGTTATGTCCTGACGGCTATAACGTATTCTAAAAATGCGAACTCGGTCAAATCTAATTAGGCAAATAACTTATTTCATATAAGGAAATTATCGCGACTAATTCAGCGTATTCGCTGGATTTACAATGATTCACGGGCTTTTTTTCCGGCATCTCTCGCTCGAGACTCGTATCGGCTGTTGCATATTCGATATAAACAAGCAAATATATAAAAACATCAAAGCGTTTCGGTCAGACAGGATGAACAAACAGCGCAGCCCGTTTATCGCCCCAAAAAAATTGCTCGGACTATCCATACGCCGCATCTTGACCGGCGGCGTATTTGCCATGTCCGGCGCCACCGATACCTTGGCCGATAACGGGCTACCGGTATCGATTAACGCCGGCGCCAGTGCCGGGACGGCCATACCCGACCTAACCGCTCCGGCACTGCATCCCGGTGTCGATGTTGGCCATGCCTCAGCCAGCTACAGCGCCGACGGTCAAAAATTGACTATCCGGCAAGCCACCGATAAAACCATTTTGGATTGGCAGAAATTTGACATCGACCCCGGCAAGAGCGTGCAATTCGAGCAACCCGCCAGTTCGTCGGTGGCGCTGAACAACATCCATCAACTCGATGCCAGCAAGATTTACGGGAACCTCAGCGCCAATGGTCAGGTGTATTTGGTCAACGCCAACGGTTTCGTATTCGGCAACGGCTCCTCGGTCAACACCAATTCGCTGGTAGCCACCAATCTGAAGATTGACGACGCGGTGTTCGCGCAAGGCATCGGCAAAATCGTGGACGCCAATGCCAGTGCCAACAACCAGGAGCCGGTGGCCGCATTGGCCGGCGACGGCACGGTGTACCGCAACACCGGCAACGGCAATCGCGAAAAGATTCGGATATTGGTGGAACGTGACGCCCGCATCGCCGCCGCAAACGGCGGCCGAATAATCATGGCCGCGCCACAAGTGGAAAATCAGGGGACGATCAGCGCGCCGGACGGTCAGGTGATCCTGGCGGCAGCCACCGACAAGGTGTATTTGCAAGAGACCGACGACGACAATCTGCGCGGCTTGTTAGTGGAAGTACAAACCGGCGGCGACGTCAAAAACGTCGGCAAGGTTTTGACCGAGCGCGGCAACACCACGCTGATGGGGTTCGCGGTGTCGCAACAAGGCATCGTCTCGGCCAGCACCTCGGTGGCATTGAACGGCAGCGTCCGGCTGCTGGCCCGCGAAGGCGCGCAATTGGAAGCCAGCGGCGACGGGTACCGGCTGAAACCGGTCAGCACATCCAGAGCCAGCGCCGCCGACGACGGCTTGGGCACTCAAGCCAGCGTGACGCTGGAATCGGGCAGCCTGACCACGGTGACCTTGGACGCCGGCAGCGCCGTCAAGGGCCAGGTTCAACCAAAATCGCAAATTGATTTGGAAGCCGGTCAAATACGAATGAAGGCCGGCGCGCGGATCGTCGCCCACGGCGGCAACGTCAACCTCAGGGCCAGCAGCGCGCCAAGCCGGCCGCTGCAAGGCACATCGGCCGACAATGCCAGCCGCATCCTGCTGGAGAACGGCAGTAAAATCGACGTTTCCGGCGTCAAGAACGTAACCATGCCAATGTCCGCCAATATCGTGGACGTGGAACTACGCAACTACGAACTGCGCGATGCGCCGATTCAGAAAGCCGGCATCCTGCACGGCAAAACCGTTAAGGTGGATACCCGTACCGGCACCAAACTGGCCGATATTTCCGGTGCGCTGGAAAAAGTTCAACACGGTATCGAAGAACGCAACATCGACGCTGGCACCGTCAATCTGGCTTCCGAAGGCTTGGTGCAGGTCGACCGCGGCGCCGAGATCGATCTGTCCGGCGGCTCGCTACATTATCTGGCCGGCAAAGTGACGACGACCAAACTGCTTTCGCACGGCCGGCTCTACGATATGGCCTCGGCCGATCCCAATCTTACTTACCAGCAGATCGTTAGCAATAGCTACTACCAGAGCGAGTATGTCCAAGGCGGCAATGCCGGCGGTTTGAATATCCGTACCCGCGACCTGAACTTGTCCGGCAACCTAAACGCCAATACCGTCAACAGTCTCTACCAGCGTACGGCCAATTCCATGAGCAAAGGCGGCACGTTGAGCATAGACACGGCCTGGTCTAACCAAGCTCAGCAAGACATCGTATTCACGGCCGGCAGCGGCGATTCGATTTCCTCCGCTGTACCCATCTATTTGAGTAATGCCTTATTCGCCCAAGGCGTCAATCGCCTGGCCATCACTAGCGGCGGCAAACTGACGCTCCCGCAAGACGCGCACTTAAACCTGGCTGCGGCTGGCAGTCTCAACCTGCAAGCCGGGGAAATAGAGGTGCAAGGCCGAATCACCGCGCCGGCCGGCAGCATTGAGTTGAAAACCCGACGCGGACTGGACCCGACCCGCGACCTGAACGGCCGAATTCATCTAACGGCCGGAAGTAGCGTCGACAGCAGCGGCAGCTGGATCAACGACCTAAGCGACAGCCAAAGGGCGCAAATCTTAAAACCCTTGACGATAGACGGCGGCGATATCGTGCTGCAAGCCCAGGGTGATTTGTTGCTGGACAGCGGCGCGAAAATCAGTGCCAACGGCGGCGCCGCGCTGAACGGCAAACTCCAGGCTACCGGCGGTAACGGCGGCGACATTCGTTTGATCAGCGCCGGCTTGGAGCCCAGCCGTTTCGATCTCGGCGCATCGCTGTCCTCCTATGCCTTGCAATATGGCGGCGCCCTGAGCCTGACCGCCAACACCGTCCAGATCGGTACTAGCACAGCTACCGACCCATCCACGCTCAATCTGCCTGCAGCGCTATTGCAGTCCGGCGGATTCGGCAGCTACCGCCTGACCGCCAACGCCGGCAATTTGAGCATCGCCGCCGGCACCTCCATCCGCTTGCGGCAAAGCAACTGGCAATTGAAATCCGCCGCAGCCCAGGCCGTCAGCGGTAGCGATCTCAGCCAGTTGGTGTCGTTAACGGTATTGCCGGATGACATGCGCCAGGCGGTCGGTCTAAGCCTGAATCTGGCACACAATGCCGCAATAGCCGGCGGCTACCTGGCCGAACGGGCGATCACGATCGCCGACCATGTCGCCGTCGTCGGCGATCCCCGCGCTGTTTTCTCGTTAACATCCGACGCCAACATCCGCATCGACGGCTCGCTGACCGCGCCGGCCGGCACGATAGCCTTGCAACTGACTACGCCGCCCAGCGCGCTGGACAAAGGCTATAACCCGAATCAGGCCATTGTGTTGGGCGGTAACGCCCGGCTGAACGCCGCCGGCACCACGGTTTGGAAAACCAATTCTCAAGGCCTGGCGCTGGGCGAGGTGTTGGCCGGCGGCACGATAGAGATGAGCGCCGAGCGCGGCTATATCCTGGCCGCAGCCGGTAGCAGCATCGACGTTTCCGGCGGACAAGCGAGCGTAGATATTGTCAACGCCAAGGGGCTAAGTCGGCAAACCCTCGCGTCCGCCGGCGGCGCGATTACGCTGACCGCCGCCGAAGGCATGGTACTGCAAGGCCAGTTGCTCGCCAAAGCCGGCCTGGGCAGCAGTGCCGCCGGTCCAGGTTGGAGCGTGTCGGGCGGCAGCCTGAACCTGACACTTAACGCCCAACATCGCGGCGAACCCGAAGATCAGATCTTCACCACCGGCAACCGCGTCATTCATATCGGTTCCGACTGGCCGAATCTGGCCGATGTCGAGCTAATGGCCGCCCATGGCATCCCCAACGCATTGAACGGTCAAGCTTATATTTCGAACCAACAGATCGAACAAGGCGGCTTTGGTTCGTTGACGCTGACGGCGGCGATGATAGAGCCGGATCAATATTCGGACACTCCCACTCAACCCGAACGTGGCGAAATCCGCTTCGACGGCAATCTCAATCTGACGCTGAGCCATTATTTGCAACTGGACGCACCGCTAATTTCCGGCGACGGACTTGTGCAGTTGCACAGCAATACCTTCAGTCTGGGGTCTAGCTGGAACCGCGCCGCCCACAGCGATCTATACGCCACAGATCCCGACGCCGTTCTCAGCGTCGACGCCCGGCTAATCGATCTAGTCGGCGCCAGCAAAATCGCCGGCTTCGGGCAAACCCGGCTAAATAGCACCGGCGACATCCGTATGACAGGCATCCGCCCGAACGGCGAAGCGGACTTGCTCGGCAATCTGTCGCTAGCGGGCGATTTAAGCCTGAGCGCCCGGCAAATCTACCCGACTACCTTCAGCCGCTACAGCCTGACGCTGGATGCCAGCCTCAATCCGGATGGCCTGATCGAAATCCTGCCGGCGAATGCCGACTGGGCGACGCCGCTGTCGGCGGCGGGACATTTGCGGATCGACGCCCCCAACATCGTCAGCCATGGCGTACTGCTGGCGCCCTTTGGCGGCATAGAACTGAATGCCGGCAAGGCATTGACACTGGCAAGCGGCAGCATCACCTCGGTCAGCGACGACGACGGCCTACTGATTCCGTTCGGCCGCACCCAGGGCGGCCTGGACTGGATCTATCCACTGGGCAACTACAGCAACATCCAAACCGGTAGCCCGGAAAAATCCATCGTCTTGTCCGGGCCGGACATCGACCTGGCCGCCAGTGCGGTAGTCAATCTGAACGGCGGCGGCGATTTGTCGGCATTCGAATTTATCGCCGGCCCTGGCGGGAGTGCCGACGTTTTGGATACCGACAGCGCCTTCGCCATCCTGCCCGCTTATCAGGCCGATTACGCCGCCTACGACCCGCTGGAATTCGCCAAATCCGGTCTGACGCCGGGCGACAGCGTGTACCTTGGTGCCGCCGCCGGCCTGGCGGCCGGTTTCTACACGCTGCTGCCAGCCCATTATGCCTTGCTGCCCGGCGCCTACCTGATCACCCCGCAAACCGGCACGGCCGATATGGCGGCCGGCACCACCACGCTACGCAACGACGGCGCAACTATTGTCGCCGGTTATCGCTATACGGCCGGTACCAGCGCGGGCGACAGCCGCTGGTCCGGATTTGCGGTCGAATCGGGTACCCTCGCCCGTACCCGCTCCGAATACCAGGAAACCACGGCCGCCAGCTTCTTCGCCGAACACTCGGCCAACCTACCGCAAGACGCCGGCAACCTGAGCCTGCTGGCTGGACAAAGTCTGCAACTGGCCGCGCAAATCAGCGCCACCGCCGTGGTCGGCGGCCAGGGCGGCATGCTCGACATTGCCGCCAACCGACTGGCTGTCGTCAACAATCGCAGCGCCATTCAGGACACGGATACGGTGGTATTGCTGGCCAGCGAACTGAATCGGCTAAGCGTCGATAGTCTGCTGCTGGGCGGTAGGCGCAGCCGTAGCAATAGCCACACCCAACTAACGGTTGGCGCGCAAACGGTTTCCATCGGCGCCGATACCTATTTGCGGGCGCCGGAAATCCTGCTGGCGGCCAGCGACAAAGTATCCATGGCCGGCGGCGCCGCTATCGTCGCCGAGGGCAGCCTGAGCCGCACCGACACCGATCTCGAAATCGTCAACGCCGATGCCAGCAGCGACGGCGCCCTGCTCAGAGTCTCGGCCGGCGCTCAGGCCGACATTCAGCGCGCCGCCGAGGCCTTGACCGGCCTGACCGGCACGCTGGACATCGCCGTGGGCGCTACGCTGTCCAGCGCCGGTTCGATACTGCTGGACGCCAGCAAGGACAGCCTGTTCTCGGGCAATATCGATATGAGCCAAGGCGAACTGGCGCTGAGTTCCAGCCGAATCGCGCTGGGCGACGCTAGCGCCGGCGGTGGCCTGATCCTGTCCGAGGCAACCCTCAACAGCCTACGTGCCGATAAATTGGTATTGAATAGCGACGGCGCTATCGACATCGCCGGCGCGCTGAATCTGCAATTAAAAGACCTGACGCTGAACGCCTCCGGCGTCCGCGGCCACGGCAGCGCCGGCCAACTTGCCGCAATCTCCGCTGATCGCCTTACCCTGACCAATCGCGGCAATCCACCCGCCGCCTCGACCGCCGACGGCAGCGGTCTGCTGAATCTAACCGCCAACACCTTGATTCTGGGGGCCGGCGATTATGCCTGGTCGGGCTTCGAAAGAGTGGCGTTGACCGGCCTAAGCGCCATCGTCGACAGCGGCACCGGCACCATTAACGCCGATAGCGATGTCACACTCACCGCGCCGGTTTGGACCGCCACGGCTGGCGCCGACACCACCTTGAACCTGGGCACGCATAACCTGACCACGCTGGCCTCCGGTAACGCCGCGCCCCAGGACGCTTTGGGCGCCAGACTCAGTATCAATGCCAATCGCATCGATCACGGCGGCCGCATCGAATTGGCCGCCGGCATCGTTAAATTGAATGCCGCCGGCGATATGCGGGTATCCGGCGGCATCGATACCTCGGGGCGCGATGTCGATCTGGCCGGCCAACATGTGTATACCGGCGGCGGCAGTATTTTTCTGAAATCCTCGGCCGGCGAACTGACGCTGGCAGCCGGCTCATTATTGGATGTGTCCGGCAGCCATTGGGGCGGCGACGCCGGCGGGCTATCGCTGTCCGCGGCGGCGGGGAATTTGACCCTAGCCGGGGATTTGCTGGGCAAGGGCTACCAGGGCGCCGTGGGTGGCGATTTTAGTCTGGATGCCAACACGGCCTCGCCGGCCGATTTCTCGGCATTGAATGCGTATCTGTATCGCGGCGGCTTTAGCGGCAATCTGAGCATCCGTCACCGGAGCGGCGATCTGACCGTCGCCGCCGGCGACACCGTCAAGGCCTCAAGCATTGCTCTCAGCGTCGATAGCGGCAAGCTGACGCTGCTGGGCGAGCTGGATGCCGGCGGCGAGCAGGCAGGGATCATTCGCTTGTCGGCCGGGGATAGCGTCGATGTGCTGTCCGGCGCCAAACTCCGGGCGGTGTCCACCGGTGCCGGCAAGACCGGCGGCTCGGCGATACTGACCTCGCTGGATGCCGACGGCGACGGTAACCAGGGCGTGACGGTCGCCGCCGGCGCTACGCTCGATGTATCTGGCGGCCAGGCTGGCAAGGGCGGCAGCGTCGAAGCCGTCGTCAACCGGATCGGCAGCGACGACGCGGCGGTATCGATAGCCGACGGCAGCGTGCACGGCGCCGAGACGATGAAAGTCACCGCGATGGCCCAGTATCGAGATACGCCGCTCGGCAATGCCCAAATCCAACAATGGCGCGGCGAAACTCAGACTTATCTGCAAGCCGCCGCTGAAAACAGCGGCTTGCAAGGCCGGCTGGGCGGTTTTCAACTGCAACCGGGCATCAGTATCCTCAGCAGCGGCGATTTGACGCTGGATCTGAGCGAATCCGCCAATAAACTCGCCTGGACTCAGCAAACCAGCTCGATCTGGAAAACCCGGCTCAACGATGTCGCGGGCGCGATCAATGCCTTGCATCAAATCGGCGGCAACGGCGTGGTCCACAAACTGACCGAGGCGGCCAGCAGTTCGCTGACCGTGGACGGCACCTATTATTTCGATGCCAATCCGCAGTCCGCAACCTTCCGCACCCTGTTCGTGCGGATATACCCCAATTCGGGCTCGGCCAGCGTCAAATACAATCCGACCAAAATCAACGGCAGCCTGATCTCCCACAATGGCTGGGACTTGGCTTTTCCGGATCGGCAGGGCCAAAGCTGGCATTTTGATAACGACAGCGTCGGCGTACTCAGCCTGCGAGCGGTCGGCGACTTGATGGTTGGCCAAACGCTCAGCGACGGCTTTGCCTTGTACGACTCTAAACAGCTGGCCGGTTTGTTGGGCGTCAGCGGCAACTGGCTGCGCACCCTGGTGTTGCAGACCGGCCAGTCTTGGAATTACCAATTGGTCGCCGGCGCCGACCTAAGCAGCGCCGATCCGCTCGCCGTGCAATCGTCCGCCGCGGGCTCGCTCACCGTGGCCGCCAACACCAGCGTCCGCACCGGTACCGGCAATATCGATGTTGCCGCGGCCGGCGATATCGTACTGAGCGATTCGACTTCGACCATTTACACGGCTGGCCATGCCAGCACCGACCAACGCTGGGGCAGTTTCAGCAACGCATTGGTCGCCGCCGCCTTTTTTGTGGATTATCCGTTCGACGGCGGCGATATCAGTCTCAATGCCGGCGGTAACATCGTCGGCACCGCCAGCCCGCAGTTTATGTCCGACTGGCTGCAACGCACGGGTAACTGGGATAGCAGCGACGGTATCACCAGTAAGGATAGAGCCACTGCTTGGGGCATTATGTTCGACGGTCTGGTCGTGCAAAACAGCAGCAACGCCAAGCTGCAAAACCTGAAATTCGGCTTTAGGGAAAACCTGGGCGCCTTGGGTGGCGGTAGTGTCCGCATCAAGGCCGGCGACGATATTCAAAATCTGTCGGTGATGCTGCCGACCTCGGCCAAACCGGTCGGCCAAGCGGCCAACGGCACAATCACCGAAAACGTCTGGCAACGTCTGGGCGGCGGCGATCTGGAGGTGCGCGCTGGCGGCGACATCGCTGGCGGGGTATTTTACGTCGACAAAGGCAAAGCCGAGATCCAGGCCGGCGGCGCGATCAAGGGCGGCAGCCAGTACAGCGCCGGTCCGGTTTTCGCGCTGGGCGATGCCCAATTCCAGGTCCAGGCCGGCAACGGTATCGAAGTCGGCACGGTGCTGAATCCTTTTTCGGTCGCACCCAGCAAATTTCTGGACAAAACTTCTTATTTCACCAGTTACAGCCAAGGCAGCGCCATCAGCTTGCAAACGCTGGCCGGCGACGCGATCCTGAATAACGACGTGCAGCCGATTGCTCAGTCTTACAAAATCTTCGACCAGGCGTCGCCCAAGGGCCGCGCGGTATTGAAAAGCACCGATTATCCGTTGTTGACTTTATATCCGGGCGATCTGACGGCACAGGCGCTGAGCGGCGGCCTGAGCATCGCCAATTCCATGACGCTTTATCCGACGGCCGATGGCAGCCTGGAATTGCTGGCGGCTGACGACATCAATATAGGCAACGACAACGGCGGCACCCGCGTCAATCAGCTGGATGTCGACCCGGCCCGCTTGCTATCGGCCATGCAGCCAGCCACTAGCGCGCTTGGAGCTACCCAGTATCTGTACACCACGCCTTTCGGCGGCGACGAATCCACCGTGCATGCCGCTCAACCGGTGCATCGTTACGACACCCGACGCAACCGCATCGTCTCGGCCAACGGCAGCATCGTCGGTATCGGCGATGCCTTGGTGGCGGCCGCCAAGGCCAGCGAAATCTCAGCCGGACTGGATTTGTTCAATCTGGGACTGATGATCCAGAACATCAATGCCGATGACGTCAGCAGCATCAGCGTCGGTCGCGACGTTGTGTTTCCGATCTTGCGAGATCCCACCACCGGCGCGGTTCAGGGCTCGGCCGGCGGCATCCAACTGGCCGGCCCCGGTTTATTGAATGTCTGGGCCGGTCGCGACATCGATCTGGGTAGCTCCGAAGGGATTACCACGGTCGGCCCGCTGCTGAACTCGGCCTTACCGCAAACCGGCGCCGACATCGTCGTGCTGGCCGGTAACCGTTTGCAGCGCGATACCCGGCCATTGGAAGATTTACTGAATTTCTACGTCGGCAACGGCGCCTACGCCGACCGTTTGGCGGAACTGAACCGACAAACCACGACGGCCGGCCGTCTGGCGCTCGCTCTGGATATTTTATTTACGGAAATTCGAGCCACCGCCGAGACTGCCGTGGCCTTGCCGGATTCGGCAAAGGCAGCCGCCTACCGGCGTGGCTATGATGCCATCGCCCGATTGTTTCCGGATAGTCCGGCCGGCGACATTAAGCTATTCTTCAGCCGCATCCAGACTCTATATGGTGGCGACATCGATCTGCTGGCGCCTGGCGGCATGATCAACGTCGGCCTGGCCTCGGCGTTTACCGGGCAGAAAAACGCCAATGAACTGGGCGTGGTGGCACAGCGTGAAGGCAACGTTAACATTCTGGTCAAGGGCGATTTGCTGGTCAATCAGTCCCGCATATTTACCCTGGATGCAGGCGACATCACGATTTGGTCGTCGGCAGGCAATATCGATGCCGGCCGCGGCGCCAAATCGGCGATTGCCACGCCGCGCCCTAAAGTCCGCCTGGATGCCAACGGCAATCTGGTAGTGATATTTCCGGCCACGGTATCGGGCAGTGGCATTCGCGCCCAGTCCGGATATAACAGCGACCGGATCGGCAATGTGTATTTGCTGGCGCCAAACGGCTATGTCGATGCCGGCGAAGCCGGTATCGGCGGCGGCAAAGTTATCCTGCCCGGCCCGGTGAGAGGCATCGATAATATCCAAATTGCGAATCCCGCACCGCCCCCGCCGACGCCGGTCGGCAGTCCAACGGCCGCCGGCGATGCCGCCGCAACAGCGGCGGCGAAAACGGCCGCCGACGTGTCCGCCGCAGACCAGGATTCCAATAACTCTGAAACATCCGCTAAAAAATCCGCAAAAGTCGCCATCCTCGATACGCAAGTCGTCGGCTTCGGCAAATGCAGCGTGTCCGATGTCAAAAACGGCACACCAGGATGCGGTTAATCATTCTTTCAAAACAGGCCACACCATGCGCTCCCTAGAAAAACCACGCCATTTCTCTATCTTCGCCGGCGGCGCGGCGATAGGCACGCTAGGCGGATTGATCGGGCTGGGCGGCGCCGAATTTCGTTTGCCCTTGCTGATCGGCCTGTTTAGATTCGGCGCACTGGAAGCGGTGATTCTGAATAAGGCGATGAGTCTGGTCGTTGTCGCCGCCGCGCTGCCGTTCCGTAACTCCGGCGTGCCATGGCGCGAGCTGGCGGCTCACGTCGGCGTGATAGCCACCCTGCTATCCGGCAGCCTGATCGGCGCCTGGCATGGCGCGGGCTGGGCTAGCCGGCTGAATTCCAAATTGTTATATCGGACCATCTCTCTAGCCTTGCTGGGCATAGCCGCCGCTTTGCTAAGCAGTCACGGCGCCTCGGCGGCCTCGGCCTGGTTGACAGGCTGGCAACAAACGGCGGCCGGTTGTGTTGCCGGTTATGGCATCGGCATCGTCGCCGCGCTACTGGGCGTGGCCGGCGGCGAATTGCTAATCCCGACTATCGTCTTGCTGTTTGGTGTTGATATCAAAATCGCCGGTAGTCTATCGCTGGCGGTTAGCCTGCCGACCATGTTGGCAGGTTTCGGCCGCTATAGCCGCCATCAAAGTTTTTCGGTATTGGGTCGGCAACGACGTTTTATCGTGTTGATGGCAATCGGATCGATAGCCGGCGCCTTTCTCGGCGGCCAATTGTTAACTCTTGTCACCATCACGACCCTATCACCGTTGTTAGCGAGCATTCTGGTGATATCGGCGATAAAAATATGGCGATTGAGCCAGCAAGAACAATGAATAACCTATATGCCGTTAAATACCAACGAAAGGCATTTGAACATTACTTCCTTGGCTGAAATAAGCTCCGTTTAAATTTCGTTATTTACTATTGTATGCAACGGATTAAACTAAGACCAAACCATCCGAAACGTAACGGTGTTTTTAGAAAAATGGTTCCTTAGAAGTTATCCCGCCGTCGCGGCGCGGGCCAAGTCCGAAGGCAGCGAAATCCACTAGGGAGACGAAACGGCGCTTACCAACATCCGATGTCCGCGGCAGAAATTATGCTCCTTCAGGCACCACATCATATTCCAGCGTCAGTGACCGGTTTTGGCATGCTGGGCTTGCAAATCACCAGAGGTTGAGCGGATTCGCCCGGTTTGCCAAATACTCCAGCAGTTCGCTGCACCAGCTATCGTTTCCAGTCGCTATCTGATGACGACGATAGATTTCAAATTCCTGGGTTGGCTGTGCCAGGTTTTTATCGCCAGGCAATGCCACCTGACGCTGAAAGCCGGTGAGTGTTTTCTTCAAGATTAGTTAGTCGTCTTCTGCTCCGTTTCATCTTCCTTTCGGACATTCAAGAGTAGCAGGCCTTACACTTAACCGGCTGTTCAACTTTCCCGGGCCACCTCAATATGCAAAGGAAGGCCTTTGCCTGATAAAAACATAGACCAATTATCCCCATATCACCCTATGAGCTTGTTTGGATACTTGAGTAGGTAATGACCGTGAGGCTGGAATTGAATATGATTTTTGGCTCACCGCAATCATATTTAAGCCAGACCTACGACGATCAGACTTTCTACGATCAAGAGTTGGCCGCTTGAACGGTAAGCCACTGGACCGACTATCGACACTCCAATGCCTGATTACATACTCGCCAACAGACTGCTTGACATTGCTAATCGACTGACCATTAAGCGACTTTATCAGACGCTTTTTTATCGCATCAGAATCGACTATCACTAAACCATGTCGCTCAACAGAAACTCCACTTTTAGCACAAACGAGCTCGATAATTTTTAGTGACTTTATAGCGCCTTTTCTTTGAAAAAAGCGTCCTTTTGCGGCTGGAATAACAAATTCCTCAAGATCATCTATTGAAACACTTGGCAGTAAGTTTTTGATAATTACATACATATAGCCCCCGTTGTAAGTAAATCAATCAATACACAGAAATATATCGGCAAACATCTGTCAGTCAAAGCTTACAACTTTTTTGACCCAGATCAATACCTGCTACCAAAGAATCTTTTATAGGGGACCAAATCTTATACTGACGCCTGCAGTTATCAAATCTGAAGATACAGAACTTGTATGCCGACATCATTGAATCTAAAAATTCGGCGAATTCCATAAAATTTCTATGCGACAAATTGTCACACTTTTTCTGGACACAGAACCTTTAATTCAATAGAATGCGCCCACCTTGACTTAGGTCAATACGAGCTGCAAGCTTCGTATCTATTGAGGGGGGAAGCGACCGTGTATGCGGTACAACAATAATAAGAGCGCAAGCCATTAACCTGCTGTCACTGAAGGTAGGCGTCCAACAAAACATAAAAATAACACCGGACGAGGCCCACTTCACGTGGGCTTTTTTATGTCTGCGATTTTTAACCAAGAAAAGTTGCAGCGGCAGCGGCCAACAAAAAAGGTAACTGCTATATCTGACCGCTTAATATCAAGCGACTGGAACCAGTCTCCCATCTAACCAATTTTAATTAACCATCCTGGTTTTCCGCGGCCTTCACCCAGACGCGAAGGATCTCCGCTACGCTCCAAGCCTGAGCGATACAGCCTCGCGGGGCGAATAAACCTTCGGCATCGAAAACTTCGCTGACGGAGCCAATACAGGCCTCATGCAAATGTCTCTCCAATAATTTATCCAGAAAGTCGCGCGCATCTTTGCGCTGGTCGGGATAAACGCGTAACCAGGCATCAATGTAGGGTCCCAGCAGCCAGGGCCAGACCGTACCTTGATGATAAGAGGCATCCCGGGCGCGCAGGTCGCCATGGTAATGGGATTTATAATCGGGATGATCCGGGGACAATGTCCTAAGCCCCACCGGCGTCAACAGCCGGTCTTTGATAGTCTGAAATACGGATTGCCAATGCGCCTGCTCCAATACCGGATGGGCTAGCGATAAAGCAAACACTTGATTAGGCCGACATGCCGGGTCGTTTTCAGCGTTTTCACCGTCGACCACATCATACAAATGCTCAGTCTGGGCATTCCAAAAGCGTTGATTAAAGCTAAGCCGGGTGAAATCGGCTAGCGTTGCAAACTCACTCACGCCTGGGCCTGAGTTTTCCTCCCGCATCCATTTTTCCAGCAGGCGTAGCGCGTTGTACCACAAGGCATTGATTTCAACCGCCTTGCCGCGACGCGGGGTAACGACCCAATCGCCTAATTTGGCGTCCATCCAGGTCAACGCGTAACGCGGATCGCCCTGGACCAGCAGACCGTCGGCAGGATCGCAATGGATGCCGAAGCGAGTACCCCGAATATGATGTTCGATAACATTCAACAGCTTGGGCAGCAATTCCTTGAGCAAAGCCCGGTCGCCGGTATGCTCGATATAACGATCCAGCGCATGGAAAAACCACAGCGTCGCATCGGCGGTGTAATAGACGCCCTCGCTTTCACCTTCCGGGAACAGGTTGGGAATCAGGCCGTCACGCAGATGATGGGCAAAAGTACGCAGGATATGTCCCGCCTCGATATGCCGTCCTGTCATCAGCGTCAGGCCTTCGAGGCTGATCATGGTGTCCCGTCCCCAATCGGTAAACCAGTGGTAACCGGCAATGATGGTGCGCACATCGCCGCCGGTTGCACAGATGCGAGGCGTTTCGGTACCCCGTTCGACCGGCGCGATAATAAACTGATCGGCCGCCAGTACCAGCTGCCTGGCCAAGCCTTTAACCAATTCCGGACGCGCCGCCGCCAGCAAACCTCGACGCCGTTCCAGTTCGGTCTGAAAGGTTTCCTCTGGCGTCAGCGCCAAAGTGCTTTCCCGGCTTTCCGCAGAAGCGATCAAGGTGACATCTTTGCCGACAGCCAGATCAACTCGAAAATAACCGGGGCTCCACAGATTACCCTGGGCCTCGTAGCCTCTTTGTCCTTCTACACGGTAAAGAATATCGCTGAAGCGTTTGGTTTCAATCGTGAATGCCGGGTTTTCGCCATCGACATAAAGCCGTAAGGGCGGAATTAAATGCCCATGAATTTCAAGGCGCCCGGCAGAGGCTTTAAGATCGTAGGAATCAATCGGAAAGCCTTCCGCCAAAGAAGCCTCATGGCGACGAAAATGCACGGCTAGGCGAATTTTGAGCCGTAACGGCCCTGTACCTGAAACCAGGCGATACCTCACCAGAACCGTATTGCTCATATAAGGCATCATGATCGATTTTTCAATCACATGGTCTGCCAGTTCATAGCGCCATATCGGCAAGCCGGATTCCAGGCGAAATTCGCGCAGACTGGACATGCCGTATAGATCAAGCGCTCCGCCCGCCAATTCGATGCCGCCTATTTTCTGGCTGCTGCCATCGGGAAACCGAACCATCTCACTGAGTTGATTAAGCATCACGTAGCGGCCTCGAGGGTCGGGAAGCGCGGCGGTTAGTAGGCTATGAAAACGGCGGGTGGGTACGCCTGATATGGTTCCGGAGGCATAGCCGCCCAGACCATTCGTGACTAACCATTCGCGTGTTAGCAACGCTTCCTGTTCAGCAAGATCCCCAGTCCAATGGGTTCGAATAACCATATCACTGTTCATGATCCACGCTCTCCTTTGCCTGCTTAATCGGCCGTAGCACCACAGCGGATTCGCCCTGAAGATACCAATTGCCTTTCGTGGGCCAGGGCGGCATGCCCATACCACCGTAACGAGGATCGTCGCTGAACCATATGGCATCCCAAACACAGTCCTTCGGCGGGGCCAATAACGGTTCCGGCGCCGGAACCAGATGAAGATCCCGGCTCAGGTTAACCAATAAAAGCCGATCGTCACCCGGACTTTCTCCGAAAAAACGTATCAACCATGCGTCCTGGCTTAACACTGCGCCATCGATACGGTGGCTATGCTCGCTGGCCTGAAACACCGGATCGTTACGGCGCAAGCTTAATAAATCGCGGTGCAAGGCATATTCTTCCTGATGCTGGTTGCGGTCATTCAAGTCCAGTTTTGAAGCGGTAAAGGTTTGCGGGTCGCCCGGATCCGGCAGCCGGGCCTGCATTTCGGGAGTTGCCAAGGCACGAAATTGGGCCAGAAAACCGGAGCGTCCTCGCGCCACCAAATGGGCGATTTCATCTTTGTGGTCGGCAAAATAAAAGAACGGACTGGTGGCGGCAAACTCCTGGCCTTGAAACAACATGGGTGTCTGCGGAGCCAATAAAAACAGGGTTGTCAAAGCCCGGTAGCGGTTAGGACTGGTCATTGTGTGTACACGTTTGCCACTGCCGGAATTGGCCAATTGATCGTGATTTTGGATGAAGTTGACGAATTTGCCTGGCGGCATGTGCAGACCTGGGGTTCCGCGTGTTTTGTTTTGCCACGAGTACCATTGACCTTGATACAAGAAACCTCGCTTGAACGTGGATATAAATTCCTGAGCGACACCCCGGTAGTCGCTATAGTAAGCATCCGCTCGCCCTGTCATCGCGACCATCGCGGTATGGTGGAAATCGTCGTTCCATAACGCGTCCAGGCCGAAGCCTCCATATTCGAGAGGCAAAAACAATTTTGCATCCTGCGGCTCATTCTCGCCGACGATAAAGGTCTTGCGCGGCGCCCCGGCGCGACGCGCTGCCTGCACGATGGCGGCAATAATATGTTCAGCGGAGCTGTCGAAGATTTGCTGGGTTGCATCAAGCCGCAGGCCGTCAAGGTGGAACTCTTTAATCCAATACTCACTATTGGCGAGCACATACTCACGCACTGCATCTGAGTGCGGCCCGTCAAAATTCAGTGCATCGCCCCAGTCTGACTGATAGCGGGCGGAAATGTAATCGCTGGAGAACTTCGATAGATAATTGCCATCCGGGCCCAAATGATTGAATACCACATCCAGAATCACGCCGAGACCCACGGCATGCGCCTGGTCAACGAAATAGCGAAATTCGTCCGGGGTTCCGTAAAGCCGTGTCGGCGCGAACAAATTGACGCCGTCGTAACCCCAGCCAAACCGGCCCGGAAAGTCGGCCACCGGCATGATCTCCAACATCGTCACGCCCAATGCCGCCAGCTCGGGCAGTTCCTTGGCCGCTGCGAACCAATTGCCTTCATGCGTAAACGTGCCGATATGCATCTCGTAAATGACCTGGCCTTGGGCTGCGATTCCCGGCCAGGTGGCGTCCGTCCAGTCGAACGTTAAGGCATCGATTACTTGCGAGGGTCCGTGCGGACCCTGGGGTTGAAAACGCGAAGCAGGATCAGGGTATGGTTGCGGGTCATCGTCCAGCAGGTAGCGGTACAAGCTTCCTGCACAAGCCTCTTGCACAATGACCGAAAAATAACCGTTGCCTTCGCTTTGCAGTTCGATTTCGGTCTGAGGACGGGGAGGGTCACGCTCTTCACCCGGAGTATTCATGACCAGTTTCACGGTCTTTCTTTCGGGCGCCCAGACTCGAAAATGCATGCCTTTTTCAGGCACGCGCTCTGCCCCGATCGGGAATCGGCGGCCATTGACTAATTCGTTAGTAATCTGTTCGCTCATGATTGTTACTCCAAAGTACGCCGTTCAAAAAGTCAAATATTGCGATTTCAAAATTTCAAAGGGCGCGATTCAAACTGAGGCGTAAATTAACGAAACGCTACGCGAACCCAATTTAAAGTCGGTTCTCGGACCGACAGCCGAGTTGCTTTCTTTTGCTCGGCCAAAAGAAAGCAACCAAAGAAAAGGCCACCCTGATACCGCCTGGATCCTGCGCTTCTCGCATTTGGCGAGGGTTTTCGGAAGGGCTATCCTTAGCCCTCCGAAAACGAGCGGCATCCATGCCGCTCCCCTATCGGGCTATTCTCGCCAAATGCTGTGATGCTCGGGGCGGTATAAGGGGATTAACCCCATGCCTTCGGCATATTTCCGCTTCGCGGTATTTTTGCAGACATAAGAATTCCGCCTCTGTTTGAATCGCACCCGATTTCAAAAGCTGCAATCCACCATTTCATAGCTCCTCGGCGGCGAGGCCGTTCTCACCGATAACCAGCCCCACGGGAAATTCCGTCAGGATTTGTGCGACTGAGATATTCCAACGAGACTGCCGCTTCTGAGGTTTGAGCTCCTTCCCGGTGAACACGCAGGTATATTGCTTATCGCCCAGACCAGAAGGCAGTTCCACTGAGGTATTCCCCCAAATTTTTTCTCCCAGAGGCGGCATTTCGGCGTCACCCAGCAACCGCACAAAGAAACGCGGCGCCACGGTGATGACGGTGCGATCACCGAATCTGCGCGCATAGGCGCACAGATGAGCCGCTTGTTCTCCCCTGATTGCCAACGGTAAATAGCTTCCTTGCTGAAACACCTCCGGCCAGCGTTCTCGCAACATCAGCCCCAACCAAACAATCAGCAGTTTGGCCCGGCCGTCTTCCAGCGTCTCGCATAACGCTCTTACCCCAGCAACACGTTGCAGCGATGCTTGGGCGACAAGCGTTTGTAATCCAACCAGCATGGTTCGGCGGCAGTCGAAATCAACCGGCCGCCGGTTGTCGGGGTCCACCAGACTGAAATCCCAACATTCGCAACCTTGATAAATATCCGGTACACCCGGCACGGTGAGCTTGATCAATGTCTGCGACAGGCTGTTGAACATCCCGAGCCGCGCAATCCGCCGCTGAAAAGGCCGAAAATCCGCCAGGAACGCACTCTCTACCGGCGAAGTGATCAGGGCTTCGGCAAACCCCGTTACAGCATCTTCATAGGCTACATTAGGGTTTATCCAACTGGTATAAACCTTGGCTTCGCGCAAGGCCTTGACCAGATATTCTTTGATCCGGGCAGAAAAACGCGCCATTTCATTGCCGTCGGGTTCACCTGCCGGCCAAATCCCCAGCAAGGTCTGATAGATGAAATATTCATCGTTGCGGGTGGGTACCAGCATACCGTCCACGATGTGTTTAAGACTTCGATTGGTGCGGCGCCACTGTCGAAGCACCAACCGCCAAGCCGCCGGTATTTCAGACAACACATTGAGGCGGGCGCGCATATCCTCGCTACGTTTGGTGTCGTGACTGGAAGTGGCCAACATGGAATGTGGGCTGCGCTCAGCGCGCAGTTGATTGGCGCGGTGAAATGCGCTACGGGTCACGCCGAATCGGCGAGGGTCGCCGCCGACTTCATTGAGCGACAGCAAGCGGTGGTAGATGTAGGCGCTGGTGTCCTCCAGGCCTTTTGCCATCACCGGGCTGGTGAATTGCTGGAATTTCATGGCAAAGGCCAGCACCTGCTCAGCGTACGCAGGCGATTTGCCATCTGCTGCGGCAAGCGTAAGTACCTCACGCAAAAAATCGAAAATACTGGCGTCTGCTGTCGTGCTTCTGCGTTTTGCCGCTACGGTTGCCTGTTCGATATTACGGCGATCTTCCGGTGCTACTTCGTAGGCGTTGATGTAGCCACGATAAACCGGGAAGCAGGCAACGATTTCCGCCAATGCCGTACGCAATCCGTTCAGCGTGTAATCGCAAGTATGGCGGTCGGCTTCGGCGATTTTCGAGAGCAGGTTGGCCAACACATTCAATTCCCCCGATAGCGCGGATTTCATGATCAGCTTTTTGGAACGGTAGAGCAGATCATCGAAATTGACATGCTCGCCGATGAAGCTGTGATAGACGCGCTGCATACGTTTGGCAGCGCTGGTAGCCACAAATAGCCCGTTGAGAAGATTGGTGAATTCGTAACCCGTCGTACCCTGCACCGGCCAGCTACTGCGCAAATCCTCGTCTGCCGCCAGAATTTTTTCGACCACCAGATAAGGTGCACGCCCGGCACGCTTGCAGTGTTCGACCAGCTTGAAAAAATACGCTTCCGGATCGTACAAGCCATCAGGATGATCCAGGCGCAGGCCATCCAGCTTGCCTTCCTGAATCAGGCGCAACAATAGCTGGTGGGTCGCATCGAAGACCTCGTCGTTCTCCATGCGCAAGCCGGCAAGATCGTTGATGTCGAAAAACCGCCGGTAATTAATCTCGTCCGAGGCTACCCGCCAAAACGCCAGCCGGTAAGCTTGCGCCTCGATCAATCGGTGGAGTTGATCGAAGCTGGATGATTCGCCAGTCTTACCGTTTAAGATGTACAAGTTCTCGTCCAGAAACCGGGCAATCTCGGCGGAATAGGCAACCAGACCGGCTAGTTGGCGCTTATGTACTTCCTTGTCGCGCCTGCGCTCAAGCTGGCGTTCAGGCGACACTTCACCACGGGACGGCAGATTATGGAATGCGGTCACCAGACTCTGGTATTCCATCAATAACCGATTGTCTTCCCCTAAGCGAACACTCAAGGCATCCATGCGAAACGCCAGAATATGCGGGTATTCCGCCGGATCTACCGGAAAGTGGTGTTCGAAGTAATAGATGCCGAATTCGCCGTGTTCCGCATCAAAACGCAGTTGTAATTCGGCATTGTCCAGCGCCGCACCATAATGCTTGCCCAGCACCGGCAATAGCACCTTGCCATGCAACTTAGGCTTTATCGGCGCCCAGTCAATATCGAAAAACCCGGCATGCGCGGCGGTCTGACCATTTTCCAGCACGTCCAGCCACCAGGCATTATCGCCGCCCAACACGCCCATATGATTAGGCACCACATCCAACACTTGCCCCATGCCGTGCTGGGCGAGCGTTTCGCAAAGCCGCTCAAATTCCTCGTCCGAGCCAATCTCGGGATTCAGCATGTTGTGATCGATGATGTCGTAACCGTGCCGACTGCCTGGCCGTGCCTTGAGATAGGGTGAGGCATACAGGTGGGAAATGCCCAGCGCACTCAGATAGGGAACAATTTCGCGCGCTTGATTAAAAGCGAAGTCGCCGTTGAATTGCAGACGATAGGTGGCCAATGGAATACGCGGTTCAGGCAACGGTGGCAAGTCGGTTTGTCGAGACTGTGCCTGGCCGGTTTTAGCATGTTGGGCGGTAATATCCTCAATAAAGCGCTTCACATTATATTTCATGCCCGCCCATCCTCACCCCAAATAGCATGTCATGCACGCGTTTCATGTGGTCTACGCCTGTTTCAGCAGCACCAGCGAGCGTCCGCCCAATGGATAAGCTTGCTCCGTCTTGTAACGCGAAACATCCGGCGTACCAACAGCATCCCGCGTGTCGAGTAGCACTTCCCAATACTCATGATCCTCAAATTGCGGCAACATAAATGCGATCTCCTCATGATAAGCATTCAGCAGCAACAACAGATTATTGTCCTGTAAACGCCGTCCACGCCCGTCGGTTTCGATCAGTTTACCGCCGGCAAAATATAGGCCCAGACAATGCGAAGACGCCTGATTCCAGTCGTCATCTCGGGTTTCGGAGCCATCGGAATTGAGCCAGACGATATCTTTTATCTCGCCGCCGTAATTGGGGCTTCCCTGAAAAAAATAACGTCGCCGAAACAAGGGATGTTGGTTGCGCAGGCTGATAATACGCCGAGTGAATGCAAGCAAATCCTGATCCTGTTTCTTCAGCTCCCACGACAGCCAGCTAATCGCGTTATCCTGACAATAGGCATTGTTATTACCCTGCTGGCTACGCCCGATCTCATCGCCTGCCTGCAGCATCGGAACCCCTTGTGAAAACAGCAGAGTAGCGAGCAGATTGCGCTTTTGCCGAGCACGCAAGGCGTTAATCGCCGAATCGTCGGTTTCTCCTTCGATGCCGCAATTCCAGGAATGGTTATTGTCGTTACCACTGGCATTCTCTTCTTGATTGGCCTCGTTGTGTTTAGCATCGTAGGTCACCAGGTCATGCAAGGTAAAGCCGTCGTGGGCACTGATGAAATTGATGCTGGCATGGGACCGCCCACTGCGTTCGTAGAGGTCGCTGGATCCGGTCAAGCGTTGCGCCAGTTCCCCGATCAAGCCTTCATCGCCTTTCCAGTAGGCACGAATACAATCGCGATACTTATCGTTCCATTCCGACCAGCCCAGCGGGAAATTTCCCACTTGATAGCCGCCTTCGCCCAGATCCCAGGGTTCGGCAATCAGCTTGATGGTGCTCAGCACAGGGTCCTGACGGATGGTATTGAAGAAGGTGCCAAGCTGGTTTACTTCGTGTAACTCTCTTGCCAGTGAGGACGCCAGATCGAACCGGAAGCCGTCTACATGCATTTCCAGCACCCAGTAACGCAAGCTGTCCATCATCAATTGCAGCACGCAGGATTGTTGCATGTCCAGGGTATTGCCGCAGCCGGTGTAGTCCATGTAAAAGCGTGGATTATCGCCCAGCAGCCGATAGTAGGATGCATTGTCGATACCGCGGAAGGACAGCGTCGGCCCCAGTTGATTGCCTTCGGCGGTATGGTTGTAAACCACATCCAGAATCACCTCAATACCGGCTTTATGCAGTGTCTTTACCATGGTTTTAAATTCACTGACCTGACCGCTGGCCGAATAACGGGAATCGGGCGCCAGAAAGCCTATGGAGTTATATCCCCAGTAATTGCGCATGCCTCGTTCCACCAGATAGCGATCATCGAGAAAAGCATGCACCGGCATCAGTTCAACGGTCGTCACGCCTAACCGTTGGAGATGCTCGATGACCGGGTCCATCGCCAATCCGGCATAAGTGCCGCGCAACTTGGGCAGAATATCAGGATGCTGCATGGTAAAGCCTTTGACGTGCAGCTCATAAATCACCATATCGCACCATTGGATGTCGGGGGGATGATCATTTCCCCAGGCGAAGGCCTGATCGATCACCCGGCACTTCGGCATCACATTGGCATTGTCGCGACGACTGAAGGAAAGATCGTCGTCCTTGGCGCCTATCCGATAGCCGAAATGGGCGTCGCTCCAGAGCGGCGTCCCCACTATATCTTTTGCATAGGGTTCTATCAGCAGCTTGTTCGGATTGAACCTATGCCCGTCTTGCGGACGGTAATGCCCATGCACCCGGAAACCATAAAGCAGTCCGGGACGGGCCTCGGGCAGATAGCAGTGCCAGACTAAATCGCTACGTTCTTTGAGTTCGACGCGCTGGACTTCGTCCTTGCCCTTGGCATCGAACAAGCACAATTCGACCTTTTCGGCATGCTCGGAAAAAATGGCAAAATTCACCCCTTCGCCGTCCCAAAATGCGCCGCGCGGATAGGGGCGCCCCGGCCATACCGCCGTTATCGTCTTAGACATCTTGCTAACCTCCCGTCTGAATTATTCGGGTTTAATTGTATTGGTCATGGCCACGATTGCGCGCCTGGTTGAGCCGTCTGCTGGCTACCCTGCAATCCTTAGATCAGATCGCGGATTACAATCGAGACAGTATGCAGCGCAGCGGGATCACTACCCAATCCGGGCGCTGATCAAGTTCGTTGCGCACATCGAAAAGCGCCTTTTCCAGTATAAATAGATCGAGTAGCGGTGCGTCCGATATAACCACTGAATTGCCCACTGCTTGACTGTAGGCTGCTAAGAAAACGCGGCCAACTTCTGCTTCCCAGTCACGTACAAACGGCTCAAACTTTGCCATATCCTTGGGCTGTTCTATACTGGCGTGCGCGAGTGCAGTATCGGCGGCATAATTGAAGGATCTCAGCATGTCGGCGACATCCCTCAATGGCGAGTGTTTATGCTGGCGATCGACGAAAGTGCGAGTAGGATCACCCTTAAAATCGGTAATCACGAAATCATTCTGGCTGAGTAGTACGTTCCCCAGATGATAATTGCCGTGGTAACGTGTCTTGACCGTATTAAACTGTCCGGAAATACAGGTCTGGAGACGTTCTACTAGTGCATTGCGTCGCGCGAGCAATGTTTGTGCTAGCTCTAGAACAGATACCGTAAGGCCTGCCCCCCGCCTTTTGAGCAGATCCAGCGTCGCTTGCGCTTCGGCTTGCCCGTGCTGGATCCAGTCCGAGAGATCGGAGTCGTTAACAGGCTCTGGATCAAAGGCGGAATCGCCGGTTATTTGTCCTAGCGCGTTGTGTAGTTCGCCAGTCCGTTGACCAAGCGTGTGTACTAGAACCAGATAAGCAGCATGTGCTTGTCCCGCTGATTTGGGTGGCTCGACTGTTGTACGGCATTCCTCAAGGAATCGCCCAAGATAATCCAACGTATAATTCCAACAGTCACCCTGATTTCTTAAATATCCCTGCAACAAAGCCAGTGTCATTTTTCGACGTTCGCTGTCCTCATACTCAACTATGCCAAATACTGGTGCTATATTGGGAAATTTGACCACCTCGGTTAAAAAACGCCCAATCTCGAACTCCGGGTTGATGCCGATTGCCAGATGCCGATAGCCTTTCAGAAAATATTGCTCAGCCAATACGACGGTAGTATTACTGCCCTGTATGCCAAGCGATCTTATTGAAAGGTCGGCAAATCCCTTGCTAAGTAAAACAAAAGCATCGGTAGGTAAAAAACGGATAGTGCCTGTTGCGCAAGTTAGCGTTTCTCGTGAGCCAATGGCCTCTTCCAACGCGTGACAAAACGACTCGTCGGCAAAGGCATCAGCCAGTTTGCCAATTTGAGCCTGTTGGCGCACTTTGGCGACAGTGCTTGATAACATGGCATGCAGGTGTTTCTCGTCGCCATTTTCCCACGCCAGGGCAAGTGGCAAAAAGCAGAAATATGGCTCATCTAAATCACCTTCAACGCTGCATAATGCTACCAGCCACTTTTTACCATCACGCCCCCACTCGGCATAATCCTTAATCACAACACGTCGCACATTACCTTTAGCGCAAGACCAGTATCTCGTAGCGACAAAACTCGGTAATACCTCTTCTTCGAGCTGATTGCGGACTTTCTCGGCGATGGCAATACGCGAAGGTACAACTCGATCACTGAAGAAGCTGTTCCAACCATCGAACAGCACCAATGTCGGCAATTCCTCGGGCGGTAAGTGCTCCTCGTGCCAGGCTGTAACCTCTTCGCCACTGGCCAGTCGGAACCAATAATAATTATGGCCGGGTAAGGTAAGGAGATAGGGTAACTCACCAATTGGCGGAAAAAATGCACGCCCCATTAATTCCACAGGCACGCATCCCCTATACGCAGAAAGATCAAGCTCAACCGCCTGAGCGGCACGCGACAGGTTGGCTACGCACAATATAATATCGTCTTGATATAGTCTGAAATAGGCCAGTATCTTGCGATTTCTGGGGTGTAAAAAAACCAGTTTCCCGCGACCAAATGCCTGATGGTTTTTGCGTAGCGCCAGCACACGCTGCATCCAGTTCAGCAGTGAACCGCGTTCGCGTTGCTGCGCCTCTACATTGACTGACCCGAAGCCATAGACCGGATCCATGATAGGCGGTAGGTATAAGCGTTGTGGATCGGCGCGCGAGAACCCGGCATTACGGTCCGGACTCCATTGCATGGGGGTGCGTACGCCATTGCGATCGCCCAGGAAAAAATTGTCTCCCATACCAATTTCGTCGCCGTAATAGAGACTGGGCGAGCCCGGCATGGAGAGCAGCAAGCTATTCATCAGCTTGATTTTATCGATTTCGTTGTCCATCAGCGGGGCCAGTCGGCGCCGAATCCCGACGTTCAAGCGTGCGCGTTGATCGACAACATACATCTGGTACATATAGTCACGTTCTTTGTCAGTGACCATCTCCAAGGTAAGCTCATCATGATTGCGCAGAAAAATAGCCCATTGGCAGGAATCTGGAATATTTGGGGTCTGCCGCATGATATCGACGATAGGATGACGATCTTCCTGAGCAATGGCCATGTACATTCGAGGCATCAGGGGAAAATGGTACGCCATGTGACATTCATCGCCATCACTGAAGTAGTCATGAACATCTTCCGGCCACTGATTAACTTCGGCGAGAAAAACGCAGTGCGGATAATGCGCATCAAGCACCGCACGCATTTGTTTGATCACGGCATGCGTCCCCGGCAGATTTTCGTTTTGGGTGCCCTCGCGCACGCACAGATAGGGAATTGCGTCCAGACGCATGCCGTCCACACCAAGATCTAACCAAAAACGCATCAGTTTTATGACCGCTTTTACCACCATTGGATTATTGAAATTGAGGTCCGGTTGATGATAGAAGAAACGATGCCAGTAATAGGCGTGGGCTTCTTCGTCCCAGGTCCAGTTCGATCTCTCGGCATCTTTGAAGATAATCCGTGTCTCTGGAAATTTCTGGTTGGAATGACTCCATACATAAAAATCTCGCTTGCTTGAACCAGCGGGGGCCCGGCGCGCAGCTTGAAACCAAGGATGCTGATCGGAGGTGTGATTGATGACTAGTTCAGTGATAATTTTAAGGCCACGACGGTGCGCTTCCTTTACGAACAGTTTGAAATCGGCCATGGTGCCGTAGTCGGGATGAACGTTGCGATAATCAGCAATATCATAACCGTCATCTCGCATTGGAGAAGGATAGAAGGGTAGCAACCAAAGTGTGTTTACACCTAAATCCTGGATATAATCGAGCTTCTGGATTAACCCGGGAAAATCCCCGGTGCCATTATTGTCGCTGTCATAAAAAGCTTTGATATGCAGCTCGTAAATGACGGCATCTTTATACCAAAGCGGGTCTCCCATCCATTGCGCGAAATCCACCTGGGGTTCTTTTATATCGTTGGATTTTGTCTGGTTCATAGTTCTCTTTTGCAGAAAGCTGTCAAAGCTCATTCGGTAAACATGTACCGAAGGAATTTAAAAATATGCGTAGCCCCTTAGCGAGGGTGCGCTTTCTACTCAGCTAAATCCTATGGGATTTTTTGTTGTTTGTTTAAACGTATCCATGCTTTTGGGTTTTCCAGATAATTTGCAGTAAGTACCCATGAGTTTAAAGACCTACTTACCAAATACATTGCAAGCCAGGATTGGCTCGAAGTTTTTCATCCGCCGTGATCAGCGGCGCTTGATGCGCAATAGCGGTGGCCGCAATCAATCTATCGCCCGGATTACCATGAGTGACAATGCCGCTTTCGGCCAGAGCGGCAATCGAAGGCGTCAGTTGCAGAATATTCAGGCCGAGCGATTCTACGATGTCGTCCATGTACGACGTTGGGGTATGGTGTGCGGGCAGTGCCAAGCGATTTTTACGAAACAGCATGGCTATTTCCCAGAAACTGATTGCGGCACAGGCGAGTGTGCCTCGTTCCCGTCCTTGATCTAAAGCTTGTTGAGCGGCAACGGTCAAGCGATCTCGATTATCCGCCCAGAACAATAAGACGTTGGTATCACAGATTGTCAGCATCGGCGGTCCATTCTTCATCTAACGGAGCCAGAATATCACCGACAATGACTGTCCCACGCAGAGCTTCTAGGCGTTTTAATGCGGCTTCGCGTTTGTTTTCTTGGCGATCGGGTACGATACGAGCAATAGTTTTGCCATGCAGCGTAATCGCAATTTCTTCGCCTTGTTGCACTTGCTTAAGGTAATCGGGCAAGTGTTGGCGTAGTTCAGTGACATTAACGGAGTTCATACACACTCCAATTCTGTACAGTCGTTCTGTGCATTATAGGCTTTCGGCTCTGGAAAGTAAGTTTTCCAAATTGTCGTTAATGCTGGCGACGCCGAATTCAGGCACCTGGCTAAACGGATTTTTCAGGTAATACGGGCCTTGGTGGCTATCGCCATCGACAATGACGATGGCCAAAATGAATTGATCGCTTCGATTGAGACCATCGATGATTTCATTACGGCTAACGGTAATGGCGGATTGTGGTTTTCTGATTTAGGTTCACTATACTTCTACCCTTTAGAATCAGTCTGTACGACTATGTACTATCCTGGGCATTTGCCAAAACATAGCAATGTTCTCTAGCGTACGGTTGTAATGATTTGGCGGGTATAGGATGCTTGTTTACTGAAATTTATAGGGGCGCGAATGATCCATGAGATATTAGGAGCCATACATAAATCAGCAAGTCCAGGGGTGGAAAACCACAGTCGACTAAATAGAACGGTGCCTTGGTGAACGATTTCCCTATCGTTTGTGTGGGTGGTTCGGCTGGCGGGCTCGACGCTTACATTCGGTTATTACAAAATCTACCGGCTAACCTAGGTGTGGCTATAGTTATTGTTAATCACATCACCGAAATGCCGACCATGCTGCATGAAGTGCTGCCGCGCTTCACCAGCATGCCGGTCGAGCTAATCACGGAAAATTTGTTAATTAAACCAAACTGCGTGTTTATCATTCCCGCCAATCGAGACTTACACGTCACCGACGGACAGTTTCATCTAAAGCCAATATCGAAACCTCGTGGCTGGCCCGATGTCATCACGGTCTTCCTACGCTCATTAACTAAGCACTGGGACGGTAAGCTGATTGCTGTGATTGTCTCTGGCTATGATGGCGACGGAGCAGATGCGCTTTGCGGCATCAAGGAAGTCGGCGGCATCACCATTGCTCAAAAGCTTGATACCGCTATTCAGCCAGACATGCCGGAGTCAGCAATCGCGAGTGGTTGTATCGATTTTGTCCTGTCACCGGAAAATATCGCTGAAAAACTTGCCTGCGTTGCCAGGAATGAGGTGTTGTGACAGCCGGTTAAGCCGCATTGCCAATTTCGGATCTTCGATCAGTCCGATGCTGCCTCATTCATGATCGTACCGACGGTATTGCCTTCCAATGCCTGCACTACCTCTGCCCGTTGGGATGTATTGAGTATCTCCAGAGGTTTGGCTGGGCTTTAACGATGCTACCCTGAACACTTAAAATACCAAATAAAACAGGACTCATTGGACAAATGCGTAGCCAGACTTTTTTTGTTTAGCTTCGTACATTGCCTTGTCGGCACTCTTGATCAGGTCGGGACCGGTAGTGCCGTCTTTCGGATATATTGAGATGCCAATGCTCAACTTGATAATGAGTTCACCTACGCTGAGCTGACAGGGCTCTTGAATGGCATTCAAGATATTTTTTGCAAGAAGAATGGTGTCTTGATTATCTCCGATGCCCACCATTAGGTACAAAAACTCGTCGCCGCCCTGACGACTGACCGTGTCGCCTTCGCGAGTAGTCTGTTTCAATCGTTCAGCCACGATTTTCAGTACGGCATCGCCGATATCGTGTCCATGCGTATCATTGATCTTCTTGAAACCATCAAGGTCCATGAACATCACTGCCAAAGTCACACCCTGATGTTTAACTTGTGCGATTTCCTGTTTCAGTCGCTCGTCGAACAGTGCCCGATTAGGCAAACCAGTCAAAGGATCGTGAACGGCGGCATGATCGGCCGCTGCTTTTTCATGCGTGACTGTGACCAGTTGCTGCTCCAGTCTCTGGCGCAAGTCGGCCTCTATCTCCAGTGCGTGGTTCACGGCTGACAACTGGTCGTCCACTGCCTGTACCTCGCACTCGATCGACTCACTCTTTTCAAGCGCTTCTTCAAGGCCTGAAGGTTGATTTTGACCCGCGAGTTCGTCTTTGAGCACCGTGTTGACCGACGACAATTGTTCGGCGCACGCCGCAACCATATCTTTTGCGCGCCTACTTTGCTCAAGAACCTTAGTAAGAGGTTTGGCCTGTGATACCTCAACTGGAGATTTTGATTGTGGGTTATCTGTCATGTATTTGCGGTGCCTACTCTCGAATTTATCGTCGCGCGCCTTTTATAGGGATTCTAACGCCGATTGATCCTAAATTCAGCGTATACATTGAGAGAGTGCGGTCTATGCGCCATCTAACATAGGCCAATTAAGAAATTTTAGTTTTTGACGGCAAACAATAGCTATCAAATTCCATTACCTTTGGGCCAATAGGAATGGCGACAATTCTGTTTCGATTAATCCCAAAGAACTTAGAAAGCGTGGCTTTATCATATGCGTCAAGAATCCCTGTCAACATTAGAACGGGCGGCAGAGCAAAATAGAATGGCGCGTAACCTGGAAACCGTTTAACTGCAAAGACCCGCGAACCAGGCACATTTTCGGCGAGACACGGAAATCATCAGCCGATTCTGACCAGCATTGCAAAACCCAGCGCCACTTCAGTCGCCCAGAAAGCCGGCAGGCTACAGGCGCCCGGCCCGAAATCGGCCTGCAGATCCTTCATCCTAAAAGAGCAGTTGCCCATTATATGCTGGAGCCGGCAGCCATGGCGGAGTGGTCAACTGTCGGCCTCGCAGATATTTCATCGTCGCCAAACAGAGAATTCGGCACCAGCGTTGTAAGGTCGTCAACTGCTCTTTTTAGCATGAACGTACACTTTAACAGTGACATTCTGCCCATGCTATCTTCCGCTTAGGATTAAATCACCTTAGAAAACTGCTGCTGTTTCTGGGCCAGATATTTGTCAAACACCATGCAGATATTGCGGATCAGCAAGCGGCCGGCGGAAGACACTTTGATGCCATGTCCATCCAGACCCAATAAACCGTCTTCCTTCATCAGACGCAAACTTTCCAGTTCGGACGCGAAATACTCGGAAAAATCGATATTAAACTCGGATTCGATTTTGCCGAAGCTCAGCTCGAAGTGGCAAATCAACTGGGTAATCACCGCCCGGCGCAGTTTATCGTCTTCATCCAAGTCCACACCGCGAAACACCGGCAATTTGCCTTGCGAGATCGCCGCGTCGTATTCGTCCAGTTCCTTATAATTTTGCATGTAGGCATCGCCGACCCGGCCGATGGAGGTCACGCCCAGGCCCACCAAGTCGCAATCGGAATGGGTGGAATAGCCCTGGAAGTTGCGATACAGCTTGCCTTCACGTTGCGCCACGGCCAGTTCGTCATCGGGTTTGGCGAAGTGATCCATGCCGATGTACACATAACCGGCATCGGTCAGTTTTTTGCCGACCATTTGCAGGATTTCCAGCTTCACCGCCGGTGTCGGCAAATCGCTGTCGTTGATTTGCCGCTGGGTCTTGAAACGGCTGGGCATGTGCGCATAGTTAAAGATCGAAAATCGATCCGGCGCGTAAGCCAGCACTTGCGCCAGCGTGGTAGCAAAGGTTTTTTCGGTTTGCAGCGGCAAGCCGTAGATCAAATCGATATTGGTCGAGCGAAAGCCTTCCTTGCGTGCCGCTTCCAAAACCGCAAAAGTTTGTTCCTTGCTTTGCAGCCGGTTGACGGCTTTTTGCACGTCCGGATCGAAATCCTGCAAGCCCAGACTGATGCGGTTGAAGCCCAGTTCGCGCAATTGAGCGATGGTTCTGTCGTTGGTTTCGCGCGGATCGACTTCGATGGAATATTCGCCACTGTCGTCATCGCGCAAATTGAAATATTGACGAGTGGTGTCCATCAATCGCTGCATTTGTTCGCCACTCAAAAAAGTCGGCGTGCCACCGCCCCAATGCAGTTGATTCACCGGGCGGCTGTTATCGAACAGTTTGCCCTGCATCGCAATTTCCTTGCAGAGGTTTTCCAGATACGGCACCGCGTGCGCACGGTTCTTGGTGACGATTTTGTTGCAGGCGCAATAAAAGCAAACGGTGTCGCAGAACGGAATATGAAAATACAGCGACAGCGGCCCGCCAGCAGCATTGGATTTTTCAATATGTTTTAAATACTCGGCCTCGCCGAAGCCTTCGTGCAATTCCAGCGCGGTGGGATAAGAGGTATAGCGAGGACCGGACTTGTCGTAACGTTTGATCAAGTCCAGGTCGAATTTGATTGATTGATCCATTACTGCACTTCTTGATTGATGGTAATGCCGACGCTGGGATTACCCGATACCGAATCCAGCTGCGCCACGCCGATCAAATCGCCAGCTTGCGGCATCGCGTTACCGGTTTTGGAAATCCGGGCGACGATACGCAATTGCTTGAAATCGGCCAGATGGGTTTGCGGTTGCATCGCCACGCTGTCGTTCAGCACCACACTGGCCGGCAAATCGGCTACCTGTTTACGGACAATGGCCAGCGGCATTTTCGGACCGTTCACGGCCTGCGCATAAATGAATACGGTGTGTTGCGGCTCAACATTGGCTTTGACCGCCGCATCCAGTTCAACCTTGACATTAATGTCGATTGACGCCGCCGATGATGCTGTTGCTTGTGGCTTTTGCTGCTCCGCTTCGGCCATTTGTATCATTTTTTGCAGCTGCGGCAGGGTTTCGTCATTGGTCGGCAGCAGCGCGGATAATTTGTTCCAATGCGCTATCGCTTGCGCAAAATCGCCGGCTTCGGCTTTGGCCATGCCAGCCAACCATAACGCTGTGTGATCTTCCGGCACCAGTTTTAAGGCTTGTTCCACCAGTTCGCTCGGCTCGCCGCCCATTTGGCCGTTACGCGCCATCGACAAGGCATCGGCATAATGCAGCATCACCGCCGGATCGTTGGGCTTGCGCCGATTCAATTCGGCAAACACATCGGCGGCATCCTGATATTGCTCGGCATAAACATAAGAACGCCCCAGCATCATCCAGCCTTCCAAATCTTCCGGATGTTGTTTCAGCCGTTGGATCAGCTTGTTGACCATGTTTTTTACATTGTCGGCAGCTTTTTGATTGCTAGCCGCCAATTCGGACTTGACCAAAGCTTGCGGTTCGCCGAGCTGCATGTACAAAAATACGCTGAGCAGCGGCACGGCAATGACAAGGACAGACACTATCCAGCGACCTGTTTTGCCGCTTGGCACCGCCGGCGCATCCACTTCCAGATCGTCCAGCAGAGTGAGTTGCAATTCCCGATACTGCGCATCGTATTGATCTTGCGACAACACCCCAGTTTGTAATTGCAGTTTAAGCTCGGCCAACTGCTGGCGGGCGATAGCGGTATTGCGCTGCTCGCCATCGGCATAGCGTAATGGTGTTTTTTTGAACAGCGGCGGCAACAACACCAACAACGCGAGCATTATTAAACCGGCTATCAATAGCCAAAACTCGATATTCACGCGTCGTCACCTTTTTCCAAAATGCTGTTTAGCTTGGCCTGTTGCTCTTTCGTTAGCGATTGATCCTCGCTGGTGCTGGTTTTGCTGCGTAACACCCAAACCGTGGCCAAGCCGATGACCAGGAACAGCACGGGGCCCAACCAGAGCAACATGGTTTTCAATTTCAAGGCCGGCTTGTACATCACGAAATCGCCGTAGCGGTCGGTCATGAAATCGACGATGTCTTGCCGGGATTTACCTTGTTGCAGCATTTCGTAAACTTGCCGGCGCAGATCCTTGGCCAGGTCGGCGTTTGAATCGGCGATGGTCTGGTTTTGGCAGACCAGGCAACGCAGCTCGGAAATCAGGGTTTGATAAGCCTGTTCTTGCTCCGGTTGTTTGAAGTCGCGATATTCGATCTCGGCTTGAGCCTGGTAGACAAACAGCGACAAGATCAAGGCGTAGAGAGTTTTCATGCGCTTTCCGCCTCCAGTTGTTCGATCAGCGGCAGGAAGATTTTTTCCAGTTCGCCGGGCTGGATCGGACCGGTATGTTTGTAACGCACCACGCCGCGCTTATCGATCACGAAGGTTTCCGGCACGCCATAGACGCCGTAATCGATGCCAACGCGGCCGTCAGCGTCCATCACGCTGACGTTATAAGGATTGCCGTGTTTGCCCAGCCAGGCGTTGGCAGCCTGAGCCTCGTCTTTATAGTTCAAACCGACCAGCATCACCTTATTTTGCTTAGCAAGCTCGATCAATAAGGGATGCTCCTCGCGGCAGGATACGCACCAGGACGCCCAGACATTCAGCAGCCAGACTTTACCTTTAAAATCGGCCTGGCTCAGATGCTGCTCCGGGGTTGCCAAAATCGGCAGATTAAACGCCGGCGCCGGTTTGTCGATTAGCGGCGACGGGATTTCCCTAGGATTGAGCTTTAAACCGATCGCCAAAAAAATCGACAAGGCGATGAACAATAGCAGCGGTAGCAAATATTTCATTAACGTTACGAAATGGGTTTGTTAAGCAAACGATAGCGGCGGTCGCTGGCGGCAATCAGGCCACCCAAGGCCATGAACACCCCGCCCATCCAGATCCAGCGGATGAAGGCTTTGTAATAGACTCGCAAACTCCAGGCGCCCTGCTCACCCAAGGGTTCGCCCAAGGCCACGAACAGATCGCGGAACACGCCGGCGTCGATGGCTGCCTCGGTCATCGGCATGGTTTGCACCCGATAAACCCGTTTTTGCGGAGATAGCTCGGCGACGGTTATACCGTCGTGGCTGACGGTTAGATAACCCTGCTCGGCGCGGTAATTCGGCCCTTCGGTGCTTTTCACGCCATGAAACTGGAACACATAACCGAATAAATCCAAGGTTTCTTCCGGCGCCAAGCGCACGTCGCGTTCGATGCTATACACCGAGGTAAAAGTAATACCGATCACGAACACCGCGATACCGAAATGCGCCAAAGTCATGCCGTAAAAGCCGGCAGGAATTTGTCGCAGACGCTGCCAGGACCAGCTTTGCAGGCGTTGTTTGAAAGCCAGGCCGGTGATGGCCAAGGTCCATAAAGCCAAACCAGTACCCAAGGCCGCACCCCAGGAATAAAACGGCATCAGTAACGGCGTCAATAACGCCAGACCCACAGAAGCTGCAATCAGCCAACGTACCCGTATGCCTAAAGCCTTCAGATCGTCACTTTTCCAGCGCATCAAAACACCAAGCCCGACCACCAGCGCTAGCGGCGCCATCAACGGAATGAACACCGCATTGAAATACGGTGGGCCGACCGACAATTTGCCCAATCCCAGCGCATCGACCACCAGCGGATACAAGGTACCCAGCAAGATGCTGGCGGCGGTAACCACCAGCAACACATTGTTGACCAACAATACCGATTCCCGCGACACCAACTCGAAACGCGCGTGGCTTTTCACCTGCGGTGCGCGAATCGCGTACAGCAGCAGTGAGCCGCCGACCACTACGGCCAGGAATATCAATATAAACAGACCACGGGAAGGATCGCTGGCGAAGGCATGTACCGAAGTCAATACCCCGGAACGGACCAGGAAGGTGCCGAGCAAACTCAAGGAAAACGCGAAAATCGCCAGCAACACCGTCCAGGTTTTGAACACACCACGTTTTTCGGTGGCTGCCAGCGAGTGTATCAACGCAGTGCTGACCAACCAAGGCATGAACGAGGCGTTTTCGACCGGGTCCCAGAACCACCAGCCACCCCAGCCCAGTTCGTAATAGGCCCACCAACTGCCCAGCGTGATTCCCAGCGTCAAAAACATCCAGGCGATATTGGTCCAGGGCCGCGACCAGCGCGCCCAGGCCGCGTCCAGCCGTCCTTCCAGCAACGCCGCGATGGAAAATGCAAACGCCACCGAGAAACCAACATAACCCATGTACAGCATCGGCGGGTGAATCGCCAAGCCTGGATCTTGCAATAAGGGATTCAAGTCGCGGCCTTCGGGCGGGTACGGAAACAAGCGTTCAAACGGATTGGAAGTCAGCAATAAAAACAGGATAAAGCCGATGCTGACCAAACCCATTACCCCCAACACGCGAGCGCGGGTGGCATCGGGGATATGCCCGCTAAACGCAGCGACCAAGCCGGTCCAGATCGATAAAGTCAACGCCCACAGCAATAAGGAACCTTCGTGCGCGCCCCACACCCCGGAAATCAGGTAAATCAACGGCAAGGCGGTATTGGAATTTTGCGCGACATACGCCACCGAAAAATCGTGGCTGATGAAACTGGCGGTCAAGCAACCATAAGCTAAGGCCATGAACAACAACTGCCCAAACGCGGCGGGTTTGGCGACATGCACCCAACCGGTGATAGCTTTTCCAGCGCCGATGATAGGCAACACGCCTTGTACTACTGCCATGCACAAGGCCAGGATCAATGCAAAATGACCGATTTCCGGGATCATGGTTGCGCCGCCGGTTTTTTCAGGCTGCCGGCCACTTCCGGCGGCATGTAGTTTTCATCGTGTTTGGCCAGCACTTCTTCGGCGACGAACACGCCTCGGCTGTCCAATTGGCCTTTGGCGACGATGCCCTGCCCTTCCCTAAACAAATCCGGCAAGATGCCTGAATATTCCACCGTCACTTCCTTTTCGAAATCGCTAAGTTTAAAACGCACCAATAAATCGGCATTCGGCCGTTCCACGCTGCCTTTGACGACCATACCACCCAAACGAAACACCGCGTTATTCGGCGCCTTACCGGCCGCCACATCGCTGGTGGAGAAAAAATACATCAGATTTTCGTTAAAGGCTTTTAACGCAAACGTCGCGGCCAATCCCAGCACCACCAACATTAAAACGATCAATATCAAACGCTGTTTTCGTATCGGTTTCATCGTGCTTGCGTGCGTTTTTGTTTAATAGTGAGTTGTCGCAGCAGCTGCTTGCGTTGCAGCACCGGCCAAACGATGTTGACGACCAATACCAGTGCGGTCACACCGTAAGCCGGCCAGACGTAGATGGCGTAGCCGCCCATGTATAAAAAGCTTTCCCAGCTCATGCCTGTTTCTCCAGCAGCGCTTTAACCCATTGCGAGCTTGTTTCGCGCTTCAATAATTCCAGTTTCGCAGCCTGCAATACCGCGATCAGGTAATAAAATTTGAAAGCCACCGCCATCAGCAACAATGGCACCAGCATACTGAGGTGAATGGAAGGCTTATCCATCTTGCTGACGGTCGGACCTTGATGCAGCGTGTTCCACCATTCCACCGAATAATGGATGATGGGTACATTGACCACCCCAACCAATGCCAATATCGACACCGCGCGCGCCGCCGAGCGTTTGTCTTCGATCGCGCCGTACAAACTGATGACCCCCAGATACTGAAACAACAGGATCAACTCGAAGGTCAAGCGCGCATCCCACACCCACCAGGTACCCCACATTGGCTTGCCCCACAAGGAGCCGGTCACCAGGGCCACGAAGGTAAAGCCGGCGCCGATAGGCGCGCTGCCGATCAGCATCACTTCCGCCAGTTTCATGCGCCAGACCAGCGCTATGCCACCCATCACCGCCATCAGCACGTAAATGAACAAGGACATCCAGGCCGCCGGCACATGGATATAAATGATCCGGTAACTGTCGCCTTGCTGATAATCGGTCGGTGCCTGATATAAGCCCAGATAAAGGCCGGAAACCAACAAAATCAAAAAAATAATCGTCAACCAGGGAATAAACCGATCCGCCAATGCATAAAAATGTGGCGGCGACGAAGTACGATGAAAAAACCGGCTAACCGGTGCAGGTATCCAAGACATCAATTAACACTCATTTTTAACGCGGCCGCCGTCGGCAACGGTACCAATACCAGTGCCGACAACAACATGGCCAATAAAATATACAGTTGGGCGCCGACCGGCAAGCCGCTGGCAGCCCTATCGACAGCTCCACTAGCAAAGATCAACACCGGTACATACAAAGGCAATACCAATAAGGACAACAACATGCCGCCCCGGCGCAAACCGACCGTCAATGCCACGCCGATGGCGCCGATCAGGCTCAGCAGCGGAGTAGCTAAGATCAATGTCAGCCACAAAGTTCCCATCGCTTGTTCGGGCAGCCCTAAAAACATCGCCAGCAGGGGTGCGACTAACAACAATGGCAGGCCAGTCACTAGCCAGTGAGCGATGATCTTGCCCAACACCAATACCGATAAGGCATGCGGACTGAGCAGCATTTGCTCCAACGAACCGTCCTCGAAATCGCTACGGAATAAACTATCCAAGGATAACAAGGCCGCCAATAACGCGGACACCCAGATCACGCCCGGCGCCATCGCCCGCAACAGATTAGGTTGCGCGCCGACGGCCAGCGGGAACAAGGTCACTACCAGCACGAAAAAAAACAGCGGATTGGCCATTTCGGCGCGGCGCCGAAACGCCAGCAACAAATCGCGGCGAATGATCGCCCAGAAAGCCTGGATTATTGGCATGCTTGCAGATGGATGCGTTTCAGATTGAGATCGGCCATGCTTAAATCGTGATGGGAGGTCAAAACCGCCATGCCGCCGTGCTCGATGTGCTCGGCCATTAGCGATTCTATCAATTTGATGCCTTGTCTATCCAGCGAGGTAAACGGTTCGTCGAGTATCCACAGCAAGTTATGGGTAATCAACAAGCGCGCCAGCGATAGTCGTCGCTTTTGCCCGGCGGACAAGGTATGCACCGGATTGTCGTCAAACCCGGCCAATTGCACCTTATCCAAAGCCTGCTCGATGTCGTATTTGCCGGCGCTGCCCAAGGCCAGCGCGAATTTCAGATTTTCCAGCACCGTCAATTCCTTCTTGGTACCGTCGGCATGACCGACATAAGCCATGTCGTTGTAATAACTGCTATCGGCGATTTTGCTGCCACACCAATATATCTCGCCGGCATCGGCTGCTCTAAATCCGCACAGGATACGCAACAACGAGGTCTTGCCGCTGCCATTGGCGCCTTCCAGCAGCAAGGTCTCGCCAGCATGCAGCCCGAAATTCAAATCGGAAAACAACAAGCGCTCATCGCGGAAACACGATAATTCACTGGCCTGCAGCGAAGCGTGTTGCGAGTGGTTCATTCATCCATCCTTAGGCTGAAACATTACGAGGGGCGCTATCTTATCACTAAGCCCGGTCTTGTTCCCAACTTGCCGACAGAGAAAAACCGAACATTTATGCGATAATCCAGCCCGTTTTGATTTATTGCAGATACCGGAGATTTTGCATGACCGCATTGATAGGCATCATCATGGGTTCCACATCCGATTGGGAAACCATGCAACATGCAGCGCAAACCCTAGAACATCTTGAAATTCCGCATGAAGTGGAAGTGGTATCGGCGCACCGTACCCCCGACAAGCTGTTTCAATATGCGGAAACCGCCGAAGGCAAGGGTCTGGAAGTGATCATCGCCGGTGCCGGCGGCGCCGCGCATTTGCCCGGCATGACCGCCGCCAAGACCGCATTACCGGTATTGGGCGTACCCGTGCAGTCAAAAGCCTTGAACGGCATGGACTCTTTATTATCCATCGTGCAAATGCCGGCCGGCATTCCGGTCGGTACGCTGGCGATCGGCAAGGCCGGCGCCATCAATGCCGCACTGCTGGCCGCAGCGATTGTCAGCAATAAACATCCGCAATACCGTCCGGCGCTGGATGCCTATCGTCAACAGCAAACCGACAGTGTGATCGCCACCCCCGATCCAAGACAGGTGGCCGGATGAAAATAGGCATTTTGGGTGGCGGCCAACTCGCCAGAATGATCGCTCTGGCCGGTTATCCGCTGGGATTGAAATTCATCGTGCTCGATCCTGACGTCAATGCCGGCGCCGCCGGTTTGAGCGAACATTTATTGGGCGCTTACGACGATCCGGATTTGTTGGCGGAACTGGCCGAAAAAGCCGACATCGTGACTTACGAATTTGAAAACGTACCGGCTCATGTTGCCGAGTTTTTATCCAGTCATACCAAAGTCTATCCGCCGGCCGGTGCATTGGCTGTCGCCCAGGATAGACTGCTGGAAAAAAATTTCTTCAAAGATTTAGGCATCCGCACTGCGCCGTTCGCAGCCATCGATAGTTTGGCGGACCTGCAGCAAGCGATGAGCGAAATCGGCTATCCGGCGATTCTCAAAAGCCGGCGGATGGGTTACGACGGCAAGGGCCAAGTGGTTTTAAAATCGGCCGAGGCGCTGGAAACGGCCTGGCAAAGCATGCAAGGCGCAGCGTCTATTGTCGAAGGCTTCGTGCCGTTTCAGCGCGAAGTATCGATCATCGCCGCTCGCAGCCCATCCGGCGAAATCGCTTATTACCCTTTATCGGAAAACCAACATCGCGGCGGCATTCTGCGCGTGGCCGAATGTTGCGCTAACGATGCGGAACAAGCTATCGCGGAAAATTACGTCAGCCTGTTGCTGGAAAAGCTCGATTACGTCGGCGTGATTGCTTTGGAATTATTTGACCTGAACGGCGAGCTACTGGCCAATGAATTCGCGCCGCGCGTGCATAACTCCGGACATTGGAGCATAGAAGGCGCCGAGACCAGCCAATTCGAAAATCATTTGCGGGCGATCCTGGATTTGCCGCTGGGTTCTACCCAGCCGCGCGGTTACACCGGCATGGTCAACTTCATCGGCGGTCTGGCCGACGATGCGACATTGTTAATCATCCCAAACTCACATTTACATCTATACGACAAAACCCCGCGCAAAGGTCGTAAAGTGGCGCACGCCACTATCAGAGCCGATAACGAAAGTGATTACCGCGAAGCATTGCAGCAATTGGCGAATCTAGCACTTGCGGTCGACGATTCGTAAAATACCGCTTTACCCGACCTTTTCACAGGTGTTTCGCTTGTTGAGCTTTAGAGGCTGCCCGAACGTATACTTAAGGGTCGACTCTAAATGACAAAAAAGCCATCTTCAACTGAGATGGCTTTTTTGTTTTGGCTCCGGACACATGCAGCGCCGATCAAACCAGCCCTCCAGCACAACGACCGCGCCCAACGATCATCTAAGCTGATCAAAAACAGCCATCCGTCCAACTTGGACAAATTATAATTGAACGTAGTTTAATTTATGTTTATAGTGCTCTCCGGCAAATCGCAAACTGTCTGTTAATATGCGCGCACGGGAGGAATTCTATGTTAAAAATTGCATTACGCTGGCTACTGACGCTGGCTTTCAGGGTCAAAGTCAAGGGTCTGGAAAATTACGACAAGGCCGGTGATCGGGTGCTGATCCTATCAAATCACACTTCTTTTCTGGATCCACTGTTGCTGGGCGTGTTTTTGCCCGACGACATCACCTTTGCGATCAACACCCAAATTTCCGAACGCTGGTGGCTGAGACCGTTCTTGCGCTTATCGAAAGTGTTTCCGATGGACCCGACTCATCCGCTGTCTTTAAAAGCGCTGATCCATCATATGCAAAACGACACCAAGACCGTGATTTTCCCGGAAGGCCGCATCACCGTTACCGGTTCGCTGATGAAGATTTACGATGGTCCCGGCATGGTCGCCGATAAGTCCGGCGCCACGATATTGCCCGTACGCATCGACGGCGCGGAATACAGCCGCTTTTCCAAACTCGGCGCTGTCGTGCGCAAGCGCTGGTTCCCGCGCATCACCATTCATATCTTGCCGCCAACGCTGATCGAAACCCACGGCGACGTGACCGGCAAGGCCCGCCGCAAACACAGCGGCCACATTCTGTCCGACATCATGACCGAAATGATGTTCGCCACCAGTCATTACCAACAGACGATATTCTCGGCCTTACTGGAAGCACGCGCCATTCTCGGCGGAAACTATACGGTCGCCGAAGACCTGGAGCGTAAACCGTTGAGCTACGACGCGCTGATTACCCGCAGCATCATCGTCGGCAAGCTGATTAGAGCCATCACCCAACCCGGCGAAAACATAGGCGTGTTGCTGCCCAATAGCTGCAAGACTCTGAACGTGATTCTGGGCTTGCAGCTCTATCAACGCGTACCGGCGATGCTGAATTATTCGCTAGGCGCCAACGGCATGGTTGCAACCTGCCGGACCGGACAAGTCAACATCGTCTTGAGCTCTCGCAAATTCATCGAATTGGCACATCTGGACCATGATGCGGAATTGTTGGCAAAACAAGTCAAGCTGGTCTATCTGGAAGACTTGGCGACCTCGCTGACCACTATCGACAAACTGAGCGGCTGGTTGCAAGCCAAAACCGCCGGACTCTGGTACAAAAGCCATGCTTACGAGGCCGACGACGCGGCCGTGGTGTTGTTTACCTCCGGCTCGGAAGGCTTACCTAAAGGTGTCGTGCTGTCACATGCTAACGTACTGGCCAATCACAAGCAGATCAGGTCGCGCATCGACTTCGGCCCCGGCGATGTGGTGCTGAACTTCCTGCCGATGTTCCATTCCTTTGGCTTCTCGGTCGGCACCTTGATGCCGATTCTGAACGGTATGACCAGCTTCTTCTACCCGTCGCCGCTGCACTATGCTGTGATACCGGAAATGGCTTATGAAGTGGGCGCCACCATCATGTTCGGCACCAACACCTTCTTCGCCGCCTACGCCAAAAAGGCCCATCCTTACGATTTTTACAAAATGCGCTATGTAGTGGCCGGCGCCGAAAAACTCCAGGAAAACACCCGCACCACCTGGCTGAACAAGTTCGGCATCCGCATCCTGGAAGGCTATGGCGCCACCGAAACCTCGCCGGTCACCTCGGTCAACACGCCGATGGATTATAAGGCCGGCAGCGTCGGCCGCTTCATGCCGGACATGCTCTACCATCTGGAACCGGTGCCCGGCATCGAAGGCGCCGGCAAGCTGCATGTCGCCGGCCCCAACATCATGAAGGGCTATCTGCTGCCGGATAATCCCGGCGTGCTGGTGCCGCCCTGCTCGGCCGCTTACGGCGAAGGCTGGTACGACACCGGCGACATCGTCCATGTCGACGACGAAGGCTTCATTCACATCCAGGGCCGCAGCAAACGATTCGCGAAAATCGGCGGGGAGATGGTGTCGTTGACGGCGGCCGAACAATTGGCGATCCAGGCTTGGCCTGACGCACACCATGCCGTGGTCAGTCTACCCGACCCCAAAAAAGGCGAACAATTGGTATTGTTGACCACGCAAAAATCGGCATCGGCCAAACAACTGGCGGAAGCCTCGCCCGGCGTTGCGGCGCTGAATCTGCCCAAGAAAGTGTTCGTACTGGAAAAACTGCCGGTATTGGCGACCGGAAAAACCGATTATCCCGGCGCAACGGCATTGGCGGCTGAGTTATTGGCAGGCCATGCGGAGCTGCCCGCTTAAGTGCTACTAATCACTAAGCCCGCGATGCTTAGGCAATCCGCTTGTTGCATCGCAAGGCTTATCGTTTCTTATCAAAACCCTTTCCAGCCATGAGCAAACACATCTACCCACTGCTAGTCGCCCAATTTCTGTCGGCATTCGCCGACAACGCCATTTTGTTCACGGTCATTGCGATGGTGATGCAGGAAGCGCATCCGGCCAGCTGGTACGTGCCGGCTTTGCAGAGCGTATTTCTGGTGGCCTTCGTGGTATTGGCACCCTGGGTGGGCGGAGTTGCCGATAGCCACGCGAAATCGCGAGTATTGATCGTCGCCAACCTGATCAAGGCCTGTGGCGCCGGCTTGTTGCTGTTAAAGGTGGAACCGTTGTTGGCTTATTGTCTGGTCGGGGTCGGCGCGGCCTTGTACAGCCCGGCCAAATACGGGATTCTGCCGGAATTGGCCGGCCATGACGGCCTGGTCAAGGCCAACAGCTGGATCGAAGGCTCGACGATACTGGCGATATTGACCGGCATGGTGGTTGGCGCCAAGCTGGCCGATTATTCGACCGCTTGGGCCTTGATCGCCACCATAGCCCTGTTCTTGATCTCGGCGGCGACCACCTTATTCCTGCCGGTGGGCTTGCGCAAAACGCCGCCATCCGGCTCGAAAGTCGTGTTGTTTTACCGGGAAATTAGTACTTTTCTGGCCATGCCGCGCTCGCGGTTTGCGGTACTCGGCGCGTCCTTGTTTTGGGCGGCGGCGGCCAGCGTGCGGGTCATCATCATCGCCTGGGCGCCGTTGGTGCTAATGACTCACAACGCCAGCGACATCGCCAACCTGACCCTGTTTCTGGCGCTTGGCATCGTCGCCGGCTCGGTGCTGGTACCGCGGATGATTCCGCTGGAACATTTGCGGCGAGCGCGAATTCCGGCATATTTGATGAGCCTATTCATCATTGCCCTGAGTTTTACCGAAACGATTTGGCCGGCGCGTTTTGTGTTGTTTCTAATGGGCATGGCCGGCGGCATGTTCATCGTCCCTATCAATGCCGCGTTGCAGGAGATCGGCCAACACAGTATCGGCAGTGGCGGCGCGGTAGCGATGCAGAATTTTTTCCAGAATGTGGCGATGTTGTTGTCGGTCGGCGCTTATACGCTGGCTGCCGCCCAGCTGGTCACACCGATTGCCGCGTTGATTGGACTGGGTTTGTTACTGATGGCGGCTACTTTCCTGGTGGTATGGCATCTGCCTGAAGTGGAACGGCCTTCCAGCCTTGAATGAAGGTATTGACCAATAAATCCACGCTCAATTTGGACACTTCGACGTCGCTGGTTTGCGGTTTGGCGGTCAGCGATAAAATGCAGATGCCGTGTACGCCGCTCCATAGCGTCCTGGCTGCCAGCCGGCTTTGCTCGGGAGAGCCATTGGGCGTCAGCTGTTTAAATAATTCTTCGACGATAGCAAATAGTTGCTCGATTTTTTGCTGATACCACTCGGGCGGCGCTTCCTCGCTTTGCACATCAAAAATCATCCGCCAGCGGTTGAAATGTTGGGCGGCGAAGTTTAGATAAGTCTCGGCCAAGGTCAGAATATGCTGTTCGACACCACCAGTGGGCGCGCAATCGCTTAACTGTTTGGCCAACTCGTCCAGCGTTCGCGCTTTCACATGGGTCGCCAAGTCATTCATATTGGCAAACACCATGTAAATACTGCCCACCGTATAGCCGATCTCCATCGCGATCTTACGCACCGTCAACGCGTTAAAACCATCCTCGACGACGATGGTTTCCGCCGCGACCAACACCATTTCCCTGATTTGTTCCTGACTATGTTCGCTTCTTCTTGCCATATTCACTCTGCGACATGCACTAAAAGCAGCTACCATACACGACCTTGCCACAGGAATCGATAGTTAAGCATGCACAACGAGCTTCTTGATGTCGTCGACGCAGACGATGCAATCATCGCCCAGCGGCCGCGCCGGGAAATTCACGCCAATGGGCTGCGCCACCGCGCGGTACATATTCTGGTCTTCAACGATCTGGGCGAGTTGTTTCTGCAAAAACGCTCGATGAAAAAAGACCTGAATAAAGGCCTGTGGGACAGCTCGGCGGCCGGCCACGTTGACGCCGGCGAAAGCTACGACAGCTGCGCGCCGCGCGAGTTACAAGAAGAATTAAACGTATCGGCCGCGCTAGAGCCATTGTTCAAACTGGAGGCTAGCGCCGAATTGGGCATGGAGTTCATTCAGGTCTACCGCTGCCGGCATAACGGACCGTTTAACTTGGCGGCGGAAGAAATCGACGAAGGCCGATGGTTGAATCCAGCCATCGTGGACGATCGCGTAAACACTAACGATCCAACTTTGACAGTCACTTTCAAAATGATCTGGCAGCAGTTTCGGCAAACCGCAAACTAATGGAAGCAAGAGATTTAATTCCAACGAAACCGTGGAAAAGAGCACTGCGAGGAACCAAGGAAATGGCGGAGCGGACGGGGCTCGAACCCGCGACCCCCGGCGTGACAGGCCGGTATTCTAACCAACTGAACTACCGCTCCGCAGTAGTGAGCCGCGCATTATACATTGCATGTCCCTGCCGTCAAGCAAAAGCCTGAATTAATCATGACAGCCCTCACTTGTCCACTCTGTGCGGCCACCGATACCCACCATTTTCATAGCGACCGGCGACGCGATTACAGCCGTTGCGAAAATTGCTTGTTAGTGTTTGTCGACAGCAATCAGCATTTGCCGCTGGCACAGGAAAAAGCGATTTACGACCTGCATCAAAACGCTATCGACGACCCTGGCTATCTTAAATTTCTGTCGCGCTTAGCCAGGCCCCTGCTCGAACGTTTACCGGCCAATGCGCTAGGTTTGGATTACGGCTGCGGCCCCGGCCCGGCACTAGCCGAGCTAATCAAAGCCCAAGGCCATCGCGTCAAGCTCTACGACCCGTTTTACGCCGATTTTCCGGAACACCTGCAACAGGATTACGACTTCATCGTCTGCACCGAAGTCGTCGAACATTTTCGCGAGCCTAAGCAAGAGTTCAACAGGCTGCTTGGTTTACTGAAACCCGGCGGCTGGCTGGGTATCATGACTAAACTGGTGATAGACGCCGAAGCGTTTGCCAAATGGCATTACAAAAACGATCAGACCCATGTCGCCTTTTTTTCCCAGGCAACTTTTAACTGGCTAGCGGCGCGTTACGATTGCCGAATCGAATTTGCCGCTAGCGATGCGATTATTCTGCAACGCAATCTTGGCCGTTGCAGCGATTGACTTCCACGGTAATGTGATCGAGCTGCGCGAAATTAGCCAGCAAGGTTTTGTAATAACTGGGTGACTTCGGCTGCTGGGTGACTAAAACCACGATCGCCGCGTAGTGATTGGCACTGATCGGCCAGACATGCAAGTCGCTGACCCGGCATTCGCCGTCTTGCTCCAGTGCCGCCTGAATTGCCTGTAAATACTGGCCATCGATACTCAGATCCAACAATACCGGGCTGGTTTCCTTAATTAAGCCGAAAGCCCAGATCAGGATCACGGTGGCACCGACGAATCCCATCACGGTATCCAGCCAAACCCAACCGTAATATTTACCGGCCACCAAAGCGATAATCGCCAGCACCGAGGTCAACGCGTCGGCCATCACATGCAGATACGCCGCTCGCAAGTTATGATCGTGATGAGGGCGATCATGCTCGTCATGGTCATGGTCATGGTCATGACCATGGTGGTGATTGTGCCCGTGATGATGATCGTGATGGTCTCCCAACAGCAGCGCACTTAACAAATTGATCAGCAAACCCACTTGCGCCACTAAAATCGCCTCGTCGAAGCGAATCAGCTCCGGCATCAGTAAGCGTTCCACCGAGTCGGCGATCATCACCAAAGCCACCATCGCCAACGCGATCGAACTGGCAAATCCGCCCAATACCCCGGCCTTGGCCGGACTAAACGCAAAAGTCTGGTCGCCTTCGTGGATCCGACTGTAACGGTAAGCAAAGATTGCAATCATGAACGCCACCACATGGGTGGCCATGTGCCAGCCGTCGGCCAGCAAGGCCATCGAGTGAAACTGCATCCCGGCGACAATTTCCACCAGCATGGTCGCAAACGTCAGCAGTAATACCCATTTGGTACGCCGCTCGCCCCTGCGATTGATCCGGGCGAAATTATGCGGATGCTGCCAGTTGCTCAATTGATGTTCATGCATGGGTAGATTCCTTATTCTCCAAAGCTAAAACGTACACTAAATCGCCATTCTAGCTCAGCTGATATTGAAAAACGCGCGGCCAAATAAAAGCCGCAACGGATACCGGCAATCCACCGTAAAATAGGGCTTTGCATATTTCCGACCACCCGGCTGCCACCGTTGATGAGCCCTACCGAATTAATTTACAGCGTTTCCCAACTCAACCGCGAAGCCAAACGCTTGCTGGCCAGCCATTTTCTGACCGTGCAGGTGCAAGGTGAAATTTCCAATCTCAGCCTGCCCTCCTCCGGCCATTATTACTTCACGCTGAAAGACGCCCAAGCCCAAATCCGCTGCGCGATGTTTAAGGGCCAACAGCAACGACTGCGTTTTAAACCAGCCAACGGCAATCTGGTGGTCGCCACCGCTCAGGTCAGCTTGTACGAGCCGCGTGGCGACTACCAATTGGTGGTGGAACAACTGGAAGAAGCCGGCGACGGCGCGTTGCGGCTGGCTTACGAACGCTTGAAACAAAAACTGTTACAAGAAGGCTTGTTCGAACAAAGCCGCAAGAAGCCGATACCGGCGCTGCCCTGCCAAATCGGCGTGATCACCTCGGCCAGCGGCGCGGCGATCCACGACGTTCTCAGCGTCTTGAAGCGGCGTTTCCCAGCGATACCGGTGTTGATTTACCCGGTGGCCGTACAAGGCGACAACGCCAAGTTCGAAATCAGTGCAGCTCTGGCCTGCGCGAATCGACAGGCTTTGGTAGACGTCATCATCCTGGCGCGCGGCGGCGGTTCACTGGAAGATTTATGGGCGTTTAACGAAGAAATCGTCGCCCGCGCGGTGGCTGCCAGCCGGATTCCGGTGATTTCGGCAGTCGGCCATGAAGTGGATTTCAGCATCGCCGATTTCGTCGCCGACTTGCGCGCGCCGACGCCCTCGGCAGCCGCCGAATATGCGGTACCGGATCAAACCGCCTGGCTAAACCGTTTTACCGCTATCGAGCGTCAGCTGACTCGGCAGATGCAAGGACTATTGTTACAACAGCAACAGCGGTTGACCTGGCTGAATAAAGCCTTGCAAACCCAGCATCCCGGCGAAAAACTACAGCGCAATGCCCAACGCCTGGACGAGCTGGAACAAAGGCTGAATCGGGCGATACAAGGCCGCTTGCAACAAAGCCGTCAGCAACTGGCGCTAAACGATCAACGCCTGAACCGCTACCAGCCTTTGGCCGCAATCCACGCCTATCGGCAACAGCTGGACTATTTTCAGCAACGGCTGATCCGTTCGGTAAAACTCAAGCTGGCGACTTTGAAAAACCAACAAAACGCGGTCGCGCAAACCCTGCACGCGGTCAGCCCGCTGGCAACGCTGGAACGCGGCTACGCCATCGTTCAGCGCCACGACAACGCTCACATCGTCAAATCCATTAGCCAACTGGCCAAGAACGAGTTGCTCGACACCCGTTTCGCCAGCGGCCGCATCGTCAGTCAAATTAAAGAGATTATCCATGATTAATAAAATAATCGGCCTCTGGCTACTTCCCTGGTTTTGCCTAGCCGGCCAGTTACCGGACGCCTCGTTGGTACCCGGCGGCATCGCCATATTGCCGGTCGGTGATGGCACGAAACCGGCGCCGAAAGTGTTCTACCACGGTAATCGGGTGCTAGTGGCCGAACACGACGGCGAATGGCAAGCGCTGGTCGGCATCCCGTTATCGGCGCCGCTTGGCAGCCATGGCATCGACATCGAACGCGATGGCGCCAGTAGCCGGCTCGATTTCAATGTCGCCGATAAAGCCTATCCGGAACAACGGCTGACTATCCAGAATAAGCGCATGGTCGATGAAATGACGCCCGAGGATTTAAAGCGCATCGAAGCCGAGAAAATCGAAATGGCCCGCATCAAGGACACTTGGAGCGAGCGCGATGCCGACACCTCGTTTACGGCCCCGGTGGATGGCCGACTCAGCAGCCTGTTTGGTCTGAAACGTTTTTTCAACGAAGCCCCCCGCCAACCGCATAATGGCCTGGACATAGCCGCCGGCACCGGCACCGCGATCAACGCCCCGGCAGCGGCCACGGTGATCGGCGCCGGTAACTACTTTTTCAACGGCAACACGGTGTTTTTGGACCATGGACAAGGTCTGATCAGCGCTTACCTGCACATGAGCCGGATTTCGGTAAAAATCGGCCAGCAACTCAAAGCGGGCGACCGGCTCGGCGATGTCGGCGCCACCGGCCGCGTCACCGGCCCGCATTTGCATTGGATCGTGTATTTAAACAAGGAAACCGTCGATCCGGCTTTGTTTATCGGTGCGGATATTCCCAGACTGGCAGCCAGAAACCAAGCTGAGCACAAATAGTCATTCAACAGTCGAAGCTTCCTATCCTCGGCGAACAGTCTACAATTGCCGCATTGACAGCAAACCTGGGGCACCGCTATGAAACTAGAAAAATGGTTTGAAAACTGGGGACTGACCAAATTAAAAGTCAGCGTCGGCTTCCTGGAAAGCGAATGGGAACCCCGCGAGGTCGACCGAGACGCGGCTTGGGAACTGTATGTGGAAATGCTGACTCGCGTCGTTACCCAACCGATGATCGATACCGGCGACGACGAACAAACTGCACTTGATAGCGTCCATGCGCTGTTCGGCATTACCCGCGAAATCCTCCGCCGACGCGGCCGCGACTGTATTCAGTTCAGCAAAATCGCGGTGGTCGTGTTAAATCAGATCGTCAGACCGTTCACCGCCAAGTGGCACAGACTGGCGCTATCTGGCGCCTTCGAGCAGAGCGAGCAATGCCAGGCGTTTCGCCAGGAGCTGGCGGCGCTGCAAATCGATTTGAGAAACTACGCCAGAGCCCTGGCTGACATAGCCCATGTGGAGGATTTGACCGAGCTGGCGTTTGATTAAGGCGAAACCAGCTCGGCGCTTTCGCCGACACGGACCCATGCTGAACATAAGCATGGGCGTGGCTGTGCTATCAAATAGTCGATTTTAATCTCGCCAGCCCCATCAAAATCAAACCAATCGCTTCTTCATGATTAACCGTCGCAAACAATCTCAAGTTTTCCTGATCGCTCAGGCCGTTATTCAAGCCGCTAATACCGATTTCGGCAAACGTCTCGACGACGGCCGAATAGTCGATTGAGTCAAGCGCTAGTTGTTGCGATTTGATCTGTCCATTGAACTCTTCCAGCAATATTTTGTAGCCCGGATTGGTGCATTGATAAGCCTCGGTCAGTTGCCGAGGCTTACCGCCGCGCAAAGCCTGGATGATGATCCGGGCCGCGCCGCCGTAACCGCCGAGTAGGAACAACGGTTTTTTGGCTTTTAGCGTTAGCAGCGCTTCTTCAACCAGGCCGGGATACTTGCCTTTATAGTCGACGGTACGGCCGCCTAACAGGATGCGAGCCTGAGTATTGGCCACGATTTGTTCGCGCATCGCCGTTAAACATCTAGCCCAAACATAAGCGGAAATATCGCCTATGTCGCCTCCCTGCGGAATTTCGGGGATTAGTCCGGTTTGTTTTAGATCTGCCGGCGCATCGACTTTCTTGATTTTCAATGCGTCCTTGTGTTGTGCGGCCCAGGCCATATCCAGCGTCGGTATCAATGGCCAGGCCAGATAATTGATAACCGGTTTAATTTGCTTTTTCAGCGCGTCGTTGTGGTAACGAACCAGTTCCAGTAGGTCTTCGGTAAAACCGTTGGGCCTTAAATCGCCGCCGTAAATCAGCGTCGCGCCCTGCGCCAGGCAATGGCAAGCAATTTCCACCATGGCATTTTTTAAATGCGCGCCGCTCAAACCCAAGGCCTGCAATTCGCCGGGATCGGTATCGGATATCGAGATGCCGATTGCCAAGCCTTGTAAAGGTTCGCCGCGTAAGGTGGTCGGTGTAAATAGCGGAATTTGGTATTGACTCAGTTCACTGTTTTCTTCGTAACCCAAGGGTGGATCGGGATAGACGATCTGCTTGGCCGGCTGGTTTTTAAGATCGCGTTCTTCCGGCGGCCTGGCCAGAATCAGCGCATCCCGCGGCAACCAGCCCATGGTTTTTAAATGTTCAAAATGCCGCTTGATATAGATAAAACGCAATACTTCCAGCAACGCAAAATCGATGATGGCTTGCAGTTTGTTCTGGGTTTCCGGTGCGGTTAACGACGTGTCGGGCTCGAAACGCATCACCGGCACATTGCTTAAATACGGAAAGCTGCGATCTTCATGATGGCGCAAGATATCGACCACGATCATCGGCCGATTCAGGCGTTTGGCAGTCATCACTTCCATCCGGCACCAAGGGCTGTCGCTATAACGATCCGAGCGTATTGCGATCAGCGCGGCATTCTCGATATTACCCTCGATTTCATCGGCAAAGTGGTGGCCCGCAGCAATATCGACGGAATCGAAAAACCGGTCCATTTGGGTATCGTCCAAGGCCTGTTTCAAGGCTTCGGCCAACTGTAGGGCGTTGGCCTCGCGTTTGGTATGGCTGATGAATAATTTGATCGGCAACGGACTGAGTGCGGCGCCCTGCGTGGTGATTCTTTGGCTGTTTTCCAGCAAACGGGCTAAGGCATGGGCCGCATAGTGAATCAGATGGGTTTTGAAGGCGGCCGGGTCAAGATTAAACAGACGCACAAAATTGATTTTTGCTATGTCCGGATGCAGATTAAATCCGGAACCGGTCAACGCCACGGGCACAAGCAAATGTTTGCCGGTACTGGCTTGCGCTTGCGAATACAGCCCAGCCAGATAGTTTGCCCAGGTTTCGTCGAGCACCATATGATCGTCAACCAACGCGAAAATCACCGTATGCTCCGCCGCATTTAAATCGATGGCTAACGGCAGGTTAGCGCCCGATTCCGGCGCACAACGAAAATAAGCAGGAATACCGATGCCGTGCGCGAACGGCTTGTCAGGATCACGGTTTAGACAGACATACAGCGCAGTTGCCAGCGGCCTGCAAAGAGTATCCGCATCCGGGTGCCAGACGATGTAGACGCTTAAGATGGGGCTGTAGGGTTGCACATTATTACTCCTGACTAGCGATACGATAGCGGATGCGGCTTTTTCAAAGGCTGGTCGCCGGCGCTAGCCAAAACCCCCGATCCGCGCCTATCCCTGAGTCTGCTGGAACATTATCCCGGAAAACAGATGTTTGCAGAAGACTATGGCATGGCCGATTCGGTCTGAACGCTACGTGCTTGTTAATCGGTTGTATGCGAGCGCGCTGATCTGCCCTCAAACAGCGTCGACTGCCGAACGCTTTTGAAATTGATGGGGTAAGAACAGTCGTTCATCAACGCTTGGACCACTCAATAGTCGTCGGTAATAATGGCTTTAGACCTTTATGCCAATCTCGTTATACGTTCATTCCTATATCCGACCTAAGGTTATCTTCGCTGATTTTAGGCCGATGATCAGTGCTCAGTAGCTCGTCTATTATCGGACATTAAAAAACCCGCCAAGCCAATAGCTTGCGGGTTTTTTATGCGTTCACTCTCTGCCGAGATAGCTCAGATTATACCTTGCATAAATCGATTCAAATAGAGTTTTATAGTGTGGGAATATTGGTCACTCACCCTGGACTAGTACGCCATAGCACGCTGCCCACCCTAAGCCATCATTCGATTTTTCGAAAGCAAGGCCTCAAATTTATCGGCGGGAACGGGCTTGGACCATAGATAACCCTGCCCATAATCGCAACCGATTTGTTTTAGCAAATCACTCTGCCCCTGAGTCTCCACCCCTTCCGCGATCACTTTAATTCCCAGTTTGTGCGCCATCACGATCATGGCTTCACATAGCGCCATATCGTTGGAGTCGGGCACCAGATTTCGCACAAAAGACTGGTCGATTTTTAGGTAGTCAATGTCGAATTTCTTCAGATACGACAGGGATGAGTATCCCGTTCCAAAATCGTCGAGTGCAATCTGCATCCCATTATCCCGTAAGGCTAGCAATTGGCTTCTGATTTCGTCTCTAGTTTCCATTAACAAACCTTCGGTAATTTCCACCACAATGCCGTGCCCCGATAACCCAAGCTCTTTTAAGTAGTCGAACCACGACGCTTGATGGTTAACATCGGCTTTGAACTGCACCGGCGATGTGTTGACACTGATCTGAAATTCCGGGTGATATTCCGTACGGAAATCAGCCGACCGTGCGGCTGCCTGACGAAATACCCAGTTACCAATCTCGATGATCTGCCCCGTGTCCTCGGCAATGGGAATAAAGTCGGCCGGACTTACCAGCCCAAGCCTAGGATGTTGCCAACGTACCAGTGCTTCCGCCTTGTAAATACGCCCCGTCGCCATTTCTACGATAGGTTGGTAATAAACTTTGAATTGGTTTTCCGCCAACGCACTATGCATATCATTGGTGAGCCGCATGCGGGCGTTTGCAGCCTCTTGCATGGCTGGCGTGTAATAGTGAAAGCGATTTCTCCCCTGGCGCTTGGCGGCATACATGGCCTGGTCGGCGTTCTTGAGCAAGGTGGCGGCTTCGGTTGCATCGTCGGGATAAATGGAGATGCCGATGCTGGCTGAAATGTAGGCCGTCTCAATCCCCAACTGATAAGGCGTAGCGAGTTTGTCTAATAGTTTATTGGCAATCTGCCCCACGCAATTAATATCGTCCAGGTCATTCAGGATGATGACGAACTCATCCCCACCCAGGCGACCTATAATATCGGAATCGCGTACGCAGCTCATCATGCGTTGAGCCGATTCCTTCAGCAAGATATCGCCCACCTCATGTCCAAGGGTGTCGTTTACTTCCTTGAAGCGGTCAAGATCCACGAATAGCACTGCCAGGTGCTTCCTATCACGACGAATTTTCTTGATTTCCTCGCTCATCCGATCGTAAACCATGCGTCGATTGGGCAGCTCGGTCAACATGTCGAAGTTGGCTTGCCGCCATATCAAGTCTTCATTCTCTTTCTCTTTGGTAATGTCAGAAAACAACGCGACACGACGATGGACAGAACCATCGGCTTGATAGATGGTGTTGATGGTCAGCCATTCCGGGAAAATTTCCCCATTTTTGCGGCGGTTCCATATCTCGCCTTGCCACTTCCCCGTGGTGTTGAGCGATGCCCACATGGTCTGATAAAAAGCTTTGTCGTGGCGACCGGAACTGAGAATCTTTGGATTTTGGCCAAGGCTTTCTTTTTGCTCATAGCAAGTCACATCAGTAAAGGCAGGGTTAACGGTAATGATATGGTTGTCCGCATCGGTGACCATCATTGCCTGACTGCTGGCTTGATATACCAGTGCGGCAAGGCGTATGTCATCCTCGGCACGCTTGCGCTCGGTAATATCAGTAAACATGGCAAACGAACCGGCAAAATTACCTTGGTCGTCCATTAAAGCAGTGCTATTGATTGAGAACCAACAAATATGGCTATCCTTATGCCGGAAACGGAGTTCATACTGGCTGTTTATTTTTTGTTTATGCAGTTCTAGCTGGCGTTTTATATCGGGCAGATCTTCCTCAAAAACAAAGTCATACACGGCACGGCCCAGTATTTCCTCCGGATTGCGCCCCAACATCTGGCTCATGGCAGGATTAACAAATGTGGTCCGAATGTCATGATCTATTGACCAAATACCTTCACTACTGGTCTCAACGATGCGTCTATAGCGCTCTTCGCTCTTGCTGAGCGCATTCTGGACCTGTTTCCACTCACTGATATCCTCGACGATAGACCAGATATAGCGCTGGCCATCGGCACCGGTGATCAGCATACCGTTAAGGCGGATAGGAATCAGTCTGCCATCCTTGCGTCTGTATTCTTTCTCGTAAGGCCCGTAGTATCCTTTACCGGTTAGCAAATCCAGTTGCGTTGCCTCCTGTGGCGCATATTCCTTCGGCGTCAGGGTCCAGTAATCCAGAGTCTTGAGTTCGTCGGCTGAATATCCGCAGATGCGACGAAAGGCTTCATTAAAGTTAACATAGCGGCCTTGCATGTCAGTTAATGCAATGCCAAGAGGAGACAATTCGTAAAGACCACGTAATTTTGTTTCTTTCTCGCGTAAGCGTTGATGACTTCCATAACTGAATGCCAGACTCATCGTGACCATCAAGCTCAGAAAGCCCAACCAGCCTAAAGGAACAAAATGAATGATGGACAACCTCACCAGAACGCCTTGAATCAAACCAAGCACTAGAAATCCGAACCCAAACATCATGCTCAGATGTACGCCACTACGATGACTTCGGTAACAGCTGCCCAAGGCATAAACTATATAAGCGCAACTGACCAAAAGACTTGCAACAGCGAGGTAAAACCAGCCGCTGTTGGCACCATCGGCCAGCGTAATCAACTCTCCCCAGGGTAAGCGCAACTGCTCAAGCCCGGTAACCAGGGCATATTGCAGACTATAAGGCTGAAGGAAATTAACCACGCACAGTGCCACATCAAGCGCGGACAGACCGACCAACAAATAAACCGAGCGTTTTTCCGTATATAAGGCAATAAACCAAATTAACAGCACGAAAAATACCAGGGTGAATGCCATGCTCCACTTAAGTGCGATCACGAATTGATTGAGGTCTTGGGCACGCAAGCTGAGACTATGAGAAATGGCAAACAGAAATAGTATGCCGGCCATGCCAGAGAGCATGATTTGAGGAATATCCCGGCGAACCACTCCCGCATAAAAGTGAATAATACCGGCGTAAAGACAGGCGCCGGACAACAGATACAGACTAGGGACAATGATGTCGGTCATTCTTGCGTAAGGTTCAAGCAAAGTTGCGCAAGGCTAACATCTATATCCACCATGATCAAAAGACATCGTGGCATTTACTATGGGTCGCCGCCACGATTATCTCTGTTTAAGATAGGAAACAAATATACTTAACAAACCCAATCTGTCGTCCCTAGCACCTTAAGTCTGGATACGACTAACACCGCGGCATCGATGACGGCCCTCAAAATCCCAATCGCCCTTTGCCCAATCCCCACTATTCCCCGTATAGTATCGGGCTGTTAAAAATTCCAGGAAGTCACAGCAGTGGACACCATCAGCATACGCGGCGCCCGCACTCATAATCTGAAAAATATCGATCTGGACCTGCCGCGCGACAGCCTGATCGTCATCACCGGCTTGTCCGGCTCCGGCAAATCGTCGCTAGCGTTCGACACTATTTACGCCGAGGGCCAGCGCCGCTATGTCGAATCGTTATCGGCTTATGCCCGGCAATTTTTGTCGATGATGGAAAAGCCGGATGTCGATCATATCGAAGGCTTGTCGCCGGCGATTTCCATCGAGCAAAAATCCACTTCGCACAATCCGCGCTCCACGGTCGGCACCATCACCGAGATTTACGATTATCTCAGGCTGCTGTATGCGAGAGTCGGCATTCCGCGCTGCCCCGAACACGGTGTGTCCTTGCAGGCGCAGACCGTCAGCCAGATGGTGGACCAGGTGTTGGCGCAGCCGGAAGGCGAGCGCTGGATGTTGCTGGCGCCGGTGGTGAACGACCGCAAGGGCGAGCATGTATTGCTGCTGGAAGACTTGAAGGCGCAGGGCTTTCTGCGCGCCCGCATCGACGGCGAAGTCTACGAGCTGGACGAGCCGCCAGCGCTGGATTTGAAGAAGAAACACACCATCGAAGTCATTGTCGACCGCTTCAAAATTCGCGACGACATCGCGTTGAGATTGGCCGAATCCTTCGAAACCGCGCTACGCCTGTCGGAAGGCTTGGCGATTGCCGCTTCGATGGAAAATGATCAGCAACTGCTGTTTTCCGAACGCTACGCCTGCCCGCACTGCGGCTACAGCCTCAGCGAGCTGGAGCCGCGCATATTCTCGTTCAACAATCCGAAAGGCGCCTGCCCTAGTTGCGACGGTCTGGGCGTGCGCCAACATTTCGATCCGCAACTGGTCGTGCATAACCCGGAGATCAGTCTGGCCGGCGGCGCGGTACGCGGCTGGGACCGGCGCAATGCCTACTACTACCAAATCATCTGTGCGCTGGCTGCGCATTACGATTTCGACCCGGAAGCGCCGTTTTCCAAAATACCCAAGGACATTCAGGCGGTGATTCTGTACGGCAGTGGCGAGGAAAGCATCAGCTTTACCTTCCAGATGGGTAACGGCAAACCAAAAACCAGCCGCCATCCGTTCGAAGGCATCATTCCCAATATGGAGCGGCGCTACCACGAAAGCGACTCGCAAATGGTCCGCGATGAATTATCCAAATACCTGGCGCAACAAACTTGCGCAACTTGCGACGGCGCGCGTTTGAACCTGGGCGCGCGCAATGTGTTTGTCGAGGATCAACCCTTGCACCACGTCACCCGGCTGCCAATCAAACAGACGCTGGGATTTTTTCAACAGCTGAATATTCCCGGTCACCGTGGCGAAATCGCCGCCAAGATCAACAAGGAGATTCAGGAACGCCTGGAGTTTTTAGTCAACGTCGGTCTGGACTATCTGACCCTGGACCGCAGCGCCGACACCTTATCCGGCGGCGAAGCGCAGCGCATCCGCCTGGCCAGCCAGATCGGCGCCGGCTTGGTGGGTGTGATGTATGTGCTGGACGAACCGTCGATTGGTTTGCATCAACGCGACAATGAGCGTTTGTTGAACACATTGTTTAGATTGCGCGACTTGGGCAATACGGTGATTGTCGTCGAGCATGACGAGGACGCGATCCGCGCCGCCGACCATGTGGTCGATATTGGCCCCGGCGCCGGCGTGCATGGTGGCCAGATCGTCGCGCAAGGTACACCCGCTCAAATTCTGGCTAATCCTGACTCACTGACCGGCCAATATTTATCCGGCGCGCTAAGCATAGAAATACCCAAACGCACCGCGCCACGCGACCCGGCCAAACAAGTCACCATCCGCAAAGCCAGCGGCAACAATCTGCAAAACGTCGATGTCAGTTTCCCGATCGGCTTAATGACTTGCGTCACCGGTGTATCCGGTTCCGGCAAATCGACACTGATCAATGACACGCTGTATAGCCACGCCGCCCGCCTAATCAACGGCGCCAGTTGCATCCCGGCGCCCTGCGAGGCGATCGAAGGCCTGGACCAATTCGACAAAGTGGTGGACATCGACCAAAGCCCGATCGGCCGCACCCCGCGTTCCAATCCGGCCACCTATACCGGCATCTTCACGCCGGTGCGCGAACTGTTTTCCGCCACGCCGGAAGCGCGTTCGCGCGGTTACACACCGGGCCGCTTCAGTTTCAACGTCAAGGGTGGCCGCTGCGAAGCCTGTGCCGGCGACGGCGTGATCAAGGTGGAAATGCACTTTCTGCCCGACATTTTCGTACCCTGCGACATCTGCCACGGTAAGCGCTATAACCGGGAAACCCTGGAAATTCGCTACAAGGGCAAAACCATCCACGAAGTGCTGGAAATGACCGTGGAAGACGCCACCCAATTTTTCTCGGCCATCCCCAGCCTGGCCCGCAAACTGCAAACCCTGATCGACGTGGGTTTGAGCTACATCACGCTGGGTCAAAACGCCGTGACCCTGTCCGGCGGCGAAGCGCAACGCGTGAAACTGGCGAAAGAGCTATCGAAACGCGACACCGGCACCACGCTGTACATCTTGGACGAACCGACCACTGGCCTGCACTTTCACGACATCAAACAATTGCTGACCGTGCTGCACACCCTGCGCGACCATGGCAACACCGTGATCATCATCGAGCACAACCTGGACGTGATCAAAACCGCCGACTGGATTGTGGACATGGGCCCCGAAGGCGGCAGCGGCGGTGGCATGTTGGTGGCGGAAGGTACACCCAAGCAAATAGCCAAGCACAAGACCTCACATACCGGGACATATTTGAAGCGGTTTTTTTCTTAAAATCCACACATCCAACTTTTCCCAACTTCTCCTGGTTACCACGCGCCGCGTGGTAACCAAAAAGCATCGCGCTGCGGTGCAATGATAACCGCAACGCGGTCAAGACCAGGCGTTCCAACTCAGCGCGTTGGAACGGAGGGGAACTGGCTGCATTGCCTCGACAACTGCGTGCCAGCCATTGTTATTTAATTTCAATTCCGGCAGCACGCGCAAATGCAACATAATCAAGTGCCGTATTTTGGTCGTGCACGATTCGCCATTGACCTTCTTGCAACTGAAAAACATATGTTAGCCAAGTGCTGAATGGTGCAGCATCCTCTTTTGGGCGATATTGATATTTGACAAGAGCCATCGCCACATCCTCTCCGACGACTTTATGCACAACCGTACCCTCCCAAACCCAGTTTGGATCTTGAAACCATTGTTTATGAATTTCAATAGTTTCCGAAGGCGTTGTGAATGCGTGTCCATTTTGAACGACTGTATAGAGCGTTTCGCCCCGCGTAAGGTGTGATTTAAACGCTTCAATATCTCGATTAGAGATGGCCGCAAGATGCTGCTGTAGAGCAGTATCAAAATCCGGTTTCATGGCTACTCCTCCAGTACAAGAAGTAAGTGTGAAAAGAAAAAAAGTGATTAGGCCGGGTAACCACGTGCCCTTAACGCGAGTAGTTCGTTTATTGGTTGAGCTCATGAGGATTCTCGCTAATGTACGTTTTGCATGAGCCATAGGTGACTAGCATAGCCGGTTAACTGTCCGCTCGATGGAAAGGTTAGCCGGGCTCGGCCCAGGCCAAATGTTCTTCGCCATATGTCCGATCAACAAGGCCGACTTCCGATCAAGCAAATCAACCGTTAGAAAAGCTCCTGCCTCGTATACGAATGTATCTATAGTTTGGCATTGCCCGGCTGTTTATTTCTTTCGAAGGATGATGCGCTCCTTAACCGCCATACCGCCCCGGGCCAATCGGCGGAAATCAGAGATTTAACCGTATAACAAAATTGTCGATCAACATATGGATCACCCGCGAGCGAACGTTTACCTGAGCTCGCCTGCGCCTTAGGTGATCTGCGGTTGGATCCTTTTGTATCTTATTTCGCCGCAAGCCGCCGCTTCTCGCTTTCAGCAATCATCGCCGATAAATCCTCGGCTGGGCGAATTTCCCAAGACCCCATCTTGATCCCGGGATGGTTGGATATCAACTGAATGGCGTGGTTAATATCCGTCGCCTCCAAAATCAATAGCCCGCCCAAAAGCTCTTTGGTTTCGGCGTAAGGGCCATCGATACAGGACTCTTCGCCATTTTTATGGCGCAAGGTGACGGCGGTGTTGGGGCCTTGCAGTCCTTCACCGCTAATCCAATTACCATTTTTCCTGAGTATCGCATCGTAGGCAAAGCACGCATCAATCATGGCTAGTTGTTCGGTTTCCGGCTTGCTCGTCCAGTTTTCGACGTCCAGGTATCCGAAGCAAATGTATTTCATGGTTTTCTCCTGAATTGGTTTATGAAGATAAAGACACTGTCTTCGGAATAGTCGTTTGGGAAGCGTCCAAATCAACAACAGCTCGAAAAATTATTTTTTCAATTCGGCCAAGACCATGGAAATCATTGACAGTCTTCATAACTGGCAGTTGCCAGATTGAATTTAGGTCGCAACGCTTACCAAAATCAGTTTTTTACTTTAATTCCACCACACCCAAGCCCGGCGTAAACTAGGTCTAAAATGGCTACTCAAACCGAACCCCCAATTTTTCAGCGCATCGGCATCATCTCCGACACCCACGGCCTACTGCGCCCCGAAGCGCTGGCGGTTTTGCACGGCTGCGAGCGGATTATCCACGCCGGCGACGTCGGCAAACCGGAGGTATTGCAGCGGCTGAACGAGTTGGCGCCGGTTACGGCGGTGCGCGGTAACAACGACAAAGGGGAATGGGCTGAGGAATTGCCGATCAACGCCAACATCACAGTGGGACAAGTCTCAATTTACCTGATTCACGATCTGACCGATCTGGTCATCGATCCGGTGGCAGCGGGCGTTCGCATCGTCATTTCCGGCCATTCGCATAAACCGTCGCTTCAGGAGCGCGACGGCGTGTTGTACCTGAATCCTGGCAGCGCCGGTCCGCGCCGTTTCAAGTTGCCGGTTACCGTTGCCGAATTGACCGTCCGCGGTCAGCAAATCAACGCCAGGATTATCCACTTGCCGATAGATAGCCAGCTCAGGCACGCTGCGGACGATTTAATCTATCCCTAATCTAAAACTCTCTTGCGACGGTTTGAGTACGAAAAGTTTCAACGTTTCACAGCCAAGGTCAGGCCGTCGGCTATCGGCAGCAGGCTGATACTGACCCTGGGATCGACGTGAATTTTGTCATTGAGGCGACGAATCGCTTGGGTATCCGCATCCTTGATGTTTGGATCGATCACCTGGCCGTTCCACAGTACATTGTCTATCACCAATAAGCCGCCGGTACGCAAAAGCGCCAGGGATTGCTCGTAATAGCCATCGTAATTGGCTTTGTCCGCATCGATAAAGGCCATATCGTAACTGCCCGCATCACCAGCGGCGATAAGGCTGTTCAGCGTTTCCAGCGCAGGAGCCAGCCGAAGGTCTATCTTATCGGCAACACCGGCCTGCGCCCAATAGCGGCGCGCCACATCGGTAAATTCTTCGTTAATATCACAAGCCGTGATCCGGCCTTCCGGTGGCAGTGCCAACGCCAGACAAGTGGAGCTATAGCCGGTGAAAACCCCGATTTCCAGAATTTTTTTCGCGCCTATCAGTTCTACCAACAGCGCCATGAACTGCCCCTGCTCCGGCGCAATTTGCATGACGCTGTGGGTATGTTGCGCGGTTTCCTCGCGGAGTTGTTGCAATACCTCCGGCTCGCGCAGCGAAGTCGACAGAATGTATTGATAGAGGGCGTCGGTTACCAAAATACTTTTTATAGTCATCGTAAATTTGCAATGGAAGGTCAGTTACGCTTGAGAGTGCGCTGATTTAATCACTTCTCGAGAAGCGAGTAGCTTCTGGTGTTTAATCGGCCATTTTAAAATCGCCTAGCCTGTATTAATCCGGCTTGGTGACAGTGATGGTAAGTTCGTCGGCATTCCGCTTCTGGTATCGGAAGTTCATAGTTACTTGGCCTACCCAGCGAAGTAAACTAGCGATTTACCTTCTATCCGAAAAGTCCCTGCAACTATTCATTTGAAATATCTCGCATCGCTGGCCCAACTGGATAGAATACCGAATGCGCTAATAACACGGCAAAACAGGAGGCAAACCAATGGCTTTAGCATTGAAAGACCGGCAATCTCATACTTACGGCGATTATTTGAATTGGCCGGACGACTTGCGTTACGAGCTGATCGACGGCGATGCTTATCTGATGTCGCCCGCACCGGATTTGCCGCATCAGGATGTGGCGGGGGAAATTTATTTCCAGACTAGGCAAGCACTGCAAGGCAAATCCTGCCGCGCCTTTATCGCACCCGTCGATGTGCGCTTACCCAAAGCCCAGGAAACCGACGAATCTATTGATACTGTCGTGCAGCCCGACGTGCTGGTCGTGTGCGATAGCGGCAAGCTGGATAAACGCGGCGTGCGCGGCGCACCGGACTGGGTGGTGGAAGTGCTGTCGCCCTCCACCGCCGGCCACGACCAAATCAAAAAACGCCAACTCTACGAACAGCATGGGGTGCGCGAATATTGGCTGGTTCATCCGGTCGATCGGGTGCTGACGATTTACCGCCTAGAGGATGCCGAATATGGCAAGCCGCAAATCTATCAACTGGAAGGCGAAACCCAAGTGGGCATTTTACCGGAAATCGTGATTCGTTGGGACGAACTGGCGGCGCGCTTGCCGAAAGATTACTAAAAGGATCGTTAAAGCGGTAGACGTTTCGCAGACTGGTCGGCGACTGGATAATAGCAACAGCCACCGCCGTGAAGATTTCAAATCGAAGCAATAGAAACAGTTCTATGCATTTGGAAACCACCAATAATCTGGTGGGTGCTGAGGGGTTCGAACCCCCGACCCTCGCCTTGTAAGGGCGACGCTCTCCCAGCTGAGCTAAGCACCCGACTAAAGGCCGCGCATTTTATACAAAATGCACGGATATGCAAAATGTTTTCTCTCAGGCATTAACACGCCTCAGTCCTTCCCTACCCATTTCTGCACGACCAAGCTCCCGATCATATCGCCTTCGACATTGACCATGGTCCGCACGGTGTCGAGTAAGCGATCGATCGGCAGCAGGATGGCGATGGCTTCCGTGGGTAGACCGACCGATTGCAGCACCATCACCATCGTCACCATGCCGGCACTGGGAATCCCGGGCGCGCCCATCGCGGCGATCATCGTGGTGAAGAACACGATCAACTGCTGGGCCAGATCCAGCTCGATACCCGCCAAATTAGCGACAAACAACGCAGCGGAAGCTTCGTACAGCGCGGTACCGTCCATATTGACGGTGGCGCCCAGCGGCACCACGAACCCGGCGATACCGGGTTTGACGTGCAGATGCTGCTCCACGCAGCGCAAGGTAACCGGCAGCGTCGCCGAACTGGAACTGGTGGCAAATGCTGTGATCAAGGCCTCGCGCGATCCGCGAAAAAACTTTAGCGGCGACATCTTGGTCACTAAGAACAATAGTAAGGGCAACACCACAAAGCCATGCAGCAAGGTAGTGCCGATCACCACCGCGACAAATTCGGCCAGGCTATTCAACAGCGCCATGTTCTGGGTCGCCAGCAACTGGGCCAGCAAGGCCATAATGCCGAACGGCGCCAGCCGCATGATCCAGCCGACCAGGCGCAGCATCAACTCCAGGCCTTCCTGCATCAGCTGCAACAAATTGCGATAACGGTCGCCACCCACCACCAAGGCAATACCCAGCAACAAAGCAAACATCACGATCGCCAGCACATTGGCTTGCGCCAAGGCTGCAAACGGGTTGACGAATAAACCGTGCAGGAAACTGGCGACAAATTCGGCAAAGCTCATCTGTTTGGCCGCGAAACCCTGGCCGGCATTATGAAACAAGTCCAGACTCAAGCCCTTACCCGACTCGAACAGATTGGTGGCAATCAGACCCAGCACGATTGCCAAGGCCATCGATAACGCAAAAAATCCCAGCGTGGATAGCCATACCCGATGTAACTGGCTATGCAAACGCAAGTTGGCAACACCGACAGCGATAGAGGTAAACACCAAGGGCACCAACACCATTTTCAGCAAATCGATGAACAAGTTGCCTAACAAACCGCAGAAATAGATGCCTTGCTTCGTCGCCTTAGCTTCCGGCCCCAGTTTGGCGAACACTAAGCCCAGCGTAATGCCCAGCAAGGCACCGAGAAAAATTTGGGTGTTTAATGCGACTTTCAAGCTAGCCTCCTTTAAAACGGTTTTTGTCGATCCCTGCCGCCCTGCGAGCGATATTTTAGAAAAAAGACACATGATACCGGCGACGATTGGCTTTAGACCTGTCTATTTCGGTAAAATCGATCGCTATGACAACATTGACCAACAATACCGAATCTTGTTTATGCGGCTCCGGCCTGAATTATCCGGAATGTTGCGGCCGTTATCACGGCGGCGAACACTACCCGCCCACGGCAGAGACTTTGATGCGCTCGCGTTTTAGCGCTTACGCCCGACGCGATGTGGATTATTTATTGGCGACTTGGGATGCCTCGAAAAGACCGGCGAACATTGACTTTTCCAAGGAAACCGCACAATGGCAAAAGCTGACCATCGTCGACACTAAGAAAGGCGGCGCACAGGACAGCAAGGGTATCGTCGAGTTTAAGGCCTATTACAGGCAGGATGGCGAAGATTATTTCATGCACGAAATCAGCCGCTTCGTTAAATCAGATTCGCGCTGGCGGTATCTGGATGGCGTTATTAAAGCGGCCGGCAAAGTCGTAGCAAACACCGATACAGGCAAAAATGCGCCTTGTGCGTGCGGCAGCGGCAAAAAATTCAAGCGTTGCTGCGGGCGCTGAGACTCGGTATTAACGACCTTGCATTCAGCGTAACGCATCCTGATAGCCCAATTGCTTCCAGGCTTCGTACAGCACAACGGCAACGGTATTGGATAGATTGAGGCTGCGGCTTTCCTTACGCATCGGCAAATACAGCTGCTGCGCGGCAGGATGTTGGCTCAGGAATGCTGCCGGCAAACCGCGAGTTTCCGGACCGAACAACAAAGCGTCGCCTGCCTGATAGCGCACCTCGCTATAACTTGTGTTGCCTTTGGTGGTTAACGCAAATAAACGCTTAGGTTTGGCTTTTTCAACATAATCGTTCAACGAGCCATACTGGCGGATATTGACCCATTCGTGATAATCCAGCCCGGCCCGACGCAAACGTTTGTCATCCAAATCAAAACCGAGCGGTTGGATCAAATGCAAATGCGCGCCGGTATTGGCACATAAGCGGATGATATTGCCGGTATTGGCCGGGATCTCCGGCTCGAACAAGACAATATCGATCATCGTTTAATAGCTTTCCACATCGACCGGTGTCAGATTCCAAATTTCGCGGTTATATTCGCTAATCGTCCGGTCCGTGGAAAATTTGCCGCTGGCGGCGGTGTTTAAGATACTCATTTTGGTCCAGTGTTCCTGATCCCGATAAGCCTGTTCCACGCGTTTTTGCGCTTCCAGATAACTGCGAAAATCGGCAATCGTCATCCAGGGATCTTGCGGGCTCTTAATCGAAGCGATGATATCGTCGAAAATGCCCGGCTCGAATTGATTGAAATGACCACATTCCAGCAAACGCATCACGCCTTGCAAATCGCCATCCTGATTGATGAACCATTGCGGATCGTAATGGCCCCGCAAGGCTTCCACTTCCTGTTCGGTCAAACCGAACAAGAAGAAATTATCGGCGCCGACTTCTTCGCGGATTTCGATATTGGCGCCATCCAAGGTGCCGATGGTCAATGCGCCGTTCATCATGAATTTCATATTGCCGGTACCTGACGCTTCCTTGCCGGCAGTAGAGATTTGCTCGGACAGATCGGCGCCCGGACAAATTTTTTCCATCGCCGACACACAATAATTGGGCATAAACACCAATCTAAGTTTGTCACCGACATCCGGGTCGCCATTGATGACATTGCCAACGTTATTGATCAGTTTGATGATTTTTTTCGCCATCACATAGCCGGGCGCGGCCTTACCGCCAATCAAGACGCACCTATCCACCCAGTTTTGGGTGTCGCCGCGTTTGATGCGATCGTACAGATGGATCACATGCAGCACATTCAAAATCTGCCGTTTGTACTCGTGGATGCGTTTGACCTGCACATCGAACAAAGCATCGACATTAATCTCGATGTCGTGCTCTTCTTTTTTGAAATCAACCAGCCGCTGTTTGCTGGCCCGATTCAAGTCGTACCATTTTTGTCTGAACGCGGCATCCTCGGCGTATGGTCGCAACTTAACCAACTGGGACAGGTCGGTCAGCCAGCCGTCGCCGATAGTAGCGGTAATAAATTCGGCCAATTCCGGGTTGCAACCGGCCAACCACCGTCTAGGCGTGACACCGTTGGTCTTATTATTGAATTTGCTCGGCCATAGCTCGTAAAAGTCTTTGAACAAACCTTCCTGTAACAGTTTGGAATGCAGTTCAGCGACACCGTTAACCGAAAAGCTGCCGACGATAGCCAGAAATGCCATCCTCACTTGCTTTTGATGACCTTCTTCGATAATCGACATTCGCGCCATCCGCGCGCCATCGCCCGGCCAATGTGCCGATACTTCGGCCATGAAGTGGGCGTTGATCTCGAAAATAATTTCCATCAAACGCGGCAGCAAATACTGCATCAAATTCACCGACCATTTTTCCAGCGCTTCCGGCAGCAAGGTATGATTGGTGTAGGCCATGGTGCTACGGGTGATGTTCCAAGCCTCTTTCCACGGCAAACCGTGAATATCCATCAGCAAGCGCATCAATTCGGCGACGGCGATGCTGGGATGGGTATCGTTGAGTTGGAAGCAGTTTTTTTCGGCGAAGCGCGTGAAATTATTACCGTGACGACCCACCCAATTGGCGATTACGTCCTGCAAACTGGCCGAAGCCAGCAGATATTGCTGTTGCAGACGCAAGGCCTTGCCGTTTTCGTTGGCGTCGTTGGGATATAACACCATGGTGATGTTTTCGGCGGTGTTTTTCTCGGCGACCGCTTCGGCATAATCGCCAGCATTGAATTCCTGGAGATTGAATTCCTCGGTAGCAATGGCTTTCCACAAACGCAAGGTATTGACGGTGCCGTTTCTATAGCCCGGCACTGGCGTATCGTAAGGCATCGCCAACACATCATGCGTATCGACCCAACTGCTGCGTTTATTGCCTCTTTCATCGATATGGCTTTGGGTGCGGCCGCCGAATTTGATGCGATGCATGTACTCCGGCCGTTCGATTTCCCAGACGTTGCCCATCCGCAACCAGTGATCCGGCCGTTCCACTTGTTCGCCGTTGACGATCTGCTGCGAGAACATGCCATATTCATAGCGCAAACCGTAGCCGGTCACCGGCAATTGCAGAGTCGCGCAACTGTCGATAAAACAAGCCGCCAGCCGGCCCAAACCGCCGTTGCCCAGACCGGCATCCGGCTCGCTTTCCACCAGTTCCTCAGCTTCCAAGCCTAAATCGTACAAGGCCTGAGTAACAATATCGTCGACGCCCAGATTCAGCATCGCGTTGCTCAGCGAACGGCCGATCAAAAATTCCATCGACAAATAGAAGGCTTTTTTGCAATCCGAATCCCGATAGACGTTATAAGTTTTTTTCCAGCGTTCGACCAAGCGGTCGCTGATAGCGAGCGATAACGCCTCGTAGGCGTAATGCGGTGAGCGGCAGTTTTCGTCTCGCCCCAGCCGATGGCTGTAATAGTGTTTGAAGTCGGCGATAAAATGCTTTTTTTCCATACCCAGCTTGGGAAGCTTGGTAATATCGGCGGCGGGGTTACTTTTATGAAAGACTCTATGCGGCATAGTGATTACCCTTGGAAATAGTGAATTTTAAAAGCTGTGGGCCGCCGAATTTGTAAAGCAATGCCCTACAAAGAGCCTCTATATCGGTCGGTCTGGGCAACCATGACGCCACGATGGTGGCGCCATGCTTGCCTTCAATTTAACTTGCCGTGGCATTGTTTATACTTTTTACCGGAACCGCAGGGGCAAGGATCGTTACGGCCCACTTTGCTGCCGTGCCGAACAAAAGGCTGTTCGGCCAATTCTGACTCCACGGCTGGCGGTTCTTCCTGCTCGCCCTCGAATATCGAATGCGCTTCGGCATGTTCGTAATGCATTTCCTGTGGCGCCTGGCGCTGTTCGTCAATCGCCTGTACGTCTTCTTCGCGGGCCACCTGTACTTTCGCCAATATTGTCACCACTTCCTCTTTGATGTGGTTTAACAGGCTGGTAAACATGTGAAACGACTCGCGTTTGTATTCCTGCTTGGGATCTTTCTGCGCGTAACCCCGGAAATGGATGCCCTGGCGCAATTGATCCATCGCCGCCAAATGTTCTTTCCAGCTATTATCCAACACTTGCAGCATCACCGATTTTTCGAAATGACGCAGCACTTGCTCGCCCACCGCCGCTTCCCGCGCCAGGCTTTCTTGTTCGGCTTTTTCGACGATCAGATGGCGCAATTTTGCCTCGTTCAACGAATGGTCTTTTTCCATCATCTCAGTCAACGGCAAATGCAGATTGAACTCTTGCTGCAAATGCGCTTCAAGGCCTTGCACATCCCATTGCTCTTCCATGGTTTTCGGCGGAATGAACTGGGTAATTGCTTCGTTAATCACATCGGCCCGAATCGCGGTGATAATGTCATTAATATCCTCTGCTGCCATCAATTCGTTGCGCTGAGAGTAAATGACTTTACGCTGGTCGTTGGCGACGTCGTCGTATGCCAGAATTTCTTTCCGAATATCGAAGTTACGGTTTTCCACCTTGCGTTGCGCACTTTCGATGGAACGCGTTACCCAAGGATGTTCGATGGCTTCGCCCTCTTCCATGCCCAGTTTTTGCATCAAACCGGCCACCCGCTCGGACGCGAAAATCCGCATCAAATCGTCTTCCAGCGACAGATAGAATCTGGTGGAGCCAGGATCGCCCTGCCGGCCGGAACGGCCGCGCAGCTGGTTGTCGATCCGCCGCGACTCATGGCGTTCGGAGCCGATCACATGCAAACCGCCGCTAGCCAACACTTTTTCGTGTCTATCCAGCCAGGCGCCACGCACTCTTTCTTTGTCGGCTTCGCTGGCGTCCTCGCCCAATACCGCTAATTCGGCATTCAGGTTGCCACCCAGCACGATGTCGGTACCACGGCCGGCCATGTTGGTGGCGATGGTCACCGCACCGGGCATACCGGCATTTTCGATAATATGCGCTTCGCGTTCGTGTTGCTTGGCGTTCAAGACTTCGTGCGGGATATTTTGCTGGTGCAGCATCCTGGAAATCAGCTCGGAATTCTCGATCGACGTAGTACCGACCAATACCGGCTGCCCGCGTGTGACGCAATCTTTAATATCTTCGATCACGGCGTTGTATTTTTCGCGCGCCGACAAGTACACCAGATCGCCTTTGTCCTTACGGATCATCGGTCTATGGGTCGGAATGACGACCACTTCCAATCCGTAAATTTTATTCAGCTCAAACGCTTCGGTATCGGCGGTACCGGTCATGCCCGACAACTTGCTGTATAGTCGGAAATAATTCTGGAAAGTAATCGAAGCCAGCGTCTGGTTCTCGTTCTGGATCGATACGCTTTCCTTGGCTTCCATCGCTTGATGCAAACCTTCCGACCAACGCCGTCCGCTCATCATCCGGCCGGTGAATTCGTCGACGATAATAACCTGCCCTTCCTTGACCACGTAATCGACATCTTTCTGGAACAGCACATGGGCGCGCAAGGATGCGTTCAGATAGTGCATCAAGCGGATATTGGCCGCTTCGTACAAGGTGGAACCATCGGCAATCAGGCCGTGTTCGGCCAACAAGCGCTCGACATGTTCGTAACCGGCTTCGGTCAGATGAATCTGCCGGGATTTTTCGTCGACCGCGTAATCGCCAGGCATTTGATCCTGTTTTTCCGGATCGTCGGCTTTTTCCTGTTTGGTTAAATACGGAATGATTTGGTTGGTTTTCAGGTAAATATCGGTACTGCCTTCCGCCTGACCGGAGATAATCAACGGCGTTCTAGCCTCGTCGATCAGAATCGAATCCACCTCGTCGACGATGGCAAAATTTAGCTCGCGCTGAACTTTTTGCTCCAGGCTAAAAGCCATATTGTCGCGCAGATAATCGAAGCCAAATTCGTTATTGGTGCCGTAGGTAATATCGGCGGCATAGGCCACTTGACGCTGCTCGTGGGTCAGATCGCTGACGATGACACCGGTGGTCAACCCTAGAAAGCCATAGAGTTTTCCCATCCATTCCGCGTCGCGGCGAGCCAAATAGTCGTTGACGGTCACCACATGTACGCCTTTACCCGGTAAGGCATTCAAATATGCGGCCAGGGTTGCCATCAAGGTTTTACCCTCGCCGGTTTTCATCTCGGCAATCTTGCCGCCATGCAGCACCATACCGCCGATTAGCTGCACGTCGAAATGGCGCATGCCGAAAACCCGCGTCGAAGCTTCCCGCACCGCGGCAAAGGCTTCCGGCAACAAATCATCGAGTTTTTCGCCCTGGGCAAGACGATCACGAAACTCTTGAGTTTTGCCTTGCAAGACCGCGTCAGATAATTTTTCGTATTCGGCAGCCAGCGCATTGACTTTCTTGACCAGCTTACGTTTCTTCTTGACCAGCCTGTCATTGCGGCTGCCAACTACCATTTTAACCAGCTTACCCAGCATGATACTTCCAGTGTGAGAGTGAACCAAAGTTTGCGATTATAAACGGTATGGGGCGGCTATGACCAGAAAACAAGCCTTAGAAACAATGCCAACCCGCGCGCCGGCACGGCGAAAGCATATTCGAACGACGAGAAATAATCATCGAAAAATATTCGTGCCACGCCCGAAAAGCGCTTTAACGACACCGAGTCAAGTCGACCATTCTCACCTGTCGATTTTAAGACTTTGAAATCTAACACATCGAAAATGCGTCAATAGCAAATACCGGCATTATTCAGCCGGAGCAAGGATATGTTTTGCGCATGGACAAGGTGAGCGATCAGCGTATAATTCGCCGCCTTCACCTACTGCGTTAGGCACATTCGATATTCCCACCCAAACGATCTGCATTTCTGTCCTTCTAGCTTTGACTTTGTTATGAAAATAGTAATTCTTGGCGCCGGCGTTACCGGCTCTTCGGTTGCCGGCGCGCTAGCCAGTGAAGAAAACGATATTGTCGTCATCGACAAAAATCCGCTTTTACTTTCCGCATTGAAAGGCCGCCTGGATATAGCCACCATCGAAGGCAATGCCGCGCATCCCAGCACGCTTGAGCAGGCAGGCATCCAGGATGCCGACATGGTGATTGCCGTCACCGACCGCGACGAAACCAATATGTTGGCCTGCCAGGTCATCAACACACTTTATAGCAAACCCAAAACCATCGCCCGGGTGCGGGCCATCGACTTTTTGAACCATCCGGAATTATTCCAACCGGGCGGTATCGACATCGTTATCAGTCCGGAACAGGTCGTCACCGAATCGATCCACAACTTGATCAAATACCCCGGCGCACTGCACGTATCGGAATTCGCCGACGGTCTGGTCAGATTGTTTTCGATTCGCGTGGTACCAACCGGCTTCCTGACCGGTAAACGTATTCACGCGGTGAAGGAAAAACTCGCCGACAGTATGATTCGGGTCGCGGCGATTTTCCGGGACGGCAAAGCCATTCCGGTCAACGGAGAAGCCGTGATTGCCACCGGCGACGAGGTATTCTTTGTCTGCCCGCGCGACAAAGTGCATAAGACCTTGGTCGATTTACACAAACTGGAATCGCCGATCAAAACCATCATGCTGGCCGGCGGCGGCCATGTCGGCAAGCGCCTGGCGATCGCGCTGGAGAAAAACTATCAGGTCAAAATCATCGAAAAAGAACTGCCCCGCGCCAAGGAAATTGCCAACGATTTACGCGAAACCCTGATTCTGCATGGCGACTGCACCGACGAATCGCTGCTTTTGGAAGAAATGATCGAAGACATCGACCTGTTCTGCGCAATCACCAATAACGATGGCATCAATTTGATTTCGGCTGGACTGGCGAAAAAACTCGGCGCTAAAAAAGCCATCTGCCTGATTAATAACAATTCCTATCTGAAATTGCTGGACGGCACCGACATCGATCTGGCCATCCAACCCAAACTGGAAACCTTGGGCGGCATTCTGAAACACGTCAGGAAAGGCGACGTGGTTGGCGTCAGCTCGGTGTGCGGCGGCAGCGCCGAGGCGATTGAAGCCATCGCCCACCGCAGTAAGAACGCCAGCTCCGTGGTCGGCTTGCGGGTGGATCAAGTCAATTTGCCGGACGGCGTCATTTTAGGCGCGCTGATTCGCGAGAAAGAAGTGATTCCGGTGCATCACGACACCGTGTTTGCAGAAGGCGACCATGTCGTGATGTTCGCGTTGAACAAAAAAATGATCAAAGACATCGAAGGCTATTTCCAGCCTATTTAATCTTCCAAATCAGCATCGATAAAAGCCAATGCCCGCTGCGGCAGGCCTTCGCCGTCCTCGCCTTGCAACGATGCCTGACTGTCCTCGTGCACCGCTGTCATAAATTGCAATAGCTGCATTTCGATTTTCAGTTTTTCCTGCGGCTCTTGTGCGTCCCACATCCGATTCAATAACTGCTTGGCGTGATGATGAATCGTAAACGCCACGGCTTCCGGTAAATGCGCATAACTGCTGCGCAACGAATCCTTTAACCTATCCAACGATTGCAGATATTGTTGATAGTCTTTTAAATCCTGCTTGCACTGGGTTTTCACCATCGCCAGTTCGTTACTGTTGCGAGCTTTATTGATGGCCAGTTCGTGAGCCAGTTGCTGCGACTGTTTTTTTAACTGCGCCACCAAAGCCTGCTCAGCTAATACCTTGGCTTGCCGCAGCTCCGCGACATCGCCGTGCCTGGACAGTTGCCATTGCAGATTATCGTCGCGACTACGCCGTAAAAACGCCAGCGCCTCACCCACCCAACGAGCTAACGGGGACATGGAATCTGTTGACGTAATGCCAGCATCGCCGCAGCGTCGGCTTGTTTGCGGCATCGACGTAACGCCTTGCGCAAATCTTTATATCTAGCGGTCGGCAATTGCGCCCTCACCGTCTGCAATTCGCGGTTAATCGCATCGGACAACTCTCTGGCCTGCTTGCGGTTATCTGCCGTCAGCACGTGCTGGCGCCTTAATCGATGCCAATAGTCCAACTGCCGCCATTCCGCAGCCTCACGTCGCTCTACATCTTCTCGGCGCATCTGCAAAGATAAAAGCTGCCGCAATGCGGCGGATTCGCGATTGAAATACGCACTGAATTCGCGGTACACGGCTTTGAACAAGGCGATCGCGCCCAACAAAGCCAATAAAATCAAAGCCAGCAGCATGACTTTACTAGCCAGCAGATAAAACAGCCCCATCAACAAACCCAAACCGAATTGCAAACAGACAAAGCCGACCACGAACAGCAGCATTGCCAAGCTCGCTATCAATAATCCGCCGAAGAAAAGCCGTCCGAACATGATCGATCAGGGCCGCTCGATAAACTCCAGCGCGTTACCGTCACGATCCCGACAGAACAGCGCCTTGCGGCCGGAAATACTCAAGGTGTAAGCCGTATGGGTCCGCTCCAGGTCTTCACGCAAGACATCAACCGAATCGATATGCATCGCCACATGCCTATCACGGCCGCCATGCGCCGGCCGACCTGTCGTCGGATCGGGATTATCCAATTCCAGCAAATGAATCTGCTGCGCCCCGATTTGCAACCAGGCACCCGGAAACGGCAGATTCGGCCGCTCGGTCTGCTCCATCCCCAGCACGTCGCGGTAAAAAAGTAGCGATTGCTCGGTATCGGAGACGATCAGGCTGGCGTGATGAATGGTGAAATTATGCTTGGACATGGCAATGAACCGGTGATTTGAGGCTAGGCGATTATACCGCCCGATTATTTTACAGCGCAGGTTTTCAACCAATCCAGGCTGGCGGCGGTGATGCCGGTCGGCCGATACTCGGCACCGACCCAACCTTTGTAGTCCGAAGCGGCGATAATATCGAACAGCGTGTCGAAATCCACCCCGCCGCTACCGGGCTGGCCGCGACCTGGGCAATCGGCAAACTGAATATGGCCGATCTTATCGAGATGTTGCCGTAAAAATCCGGCGCAATCTTCGCCCATCCGACTCATATGATAAATATCGTATTGCATGCGTAAATTCGGATGATCGACTTTTGCGAGTACATCCAGCATCCCCTGGCTGCTATCGACGATAAAGCCGGGCATGTCGTAGCTATTGACGGCTTCAAATACCGTAGTGATCCCCAGTTCAGCGAAGGCAGACGCCGCGTAGCTCAGATTTTCCAGCAAGGTGGTTTGATATTCCCCTAAGCGTTGCGGGTCCAGGCAGCGACCGGGCAACACATTAATAACACGAGGCTTCAAGCGCTCGGCATAAACCAGCGCTTGCTCTACCGCCGTTTTGAATTGATCGCGTTTTTCCGGAACCGCCGCCAAACCCTCACCGCCCTGCAACAAGATATCGGCATCGACATTAAACAGCACCAGTTGCAAATCCTGTTGATCCAGTAAATTTTGGATTTGCTCGGCCGGAAGCGTGTAAGGGAATTGAATTTCCACCGCCTCGAAACCGTGCTGTTTAGCGGCCTGAAACCGTTCGAGCAATGGCAGTTCGGCAAACAATAAACTCAAATTAGCGGTAAAACGCAGCATTAGTCTTGGGCGTATAGTTTGATCAGAGTCGATGGATCCTGCTCCAGAAAACCACCACTGCCATGCAATTGCATCAGTTGCGCCGCCAAGCCGGAAATCGGCACTGCGCTGCCCTGCTTGCCGGCCAAATCGACCGCCATATGCAAATCTTTCAACAGGGTTTTCACCCGCCATTTCACCGGCTCGAAACGCTTATCGGCCATTTCCGGTCCGACAATTTGCAAGGGTTTGGAATCGGCAAAACCGCCAGCCAGCGCTTCGGGAATTTTCGCGGCATCGACGCCGGCCGATTTTGCCAGCGCCATCATTTCCGCGATCACCAACACATTGCAACTGACGATCATCTGATTGCAGATTTTAGTGGTTTGACCGCTGCCGACCACACCCATATGCGTCAAGCGGCTATACAATGGCCGCAACACTTCGCGCGCGATCTCAATATCAGAGTCGGCACCGCCGGCCATAATCGCCAAGCTGCCCTGCTCTGCGCCGGCGGTTCCGCCCGATACCGGCGCATCTACCCAGCGCATGCCGCAAGCGGCCCGCAACTCGGCCGCCATGCGCCGGGTCGCGTCCGGGTGGATGCTGGACAAGTCTATTAACAATTTATCGGCGCTGCCGTTGGCGATAATCTGTTCCCTCACCACCGCTTCCACGGCAGCGGTATCGGTCAGGCACAAAATCACCACATCGGAAGCTTTGACCAATTCACTGACACTGTCACAGACTTTAGCACCGGCACCGCTGATTCCATCCAACTTGGCGACGGTGCGATTCCAGACATTGACCCGAAAACCCGCCGCCAACAAGCGCAAGCTTAACGGCAGGCCCATCAAGCCTATACCAACAAAGCCGAGCGTATAGCGTTGTTCTACCATGCTGCTGCCCGCCTTTATTCGAATAGCGCGGGACTCAAATCCAGATGATCGGCGTCGCCCCGACCGCTCATCAAATGCTGATGGACGATTTGGAAAGCTTCGTCGAAATCGGCATTGATAAAGCGCTGTGATAAATGCGCGCAAATTGCATACAAGCCGGAATAGTGCACGGTCTCGCCGGAGGTACAGCTATTGATTCTTTCCGACAATACCCGCATCACTGATAACACCGAACCATCCTGACGCCAGTTGGCGGACACCGCGATAACGTCGTCGCCGCGACTGGCAATTGCTGCCAGCGCATTAAAGGATAAGTCCACCAGGCCGGCCAAAATCTTGACCAGATCGCCGCTAGCGATGGCTTTGAATGTCTCGCTGCCGCAATCGAGCAGCAAGGCTTGGCGCATCACAATATCCATATCCGACAAATGCCCGATTTCACCGTCGTCGGGCTGAATAATGCCGAATTTCCGATGAAAATCTCTGACTAGTTGTAAATGTTTATTCATGGCTTTTCTCTAGGTTGAAGTCAAAAACTCGGGTGGATGGCGTGTACTACCATACAGAATAGATCGGACATCGCTCCACCCTCTTAATGCCACATGTGTACGACATCGGCTAAAGAGAAGAGTGCATCAATGCTCAATAATCGGCGAAACGGAAAAGACGAGCCGTTTTAGCGCAAGTGCCGGCGTGATTCAATCAGCGACAGACCGACGATGACGATTAGCAGGAACAAGGAAGTTTCCAGCGATAAAAATGCGGCTATTTTAAAATATGCAAATCCTGGATGAACAAAACGCACCAACCAACCGGCTGCTTCATCGGCGATTGCCGCCGCATAAACTATCGCGCTAATCCAGACTTTCATCAGGGTTGGCAGCGAGGTCATCAGCATCAGATGGGTCAGCGTCAATACCAGCATGCCCATCGCAAACAAATGAAAATGCGTGACTTCCAGCAGGCTTTGATAGCTTTTCGGCTCGTTAAACTCTTGCTCATTCCCTAAATAATAAGAAACTACCGACTCAGGGGTGAGATTCATTTTATGAAAATACATCAGGCCGTTGCTGACCCACAACAAGGCCACATAGACCAAGAACATCAAGATCAAGGTATTGATCAGCAGCTGGCGATTCTGCTCGCCGGTAACAAAAAAACGCATCAGTGTGACTTGTTTTGGATAAGAACTTGGTAAATCGCCAATACCTTACGGGCACTGTTGATCGCGGCGCGGGTACTGAGTGTGGCGCCAGCCACGCCTTGAATATCCTTGCTCAGACTCAATTCTTCGATGGAATGATTGGCCAGCAACGCCATCCAGCGCTCCGGCGGCTGATATTCCGGCGGCTCGTGAAACGCCAGCGTATAGACGTTACGCAATTTGCCTTCCGGCGTTAGCACCACCAGCAGGGTTTCCGGCTTGGTTCTAACGGTGTGAGATTCGATGGCGGCATAACCAATCACGGTATCTTGCTTCTTGCCGACATAAAAACTGAACAGATTGGATTCCAGCTTGACCTTGGCCAATTGTTCGATTTGCGCCACTTCTTCCGGCGTGGGGAACAGCGATTGCATTTCCACGCTAGCATCGTCGCCGAACGCAAGCTTCATCGCTTCGTCCTTGCTATAAAAAACAGCGGCGGCAACGTTTACGATCGTTAAACAAAAAACCAGTAGCGTCAGCAGAAGCCGACGAGTTTTTGAAATCAGCATGAGTTGGACAAATCCAGGGAGTGAATAATACGGCGGCTATGATAGAGACCGGCCGACGATTTGCCAAGCCGTTACGCGGATAACCGGGTTAGATATAGCATTATATACCGGCGCGCCCCGCCGTATGAACCGACGGGGCCAATCCAGCAATCACCCGGCCGTTCTAGAAAATAAAGCCTACACCCAAGTTAAAGTCATCCGGAGAAGCGCCGGATTTTTGGGTGAAATTACGGTAATCAGCCTTAATCACGACATTGGGAATGGGTTTATAGTTGAGGCCGACTTGGTAGATTTCTACATCCCTGGTCAGATCATCGACTCGACCTGTCGGCACTGTAGCGACAGTATCCATCCGTTCGTAACGAACAAACGGCGCCAGATACTGAGTCGTATCGTGCAAGAAATGCGGCAGAATGTCGTAACCGACTTCGCTGTACCAACCGTAGTTTTCTTCGCCTATGGTGGTGCTTCGTGCAGCACTCAACAAGGCCGCGTCGCCGATATGCCCCCAGGAACCCAAGGTACGGAATTCCAGACCACGATATTTCCATTGCAAATGCGCTTCGTAAAGCTGCGTGGCCACGTCGAGTTGTCTACCGTTATAGAGCTGATTCTGCCCGGAATTGCCGACGTAAGCCGAACCGCCGACCATCACACCCGGCAGCATTGGCGGCGTGTAATCCAAGCGACCGACATAGGCCAAGTCTTCCGCCAACGCCTGGCCGCCCGCTTGCCGACCGCCACGAATACCTGAAGCGCTGAAGTTTCTGGCATTCATGCCATTGACTACATAGGTCGTGTACGTCAAACCTGGCAATAACTCGCCGAACAAACCGACACCATTCTCGCGCCAAGTACTAGGTATGATGCGTCTCTCGACTTCGGGACGGTTGTTACCGAAATAAAATGGCGGTTCGTGAATCTGGTTGATGAAACCCATCGGCATCAACAACATGCCAGCCCGGACATTGACCATCGGGTCGATGAAGAAATCCAAGGACGCCATTTCGACGGAGACGGTACCAGTGTCTGAACCGGAAATACCCGAGCCATTATTTCCTGTAGACGCGTGTTCAAACTCGATTTCACTATTGAACAGAATACTGTCGCTGAATTTGTAACCGGTATAGATGACCAAGCGCTCGACGTCGGTATTATCAGGATTGGTAAAAGTCCCGTTTGCGTTTCGCCCACCCTGGTCGTCAACCCGCGCCTGATAATTCGCCTCGCCGTAGCCGCCAATCGACAAGCCCTTACCGACTTGATAAACCTTGGAGGCTGCCGGGCCCAAACCATAAGCACTCTTGTATTCGACTTTCTCAGGCACCACCAATTCGGTGCGAAGCTTCTCAACCTCTTCGGTCAGCACATTGGTTTTACGTTCCAAGTTGCTGACTTCGCCAGTTGGGCTTTTTTGCGCCACAGCTTCCAGCTTCTTGGTCATGCTGTCGATTTGCTGCTGCTGAGCCTGAATAATCTTCCACATTTCATCCATGGTTTGCGGCTTTTCAGCGGGAATACCAGCGGCATTTGCCCCGGCACTGACGGCAATCGTCGCGATAGCGACACTAAGTTTCGACTGCAATGGCTTCATATCGGTCTCCAGAAAATTGAGACTCGAGTATAAAACCCTTACAACAACTAATGCAAATCATTCTCATGAACATCCGCATTTCACAAACCCTACGCCATCATTTGCCATTAATTCATTACCAATGGACAGGCAGCGATCAGCTGCAATTTCTCATTGCGCTTCATTTTTTTAATCAGCGCTTCGCGGCGACTCGCAGAGACCCGGTCATGACCGGTCTCGACAAAGACCAACTGACTTGGCCGACGACTTCTGAAATATTTTGCACCCTGTCGACCAACATGTTGCTGAAAACGCCGCTCTACATCGGTGCTGATACCCGTGTACAAACTACCGTCATCGCATTGAATGATATAGACCGACCAGGCTGCCATCGGCCTTTTAATCAGCTGATTTGTTCAGCCAACCGTTCAGCAGTACCGCAGCCAGCACACCGAATCCGATATAGGCGTAGCGAACGATAAAAATGAGTGCGGCGCTCTGGTTATGACTTGCCATATCCTTGATACTCGGCGTAACTACCAGCGTCCATAGCAAGGCCGCCAAAAAATAGACCACCACGCCGGATACTGCCCATGACACCGCCGGGCGTCCCGAGCGTGCAGCCGTATGGTAGAACCAGATACCGACTAAAGCCGCTGCTATCGAACCTAACATGATATTTCCTATGCTCTTGTTTCAGGAGCGAGGCAGTTGCTCGATCCCCTCATTGGCCAGTTGGTCGGCGCGCTCGTTACCTACATCCCCAGCGTGGCCTTTGACCCATATCCAATCGATATTATGACGTTGAATGGCGGTATCCAAGCGCCGCCACAGATCTTCGTTTTTGACCGGCTTGTTCGCCGCGGTTTTCCATGCCCGCTTTTTCCAGTTAACCAACCATTCGGTGATACCTTGCAGCACATATTTGGAGTCGGTGTGCAGTCTAATGCTGCACGGTTTGGTTAAGGTTTCCAAAGCCTGAATCGCCGCCATCAATTCCATCCGGTTATTGGTGGTTTCGGTTTCACCGCCGTACAACTCTTTTTCATAAGCCTTATATTCCATGCGCACGCCCCATCCTCCTGGACCGGGATTACCCTTGCATGCGCCATCCGTATAAATAATTACTTCAGTCATGACCTTCCGATTTATGTAATCTCGATTCCAAACTTAATCCAGCCGTGGCCAGATTGGCTTTACGGCGCTGTACCGCCGATAAAGGAATCAAAGTATATTGCCTTTTAACCGCTTTGACGCCGTAAGCCATTGCAAACAAAGACCCCAAACAGAACTGGAATTTGCCATGGGCGATGGTATAGCTGTCAAGGCCGAATTCGGCCGTCGTTAATAATTCAAAATTCATCAATTTCAACCAATCCAAGACCCGTACCTTGGTAATGAAATGCGCCCGCCAAGAATCGGCAAGCTTCCTATCCCATAAGAATTGAAAGCGCACCGAGAGGCTAAACGGATTGAAATTCAACATCACCAATTCGCCGCCCGGCTTTAAGACCCGATTAACTTCACGCAAAGTTTGGAAACGCCGCGCATCGAACTCCAACATGTGCGGCAGTATTATCAAATCCATCGACTCGGTTTGAATCGGCAAGTTGAATGCTTTGGCAGTGACTTTCAGGGCGTTGCCATCGCCCTCTCCCTTACCGTCCAGAATAAGATAATTCTGATATAAGGAAAAATCGACGAACTCGTTTTCCCAACCCAAGCCGCCGATCTGTAATTGTTGTTGCTTACAGCTGACGGTAATCGACCGCTTTAAATAGCTGGCCTCCATGGTTTGCAGTAACTTACCCCGTGGGGTTTGGTACAACGCAAATAGAAATTCTCTTTTCATTTATCCGCCCGCTAAGGGTATGTTTTTTTGGCTATTTCGGAAAGCCATGCTAGCATCTAATTTTTTTATTTTAGCGAGTTCAGACAATGCCCCGCTCAATTTCTAAAAAATCAGGCCGTCATCTGTCTTATCTACTGCCGATTTTGCTGGTTACCGGCTGTAGCCAACAAGCTCAAAAAGACCACCTGACTCAGTCTTCGACTAGCAAGTTTTCCGTATTTACGCGGAATGGCAATGGCGGTAATCACAACAAAAAACAAGCGGAAGTAAAAGAACATCCCACTATTTGGGACAGAATGCTGTCCTTGTACGCTTTACCGGAAATCGATAATGCCAGAATCGATCGCGAAGTAAATTGGTATCTTAAAAATCCGGAATATCTGACCCGGGTTCAACAGAGAGCGGAACCCTATTTGTATTTCATTCTGAATGAAATCGAAGCCAAAAACATTCCCGGCGAACTAGCTTTGCTGCCGGCCGTTGAAAGTGCATTCCGCCCCGATGCGATGTCTCCCGCCCAAGCCTCCGGTCTTTGGCAATTCATCCCGCCGACCGGACGCCTATACGGTTTAAAACAAAATAGTTGGTACGACGCTCGTCGTGGCGTAGTCGAATCCACTCAAGCCGCTACCACCTTTCTGAAGGAATTGAGCGAAACCTTCAATAACGACTGGCTATTGGCCTTGGCCTCCTATAATGCAGGTAAAGGCAATATCAGGAATGCCGTGGATAAAAATGTGGAACGAGGCCAACCTACCGACTTTTGGTCGCTGGATTTGAATAACGAAACCTCAGCTTATGTGCCTAGACTGTTAGCCATCGCGAAAATTTTTGCTAATCCTGAAAAATACAACGTCAATCTGCAACAATTTGCCAACCAACCCTATTTCGAGCTGGTCGATGTCAAATCGCAAATAGACCTGGGTAAAGCGGCGGAAATGGCGCAGACACCGCTGGATCATTTTTTCAAATTGAATCCGGGATTCAACCGTTGGAGCACTGACCCGAACGGCCCCCATCACCTGTTAATCCCAGTCGATAAAGCCGATACTTTCAAAGAAAAATTGGCAGAACTGCCGTCTCAAGAAAGAATTAAATGGGAACACCACACCGTCGGCAGAAAGGAATCGCTGAAAACCATTGCCAAACGACACAATACCAGTGTTGAAGAAATTCAAAACATTAACCACCTCGACGACGAGATCGTTGCCGAAGGCAAAATCCTGCTGATTCCGGTGTCTTATCAGCCACTAAAAGGCGAATCCGCAACTGCTGTAGCCACAGCCACACAAGTGCAAACGCCTCCGCAGCCTCAATTCACCAAGCAGGTATACACCGTTAAGAAAGGCGATACGCTGTGGAATGTGGCCCAGCACTTTTCGGTCGATAAAGACGATATTTTGAGCTGGAACAAATTGCCCAACAAAGCCGCGTTAAAACCGGGTCAAAAACTCACTATTAAAAAGACCGGCGGAGCTATCACCGTTGCGTCCACAGCGCCTGCAATCAAGCAAATCAGCTATACCGTTAAATCCGGTGACACCTTGGCCCAGATCTCGAAGAAATTTAATGTCAACGTCACTGAATTGCGCAAATGGAACAATGTCCCCAAAAACAAGGCCGACATCAAACCAGGTTCAAAATTGAAAGTAATGATTGAAGCCGGCCACCCTTCCACCTAAAAACTCAAAGACCCATCGCGCCTTTAGCAACATTACTTGAGAGAGTGGATGTGGCTAGGGTTTAGATAGTCAGAACGCAAACCAACCCTATGCCAACGGCTTAGGGTTGGTTTATCGACCTACCTGCATTTTGATGTCAGATCCTTGACGAATTGGCAACACCAACACAAATTCAGCACGGCAAACAAATCGGCAAATATATGCGATTTCGCCAAAGACGAACTGAAGGATATATCGGGAAGACTACGAGATTGATCAGAAGCATCTAAAGTAAAACTACTTTAGATAAATTGGCGTCCCCAGGGGGGTTCGAACCCCCGTTACCGCCGTGAAAGGGCGGTGTCCTAGGCCACTAGACGATGGGGACTAAGGACTATTTGCAGAATACTCTGCTTATATACGTAATTTATTGTTATCAGCCTAAACTGATATTAGCCAATTGGCGTCCCCAGGGGGGTTCGAACCCCCGTTACCGCCGTGAAAGGGCGGTGTCCTAGGCCACTAGACGATGGGGACTAAGGACTAATCAACTAATTTGGTGGAGCCAAGCGGGATCGAACCGCTGACCTCTTGCATGCCATGCAAGCGCTCTCCCAGCTGAGCTATGGCCCCGTAGTTGAGTCCTCGTATTATACGCAGTTTCAGAACTTTGTCTATAAATTTTCTAAATTCTTTATATAGCCTATAGCCCGTTCTATTCTGCTCAGCGTTTTCTCTTTACCCAGTAGCGCTAAAGTCACGTCAATCGCCGGCGAGACTCCGCTGCCGCAGACCGCGACACGCAAGGGCTGCGCAACTTTACCGAGATTAAGTTGCAATTGCTCGGCGCTATCCAAGACAATCTGATGCAAGCCGGACGCCTCCCAATCGCTTGCCGCGCTAAATTGCGCGGCCAAATGTCCTAGTACAGCGTCAACACCCTGCTTGAAGTTTTTCTTGGCAGCCTTGTCTTCGTAAGCGTCGAACTCCCGATAGAAATATTCGCTTTCTGCAGCCATATCCACCAGCGTTTTGCAGCGCTCCCGCTGGGCTTTCACCACATCGGCCAATGCCGGACCGTTTGTCGGGTCTATCCCCCGCTCACCCATATGCCAGGCCAAATGTCGAGCGACATGCTCCGGATCGCTATTCATGATGTACTGATGATTCAGCCACAACAATTTATCGGTATTAAACGTGGACGCCGAGACATTGACTTTTTCCAGTTCGAATAACGCCACCATTTCTTCCAAGGAAAACAGCTCCTGATCGCCATGCGACCAACCCAAGCGCACCAAATAATTCAGCAAGGCCTCGGGCAGAAAGCCGTCGTTGCGATACTGCATCACGCTAACCGCGCCGTGACGCTTGGATAAGCGCGCGCCATCAGCCCCCAAAATCATCGGCACATGCGCATAAACCGGCAATTGCGCACCCAGCACTTTTAGGATATTGATCTGCCGCGGTGTATTGTTCACATGATCGTCACCGCGTATCACATGAGTAACGCCCATATCCATATCGTCGACTACCACGGTCAGGTTATAAGTAGGCGTACCGTCGGAACGGGCGATGATCAGGTCATCCAACTCCTTATTCGCCACAACGATGCGACCCTTCACCAAATCCTCGATCACTACTTCACCTTGTTCAGGATTCTTGAAACGGACCACCCGCTCGCCTTGCGGATTCTCGACGCCATGCCGGCACTTGCCGTTGTAGCGGGGCTTCTCTTTATTGGCCATTTGCTGTTCGCGCAAGACATCCAATTCTTCGCGGCTGCAATAGCAATAATAGGCATCGCCCTGCTCCAGCAATTGTTGAATCACTTCTTTATACCGATCGAAGCGATGGGTTTGATAAAACGGCCCTTCGTCATATTCCAAGCCCAACCAGGTCATGCCCTCCAGAATTGCGTTCACCGACTCCTGAGTGGAGCGTTCGAGGTCGGTATCCTCTATCCGCAGAATAAAACGACCACCGTGTTTGCGCGCGTACAGCCATGAAAACAAGGCGGTTCTCGCGCCGCCAACATGTAGATAACCGGTGGGACTTGGAGCAAATCGGGTTCTGATACTCATTATTCAATTATTTGGTGGTTAAAAATTTTTTTGCATATTCCGTTGGAATCGAGCGCGCGGCACTCAATCGCATCGCTTGATAATTAAATTGCACGCTGCCTTGAGCGGCTTCGTTTTTACCTAAAATAGCCAGGGAGGTGCCATGACCTTGCGCCGCGGCTTTTTCATACCAGCGTGTCGCCTTGTCTCGGTCGCCTGTGACGCCAAGCCCCCTGTCGTACATCGCCCCCATGATCACCTGGGCATCGACCACGCCTTGATTGGCGGCTTTTTCCATCCATTCGGCGGCTTTTTGCTCGTCCTTATCAAAACCCTCTCGGCCCAGCAAATAAAGTGAAGCGAGCTTGGCTTGGGCCAGAGCATTTCCCTGCTCGGCCGATTCTTTTATACTTTCAGCCCAGGCAAAATTGGCCTGCCACAACAGAAAACAAAGAGTTAAAATCTTACGCATAACATTCTCCCCAAAAACGGATGGATAAATACCAGCCGGCATTATTTCACGGCATTCGAATAAGATGAATGAACTATAAAAAAATAAAGGATTAATGTTAGACTTGCCTATCAAGGCAAAGTAATCGGCCTTGCCGTTAAAGAATAACAATCAGGAGACCCCAGCTATGAGAAAGAACCTTTTATTCACGGCCACCTTGGCGGGTGCGCTATTATCAGGCTGCGCGACACAGTCTAGCAACACCTTCCAGGCATTCCAGCCCGAAGATTTAAATGCATTGGTGAAATCCGGAAAACTGGTACAAAAAACCAATAACTTCTTCGTCGTCAACGATTCATCTTCGTCGATGAGCCGCACCTACCTGAACTCCGCCGATTACAGCGGCACCAAGCTGGATGTAGAAAAAAACCTGTTGAATAAATTCAACAAATCGATTCCGTCTATCCCATTGACATCCGGCTTGCTGAGCTTTGGTTATGGCCCTTGCCTGTCTTGGAACTCGACTCATTTGAATCAAGCCGTACAAAATTACACACCTGCTGGCTTTGATAGCGCGATCGCGTCCCTGAATTGCTCTAGCGGCGGTACACCATTGGCAACCGCATTAACTGAATCCGGTCATGATATTAGCAATGCTGCCGGCAACATCGCGCTGATCGTACTGAGCGACGGTATTGAGGAATTTTCTCCCGCACCAGCCGCTGAAGCCTTGAAAGCCCAATACGGCGACAGACTGTGCATTTATACCGTATGGGTTGGCAACGACAACGACGCAGCCGGCCAAGCCACCTTGCAACAAATTTCCGACGCATCCGCCTGCGGTTTCTCAACCACCGCCGATAGCATCAAAGATGCACACGGCATGAGCGAATTCGTCAAAAACGTATTCTTCAAAGCTGGCACGCCAGCAGTTGTCGCGGATTGCTCAAAACTCGATGACGACAAAGACGGTGTCAACAACTGTGCCGACAAATGCCCCGACACCCCCAAAGGCGCCATCGTCGATAGAGACGGTTGCTGGGCGTTCCGCGGCCTGCTGTTCGATTTCGACAAAGCCAACGTCAAATCCAAATACGACCCACTGATCCAAAACGCCGTTGAGGTAATGAAGCTGAATCCCGGTCTGACCGTAGAAATTCAAGGCCACACCGACAGTTACGGCACCGACGCTTACAACCAAAAACTTTCCGAGCGCAGAGCCAATGCGGTAAAAGCCGAATTGATCAAACAAGGGGTAGACGGCAAACGTTTGACAGCGGCGGGCTTCGGCGAATCCAAACCGGTCGACACCAACGACACCGATGAAGGCCGCGCTTATAACCGTCGTGTCGAATACAAACGTACCGACAAGTAATCGCTGAACCATATCGTGGGTTTCCTGAACCCGCGATTTAATACTTGGGGAGGGCTTTAACCCTCCCTTTTTTATGTCTTGAACAAAACCCGATCACCGAACTCAATATCGGACTTGCACGGCCTCGACCGACAGCAACCGTCGTAAACGCGTCAACAACTCATCGGCGGGATGCACCCGCCAGTCGTCGCCCAATTGCAGACTGGCTTTCGCATCGGACTTTGCAAACTCGACGCTGATCGGACACAAACCGCCGCAAAACGGATTGAGAGTCTCCATTAGCTCGTCGACAAAAGAGCGTTCTGTCGGCCACTGCCGACAATCCCAATTCAAAACAATCGCCCTAGCAAACATTTCCCGTGCCTGCTCCATGCTGTAGAGCTTTTCGGCAGTCATGCGCAGACTATTGGTAAAGTCGTCCATTGCCAACGATCCTTCTGCAACCAACAAGGTGTCTTTCGCCAGCAAATTCCGATATTTGTCGAAAATGCCGCTAAACGCCGCCACTTCCAGTCGGCCGGTACGGTCGTCCAAGGTCGCAAAGCCCATCATCTTGCCTTGCTTTGTTTGCCGGGTACGCATTTCCACAACCAATCCTGCCACGCGGCCTTCCATCTTGCCCCTGGAGCGGCCGGCGTCGACTTCCAGGCTGGCCAGCGAACCGTAGGTAATATGCTTCAATTCCGGCAGATATTCGGCTATCGGATGACCGGTCAGAAACAAACCCAGAGTCTGCTTTTCCGCTTCCAGCTTTTCTTTTTCGGTCCACGGTTCGACGACGGTCGAATAGGCTTCCGCTTCGCCATCGCTGACTTCCACCTGCACCGCCAAACCGAATAGATCGTTTTGACCGGCCAGCGCCATTTTTCCGTGCTGTTCGGCGACTCTTAGCGCGGTGGTCAATTCGGCCAGATGTGCGGCACGATTGGGATCAATGCTATCCAAGGCGCCTGCCCTGATCAGAGCCTCCAAGACCCGGCGATTGACCTTACGCAAATCCACGCGCTTGCATAAGTCATACAAGCCGGCAAACGGGCCATTAGCATTGCGCTCTTTCAGCAAGTCTTCTATCGCATTTTCGCCGACGCCTTTGATCGCGCCGATGCCGTAAACGATCTGGCCTTGGTCGTTTACAGTAAAACGGAAATCGGAAATATTGATGTCCGGAGGACAGATATCCAGCTTCATTTCCCGACATTCGTCTATCAACACCACCACTTTATCGGTGTTATCCATATCCGACGACATCACCGCCGCCATGAACGCGGCAGGATAATGCGCCTTCAACCAAGCGGTTTGATAAGCGACCAGCGCGTAGGCAGCCGAGTGCGATTTGTTGAAACCATAGCCGGCAAACTTTTCCATCAGGTCGAAAACATAGGTGGCGATAGCTTCGTCGATCTGGTTTGCCACCGCACCCGACATAAATTTTTCGCGCTCCTTGGCCATCTCCTCCGGCTTTTTCTTACCCATCGCCCGTCGCAGCATGTCGGCGCCGCCCAAGGTATACATCGCCAATTCTCGGGCGATTTGCATCACCTGTTCCTGGTAGAGAATTACGCCATTGGTGGGTTTGAGGATCGGTTCCAACAAAGGATGGGCATACTCGGCCTTGGCGCCATGCTTGACGTTGATGTAGTCATCGACCATGCCCGATTCCAGCGGTCCGGGACGAAACAGTGCCACCAACGCGATGATGTCATCGAAGCAGTCCGGTTTCAGTTTTTTGATCAATTCCTTCATGCCGCGCGACTCCAGCTGGAACACCGCCGTGGTCTGAGCATTTTTCAGCAATTCGTAACTGGGCAGGTCGTCGCGCGGAATCTGACTGATGTCGACCGCTTCCTCGCCGCGCTGGGCGCGTTGGCGATTGATGGTCTGCAGCGCCCAATCGATAATGGTCAGGGTCCGCAAACCCAAGAAGTCAAACTTGACCAAGCCAACGGCTTCGACGTCATCCTTGTCGAACTGCGTGACTAGATTGCCGCCGCCCTGCTCGCAATACAGTGGACTGAAATCAGTCAACTTTGTTGGCGATATCACCACTCCGCCTGCGTGCTTGCCGGCATTACGGGAAATACCCTCCAGCGAACGCGCCATGTCGATCAGGGATTTGACCTCTTCCTCGGTATCGTACAAAGCTTTCAACTCGGCGCTGTCTTGCAGCGCCTTATCCAAGGTCATGCCGATTTCAAATGGAATCAATTTTGCCAGCCTATCCACGAAACCATAGGCATGCCCCATTACCCGGCCGACGTCGCGAATTACCGCCTTGGCCGCCATCGAGCCGTAAGTGATGATCTGGGAGACATGATCTCGGCCATAGTGGCGGGCTACGTAATCGATCACCTCGTCACGGCGATCCATACAAAAATCGATGTCGAAGTCGGGCATCGACACCCGCTCCGGATTCAAGAAGCGTTCGAACAGTAAATCGAATTCAATCGGATCCAGGTCGGTGATTTTCAACGCGTAAGCGACCAGCGAACCGGCCCCCGAACCCCGGCCCGGCCCGACCGGAATATCGTTGTTTTTGGCCCACTGGATGAAGTCCGCGACGATCATGAAATAACCGGGGAAACCCATCTGGGTAATCACGCCAAGCTCGGTTTCCAAACGCTGGTCGTAAACTTGGCGATTTTCCTCGAAACTGCCCTTGCCCACCGGCGGATGCTGTTGCAAGCGCTCTTCCAAACCTTGCCGCGATGCTTCCATAAACACCTGATCCAGCGTCATACCCTCGGGTACCGGAAAGTCCGGCAGATAGTTTTCGCCTAGCGTCAATTCAACATTGCAGCGCTTGGCTATTTCCACGCTGTTTTCCAGCGCTTCCGGAATATCGGCGAACAATTCGGCCATTTCCTCGGCACTGCGCAGATATTGCTGAGCGGTATAATTTTTCGGCCGGCGGCTGTCGTCCAGTACCCGGCCCTGATGGATGCAAACCCGCACTTCATGCGCATCGAAATCGTTCTTGCCGATGAAGCGCACGTCGTTGGTCGCCACTACCGGCAACTCCAGCTCGACAGCCAAATCCACCGCCAGTTTGATATAGCGCTCCTCATCGACTTTGCCGACCCGTTGCAACTCCAAATAAAAACTGTTCTCGAACAGACTCATCCAGTATTCGGCGCAGCTCTTGGCCTGTTCGGCGTTTTCCGCCAATAAAGCCATGCCCACATCGCCATCCATTGCTCCCGACAGAACGATCAATCCTTCATGGTTTTCGGCGATCCAGTCCTTCTGCAGCATCGGGATACCCTGATGCTGGCCTTGTTGGTAACCGAGAGAAATCAGCTCGGTCAGCGTCACATAGCCTTTTTTATTGCGGGCTAATAGCGTCAAGCGAAATGGTGAAGCAGGCTCATCGGGGTTGAATACCAGCACATCGGCGCCGATCAGCGGTTTGATGCCGGCGCCTTGCGCGGCTTTATAAAATTTAACCAGCGAGAATAGATTGCTTTGCTCGGTAATCGCCGCGGCCGGCATCGCGTATCCCGCCAGTTTCTTCACCAACGGCTTGATTCTGACGATACCGTCAACCAGCGAAAATTCGGTGTGGATACGAAGATGAACGAAACTCGGATTCATGGCTGCTTAAGCAAGATATTTCTTGACCGGTGCAAACGATTTTCGATGCTGCGGGGTGATGCCATATTGTTGCAGCGCTGCTAAATGCTGCTGAGTCGGATAGCCTTTATGAACGGCAAAATGATAGCCCGGATATAGCCTATCCAAAGTCTGCATTTCCTCGTCGCGCGCCACTTTGGCCAATATTGATGCGGCGGAGATCTCGGCAACCAATAAATCCCCTTGCACGATAGCTTCGCCAGGCATATCCAGTGCCGGTAAGCGATTGCCGTCCACCCTTACCCAATCGGGTTGACAAGGTAAATAAGCAACGGCGCGTTGCATTGCCACCATCGTCGCTTGCAAAATATTGATACGGTCGATTTCGCTGGCCTCGGCACGGGCGACGGCCCAACACCAAGCATTTGCCATGATATGTTCGGCCAGCCAGCGACGTTTTTTTTCGGTGAGTTTTTTGGAATCGGTCAAACCGGCGATCGGCTTGGCCGGATCGAGAATCACCGCAGCGGCGACCACCGGTCCGACTATGCAGCCTCGGCCAACTTCGTCGATACCGGCAATCCGTGAACAGTTATCGGAGGATGCCGCGTGTGACATTACGCAGGAAACTGACCATGTTGGACAGTTCGTTGCTTTCACCGGCCATGTCTTCCATTTCTTCGATAGCGTCTTCCAGACGCAGATTATTTTTGTAGAGGATCTTATAGGCTTTACGAATCTGCCTGATCACCTCCGGCGGTACGCCGTTGCGTTCCATGCCCACCGAGTTGATGCCATGCGGCCGGGTCGGCCTGCCGCCGACCATCACATACGGCGGAATATCCTGGGTAATCGCACTACCCATCGCCGAAAAACTGTATTCGCCTATCTGGGTGAACTGATGCACCAGCGTGAATCCGCCCAGAATCGAGTGATCTCCGAGATGTACATGGCCGGCAATCGAGGCACCGTTGGCCATGATGACGTTGTCGCCGATCACGCAATCATGGGCGACATGGGTATAAGCCATGAACAAATTGTCGCTGCCGATCAATGTTAGTCCTTGATCCTGCTGAGTGCCGCGGTGCATGGTGCAGAACTCGCGAATCACATTACGGTCGCCGATCTCCAGTCGAGTAATTTCGTCCGCGTATTTCTTGTCTTGCGGATCCTCGCCTATCGAGGTGAATTGATAGATGGTGTTGTCTTTACCGATTGCGGTCGGCCCTTTGATCACCACATGCGGACCGATCTCTGTGCCGGAATCGATTTGCACATCAGGACCGATAATCGAGAACGGACCGACTTTGACGTCGTCGGCCAGTTCGGCGTTGATATGTACAACGGCTCTAGGATCTATCATTTAAGCCGCCGAGGCCGCACACATGATCTGCGCGCTAGCGGCCAATTCGCCGTCCACTTCGGCTCGACAGTCGAACGACCAAAGATGCCGCTTGTGCTTGATATAAGTGATTTCCAAGCGCAGTTGATCGCCGGGCACGACTTGTCTTTTAAACCGGGCATTATCGATGCCAGCCAAATAATAAATCGTGCCTTTGCCCAGTTTGTCGTTGCTCTGCGAAGTCAACAGCGCAGTGGCTTGCGCCAGCGCTTCCATGATCAGCACACCTGGCATAATCGGCTGATTCGGGAAATGGCCTTGAAAAAACGGTTCGTTAAACGTGACGTTTTTCACAGCCGACAAGCGCACACCCGGTTCGCATTCAAGCACCTTGTCTACCAGCAGAAAAGGATAGCGGTGCGGCAATAATTCCTGAATTTGTAAAATATCGAGTGAGCCAGCCATGAGTTGTTTGTGCGATGAGGATTGGATAGCGGGAAGTCCATGCTTGCCGAACTTCCCTGCCTGTAAACGGTGAGTACTTTCCCGAATTCAGGAAAGCATCGGTGACGACTTTATTGCGACAATGTTTCCAGTTTTTGCTGAACTCGAGCGGTGACGTCGATTTGATCGTTGGCATAGATGACGCCGTCTGTCAGCAATAAATCGAAAGACTCTTCCTTCGCTAACGCTCTTACCGCTTCGACAATACGCTTTTGCAAATTGCCAAGCTCTTCGTTTCTGCGCATATTGAAGTCTTCGCTGAACTCCTGTTGCGCTCTGGCGGCATCGCGTTTTTTATCGAGAATGTCTTTTTCCAGTCTATGGCGCTCTTCTTCGCCCATCACCGCAGAGTCCTTACCAAGTTTGTCTTCCAGGTTTTTGATTTCTTTTTGCTGAGAAACCAATGCTTTATCGCGAGGTGAAAATTCGGTTTCCAAGCGGGTTTTTGCTTTTGCCGCTTGCGGCGCTTTTTCCAAAACCTTAGCCACATTGACAAAGCCGATTTTCAGCTCCGCATGGCTAACGCCAGCAAAAATCATCAGCATTAGAAACAAAGAAATTCTATTTTTCATGGTCAAAACCATCTCCGGTTAATATTTGAGTTTTTAAGACAGAACGCAACGGCGATTATAGGGTAAAAACGGCTCAAACTAAACTAAAATCCCGAACCGAAGGTGAACTGGAAGGCTTGAGTTCTATCGCCCTCTTCCGAATTAAGCGGTTGAGCGACACTAACGGCCAATGCCCCGAAGGGCGACAACCATTCGCCCGACAAACCCGCCGAATAACGGAAATACTTCTTCAGATCGCCTGTGTTCAGTCCCGGCGCCAGGGTACCGGCGTCAACGAACGAACCAATCCGCACCGATTTGACATCGCTTAAAAACGGCACCGGAAAAAACAGCTCGGCCTTGCCGATCAATTTAGTGGATCCGCCGATAGGCCTGTTGTAGGTGTTACTAGGGTTGAGCACGTTGGTATCGATACGGCCCAAGGTGTTTTGCATGAAGCCCCTGACATCCCCGGTACCGCCGGCGAAATAGTTTTCGAAAAACGGCAATCCCGCGCTGCCGCCGTAGCTACCGCCATGCGCTACCTCGCCCAACAAGCGGAAGGTGAAGTCGTTGGACAATGGAAAATAATGCTGCTGTTTATAACCAACCTTGAAATATTCCAAGTCGCTGCCCGGCACGGTAATCAAACCGGAAACCCGCTGTTGCCCGCCCTTGGTGGCAAAAGTCGCTCTATCCAAGGTATCGTGAGTCCAACCTGCCGAGGTGGACAGCGTCGTGAAACTATCGCCGTTATCTTGGATAAATTTAATGATGGTATCCGAAGACAAACTGGTCTGGGAAATACCGGTATGTTTTAGATCGATATCGAAACCGACCCGATCGAACTCGTTCAGCGGAATACCGAAATTGACGCCGGCATTGGCGATATTGGTGTTATAGCTGGCCAGGTTGGCCGCGTAAGCGTTACGGGAGGTATAACCCAGGTTGTAACCCAGCGCCACACCGTCCAGCGTGTAATAAGGATCGGAGAAACCCAGATTGTATCGTGTCAAAATACTGCTGTTATTGAAAGCAAAATCGACCCGTTTGCCGGTACCGAAGATATTGTCTTGCGACACGTTGGCATTAAAAATGATACCTTGCACCTGCGAATAACCGACCCCGGCCTGCAAGTTACCCGAAGCTTTTTCCTTGACCGTGTAATTGACATCGATCTGATCGGCGGAGCCGACAACCGGCGGGGTTTCCACGCCGACTTCCTCGAAATAACCCAATCTATCCAAACGGGTCTTGGTACGTTCGATCTTGCTGCTGGCCGCCCAGCTGGATTCCATCTGCCGAGCTTCGCGACGAATAACTTCGTCACGGGTTTTGGTGTTGCCTTTGACATTGATCCGCCGCACATAAACGCGTTTACCCGGATCGACGAAGAAAGTCATCGCCACGGTTTTTTGCGACTCGTTGATTTCCGGCACCATATTGACGTTTGCGAAGGTATAACCCTCGTCGCCCAAGCGATCAGAGATCGCTTTGGAGGTTTCGGTGGCGTTTTTCCGGGAAAAAATCTCGCCCGGCCCAACTTTGACCAGCTTGATCAAGTCTTCGGGCGGCACAATCAATTCGCCTGACAGCTTGACCTTATCCAGCATATACACATCGCCTTCCTTGACGTTGATCGTGATATAGATTTCCTTCTTGTCAGCGGTGATATCGACCTGAGTCGACTCGATGGAAAAGTTGATATAGCCGCGGTCCAGATAATACGAACGCAGCTTTTCCAAATCGGCGGACAATTTTTGCTTGGAGTACTGATCGTCTTTGGAATAAAAAGACAGGAAATTGGTGGTGCTTAATTCGAACTCTTTGCGCAATACATCGTTGGCAAACGATTTGCTGCCGACGACATTGATCTGCTTGATTTTTGCAACCCGGCCTTCGGAAATGTCGATATGAATGCCGACCCGATTGCGGGTCAATTCGGACACTTCTGTTTTGATTTTCAGGCCATATTTACCATGGCTGAAATATTGCCGGCGCAGCTCTTGTTCGACTTTATCGAGAATCTGCTTGTTGTAGACTTTGCCCTCCGCCAAGCCGATTTTCTTCAAAGCCTCGGTCAAGTCTTCTTTTTTAATATCCTTGTTGCCTTCGATGACCACCTTGGCAACCGAAGGCCGCTCGACGACGTTGACGACCAGCGTACCGCCGTCTCGTTCCAGGGAAATGTCCTTGAAAAATCCAGTGTTGAATAAGGCTCGGACCGCCGCGGCTTGTTTGTCTTCGGAAAAGGTTTCACCGACGTTAACCGGCAGATAGTTGTAGACGGTACCGGCGGAAATTCTTTGCAGGCCTTTGACCTGAATATCCTCAACTACAAAGCTACTGGCATGAGCGGCCTTGCCGGACAGCATACTCAGCAACAGTATTTGTAATAGCGGTTTTTTCTTCACGCAGTCAACCAAGGAAAATGAACAGGCGCGATTGTAACACGCAGTTTTCGGATTCCCGCGCCTTCCATGGTAAATACTCATTAATTTTGGCTGAAAAATTGCTTTCTTATTCAGTTTCAATTGCAAGGAAAAACAATTCAAAAAAAATTACAAAAAAATACCACAAACTATTGAAATAAATTGTTTTTAACTTAAAAAGTCAAATCAGCGAAAGGTATCGGCAACCAAGCTCCGATAAACTACACGCGCATAATCGGCTTCCAAGGCCGCCGCTTCATCGTCGCTCCGTACGCTGACGCCGCCTGCGCCTTTCACCGACATTATCGCGTTTACCGCATCCAACTTGTAAACGCCCGCAACCGAAATACCGTGCTCAGGGGTGATCAGGCTATAACAGGTATTTAGCCAATGCGGTTCCGCAACGGGTTTCTGATGAATCAAACTCGCCACCGCCAACGCGCAAGCCTTGGCTTCCGAATTAGCGGCAAATGCGGATTTAGGGATCGACGCATAATGAGCCGCATCGCCGATCACATGAATAAACTCATTGAACAGCGATTGTCCGGTCAACGGCCGAACCGGGCACCAGCCGCCGACATCGCTTAAGCCGCTCTGCACCGCGATGCCAGCGGCAGTTTGCGGCGGAATGATGTTCAACACATCGCCCCGAAATCGATCGCCGAATTCGCTAGTCAGCGTCCTACTCTGCCGGTTCAGTTCGAGCAAGGGATTATCCGCCAAGCTATGCCATTCGATCAGGCTATTGGCGGCGCCGTAGCCGTAATGTTTTATCCAGCCTGCTTCGAATAGCGCCTGCTTGGAAAAACTGCGTTTGGCATCGAGAATGATGATTTTCGAACGCGGCTTATGTTGTTTAAGCCAATAAGCCATCATGCTGGCCCGTTCATATGGGCCGGGCGGACATCGGTAAGGATCGGCCGGCACCGCCATCAGCACCACTCCACCGTCGGGCATCGCTTGCAGTTGCCGAGCCAACAGCAAGGTCTGCGGCCCGGCCTGCCAGGCATGCGGAAATAGTTGTGCGGTAACCTGGTCGTAACCGGCAATCGCATCCCAACGAAAATCGATGCCGGGCGACATAATCAAGCGGTCGTAAACGATACTTTGGCCGCTGGTCAAGCGCAGCCGCCGCCGCGCCGCGTCTACACTACTGACGCTATCGACGACCAATTCGATGCCGTACTTGTCTTGCAAAGCCAGATAATCGACTGTCAATTGGTCGAGATTGGTCAATCCAGCAAACAGCCAATTGCTCGCGGGACAGGTAATGTATTTAGCTTTAGGTTCGATCAGCGTGACCCGGATATTCGCATCCAGCAAACGCAAAGTTTTCGCCGCCGCCGCGCCGCCGAAACCGCCACCGACCACTACGACATGGGCTTTGGCACCGGTTAAGTTCGACAACCCAGCACAGCCACCGAGAACGCCCGCCCCCACGCCGGCAAGGCCTTGCAAAAAACGCCTTCTGGATAAACCGGCCATTAATCGCGGCTCAAATAATCGGCAACCGCCGCCAGTTCCTCATCGCTATAGCCTTTGGCGAGACGCGGCATTAGCGTGGCAGGCTTTCTGTCGTATTTAAAATCCAGCAAGGCTTGCTGGATTTGCTCTCTTGATAAAGTTTCCAGCGACGGAATCGATGTATCCACCGAAGCGGAGGAATCGGCATGACAATTCAGGCAATTAAAGGCTATGGCCTGGGCATCGATCTCGGCATGGATAACAGCGCCAAACAAACTAGCAGCCAGAGCCGCCGCATAGCAAATTCGCTTCATGCCGCTTAAGCAAGCTGTTTCTGCCGAAACACTTCGTACAACAGCACGCCGGCCGCGACCGAGACGTTCAAACTCTCCACCTGCCCTGCCATCGGAATTTTCACCAGAAAATCGCAATGCTGGCGGGTCAAGTGGCGCATGCCGGTGCCTTCCGTGCCCATCACAAGCGCTAACGGCATATCCAGTTTCATCTGAAATACCGTTTGTTCGGCTTCGCCGGCCGCACCCATGATCCAGATGTTTTGCTCTTTCAACCAACGCAACACCCGCGCCAGATTGGTGACTTGATAGACCGGCACCGTTTCCGCAGCCCCGCTGGCGACCTTGCAAACCGTCGGCGTGATGCCGGCGGCATTGTCCTTGGTGACGATCACGCCGTGCGCGCCGACCGCATCGGCGGTGCGTAGACAAGCGCCGAGATTATGCGGGTCTTGCACTTGATCCAGCACCAGATAAAACGGCGTGGCAGTCAACGCTTCGACATCCTGCTTGAGCTGATCTTCGCTGCGCATCGCCGGCAATTCCACCGCCACGACGATGCCTTGGTGATTCTTGCCGTCGGCCATCTTTTCGAGCTTTTTACGCTCGGTTTTTTCCGGATTGATGCCAAGCTTGACTAGATCATCAATCACTTGTTTCAGACGCACATCCTGCCGTTGATTATCGATCCAGGCACGGCGAATTTTTTGCGGCGAATAATCCAGCGCAGCTTGCACCGCGTGAATGCCGAACAATTGGGTTAAACTCATGAGCGACGACGTCTTTTAGCTTTTGGTTTGCCGGCGGGTTTCTTGGCTTGGTCGGCCTTGGCGGCTTTACTGGTGGATTCGGACTTTTTGCGGCCCGAGGACGACTTGGTTTTCGCGATTTTCTTGCCGGATTGTATCAACTCGAAATCGATTTTCTTGTCGTCCAGATTGACCCGCACCACGCGAATCTTCACCGTATCGCCCAAGCGATAACGCACGCCGGTGCGCTCGCCGTACAACTGATGCTTGCTGGCGTCGAAATTAAAATAGTCCTGTACCAAGGAGGCGATATGCACCAGGCCTTCCACGTAAATGGCCTGCAATTCAACGAAAAACCCAAAACCGGTGACGGCGGAAATCACGCCATCGAACTCTTCGCCAATCTTATCCATCATGTATTCGCACTTCAGCCAGTTCACGACATCGCGAGTCGCTTCGTCGGCGCGGCGTTCGTTAGCAGAACAATGCTCGCCCAGCAACACCATGTCGGGGTGCGTGTAATGAAAGCTATCTACTGTTTTACCGGCCAAACAATGGCGAATAGCCCGATGCACCAACAGATCCGGATAACGGCGGATTGGCGAAGTGAAATGTGCATAGGCATCCAGCGCCAGACCAAAATGGCCTTTATTTTCCGGGCTGTAAACCGCTTGCGACATGGAGCGCAACAAAATGGTCTGAATCAAATGCGCATCCGGACGTTCCCTGACCGACTCCAATAAATGCATGTAATCCAGCGGCGTAGGCTGGGCTTGGCCGCCCAAGAATAAACCCAGTTCGCCGAGAAAGGTCTTCAAGGCCAACAATTTTTCCGCGCCGGGGCCATCGTGGATACGCAGCAAGCGCGGCATTTTTTTCCGGTTTAGAAAGCGAGCCGCAGCCGTATTGGCGGTGATCATGAATTCTTCGATCAGCTTGTGAGCGTCGTTGCGTTGCAATGGCACGATTTCGGCAATTTTGCGCTCCGGCCCGAAAACGATCTTGGTTTCCTGGGTATCGAAATCCATCGCCCCGCGCAACTCGCGCTGATTGCGCATCACTTTGTATAAGCCATACAAGGTCTGCAGATGCGGCAACAAATCGGCATATTTTTTCGCCAGTTTCTGATCGCCGTCCACCAACATCCGCGCCACTTCGGTATAGGTCAAACGGGCGTGGGAACGCATCACCGCTTCGAAGAAACGCGAGCGTTGCACATTGCCTTCGTCGTTGATCAACAACTCGCAGACCATGCACAGCCGATCCACTTCCGGATTCAAAGAGCACAAACCGTTTGAGAGTATCTCTGGCAGCATCGGAATCACTTTTTCCGGGAAATACACCGAGGTGCTGCGATTTTTCGCTTCGCTATCCAAAGCGGTATCGACTTTCACATAATGCGAAACGTCGGCAATCGCCACCAGCAACTTCCAGCCTTTTGGGGTTTTCTGCGCGTAGACCGCATCGTCGAAATCGCGGGCATCTTCGCCGTCTATCGTCACCAAGGGCAGCTTGCGGATGTCTTCCCGGCCCTGCTTTGCGGACTCGGGCACTTGCGGCGTCAGCACCTTTATTTCTTGTAATAACTCGTCCGGCCACTGGTTCGGCAATTCGTAAGAGCGAATCGCCATTTCGATTTCCATGCCCGGCGCCATATGTGCACCCAACACTTCGGCAATGCGTCCCAAGGGCTGGCAATGCTGGCTAGGCTGCTGAATGATCTCGGCCACCACGATCTGGCCTTTCTTGGCGTTGCCGATGTCTTCCTTGGCAATCAGCACTTCATGATTGATTTTCTTGTTTTCGGGTACGACGTAAGCGACCCGGCCTTCGGTGAAGAAGCGCCCGACCACCTGATGGGTATTGCGCTCGCTGATTTCGATCACTGCCGCTTCCCGGCGCCCGCGTCTATCGATACCGGCTACTCTGGCGACCACTCGATCGTTGGGCATCAACGGTTTCATTTCCCGCGGCGACAAAAACAAATCCTCGCTACCGTCGTCAGGCTTCAAAAAACCGAAGCCTTCCGGATGGCCCAATACTCGGCCGGCAATGGTATTTTGCCCCGACCCGATGCTGTATTTTTGCCGACTATTGAAACTGAGTTGACCGTCACGCTCCATGGCCCGTAGGCGTCGGCGCAAGGCTTCCAGCGCATCGGGCGCTTCCAAGGAAAATTGCTGGGCGATTTGCTGGCGTCTTAAGGGCTTGCCGGCTTGTTGAATAAGCTGGAGGATTAGCTCGCGGCTGGGAATGGGATTCTCGTATTTTTCGGCCTCACGCTGAGCATGAGGATCGACGAGTGTTGAAAAATCAGGTGCCTGATCGGTATTTGATGTCATCGAATCTTTTTGTTGAGTTGTGCCGCCTATTCCGCCTTGGGAACGGCCGGCAATCGTATTTGTTATATAAAGTCATAGCCTTTTTTCTTACTCGTGGCCTGTGTCACTTCGTGCACTATCCGCCGGCATTCAAACTGCCAATACCCCAAGCCTATATTTTTTCTGCCATTCAAAATGATAGTGAAATTTTCATTTCCCATGAACATCCGGAGCAGATCGCCGTCTTTCAATCCGAAAGAATCCAGGATGATAAAGCTCTTTTCGCCTTCTTGATCCTTGGTGCCATAAATTAAGCCCTTTTTTCGTTCCGTATTCGCCGCAGCATCAACTGCCTGATACGCCACCGAAAAACACTGAGCGGCAATTACCATCACCTCGAAAATCAGCTTGCTGTCTTGTTTGGGCAACACAATTTTGCAGACCACGCCCAACGAGCGCTGCTGCAGCGACGCATCGGTTTTTCGGAAACTGACCAGACTGCCGATTGACAACACCCCTTCCCTTTCAAAACTACAGGACAAGGCCCGTTCTGAATCGGTCTGCGCCCGTATTTCCAAATCGACATCCGCATTGGGTATTTCGGTATCCAACAGATAATAGGTGGTTTCCAAACCAATAGCCACATACCTATCCAGTCGATCGCCAAAATATACAGTGCCTTGCTGCTCCTTGCCCTGCCAACGCTGCATCAGATAATCGAATAACTCGGCCGATAATTTTAGCTGACTGAGCTTATCAAGCTCCAGAGCACTGAAGCGCGCTTCGTCCTTGCTACAATACTTGTCGGCCTGCTTAAAAATTTTAGCCAGTTTGGTTAAATTGAGATAAAGCATGGCGGCATCGGAACGCCTATCGCTCTGTGCAGTATCAGCCAAGAAAGCCGGCGGCAAATCTTCATCCATCAAAATCGAACATTGCACGGCCTGACCGGCTACCGGTTTGCGTTCGATTTCCAATAAATCGTTGATTTTTTCGGCAAACCCATAAACCAGCTGAAACTCTTTCTGCATCAGGCCCGATGGATACGCCAAGCTCAGCAACAATATCTGTTTATAACTACCCTCAATCGACGATAGCTTGCTGAAAACACCGTTTTGGTCAGCCACTTTGGTATCGGCTTTACCCAATTTCACCGCAAGCTTATAAAGCGAATGCAGATCAATCCAGATCCAATCCGGCACCGGATAGCTCATCATGTAATGGGTGATGACTATACGACTCAAACCCTTGATGGTCCGTTGAATGGCCAAAGCCGTGCTCTTACCCTGCAGCCAGCCGATTTCGCGGCGCGTCAACTCTCGGGCCACACTCCAATAACCGATGGTAAATTGTCTTTCGATCGTGCAGGACAACCCAAATATCTTTTTCTCGACCTCCCCTTTCGGGAAGCCCGACCTGATCAAGCGCGAACGCAGATAATCGTCTATCGAAAAAAAGCTGTCCCTGAGCAACTCCAAGGCCTGCAAGCGTTTTGCCGCCGGCATTTCCACGGAAATCAATTCGGACAATAATTCATGAAATAGCCGTGCGGCCAAACCGGGATTGGCGGTAGGAAGCTCGGAAACCCATTGCCTAAGCGCATCATCGGTAAACGACGCTAGTAATTGCTTATCGTTTTTTTGTTCAGGAATAACCAGAAAAAAAGAGTTTTTCACACACAGTCCAAAATTTAAGAGAGCACGGCCAGGTACCCCATATCTGGCATACTACGCGAGTCTAAGGCGATAAATTGACGTATTTTCAAGATCAACAAAAACATTCCCCAATTTTAGCAATGAGTTCCGATTAAAACCGACATCTTTACATGCGATAACGAGCATCGCCAAGAAAAGTGCCTCGTCGTCCGCTAGCGGACTTTGTCATCCATTGAACGTCTTTTCTAAGTCGCCGATACCCTGACCATTTCATTGTCAGTATCCGACGCTACCGGCCTAGCTTGTTTGCCAAACAATTGTTATAGGGAAACCTCTAAAAATTCTCTCTCCCTCTGGGAGAGTATTAGGGTGATGGATTAAGTTGTTGATTTAATGCCCTCATCCCAACCTTCTCCCAGAGGGAGGAGGAGGTTATTTTGATTTTTAGAGATTCCCTTTAGATAAGCCACCACTTTCGGGTGATCGGCCGCCAGCCACTCACCGCAATCTCAATGGCCTGGCGATTTCTCACCGACCCAATATAGAACAAATTTCAAAAACCATTAGCAGAATACACGGGCTTAAGCCCTTCATCTGGGCGAAATATTCAACGCACCCAAGGTGACACCAATATCGATACCGCGCCCCTTACCGGACAGGACCAGGGAAATTTCGCCCCTCGTCAATACTTGCGCATCGACCGATTTAGTAGCGCCGGCATGCCCTTCCAAGGCAACAAAATTGCCATATATTTCATTCAGATTCCTAACCTCGGAAAATACGCCGGTGCCCTCTATCTCCGATTTACCGATGGTAAAACCGATACTTTTCGACGCAAGCGCCACCTGCGCGCGTTGGCCGTTACTGCAACTGATATTGCCGATACCATCATACTGCTTATAAACCAACGACCAGCCGCTGAGCTTGTAGGTCATGGTACACGACGTTAACGGTTGCGCTGCCGCCGGCAACGCGAATAACAGACCGCTAAAAGCTACGACTAGCTGCGGAATAAATTGAAAAAACTTGGTTCTCATGGGGATCTCCATCTTTTATAAACCTGTAAGACAAACCGATAAGTTCCTGCATCGGCACAGCGCACAATTATATTACAAACAGGCGAGCCGCCATTTACTGCGACGCGTTCAAGGATAAAACCGATGTAATACCGTCGGCTGTTTCGGCCTGGCTGAGTTCGGTAGCCAGAATATACACCCTATCTTTACTAATGCCGCCTGGCTCAGTCAGATACTGCGCAATATGGTTGGCTCTAGCAACTGCCAAATCGTTAAGGCGCTGCGGGTCTGGTGGAAAAACGCCTTCCAGTTTTTGCCGCGCCACCGTATAAAAATCGGCATTCGGATCGTTTTTAATCCGCGGCCTGCCCAACAATGAGCGATCCATATCCTGCGGGAACACTTCGCCAAAAAATTTCGCCAACAAACGTTTATAGTCGTCATCGGACAACTCGATGTACTCGTGACGGACTTTCTGGCCTTTATCGAGCAATTCACCCGACTTCATTTTTTTCAAGACGTCCTTCACCGCCTCTAAACGCATCGCTGGCCAATCCAGATTTTGATAGGCAATGCCTTTGACTTCCAAAGTCAACTCGGGTTTGCTGTCCAAGGCTTTTTTCAGTTGATCCAACTTGGCCGTTTCCTCGGCGACCAGCTCGGCGCTACCCGGCGCGAAGCTAACCGTGCTGAAATCTGTATCATCGCCCAACAACGAGGCTATCGCCTTGAATGGCGAAGTTGCTACTTTGGCTACCAGATTGACCAGAACATCGGCAATCAAGGAACCGATGCTGAATTTAGGATCCTCCAGACTACCCGTAATTGGAAAATCCAGATTGATCTTACCGTCGGTATCTTTCAACAAGGCGATGGCCAAATGCAGAGGCAACGATACAGCATTGGGATTTTCGATATGCTCACCCAAAGTCAATTGGTCGATAAACAGTTTATTCCGCACTTCTAGTTGCCGATGCTTGATCTTATACTGTAAATCAAGAGTCATCTGGCCTTTTTCGATTTTGTAGCCGGCAAATTCCGCCATATACGGGGTAATCAAAGGCAAAGGCATATTGGCAAAATTTAGGGTAATATCGGAATCTCCATTATCAAATTGGTATTTGCCTTTAATCCCCACCGTGGCCATATCATAAACCTTACCTTTCAGCACCAGCTTGGCCTCGGCATCTTTATCCGAGGAAAAACCGCTAACATCGCCATTTAAACTATTCATTTCCGCGACGAACGGCAAAATCAAGGAATAATCGGCAAAATCGGATTTTCCGTCCTTCAGTTCGATTTTACCGATGCTCACGCGCGACTCGCCGGATTTGCCCGACTCGGGTTTAGGCACCGATTTAGCAGTCGCTACTGTCTTGGCCGGTTTCTGCGACACCATGATGTCGTCGACATTGGTTTTGCCGTCTTTTTTGATGTTAAAGCGTAGGTAAGGCCGATCGAACATCACCTTGCCAATCTTGAAATCCTGTTTGGCTAAATCGATGTCGACGCCTATCAGCGCTAAATTGGCCCATTTTAGAAAATCTTTGTTTTTAGCCTGATCGCGGGTAATCAAGCCGTCGAGATTCGCTTCGCCCTGAAACGTCAGTTGCAATTGATCGGCAGCCGCCAATTGCAAGTTCCCCTTGCCGTTAAAGTCGCCGTCGACTAAATCCAGTTTCAGATACTGATCCAGATATGGCTGGAACACTTTCAGATTGACGCTCTTGATGTCTAAAGCCGCAATCGCGGCAAAGGGTTCCAGGCTCATCTCGCCGTCGATTTTCAAACTGCCGGATCGATTGAATCGGCTGCTGAATTGCACCGGCAATTTGCCATTTTCTTGATTATCGAATTTCTGCAATTTACAGTTCAGCTCGCTCAATTGCAGTTCGACCGGCTTTTTCAAGGTGAGGTCGGTAAAGTCGATTGCGTAATTGTTTAGTGCCAACTCATCAAGCTTAATCAGCCATGGCTTGACGACAGTTGCCGGCGGCGCCGAAGCAGTTTGAGCCGCCGCCGGCGCGGGGGAATCGCCGGCAAACAGTGCCTGGTAATTCAGCACACCGTCGGCTTGCAGCCAGGCTTTGATGACGGCATCGCTACTGGACAGCGAGGCAATGCCGACTTGTTGTTGATTGACATCGACGTTAATCCCGCCAATCGCCAAGGCCGGGACGCTTAGCAAACGCTTACCCTGATTTTTCTCGGTAATTTCCAGCTGCTTTATGTCGACATTGCCGTTGCTGACCGTGGTTAGCAAGCCATCCGGCGCTTCCGACAATGCGTAATCGACTTGCAAACCGAGCCGACCGTCGACGATCTGCATTGGCAAAATTTGTTGCAAAAACAATTGCCAGCCTCTTGCCAGGCTAATGTTTGCCAATGTCAGATGGCCTTTTGAAGCCAATGGCGCAATCGTAAAATCGCCGCGCCATTCGATCGTACCGCCCGACTCCAAACCCACATTCAGCTCGCCGACCGCATTGCTTGCCGCCTGGGTGCTAAGCTCGCTAAACGTCAAATTCAGCGGCAACAGGTTCTCCGACAACACTTGTCCGGTCGCGGCGTCCTGCCAGCCGATCCGTCCCTCTTTAATCGCGACTTGATGTATCAATAACGCCAAGCTGTCGCCACCGTTGTCCTGCGCTTCTGGTTCGGGCTCCGCCGGCTTAGCTAGTAACTCCGCAAAATTGAACATGCCATCGGCGCGGCGTTCGATATTAAACTGCGGTTTTAGCAACTCGATACCTTCCAAAACCATGCCGCCCAATTTCGCCGATTCGATGACATCCAGATCGATCACTAGACGCTCGAAGCCGAGCAAATTTTTGCCATCCGCGGCAGAAGACAAGGCAAAGCCTTCCAACTCCAATATGAAACTGAACGGGTTTAGACGAACCGATTTCAGCTGAGTTTGTTGCCCGGTTTTCTGCTGCAACACTACCGGTAGTTTGTTCACCGCGATATACGGCACCAAGTAGAACCCCAGCAAGGCATAGATGGCCAGCGCTGCCGCTACGATCCCTGCCGAAATCAGCATTTTTTTCCGGTTCATACTCATCATCAACCGTTAAGAACTAATGCAGCTTGTTTATAAAATCGGCTTCAATTCGGCAACCGCCCAGATCGGGATAGTCAGCCAGATTTTGTTCGAAATCCCGGAAGGACGGATGCTGGAAGGCCAAACGGGCAATCTTACCCTGCACTAATTCGAACTCCAACGCCCCGCCTTTTTCGCGAGGACTGCCGGGTTTAGTGACAAACAACATAATGCCGATATTGGCCAAAGGCTGACCTTGTTCCTGCGCCGGACGCGCGCAACTATAAGTTTCCACATTCAGACCGCTAAACACCCCGGCCAATTGCCCGGCATTGACCGTGACTCCTTCATCGGCAATCGTCGGCAATTGCAACAAAGTTTCCAGACCGAAATTACTTAAATGGTTTTGTAACAGCACCGTGCCGTTACCGCCTTTTTCGGTATTTAATAACGGATACAACTGACGAGCCGCTTCGTCTTTATTGGGATTTTGCAAGGCCGACAAAAATTGCCGCGCGGCAGATTGAATCGGACTGATGACGCCTTCTTTCTTCTGTCTGGAATTGGTCAAGGCTTCCCAGTCCTGTTCGGTGTTTACCGCCAATTTCATGCTCTTCATCACCGCATAATCCTCACCGGCCAGACAGCCTGAGAAATCCTTAAGGCGATATTGTTCCAATAACTTAGGACGAATCTCGTCGGTCATCGCCCGTTGCGCGGAGATATTGAAGTTTTTCCAATCCGGCGACGATTTGCTCAGAAAATAATATAACACCGCGTTGCGATCGAATTTATTGAAGCCCAAATCCTTCAGCGCCAACTTCAAGCGGCGGCATTGGCTTTCCACCTCTGGATAATTTTGCCAATCGGGCTGTAAATTGGGTTTCGTGGCCGGATCGATTTGCTCAATCAACTGGCGCAGACTGAGTTCGCCGTTAGCGGTCTGAATTGGCACCCGCCATAATTCTTCCAGCGATAAATCGTGAGCATCGGGCGTGACATCGCCGGCGGTTTTCAATAACAGCGACGAGGCGATTTCCGGGTATACACGCAACTCGCCAAGCAATTTAGTTTCGGAAGCCCAAGCCTTCAAACCGGCTTCGACCACTTCGTAAACCGCCAAGCGGCTTTGATTGAGATTGCCGCTGTCGCCCGCCAGCACCACGGCGGCCGGCAGGGAATGCGTTTCCGAGCTGTATTTGCCGGTGGTGGCCGGGTTTTTAGCCACTACTTGCGGATTACTTTCCACCCAATTGCCGGCCAACTTACCCATCACCGCCATGCCGGTGCCGACACCGGTCAATGCGAACAAAGTACTGGCGGCATTCACATCGCTGACCAGTTGCGAAAGATTGGCTTCGTGACTATTGCTGGTCAAAAAGTTGTAATCGATCAAAGTATCCTTGCTGGAATCCAACCGCAGCCAAGGCGTCAAATAAGCTTTTTTGGTTTCCAGTTTGAAGTTGCATTTGCCGGTCGTGGCCTGATACAAAAAACCGCTGGCTTCGCGTTTAAGTTTGAGCGCATCGTTATGGATGCTGAACACCAGGGCCGCAGACAAATCGCCGTTTTCGTATTGGCCGCCGACATCGCTGCAACCGCCTTTCAAGGCGTTATCGCCCTTGAATTCAAAATCGGAAACCAGTTGTACGTAATAATCGTCGCCGCTAACCGCGGCCTGACCACGTAGAGGTTTGATCGGAAAAGTTTCGGTTTTAGGATAATCAACCGCAATTTGCCGGGTGGTGGCGCAACCCGCCAACAAACCGCTACCCAGCAAGGCCATACTGATAACTAATAAACAACGTACCGACATTCATGATCCTATAGTGTCCGCCATCTGGGTCGATATGCGGATCTCGCATACGCCCGAAGCAATATTGTTTAAATTTAGAACCGCGTTCTTATCCCTCGCTTAACCACGATTCGATACACGCAATCAGCCCTGTTGCCAGCTTTTCGACACAGGCTAATCAATCGCTAATTCTCTGCAAATTAACAAGGAATAATAAATTGAAGCGGTGTGTGTGGCTATTGTTTTGTGCGCTGACCACAATGGCCGTTCAAAGTGCGTCTTGTTTGAAGCGATGAATCTGACGGCGCTGTTTCTTGTTAGGCTTATGCTCGCGCTCGGAAGGATGTTGCATAGCCTGTTGCTGTTTGTGTAATTCGACCTGCTTGAGCCGTTTGGCTATGCTGGCCTGATCTTCGCTATAGAGCAACGCCGCCTCTTGAGCGGGGCGGCGTTGTTTGTTGAGATCGGTAACCCGAACTTCCCAAGTATATTGATCTTTGCTAACGGTAATCAGATCGCCGGCTTTGACCTCTTTTCCCGGTTTACAACGCTGGCCGTTAACGTGTACCTTGCCGCCGTTGACCGCCTCGGCGGCCAATCCGCGGGTTTTAAAAAAGCGCGCCGCCCACAACCATTTATCGATGCGGATTTCGTTAAGCTCAGTCAATGCTTAAACCACTCTCCGACCAAGCCTTGAAACCGCCAGCCATGCTGACCGCGCTACTATAACCCAATTGATTCAGCGTTTGCGTAGCCAGTGCTGAACGGCCGCCGGTCTGACAATAAACCATAATGGCCGACTGTTGCTTGCCTTGAAAATCCGGATGACTGTCGATTTTAAACTCCAATACCCCGCGCGGAATATTGATAGCGCCCGGAAGATGCCCGGCGGCATATTCGGCGGGCTCTCTGACGTCGAGAATCAAACTGCCGCCTAACTGGCCTTGCGCAGCCGTCAAATCGATTTCGGTAATCTGCTGTTTTGCGGCAGCCACTAGTTCTTGAGCGGTAACAGTCATAAAACTCTCCAGAGATTATTCAAATCAAGCTTCCATGGCTTTTTTCAATTCCTTCGGAATCGAGAATACCACTTTTTCTTCAATGCCCTTATTTTCACGGACGTTAGTGTTTTCTCCGCCCCATTCCTTCAATTGGTTAATCACTTCCTGCACCAATACTTCCGGTGCCGATGCGCCAGCGGTGACGCCAACCACCTCGACGCCATCCAACCATTCCTGCCGTAAGTCTTTATGAGTGTCGATCAGGAACGCCGGCTTGCCCAACTGTTCGGCAATTTCCCGCAAGCGATTTGAGTTGGAGCTGTTTGGCGAACCGACCACCAAAATCAGATCTGATATTTTCGCTAAATCGTGGACCGCATCCTGACGGTTTTGGGTAGCGTAGCAAATATCGTCCTTCTTCTGTTCCTTGATCGACGGAAATTGTTCGCGCAGCGCGTCGACCATGACTTTGGTATCGGTCATCGACAATGTGGTTTGCGTGACATAGGCCAGATTATCCGGATTATTGACTTTCAGGTTTTTGACATCGTCCGGCGTTTCCACCAGATAAATATCACCATGTTCGGTGCATTTATCGTACTGCCCCATGGTGCCTTCCACTTCCGGGTGGCCGGCATGGCCAATCAGAATCACTTCTCTATCTTGCTTGGCATGCTTGGCGACTTGCATGTGCACCTTGGTCACCAGCGGACAAGTGGCATCGAATACAGTCAGTTTGCGTTCCTCGGCTTCTTTTTGCACCTGTTTGGAAACGCCGTGCGCGCTGAAAATCAAATACGATCCGACCGGCACATCGCTGAGTTCTTCGATAAAAATAGCGCCCTTTTCCTTCAAACCATCGACCACGGTACGGTTATGCACCACTTCGTGCCGCACGTAAATCGGCGCACCGAAGGTATCGATCGCCTGATCGACAATTTCAATAGCCCGGTCAACGCCGGCACAGAATCCACGAGGGTTAGCGAGTACGATTTGCATATTCTTGAGTATTTTACTGGGTTAAGACGAAACGATTTTAATCCAATTTTGTTTCCGAGACGATAATTCCGTCGCTATCGGCATACAAATAGTGATCTTTTTTGAAGTTGACACCGGCAAAAGTGATCACCGAGTCCCGGTGACCGTGACCGTGTTTACTACTGCACAATGGATGAGTATTCAGGGCCATCACCCCTATCGGCATTCGATCAATCGCCTCCGAGCCACGGATACTGCCGTACACGACGATGCCTTGCCAGCCATTTTCTACCGCCAAACCGGTTAAGGTGTCGCCCAGTAAAGCGCAACGTTTGGAACCGCCACCGTCAATCACCAACACCCGATCATTGACTTTCTCTTCTAACGTGGTGCGCACCAAAGTATTGTCTTCAAATACTTTCAAAGTAGTGATTTGGCCACTAAACTGGCTTTTACCGCCAAAATGCCGGAACAAAGGCTCGGCGATTTGAAAGTTTTCTTGAGTTGAAAACCGATCGCATAAATCGGCGGTAAGAAACGACATATCAGCCTCCAAGGCCTAGTAATAACGCGCCAGCAATCCGTATTGGCAATCGACATCGGGCAGCGGAATCTTCACTTCATAACCGCCGCCGGACGCCTCCTGCATGGGCTGGCCGTATTTGTCGACCATATTTTCGACGGTGATATCCCGATTGCCGTGCGGCAGGATCAATTCCAGCTTATCGCCCAGCGAAAACTTATTCTTGACGCTAATATCAGCCCAACCGCTCTCGGCATCGTAATGGGTAATTTCGCCGCAGAACTGTTGCTGATGGCTTTTGGAATAGCCGGACAGGTAATTTTGATGCTCGTGCGTATGATGGCGCTGATAAAAACCATCGGTATAGCCACGATTAGCCAGATTATCTAAAACGCCCAGCAACTCGGGCTGGAAAGGACGACCGGCCAAGGCGTCGTCTATGGCCTGTCGATAAGTTTGCGCGGTGCGCGCCACGTAAAAATGCGACTTGGTGCGACCCTCGATTTTCAGACTATCGATACCGATTTCCACCAGGCGCTGCACGTGCTCAATCGCCCGCAAGTCCTTGGAATTCATAATATAGGTACCGTTTTCGTCTTCCATCACTGGCAACAACTCACCCGGACGGCCTTCTTCTTCCAGGAAATAAATATTGTCCGCCAAGGGATGCCGATCGGCACCACCGCAGCTGGCGGTATTTAGCCCCTGGTTCAAATCGTTCATCGAAATGACAGCACTCTCAGCCAACAAATAATCGCCCTCAGCATTTTCCACCGCCGGCTTGGTATCGTATTTCCAACGGCAGGAATTAGTGCAGGTACCTTGATTCGGATCGCGATGATTGAAATAACCTGACAACAGACAGCGACCGGAATAGGCAATGCACAAGGCGCCATGCACAAACACTTCCAATTCCATGTCCGGACATTGCTGACGAATCTCGGCGATCTCGTCCAGCGATAATTCCCGAGACAGAATCACCCGCTCCACGCCCATGCTCTTCCAGAACCTGACGCTGGCATAATTGACGGTATTGGCTTGCACCGACAGATGAATCGGCATGTCCGGCCATTGCTCGCGAGTCATCATAATCAGACCCGGATCGGCCATGATCAGGGCATCCGGCTGCATCGCGATAATCGGCGCCATGTCTTTCAAAAAGGTTTTGATTTTGGCGTTATGCGGAATCACATTGGCGGCCAGAAAAAACTTCTTGCCCAATTGGTGGGCTTCGGCTATGCCTTTAGCTAAGTTTTCCGATAGAAAATCGTTATTGCGTACCCGTAAGCTATAACGCGGCTGCCCGGCATAAACCGCATCGGCACCAAATGCAAAAGCGTAGCGCATGTTGCGCAGGGTGCCGGCCGGGGAGAGGAGTTCGATGTGTTTCATGTTTATGCTTCAAAATAGGTTAACGTGCATTTTAACAGATTAGAAGGGCAACTTCTTTCGAACCTACCGCATGTTTAATGCCTATCCCGCTCTATCAACCCATTGATAAACTTAATATATCTATCTACGACATCACTCTCAGAAAATTGTGACAGCACCCGATCTCTAGCAGCCCTTCCCAAACGCACCCGTAAGCCTGGATCGCTAGCCAAACGATTAATTTGCTCTGCAAGATCAATTTCATTTCCCACCGAAAATAATAATCCGGACACTTCATCAATAATCGCATCGCTAACTCCATATATTCGAGAACCTATAGCAGGAATACCAAAAGCTGCCGCTTCAAGAACCACCATTCCGAATCCCTCTCGATAACTGGGCAGACACAAAAAATCAGCCATTGCTAAAAACTCTTCCGGTTTATCCGTAAACCCGTTGATTAAAACTCTATTAGCAGCAGTTCCACAACAAAAGAAAATCCTTTTACTAACATTCTCTTCATCTGGCCCAACAAATACCAGCCAAAGCTCAGGATGAGCTTTGCTGACATAGGCAAACGCATTTGCCAAGTCGTAAACACCTTTATCGGATGTGATACGTCCTAAAAATAAACAGACTAATGCATTCTCAGGAATATTGTGTTCTGCGCGACATGAGATTCTTAAATTCAAATCAGGTTTAAAACGGTCAAGATTGACTCCGGAAATCGAGCCACCTCCTAAAACAGTTGATTTTCCTACTTGAATAACACCCTCAGTTTCAAGAAACCCTTGCTCGGAGTGACTAACGACTAATATATGATTAGCGCAAAAACTGGTGATTTTATCGGCTGTTTTGAGTAAGTATCTGCTCAAGCCTGAACGCGCTGCCCACACTTCACCCTGAAAAAGGAAAACACGATGCTTTATACCGGCTAAAAGAGACGCTAACATTCCAATCAAACCAGCTTTAGGAGCGATGGCCCATACCAAATCAGGTTTCTCGTTCTTTAACAAGTCGTACAATTGCCGAAGAGCAAGCAGATCATCAACAATGGCGATACGACGCTGAATTTTAATTGGGATTAGTCGAACGGGTAAATCCAACGCTGGCGTATAAGTGTCATTGTCCGGATTAACGACTAAGAGTATTTCAGAAGAAATAGATAACGCCTTAATATGTTCCCTAAGAAAAAAATGAACAATCAACGGTGTCGTCGATACGATGCAAATTTTAGGGCGAATTTCAGGCGGGGCAGGTAAATTCATACGCCCACAAATCTCCTCATACTGCGAATGACACAGCGTCTGACAAATTTAAGCAATGAGAACAAACTTGCACTTAAATAAACAGGCAGCGCCAACAATTTACTTTGATACAAGATTTTAAATACGCCCAACTCGCATCTTTCATGCACGATCAAATTACCGCTGTAACCATCAGCACTAAACTCCGGGCGAAAGGTAAATGCCAACTGAATAGGTAGTTTCCATAGTTTTTTGTCAGATAATGCCAATGACAGCCATAACAAATAATCCTCGGCACGCATTTTTTCCCCAAAACGATAAGGCACGTCTTTTCGCATAATTACACTGCGCGTTGGAATTGGATTTTTAAATAAAATAGGGTAAACGGATAACTGAAATGGCTCTAACCAGTCAGGTGTTATTTTATTTAGAGCTTCGTTCCATTGACTATACTCGTGAGCACACAAATCGACTGCTGATTGCTTTTCTAACCAACCAAATTGGATCTCGATTTTCTGAGGATGCCAAACATCGTCCGCATCCAAAAAGGCTAGCCAAGGTTGGGTTGCCATATCCCAACCTGCATTCCTTGCCCCTCCCGGCCCGCGATTTTTAGGTAAGGCTAACACTTGAATACGCTGTTCATCTAATTTAACAAGCTGGGCCAGCAGGGCAAAGGTATCATCCCCACTGGCATCATCCACCAGAATAATTTGGGCGACGGGTCTAGTCTGAGCAAGAATTGAATCCAGTGCTCGCTTGATAGTATCTCTGCAACGAAAGCACGGCACAATCACACTGATTGCCGCGACTTCTTGTCCATTAATTCTCAAGGGAAAACCTCGTGCATAATATTCAAGAACTTTGATTGAACACTCAGTAAATCAAAACGACTGTCTATAACCGATGTTTTACGCCCAGTGTTTAATGCTCCGTGAATGCCGACAACGATGGATTCGATGGATTTAGGATCGAAATAGGTAGGATAATCGGCCGCAACTTCACGGAATACCGGCAAATCAGAACAGGCTATGGGAGTTCCGCAGGCCATACTTTCCAAACAGGCGCGCCCAAACCCTTCCCCTAGCGATGGAAATACAACCGCGTCCACCGATTCATAAGCTACGCGCAGCTCCTCTAGGCTCAGATACCCCAAGAACCAAACTTTTTTACGTAACCGTTTGCTTACCGTCGCCAGTAATGTTTGCCATTGCTGATTCTGGTAACCAGTCACCAACAGCATTGGTGCATTTTTATCGGCGCTATTTAACTCATCAAGTGCAACCAATAAACGCGGAATATTTTTTCGATATTCTATGCCTGCCGTATAGAGCAATAACGGTGCATCAAAAGAAAATTTCTTACGCCATGCTATAGGCGAAACAGCGTTGTAATGATTACGACTAAATTCCGAACTTATTGTATTGTAAATAACTGCAATCCTATCCTCCGGCCAACGATAACGATCAATAATTGCTTGCTTAGTAAACTCGGAAACCGTCAACAGGAAATGCGCACGCTTAAGATTAAATCGCAACATTGCCAAATAATATGCTCGGATCTTTAATGGATAAGCTTGAGGCAATTCATCCAGACATAAATCATGAACTGTCATGACGGAAGGTATGTGTTTGGGCAAACGTACATCGTGATAAGGTGAAAAAACAGCTTTAGGCTGAAGAGCACGAATTACGCCAGGAAACTGCACATTATCGTAATAAGGATGCCTACAAGACCTTGGCAGATAGTCTGGCCAAACAACTTCGTACTGACAAAGCCACTTAGGAATGGCAAAATTTTTACGATCAAAGTTAGGACCAATCATAGTTAATAGAGGACCGCTCGACGACCGTGCCCATGCTTGCAACAGAGGCGCAAAAAAATGGGCTATACCTCCACCGTAAAGCGAAAATGTTTTGGTATCTACTGCAAACACACTAATTTTCCATATAAACAAGACAAGCTAATAATTTTTAATAAAAAAACCATTTATTAAGTTTCATATAAAAAATATTAAAATAACCAGACGCGGCTTCAATGCTAGGCTTTAAAATTCAAATTTGGTTTATATATATCAATAAGTCTAAAAATATTAAGACCCAACCACGCAGCAACAAAAAACACACCACCATCAATCGCAGTGTAAACAATAGATCTATTCGCACCAAATTTAATTGTGAGTTGTTCATAGCATATACCTAACAGCATCACAATGATTGAAACTTTAAACAACCAAAAAAACCATATTCGAACTGTATATTCACTAATTTGAAATTTTCTAAAGAAAATTATCACACAAAACAATGTGCCAATTGAGTTTGAAATTAGCCAATGAAAAAGCACAAAGTTGTAATTACCTAAAAAGCTAGAAACTGCCAACACAGCAATACCTGAAAACGAAACAATAACACTAACTAAAGCAAATGCATAACCAGCACCGACAGACATCAAAAAACGCCCAAAAACAGAAAAAAAACCTATCGGTATAGCAGTAAAAATAGCAGCGCGAAAAGTCTTAGAAGCAAGATCAATAGAAGCGCTATCAAAAGCCCCACGAGCATAAACTATTTCAACAATCCTATAGGAATTAGAAAAACAAAATAAACATATTATCAATAAAACAGCATATAAAACTGCCGTTGATCTCAATGCTGTAAAGATAGCATCATCAATATTTTTTTCCGCATTACTATTTAAAAACCTAGGCCATAGCAAATTAGCCAAAGGGTAAGCTATAACACTAACAATCACATTAGTTAATGTCACCCCATATTGGAATGATGCAATAGTTCCCGACTTCATTGCCAACATAACTGACCGCTCATAAATAGCATAACCTTGCGCCAAAAAATAAGTTAACAAAAGCGACCAAAACAATTTATGAAACTTTCCGAGCATAAAAACTGAAAACCTGGGTTTAGCCAACTTTATACCTTGTACTTTTAACGCAATAGCTGAAAAAAACAATACGAATATCTGGCTTAAAACTACCCCGATCACCATACTTTTAACGCCAAGACTAGCGGCGTATAAAAAAAGGCAAGCAATCATTGCTACGCTCCCGGAAAGTCTAGCCATGGTTTGAAAAATGATTTTGTCGTAGCAAGCCAACAGCGCATTCATCGTTTCAGATAAAACGAAAAACAAGATAGAAGGCAGAAACCAGTAAAGAATTAAACCAATACTCCTATCATCAACCTCATTACCATCGGCAACAAGAGCCACCAACATATCTTGGATCAATATCAATAAAATTACTGATAAAATTGCAATCCCACTCAACAATAGTAGTGCTGCCGAAAGCACCCCACCAGCCTCTTTAGCATCCTTAGATTGATGCATAATAGGGACGAGAGCCTCCTTAAAAGCTCCCGTATAAAAACACAGCAAGTTAATTATTGAAAAGGCGACCCAATATTCATCTAAGCTTGACGAAGTACCAAAATAATAAGAAATAAGTAATTGACTACCAAAGCCCAGAAAATAACTTGCCAATGACAGAATTACCAGAGAACCAAACCGGCATTTTAAACTAACCAATATATAACGTCCAAGCTATAGTTATTAACTGAAACAGAACTAGCATAGCCGCTCGATAAAACAAATAAAACTAGACTTAACCATATATTCTATAATTTCCTTGCCTTTATTCTAAATTGACAAACATCAATATCAGAAATAAATAACCTAGCAACACGTGACACTACTCCTTTGAAACCTGAATAGTTATCTCTATTTACTTCTATAACTTCAATTTCAAGCCCACATTGAAAAAACAGCCGATTGATTTCTTCGCGCGTAAAAAAACGAAGATGCCCTATATCAAGCACACCCGAACTTTCATAGCTCCATCGACCTTGAACAATCAGGCGATAAAGAATACCGATATTACGAATATTTGGAACACTCGCAATTATCACGCCCTCAGGAATCAAGTGATCTGTAAAATGCATTAGTAAAGACCATGGGTCACGCAAGTGTTCAAGAACATCTGGAAAAATAATGCAATCATAATTTTTAGGGAATTCAGATAGGTCAAGCTCTTCAATATCACCAATCCAGAACTTCCTATAAGTGCCACGCAAATGGCTTTCTGCGGCGCGGTTTATTTCTATTCCATCGATTTCGCAGTCTCGCTTTGTTTTTAGACCTTGTCCTAGACAACCAAATCCACAGCCAACTTCAAGTATATTTCGGCTATTAATAGGTATAAGATCTTCTATATCAAATCGCGGCTGTTGGAAGTATTCATCCTCTTGTAACTGTAATCCCCGACTATAAATCATAGAGAGACTCGAGAAAAAACAAATAGATTACGATCCCACCGATCAGGGCAGCCGACGCGCAGAATTTTATACTTATTCCTGAGACATTCGCTTAAAACTGACTCAAAATCGCAGCCCCTATTTTCAAAAAACTCAATCCATTTTTGGTCTGATTTTATATTGATATGACCAGGCGTCCGTCGGTCTCGACTAATATTAAGCATCAGCAATGGAATATTGGCTGTAGTCTTCAATACCTCGCCTATTTGTTCATCAGTCATATGCTCAAAAACGTCGAATGATATAAAAACATCAAAATGCTGCGAATCAATATTTTCAAGATTGGCCATATATCTTTCTGGGTATTTACCAAAATGCTGCCCGTACAGGTGCCGCGCTTCGTCTGAATAGTCGCAGCCAACATAAAAAAAACCTGCGTCATTCATGTAATCAATCATTACTCCAGGGCCACAACCAAAATCCAGAAAGCGTTGCTTCGCTCCCAACTCCTTAATCAATTCGCCAAGCACATCTTTAAGAGTTTGCCATTCCATAAACCAAGCATCTCGAAAAAACTGCTCTCCATAAACTACCGTTCTATTAGGCAATAATCGTTGAATCCAATTCCGAATCATCTGTATTTTTTTATCCTAATAACCACTTTTTTACAAAGTAAGCTTTGTTACGCTCATGTAAAGTATGGCTGTCTATAGTTTGAGATAGGTATTTTATTTCAGAACGATAGGCACTAACGCCATGGTGATGGTAGTGGTTAATTTCCAGATTAGGTACAACCAAACACCGCATTCCTACTTTTCTTATGGTAAAACTCATATCGATTTCTTCAAAACCCGCAGGGGAGTAATTTATATCAAACCCTCCTACTTTATGAAAAATATCAGAACGAATGGCAAAACAGTAACCGGAAATAGCATCGGCTTCTTCAATATCATTCTCACCAACAAAACAATCGTGCTCAGCACCACGCCAACGAGCACCCTGCGGCCCCACCTCACCGACATCGGAGGCACCATAAAGTGTTTCATAGAGCATTTCAACGCTACCCTTACCAATCGAAACATCATCATTCAAGTAGAGCAGCACCTCACTTTCCGCCAATTGCGCTCCCATATTCCAAGATCTAGCCACACCTGCATTCTGGTTATTGATACAGAATTTATCAATTTGAGGATGAGTTTTAACTAGATCAATGAGCTCTGGATCATTACCATTGCAAACCACCACAACTTCATGAGTAATTGAAACGTTCTCCCGAATATCATGAAGCACTTCTCGTATCGTATATCGCGGCATAAAGAACCGCTTTTTGTTTAGTGGCCGGCTTAAATGAAGCACTGGAATAATGATACTGATTTTTGGCATGATAGATTGATTCATCAAAGATTTTCTATAGTTTCCCAGAACTCATCAGTAGCATTCCGAAAGTTTTCCAGACATGAAATGTCAAAGGGAAAGGACATCGCCCCCACATTATCGTTGGCAATCAAATTGCATCCGCACAATGCTGCTTCAATAACCACACGTCCTTGCGGTTCCGGCCAGCGCGGCAAAAAAACGAAATTCTTAGCCCGATTCATAAAATGCGGAATTTCATCGTATGGGACATGACCGTGATAGATGCCAAAATCGAGTTTAGTGCCTGGAAATAACTTACCGATCAGGTGAATATTTTTATCGCTAAATTGCTCGCGCATAGCGTTTAGACCTTTAGCTTCACCAATTATGCCGACAAATAGATAATCTATATCTCTATCCAAATTTTGGTTGAAAAAACGTTTGCCATCAATCACCGGTTTCATGATGAAACTTGGAGCTACTTCTATAAGATTAAGTAATTTATGACAAATCAGATGATGCAAAGGTGAAACAAAAACATTCAATTTAGAATGTTGAAAAAGCCGTTGAACCAGCTCATTTCGGGAAAAACACTGCGCCGAAAAATCTTTAGCAGCAAGGTTGCGTAGCAAGTGTGTTGGAGACTTGTGCGGACAAATTTCTAACGCATTATCGCCTGAACAGGGCAGATAACCAAGATTACAAACATCAGCATAGGCATTATTGAAATGGATAAAAGGTCGAGTATCGACGATTTTTTTTATAAACCCCTCTGAAAAATCGCGCCAAGCGCCGAGACTTTTAAGTGTACCGGGATAATTAAACACATCAGCAACAAGATCCAAATCGGCGGAATCGCTATAATTGCAATCACCTGGACGAACAGCGGAGATACCGAATTGATGTCCACGCGTCATTCCGGATTCAATAACGCAACGCATGACCATTTCCCCGCCGCCGCTATAAATAAGCGGATTGAAATAGCCGATATAATTAATTTTCACTTTTCAGAAATAATAATAAGAAGAGAACTCACCCAATGGGTAGTTTATTGCTGCTATAGGCTGGCATTGTACGGTACTTCAATTTCAGAGTATTTTTCTAAAATAAGCAAGACCAGTATTGGATTGCATTGCTTGGAATCGTCATTAGCTCCCCGTCAACAATCTCACAACCTTTCGGCTACGCCAACTCATAGAATATCAATCCTAAATGTTTGCGCAATTGGCCAAACATCACTTTTCGTCTTCGTTTCGGGATAAACACAACGTGATAATTGTAATTCCATCTCATGTGCCTCAGGCACTAGTACTCTCTCCTTTGGATTCCCCAAACTATTGATCAAGTTTCTGAGAATTCAATTGACCGTTTTATACGGTAAAACTTTTTGAGTCCACCTGCATAGCCTGGTGGTTTACCATCATTAATTATCATGAACAAACCCGCAATGCAGCCCCTTTGTACCTACAGATCGATTTTCATTGCGCACAAATATCTACAAAACGGAGATGTAGGACGATCAGCACACTATTTCTGCCGACACTTTAACAAATCGCTGTATAAATCCACATAAGCTTTAACCATCCTCTCGGCTGTGAAGTGTTTCCAATAGCGTCGCTCGGCTCGCTGGCCCATCATTTCAGTTTCATCGGGGTGCTCCCACAAGTAACGCATTGCTTGCCGCAAAGCAACTGGGTCACTGGGTGGAACGACCAATCCGGTTTCCCCGCCAATATTGATGAAAGTCGTGCCAGTACCAATCTCGCTGGAAATCATTGCTTTGCCGTACATGGCTCCTTCCAGTAGAGAAATACCAAATGCCTCTGACCGCAAATGAGAGGGAAAAACCACTGCATAACATAATTGTAAAAGGGCAACCTTATCATCATCGGGTAAATGGCCAAGGAAATAAATATTTTGTAACCCTAATAAAGCGGCCTGAGCTTTCAGTTCATGTTCGATAGGTCCAGCGCCAACGATAACCACAGGATAATCTGTTCCTTGGACAGCTTCCAATAAAATATGCAGCCCTTTGTAATAACGCAGAACACCAACGAATAAAAAAAACTTAGGCCCAATCATCCGGCGCCAATATTCCAACTTTTCTGGCAAAGGCTCCGGATAAGTATTTTTATCCAAGCCTATTGGAATAACGCTAACTTTGTCAGAATATTTCCCTAATACATCACTAGTTGCGAAATAATTCGGCGATGTCGCAACAATCCGATCGACACTCGCCAAAAATTTTCGCTTTAGCGGACGATAAAGTTTTAGTAGGTATTGTTGACGAATAATGTCGGAATGGTAGGTCAATACGGTTGGCTTGTTCACCCTTGTTGCAAAATGGACCAAATCCATAAAAGGCCAGGGAAAGTGGTAATGAATGACATCCGCTTTTTGCGCCAACTGATAAAAACGTAAAAACGCTGATACTGATAAACCCGTAGATGCAAATTCTAAATCTAATCGTGCTCGATGAGCTAAGTAGCCGTTGATTTCAATCGCGTCTGTCACACGATCCGATGTTAAAGAGAGCACATCGGTTTTGACACCAAATTCGCAGGCACCTCTAGCAATCTGATTAATGACCTGTTCAACCCCCCCAATGGTGTCTGGAAGCGAGGTTTTGTAAAAGTGTAAGACCCTCATTTGACCTTTTTATTAAAACTTCGCCACTATCGATTTAAACCACACAGCATAAGGCTGAGCCAACCACCACTTCAATGGCACCGACCCATGATATTTACGAATAACATTGATAGCCTCCTGATAATGTGTCCGACGCTGAGTATTTGTCTTCGTACCAGCATGCTCACGGTTAATTGCTACAAACTCATCCAAAAAATATAGCGGTCCTAAATTTTTAAATAAACGCCACCATAAATCATAGTCCATAACCATATGTAAACTTGCGTCAACGCCGTCAACAAACTCCCAGGCTGAACGCCTAACCAGAGTGGCGGGCTGAGAAATTATACAGCGCAAAGCCAGGCGGCGTTCATTAAATGGCTCGACCCATACAGGATAGTAGTTGCCGGACTTCTCTACCAGGTTCCATGAACGCCCATAAACAGCAGGCGCTTCAGGATGCTTTTCTAACTCAGTCAACAATTTCTTTAAACCACCGGGTAAAAATCGATCATCGCTATTCAACCAACAAACATACGGCGCAACACCTTGCGCGATTCCTTCGTTAATGGCGGCTCCCTGCCCTTCATCTGGAGCACTGCGCCAGCCAGCCAATTTATGTTCCCATTGACGGATAACATCAACCGAGGCATCCGATGACCCTCCGTCAAGTACAAACACTTCAACAGGTATTTCCTGTAGAAATATTGACGCCAACGCATCATCAAGGAATTGACTTTGGTTAAAAGAGGGGACCGCTATCGTCACTAACGGTTCTAACATGTCTTAATTGGAATAGTCTTTAATCTTTGAATCTGAGCATGAACCATTTTCTCGACCATTTCCTCGAAACAAATAGCTGGCTCCCAACCCAATTTTAACCTTACTTTTGTAGGATCGGCCAAAGTCTGGCCAGATTCCAAAGGACGGACAAGCGCCGCGTCACTTACAACAGATTCACGCCAATCTTTATCGACTGACTGATAGGCAAAATCACACAAATCCTTGAGAGTATGAATCTTGCCAGTACCAACCACATAATCATCAGGGGTGTCCGCCTGCAACATCATCCACATTGAACGCACAAAGTCACCCGCATAACCCCAGTCACGCGCAATATTTAAATTGCCCAGAGCGAGTCTCCCATTCTCAACGATAGGTCGCCCCATCTCATTTAGGTCCGGTGAATCAGTTATCTGTAAGGCTGCACAGGCAGCACCATAAGCAATCTTTTGAGTCACGAAATGCAAAGGCCGCCGCTCACTTTCATGGTTGAATAAAATACCACTGGCTATAAAAAGCCCGTAGCTCTCACGGTAAATCTTAGTCATTTGGTGAGCATATACTTTGGCGGCCGCATAAGGATTAACTGGATTGAAAGGGGTTTGCTCGTTCTGAGTCGCGCTGGTTGCTTGCCCAAACATTTCGGAAGAAGAAGCATGATAAACCCGGCTATCTGGACAGTGATGACGGATTGCTTCAAAAAGACGTATTGTCCCCAACCCATTGACTAGCAAAGTTTCTGCAGATCGTACCCACGATTCGCCAGGTCGAGATTGAGAAGCAAGATTATAAATTTCATCAGGCTTTGCGTCCTGAATAGCGGAGGCAATATCAACCCCTTCGGACATATCCCCAAATAAAACCTCTATACGCTGATTTAAATGGCTAGCGCAATTTTGCCGATACCAGCTTTCTCTCCTTGCAAAGCCGAATACCTGATAGCCCTTTTCCAGTAATAATTCCGCTAAGAAAGACCCATCTTGACCGGTAATTCCGGTAATCAACGCCTTCTTCATTACACCATCCGTCGTTTTGGAGAAGCCAGCGCTTCTTCATAAAGTTTCAACAAAGCAGCTGCACTTTGTCTCCAGTCAAATCGCAATGCCTGTTCTACTGCAGCGGCGCTTAATCGATCCCTTTCTAACTTATCCACTGCCAACCCTAGCATCGCTTGCGTCCAACCCTCAATATCCTCAGGAGGCAGCAGTATAGCTGCATCGCCCGCAACTTCCGGAATCGAAGTGGTGTTTGAGCTCAAGGTGGCCGCCCCAAACTGCATGCCTTCCAAAACAGGCAATCCAAAACCTTCAAACAGCGACGGATAGAGATTTGCATAACAGTTTCGATAAAGCCAAATCAACTCATCATCGGACACGTAGCCAGTCATTACGATCTGAGCGCTAATCCCCAGCTCGTTTAAATGTACCTGGAAGTCCTCCATCAACCAGCCTTTACCGCCTGCCAACACCAAAGGCATAGCCTCACCGCCCAACGAAAGATAGCGAGCATAGGCTTCGACCAGCCGGCGTTGATTTTTTCGTGGCTCCACAGTACCCACATTTAGCCAAAATTTACCCGGCTCAACACCATTCAAAGCCTTTGGTCGTTTACCTTCTGCAGATGAATCCGAAAATCGCGAACAGGGGTAGATGACTCGAATGCGTTCATCAGGAAAATGAGGAAACACTTTTAAATAATGTTTTTTTGACGCTTCGGAAATAGCCACCACCCAGTCTGCGGTGATAGACGAACGAAACACGCCCTCAAAACAACCGACTCGGTTAGTTTCTGTTGTCCAGCAGGGGTCAACCGCAAAACCCATATCATAAAATGTGTAAATTAGGCGGCCAGTTGACAATTGAGTTGGACACCAAAAATTGTTGGAATGAATAATGCTTGGTGTTTCTAGAGAATTTTCGACACTAGAGCCATTCCAAAATTGCGCTGACAGTTCTCGTGTTAAGTGCCTTGGACCGTAATGTACGTTATTACCAAAATACGGATTGAGCATGGGCATTTTGGCATCAAAATAAAAATTGCCAAAGCTTGGGAAAAGCGAATAACGGTGTTCTGGTGCAAGCTCAAGCATGGCTCCTATCATTGCATGAGCAAAATACCCGCAACCGGCTTTGCCCGAACCTGTTTGGGAAATGTCGAAACCTATATGCATGGATTTACTCTTTTATTCAAAGTTATTGTTATGAACTTGATGCGATTCAAATAATTGAGACTGCTTATTATTCAATTAATCGCACAAGCTGAAGTAACGTATGCGCAGTATTTATGATTCAAGTCCCGCCCCTATTTTATACACGGAGTATCTACCGACAACCTTTCTGACAGGAAATCGTGTTGCAAGGCGAGCATCTGGACTTGACCCGGTAGGAGCAATCAAATAATCATAACGCTGCTCAAGCTCAGCCCATATTTTATAGTCGTTCTGTGTGAAGCCACCCCAAAAATGTTTAGCACGAAGTCTTCCTTCGGGGGGCATATATGAATCCGTTCGAAGTGGTGAAAAATCAAAGTCTATTTGGCGACCCGAAAACGCCACAAGTTCCTGCTCAGTCGAAAACAACGCGATCCTGGAACGCATAGGAAGACTGTGGATATAACAGACGAAATTTTTTAATCCTGGATCGATAGGGTGCCACGCTGACTGAACAAAATACCTTGTTGTCGGATAATTAACTATGGCAATACCGACAAACAGTGCAGCGACGGCTAAAATTCCCACTACTTTGATCCGTTTGTGTGTGATTTTGCTAGCTAGCATTAGCAGGCCTACCCCGGCAAGCGGAACTAGAGCAATTCGAACCCACAATCCAGACTTGATGCCGGCGCCGGGGTATCCGCCAAACAAGAGCCCAATTAAACCCACCATAACCATTACAGCCAAGCAAATAATTATACGGTTAATACTTCGAACAATGTCGAGAACCGTCATGGGCAATGCTATTGCAATGACCATTACAGCGAACAGAAAAGTTTCAAAAATCGCTAGAGGATTGCCAACTAACTTGGCGATAAACGCCGGTGGAAAATAGAAAAGAAAATTGTACGCAAAAATCTCGTTTGAGAAGAATGGATTGGGCGGGGGCCAATCTTTTGCTTCATAAAGCGAAAGCATTGCAAAAAAATGTTTTGGCAAGTCGAAAATTTCTGGAAACCGGTATTCGGGTTCTACTGTCAGCCAGCTCATAGGAACAAAGGTAAGTGCAATGGCAACTACCCAAGAAACAAGAACTGCAGCAATCAAACCTTCCATTATCTTCTGTACAAAATCATGTGAATTCGGCTGAGTCAGAATATCAATATGAGCTAATTCACTAGCTAAAGGTTCGGTTTTTCCATCAATAGTTCGAGAAGAGTTGAACCGACGTGTTGTCATTGCACCAAGTAATCCGGCAAAAATCAATGCGCCAATCAGGGGGCTATCTAAGTACTTTAAAGATAAAAGTAAGGCTAGCCCAAAAATTCCATACCCTAAAATTAAACTGCCCCCCATTATTGACAGATTATTTACTCCACAGATTGATAAAAGCGACCTACCAAACATGGCGCACCCGCCAAGTACCGCAACGCTAAGGATAAAAACCACCATTATTTTTTCTTTATTAGTTCATTAGTTCAGAAACGTTGGTAGAAAGATTTTTTCTATCTGTTATATGCAACTGAAAAACTTCAAGCTTGATTAATCGCAGATGACCGCTTCCTAAAGCCCATCCACCTAAACCAAAAGATAAACGTTGTCGCGATTCAGATCCGAAGCTAGGCACTATACTCTGATAAACTTTCGAACTGGAGTAGCTGCCAGAGAGCAAAGTTATGATAGGTTGTTTACTATGCACTGATAGATGTGCTGCATGCCCCTCTGATCCTGCTATATCACCATCAAAACTCGCTCTAATAAACATCAAGTGATTAAAATTGAATTCTTGACTAATAAAGCCGGCATCCACCAACTGGTTACTTTCAATCTCTGGCATTCCATCAAGAATCATTAACTTCGTTCCTTCAAGGGGGTTACCCCAAGGTGTCCACTGAACTTTTTTTAACTCACTAATTGGGGTTAATTCAATCCGTGACTTTGGAAATGCGATCACATACTGTGAATTTTCAACGATAATCCAATATCCTTGCTTCTCCAAGACAGAATTTAGATTTGGATCACGACGCTCGATTTTTTGAACGATGGCTAAGGCGTCCCATTGCGGTATCGCCGCTGACGCAATAAAAGCGGGTACGTCTGCTACCGTTTGAAGTTTATTTTGAGCATGGCTGCCAAATAAAGGTATTAATGAGGTATCTATATCTTGGAAAACTAAAATGTTAAGCGGATTATCAGAATCTAGGCCAAGCGCCTCGACTGCCGCGCTTTGATATGGCCCCTTGACAAATAGACTAATTCTTTTGAGGGGTGTGTTTGCTTGTTCAATCTCCATAGCCAAAGCACGAAGATGCCGAGCGGGAAGAACTTCGCCTGGACGTAAAGTGATCGATAAATTAACCGTAACCACCAAGACAGTCGAAAGGGCAAATACCCCTCCCCACCTTGACAAGGTGTTTCTATGAATGATGGTCGCACCTATGACTACCAGCAGCGTTATGATTTCTGGTGCAAAATAACGGAAGACCCAAGGATAAGCCTCCGTGAGTGTCATCAGGGCAACAGTGATTACTAGAATTACCATTGCTACCAAAATCAACCACTTCATACTCGCTTCATGCCCGCTCAGATCAGCGATTCTACAAGTAGAATTATCACCCTCATCTACAAACATCTCGATTGTAGGCATATGATACTGAGCCGACGCTGGATGAAATCGACTAGCAATATAAATCAATGACAGCAAGGCTACGCTGGCAATAAACCAAGCGGCCCACCCCATACTCCCAGCAAGCGCCCACATTGCCCCCTTCCCCAGCGTTTCCTCCCAGACCCCAAACATTCTGTTCCCGACAAGTTCTAGGTTACCGAACATGTGTTTCAAGCTAAATGAGGCTTTCTCCACATCAATACGCTTTAGGGGGTTCCCATAGGCAACCCAGTTTGCCCAGAAGCGGGAGGAAAAAACCAACACGCCGACAACAAGTCCCAGCTTTGGAAGAACCGGTAATCGCCAAAGACCTCGGATGCCGGATCTACCCATTAAGGTGATAGCAAAGGTAAGTATCGCTAATACCGGGGGCACTATCGAAACTTTGGATCCCACAGCTAATGTTGCAGATAGCACTAGCATCCCGAATGCCATCGGGTGTGATCCACCTCTCCTGATATGGATAAGCCAACCAAAAACCATCATGAAAGCTGTGCATGCTAGAAGATCGCCTTTAATCGTACTTGCTAAGCCAAGCATGGCAGGCGAGGAACCCAATACCGCCGAAAGGCAAAGCGCCCAAAATATAGGTGCTCCAAGCAAGGAGGCCACCCAAGTAATCGTGACAAACAGCACCAATAGCACTTCGAAATTGCCGAATCCGAATCCGAAATAGCCCCCTGAAGCAAGCGCATACGCCAGAGCATTGAGTTCTGCATTCCATTCATTCACAAATACATTCAATTGCAAAGTCGGCATGTGTACAAACACAGTACCGTAATTTAGCCAAAACGCCAGTCGAGGAAGTCCGTAAGTTTGCGCATCCCATGTGTAATCATAGAAAAAAAGTGCCCGCAGCCACATGGTGAACAAAACGAAAAATATCGCAATAAGTGGCAATTGGTTTCGCCACGACTTATGATCTGGCCAAGAGTCAAATTGTACTGATCGTGTACACCAATAAATCAAGGAAGCAGATAGGAACGAGAAGGCCAGGAAATAAGGACGGTGCAATTGACCGACTGCTGAGAGGCCGAGAATGATCCCGGACTGCAGCACTTGAATCAGTAGCCAACCAGCAATTAAGCTAGAAACCTGATCGAAAGCCCATTTTAACCGGATGAGTTTAGCTATGGAAATGACCAAGAACAGCTTAAACGTCAAATATGCGAACGCACTACCAGCCTCAAGAAACAATGACGTGGTGAGTATCATTTCAGGGTGACACCGGAGTGATAGTTACATTGCGAATGATCCAGGCCGCCATTCTCGTATCTCGCTCTCCGAGTTGAGATGCTTTTCCATCGGTTTCAATACTAACTTCAGCAAACTCAGTCGGCGGCAAGTCTATGAACTTGTCAAACACTGCTTGCGCATTGTCTTTAGTTTGCAGTAAGAATTCTTGAGTAGAGGCATCGTGTTTGATTATCCGCAAAGTTAACGTCTGCTTTCCTCGGGTTCCATATTCAAAGCGCAGTTTCGTCTGGGTCGCATCATTGGGAATAAACAGAGGTTGCAATTTGAAGGTCACTTTGTGTTCCACCCAGTGCCACCAATTCATTCCGTCGCTTTCACGATCATAAGCACCAGTCACCGATTCAATTCGGATTTTTCCACTACCATCGAAAATACCAACTTTGAATGGTCCAATTTGCGTTCCTTGACTCAACCAACCATCCTGCCTATTACGCTCCACCACGCAATTACCGGGCATTAATTCCTGCGTCCTGCGTTCCTTTGAGAGATGAGTATAGATGTACCCATCATCCATCCAGTCCGATCTGACTTCCCGGTCGTACAGGTACAGTGTCGCCATTTGTCTGAATTTGTGGTTTTCACCACCAAGGGCCAGATAAATGGGTGTACTAGCGGGGCAAGTGGCAAACACCGTATCCCGTAACTTAAGATAGAACCGATTGAGATCACTCAACCCGTTGTAATACAGCATGAGTGGCATAGGTCCTCCTACGCTGGCAAGCGTGATACGAGCCAAACCGGTGAGTGCGGCGCTTACCACGCCAATCGCGAAAAGGGCTACCACTATACCATTGAATAACTTTCTCAATCTCGGTCGTAAACTGGCAATACTAAGCAAAACAAGCACCATCACGAACGGGTGCGACCAGTCAGTTAGTTTGAATTGACTCCAGCTTTGTCCCGCTCCCTTCTGGAAAGGTGAAGGAACGAAATATCGAAAATATACGGTACCAATGGCAAAAACAGTCAGCGCAGCTACGACTGGCATGATCGCGCTACTTATCGTGGTCAGCCATATTTGTCGTCTACCGAAAAACACGAGTGCTAACGTTAAGCCAAGCAGAACAAAACCAAATGCATAGGTCAACGAACCGGCTTTTTCAGGAACAGTCCATTGGAACATATCCCAGGCTCCACCATGAACACCAAAAGCATGCGCCACAAAACCCAACAAAGACCACACGACGGGTGAACCTACAACAGCCCCAGTTTGCATGCTTAGAGCCCAATAAACTCTTATCAATTCCGTATTCAGTAAAAGGATTGAAAGGCCGAGCAAAACACCCCCATATTGGAGCAGATTTTTCCATGCATTAAAGCGAAAAGCTAAAATTAATCCGCTACCGGCAACAGCTACCAGCAAGAATGGGGTAAGTTCTGAATAGGCGAAAGTTGCTCCAGTAAAAAGTGCCATACTTGGCAAAGCCGTTTTGCCAATGCTCTGCCAGTTAGCATTTGTCGTGGCGACCCATCGAAGCATAGGCCCTATCGAAAACAGAAAGCCCCCCCCCAAAGCAAGACCAATGGTTTGCGGCAAGAAACCCATATTGGCGCCAAACACCAAGCCACCGAAACTGAATGCAGGCAGTGCCAATATCGCCAGCCTGATATTTCTCCGAATTTGGCGCAATGCTTGCCCCAAGGGGAATCCTATTGCTAAACAACAGGCTGCTATGGCGGAAATCATGACAGCAGGATATACCTCAGATGACCATTGTAAATTGAGCAGCGCCTGTAGCATCCCAAGCAAGAACGAGCCGCCCATGCGTAACCCTGTTTGCTGGTAAAGGGTCACTTGCGTCGTTAATGGCGTCACCTTCTCCGTCGAAATAACTTCGTCAAAAGCATGATGCTGAAGCCAATTACTATGTGTCAAATAGGTAAAGGCATCATTGTGTGCATTGAAAGCACCGTAAGAGAAGAGCGGACCTAGAAGGCTTACACCACAAACGATTCCAAAAACACTTACCAATAGCGCATGACTCAAAACTTGCTTGTTATGCGACTCGCGAGCGAGCAACCACACCAACAGTAAAATGATTAGCCATGGCACGACAACCGAATTCCCCAGAGGGAGAATTCGCCCGAGAAGACTAGCAATAATGGTTAAGGATGCTAAACCAAGTGCGGGGGCCAGATAGAAGCGAGCATGAGCTCTAAAGCGACAGGGAAACGCATAGCTCCATCCTCGCCCTATTGCAGTTGCCAATGACAGAATGGCAACAACGGCGGCTAGAGTGGTCCAGAAAATTTCTGGACCTAAAATGTTGATCATGGATTCTATTCGGAAATAAGCTTAGAAATGTCCGCAGCAACAGCCCGGCCTTCCCTTATGGCATAGTTTGTACCGCGATCCTCCGGATAAATTTGCGCCATGCTGGAAATATGAGCATTACTAAAAGGCGTTTCTCTGCCAGGGACATAATGAGAATAATCACGCTCGGTAACAGGTTGAGCGTATTCAGCTCGCCAAACTCGGTGTTCCAGCACCCAAGATTCATCCATCTCTGGAAACATACGTTTAAGGTGTTCCAAAGCAAAGGCAACATATTGGCTGTCACTATATGCCCATACAGGATCCTCCACGGCAAGATAACGCGACAAAAAGGCGATATGCGAGCCTTTGTAGTTTTCAGGGGTATCAAAATTGGTATGCTCTATGACGCCGACAAAGGGAAAACCAGGATCGTTGACGTTAAGCCAATAGGTTTCGGAAAGACTATGTTTTAGCCGTAATACCAAGCACATATTGCCAAGATAGCGAACTCTACGCAAACGAGCCAGCCAATCAGCATCCGCATTGCCCTCAAATATATCGGCAATGATCGGAAATGCTGGCGTAAATAAAAACTGCCGACCGGCGATATCACCGTGAGTCGTAGTCACGCTAAGAAGTTGGTTGCCCTCTGTATGTAAGCCGGTCACTTTCTCAGTAAAACCAACTTCGCCACCGTTTCGTTCAATCGCTGTTACCATAGCTTCTGCAAGGCGCCCGAAACCCCCTTTAAAATAAGCAAGCTCTTCGCTACCTTTTTCATTCCGAGTACTACCTCGTAGCACCAGCTTTTTCCACATCCAAACTGCATTTACCGCTTCCGCATAGATTGAAAATTTGGATGTAATCAGCGGCTCCCAAACTACTTTGTAGACGCTCTTTCCACACAGAGACTCTAACCATTCACGAATGCTGAGATGCTCAATTGTCCGCCAATCCTTGACCCGCCTTACTTGAAACACCAATAGACCTAACCGAATTCGATCAATGAACGAAAGCGCTGTGAATCTAAGCAAATCCATAGGTGTAGATAACTTCCACATCTGACCATTGAAGTACATGCCTGTTCGAGACGGCAAAGTAATCACGTCTCCTTCCATACCCAACTCTTTGACTAGCTCAGGCACGTAAATATCGTTGTTAAACCAATGGTGATAAAATTTCTCAAGTCTCACTCCATCAGAAAATTCAAATATTCCTGCAAGTCCACCTGGAGTAACATCTGACTCTATAACCCTTACTTTGCACCCTTGCTTGGACAACACATAGGCCGCTGTCAGCCCAGTAAAACCACCTCCGACTATTACGACATCGTATTTTTTCATATTATTTCTGACATTAATTAGTTGACTCAATTGTTTCGGCTTTGGCTTTTACACTGCCAAACAACTGAGGATTGAATAATATTGCTAAAGCGCCAGCCAATGTCGTAGGCAACCAAACGCCAAGATGTGACAGAACAGCAAAACTCGCCGCTTCTCCCGGTGTCCCTCCCAACATTGAAATCGCCGCATAAGCCGCAAGATGAAATGGCCCAACATATCCTGGAGATGATGGAGCCAGGGTTGAAAGAGTTGCAATAGCCATAACAATCACCGCCGTCTCTGGTGCGGCCACAAGACCAAACCCTAATAACAGTGCCCAAAAAAGACCAGCTTCCCCCACCCACACAAGAACTGACAAACTAGTAAGCCAAATCAACACAGGCAAACGTGACATAGCATCGAAGCTGCTTAGTAAAATTCCAAGCATTTTCAATATCTTTCCCCGACCCGCATCTTCACCAGATGGAGCCTGTTTGGCTAGTCTAATAAACCAGCGCGACAATCGGCCACTTAGCAAAAAAACTAACATCAGCGTTACTCCACCAAAAACACTGAGGCTAACAGCGGTAGTTTCTAACCATTCCGGTAACTTAGTCGTTGGACTAATGGACAAACCGATCATCAAACACGCTAATAAGGTCATAAGATCAATCAACCGCTCCATTACCAAACTACCAGTCGCCGTTGTTTTTCCAACACCAATTGCAGATGGAAACACAAATGCTCTCACTACATCCCCTACACGCATCGGCAAGGTGTTATTAAGAGCAATTGACCCTAAAAATGGAGCAATACAAGCCGAAATATTAATCCGCGTTCCCGATGCTTTTAGCAGAGTAGCCCAGCGTATAATGCGCATTGAGTAACCACCCATTAACGAAAGTAATCCCCACACTAAATATATCCATTGAAAATTAGAAATTGCATTTCTAACTTCATCGAGATCAATGCGCCAAGCAATAAACCCCAAACAAGCCCCGGATACGGCAACCCCCATCAGATTGCGCAACCATTTTCTTAACTTGGCCTTTTTTGCAATGAGTTTAACTTTATTTTTTTTTGTCTTATGTAAGGACATTAATTATCCCACACTCGCCAAGGTGCGGAACCGCTATCCCATAAACATTCAAGATCACGCTTGTCACGCAACGTATCACAAGGCTGCCAAAAACCGGTATGCTGAAATGCTGCAAGCTGACCATCTCTAGCAAGATTACTAAGCGGAGCTCTCTCCCAAGACGTTGCGTCGCCTTCGATGTAATCTATAGCTTTTGGCTCAAGAACAAAAAAACCACCATTGATCCAACCTATTTCATCACTGGGTTTTTCTTCAAAACTAGTCACATGTTTATTTTTATCCATATTCAACACACCAAAGCGCCCCGGTGGTTGAACTGCCGCAACGGTTGCCAGCTTGCCGTTAGCACGATGGAAAGCTAACTCGGCAGTAATATCAATATTGGAAAGACCATCGCCATAGGTCAAGCAAAATGTTTCATCACCCAGATAGGAAGCTACTCGCTTTAATCGTCCACCGGTCATAGTCTCTGGACCAGTATCGATCAAAGTTACCTTCCAATCTTCGGATTGCGAATTTAAAATTTGGTGTTCACCAGTTTTTAAATCGATCAGTAAATCAGATGTATGGCGGTAGTAATTAAAAAAAAACTCTTTAATCACATAACCTTTGTAACCCAAACAAACCACAAAATCGTTGATACCATGATGACTGTAAAGCTTCATAATGTGCCATAGCAACGGTCGACCGCCAACTTCGACCATGGGTTTTGGTTTACTATCGGATTCCTCCGCTATACGAGTACCTAAACCTCCTGCAAGAATAACGGCTTTCATGTTTCCCCCTAAAGCTTAAGCTCGTCCTTCGAAAAATTAAGATTTTGTTCAATTATAGCAACGGGCTCGGCCCTTAAAATTAGATAAATTCGCAGTAAATATTCACCAATAATTCCCATTAACAGAGATTGCAAACCAATCCCAAATAAAACCAGTATGTGTATGCTGGCCATGCCTTGAGGGAGATCAGGATGAAATAAGCGAAGTATTAAATAATACAATGTACCTAACATGCTTATGCCAAGCATGGTGATACCAGCAACTGAGGCGATCCGTAACGGCACTGTGGAATGATTTAATACAGCGGTAAGACCTAGTCGAATTAGACGTGAAACATCAAACTTACTCTCCCCAGCCACACGTGCATCGCGATCATAAGGAACTCCGGTTTGCTGAAATCCAAGTCCTGCGATCATTCCGCGCAGATAGGGACTAGGCGTCTTTATTTTCACCAAAGCATCTATGACTTTCCGATCAATCAGACGAAAATCCCCCACATCACGCGGAATAGGGTGCTCACTAATAATATCGATAAACCAATAACCTATACGGCGAAAGGCGTGAATCATTTTGCCTTCTGGTCTTTTGCGCCTAACACCATAAACAACGTGAAAACCTTTTTGCCAGCGTTCAAAGAAAACTTCAAGCATCTCTGGAGGATCTTGCAAATCAGCATCAATCTGCATAACAGCATCCCCTCTCGTATGTATATAGTTAGCAAAAATAGACCGCTGAAAACCAAAATTCTTAGAAAATCGAATAGCCCGTATTCGATTATCTTGACTTGCCAATTCTGCTAACTTTTCCCAGGTCCTATCTTCAGAGTGGTTATCAGTAAATATAAACTCAAGACAGCAACGATCTGCCATTCTCGCCCCAACATCTTTTAATCGGCCGTATAAAATATCCAAATTTTCATATTCATTAAATACGGGAATGGAAATTGATATCAATGGTTTATTGGAGACAGTATTTTCACTCATAGCAAAAGGTGTGTAATATTTAATATTTACAATCAGGACAGATAAGAACGCAAATATTGGATAACATTTGGAAGTGTATCTCGAAAAACCATATCAGTGAGCTCTACTGTCCGCTCAAACAACAACCCATAATTATCATTAACCGGTTCAGGTAAGGCGCCTATTTTTAACAAATTAGCACACCTGTAACTCTCAAAAATATAAGTAGCCAATTCTCTAAGTGTTACAGGCTGACCATGACTAAGTTCAATCGCCCCGCTTAAGCCAGAGTCAACTAATCTATATATAGCAGCAACTTCATCATCAATATGGTGATATTCGCGCAGTTGCATCCCAGGCGTCATTTTAAATTCTGTCTGTGACTCAATAGCGTGAAGAATTTGACCAAGAAACATAAAACTGCTCGGTCTATCACCACCAAACAACGTATGTATTCTAATATGTAGCGCCAAGTTGCTATTAGAGCAAAATTCTTCAACAAAGTGCCCAAGCTTTGTTTTGCTTAAATAGTAAGGGTTTGTTGTTTTGTCACCAACAACCTTTTCCATAACCGTTCCAAACGTGACAACTTTTAAACCTAGCTTAGTTGCTCCTACAACTATATTTTTTGCCAATTTAAAGTTTATAAGTTCGTGATCTTCATAGTTTAGCTTTGGATCAATTATTCCTGCAGCATTATAAATAATACTCTTAGTATTTGCCGATTTCTCAAAAAAACGAGCAATAGCATCTGCAGAACCATCACGCCACCATTCGGCATAAATAGATCTATGAAGATTATTAGTCTGATTGGACAACGCTGAACCTGCAATTGCACGCCCTAAACGACCATGCGAACCAAGCACGAAAATCATTTCATTAATCCGTCACGCCAAGATTGTATTTGTACTGTGGTTAAATCACGTACTTTTGATGGCGCATTATAATAATCTCGGTACCATTTGGCAGTCTCGGCAACAACACGCTCTGTGTCCCAGGGCGGTATCCAACCAAGAATATTTCGGGCGATTGAACTATCTAACGCGAGAGCATTGGCCTCTGCCAACGGATTGTCCATATACTCTATATTTGGCCGCTGCCAATGCATCGACATCAATTCAAGCACGTTACGCACAGAGTATTGCTTGGGATCTTGTGGCCCCAGATTCCACGCACGTGCATAGAGCTCCGGCTTATCTGAAAGCATACCTGCTAGCAACATTAAATACCCTTGTACTAAAGCTAGAACATGCTGCCACGGGCGAGTCGCATCTGGATAACGTAGCGTCAGCGTACTGTTATTTGTAATAGCCCGCACAAAGTCAGGGATTAATCTATCTTCTGACCAATCTCCTCCACCTATAATATTGCCACCACGCGCTGTTGCAACAACTGGACCTTTAGCATCGCCCCCAAAGAAAGATGCTGCATAACTCTGAATTACCATTTCTGCAGCAGATTTAGATGCGCTATAGGGATCTTTGCCCCCTAATGGATCGTTTTCTCTATAGGGCCATTGCCATTCATTGTTTTTATATACCTTATCAGTGGTAATACATAAAACACCACGAACTCCTTCCACAGTTCTTGCTGCCTCAAGTACATTTGCCGTCCCAAGCGCATTGACTTCAAATGTCCGTAGTGGCTCACGGTATGAGCGGCGCACCAAGGGTTGTGCGGCAAGATGCAATATAAGCTCGGGGCGAAAATCTTCCACTGTTTTCAACAAAAGTGAGTAATCACAAATATCGCCATAAACCGTTTGGACGTGAGTAGCAATAGTTAAATCATCGAATAGACAAGGTATCGTTTCCGGCGGGAGCGAGAAACCAGTCAAGTTGGCTCCTATACTTCCTAACCAATGACAAGCCCATCCACCGGTAAATCCAGTATGCCCGGTTATCAAGATTTTCCGACCTGAGAGCACTGCCTCAAAAGGTAATAAATTATTAAAACTCATTTGTTCCTTTACTTTTTAGAATTGCTGATTTGCCCCATTGAATCAAACTACGTTTCATTCCCTGCGAAACTTTTCTATTCCACCAAAAAGCCGAGAAAATTGATACCAAAGATAAGCTCACCACAAACCATCTAGGCCACTCTGCCCTATTAGGGCTACTAGTCTCGACTGCCGCATGCGCATAATTAAACAACCACCTATCCGGCACTTTTCCAAACAGTTTTTTGAACATATCGTTAATTTCTTTATGCACTTTCACCCGAGAGCCTAAGGTCTTGTTATCTACATAGAGTCTGGACCCGGCTAACTTTTCTTCCAAATAGCCAAATTTCACCCCAGCTTTGCCTAACCTGAGCCAGTATTCATAATCCATACAATAGTTTAATGATTCATCCAGCAATCCACATTGCTCGGCTACGCGTCGCCTGAAAAACAATGCCGGTTGACAAATGAAACAGGTTTCTTTGAGTCGATCAAAATTCCAGGGTTCGCTAGGATAAGCTTCGAAGGCGTGGTCGTCCAAATCGATGTGATCGGCCATGCCATACACCATATCCACTTCCGGATGGTCCGCAAAATAAGCAACGACTCTAGCAACAGCCCCGGAGTAATAAATATCATCGGAGTTACTGCTCTTAAAATAAGTTAAGCCATATTCATGAGATAATATTTCCATGAAATGTAAACGAGATTCAGACGGCCGGGAAATTGATCACCATACTCTGCAAGTGATGCGACAGCAGGCGGTCAAAGCGGTGAAAAATGGGCAGACGGCGGCCAGTGTGGCGGCAGCGATGGGCGTCAACATTCGCACGGTGTTTCGGTGGTTGTCCGACTTTGCAACCGGCGGTCAAAATGCCCTGCTGGCCAAGAAGATTACGGGCCGCCCACCGCTGGTGACGCCCGACGAAATGCGCTGGATCGCCGAGACCGTGCGGGACAAAACACCCTGGCAAATGAAATTGGAGTTTGGCTTGTGGACCTTGTCGCTCATCGGGGAAGTCATCTATCGCCAGTTTGGCAAACGCCTGACCGCGCCGAGTGTGGGACGGATCATGCGGTTGCTGGGTTTTACGCCGCAAAAGCCCTTGTATCGGGCTTGGCAGCAGGACCCGGTCTTGGTGGAAAAATGGCAGTCGGAGGAGTTTCCTGCCTTGAAAGCCGAAGCCAAACGCACGGGTGCAGTGATTTATTTTGCCGACGAAGCCGGCGTGCGCTCCGACTTTCATGCTGGCACCACCTGGGCGCCAGTCGGTCGGACGCCGACCGTGAAGACAACCGGGCGACGATATGGTTTGAATCTGATCTCTGCGGTCAGTGCGCGGGGCGATTTTCGCTTCATGGTCCAGGAAGGCAACGTCACCGCCGACGTGTTTGTCGAATTCTTGAAACGCCTGCTGCGTGGCGCTGAACAGCCGATCATACTGGTCGTCGATGGCCATCCGATTCACAAGGCTAAGATCGTTAAAACGTTTGTGGAGCAACAGCAAGGCCGGTTGCAGTTGGCCTTTCTGCCGCCATATGCGCCACAACTGAATCCGGACGAACAAGTGTGGGGTTATATCAAACCACGCGTGGCCAAGCAGATGCCGGAAAATAAAATCGAATTAAAGAAACTCGTTCAATCTGCCATGCATCACTTACAGAAACTCCCACATGTCGTGAAATCTTTTTTCAGACACCCAGAATGTCAATATGCAGGTTAGTGACAATACTTTCTTTAAGAGCAGTAAGCCAGCCGATAATATCTCCATTCGTGGCGCGTATGCCCTTGTTGACTGCGTCGGTTTGACCATTGTCTTTTTCCGACACCCAGCGGACTGCCGGCTCAAAACGTTTTAAAACCTCAACCGTGTTATCGGTACTGCCGCCGTCAAAAACCACATGCTCGAGTTCAAAGTCAGGTGATGCCTGGTTGGCTACGCTTTGCAGCGTGCGCTCAATGAATTGCCCTTGATTGTAGGAAGGGGTAACGATACTAATTTTCATGCAACAGCCTATTCGGGATATAGAGTGACATATTTTTTTTCACCATCACACGCAACACAACGACACACCATAACTGCCAACTCACGATTATCGTCTCCCATCCCGTAAATGGCTGGCACAAAGACAGGAGAAAACCGTAATTCGTAGACTCCTCCTTGCTGAGTCAGGGGCAAGGATAAAACACCATGATTACCAGCCTGAATTTCAAATGATTTTTCTATTACCTCACTTCCACAATACGCTTCAATCGTCACCTTCGGGTGTGGTAAGAATTCCGGCGCAGAAAATTCGATTTCAAGCGTAGCCAGATCTTTCGCCGGCGCCACTTGAATATTCATGCATGGACTAGCCCAGCTATCAGAATAAATCCCAGTCAACAGGTTTTCACGATTCTTGTTTCTAACAGCAAGTTGAAACAGCTCCCAATAGTCATTGGCCATTCGTGTAGAGTCCGAAAATTCATTAGCTCGCTGCAATCCTGCTTGAATCAATCTTTCTCGAAGCTCAGCATTCTCAGTGAGTGAAATTATGGCCTGAGAAATATCAGTGGGCACACGCGGATCAAATAAAATGGCAGCATCCGCAGCGACCTCCGGCAAAGAGGTTCTGTCACTACACGCCACCGGCACACCAGCCGCCATTGCTTCGATGACAGGTAAACCGAAACCTTCATAAAGTGAAGGGAATACGACGCCCAAACAGCTCCCCATCAACATCGCCAGTTCAACATGAGGGAGGTACCCAGGAAAAATGATGCGTTGCCCCAGATTCATCGTCTGCGCCGCTTTCATCAACCATTCTTGCCGTTCACCTGGCGCTCCGGTACAAACCAGCTTGATATCCGCTGCCACCCCCTCATGACAAGCCATACCAAAAGCTGTTAACAGCATTTCGTGATTTTTGTGCCGCCAAAAATTAGCGGGATACATCAGGTATCGGTGAGGTACCAGTTTAAAGCGATCCAGTATGTTCAAGTCTGGCGGGGATTCTGGGACTATACGCTGGGCCATGCGCAGATAAATGGTGCGTATACTTTTGGGATCGAGCTTGCCATGATCAATAGCGGAATTGCGCGAGTAGTCGGAAATAGCGGTGAGCACTGTTGCTTTTCGGCAAGCTTCGAGAAAAGTATGGTCGCGGTGAGCTACATCTTCTGCGGCAAAAAACTCGGAATAGGTTTTATACTGTAGATCGTAAATGGTACAAACAGTCGGTATACCTAATTCAAAAAAAGTCGGGGCGGTAAACGGGCAAAACAGTAAGTTCACGTTCATATCGCGCAACAGAGAACTGGAGCCTCCCTGTTTTAATTTGGAGTTTAACCGGTAAGCCATACGACATGCGATGCGGTGCAATCGACTAGGCAAATGCGGTAACAGTCGTGAAGCCAAATTCTGTAACCGTAAACGAATGGAATTTGAAACAGTTGTGCCGACAACCATCACCCGCCGCATGTTGGGCCTATCCAAAACTGCCAATTCTTCGTGAGATGCGGCCTGAGTAAGCAGGATAAATTGGGTTTGAGGCTCCATTTCCGATAAACGAACTAGCAGTTCCAATACAAAAATCTTCGCGCCCCCGTTTTCTCCCCCCGGCAGGATAGGGGTTAAATCCACAGCGATCACTTTGAGCGACTGGTTCATTTCGAGATTCAATTTTTTATTATCCTTCGTTTTTTTAACGTATCGGTAAGCGTTTCAATCTGCACTAAGCGTGCGGCTCTGTCAGCTTCCGATTCCTTCAACATCTCAGTAAGCGTTTCAATCTGCACTAAGCGTGCAGCTCTGTCAGCTTCTGATTCCTTCAACATCTCAGTAAGCGTTACGATTTGTTCGCCATGCGCTATCCTGTCTGATTCCGCGTCTTGCAATCGCTGAGTCAAACACAGCTCACGCTCACGCAAATCAAGCAACGCTAAAGTCAACCGCCCATGAGGAGTACCTAACAAAGCCGAATCAATTTTCTCCGCTGTTTTTACCTGAAATGGAGTCCGACTAACCAAAAAAAACATATCATAGTGCTCAAAGATGGCAGGCTCAAACTGGACATATTCGGCACCTAATTGCTGGAACATACGAGCCACTGAACTCTGGCTGAAGAGATAAATGTGCTCTTCAGGTATCAGCATCTCAAGGAAGCGAGCATTTTGTTCTACCAACTCAGAATAAACCATTCCTTCCTTGAACCGCGGCGTCTGAATCAATAGCAATCCATCGGGTTTCAACAACTTTAAGCAGAGAGCCATCGTCGACGAGGGATCTGGCAGGTGTTCCAGCACGTCCATCAGGGCTATAGCGTCGAGGCTGAAAGGCGCAATATCAAGGTTTTCCAGGGGGCCGACGAAAATCGGAACATCAAATGTTTTCTGGCCAAACTCCACAACCCAGGGGCTCATTTCCACGCCGAACGCATCATACCCGGCCTGACATAACAAAGAGACATAGCTACCGTGAGAGCAACCCAGTTCCAGTACTTTGGCTGGCGGTAGGCAATATTTGAGCAGCGTTTTCAACCAATGCAGGTTGCGTTCCGTAGGATCATTGCGGGCGCGGGTATATATGTCACCAAAGCCAAAAGCGTCATGCTGATGTTCCAACCAATATTTTTTGCCATAAAAATCGGTCTCATCGTCACGTACCAAAAACTGTTCACGAGGCATATCCTTGAGATATAGCAAAGTTCCACATGATCGGCATTCTCCGTAGTCAGGGCTAAACGGGAAAAAATCTGTGTTGCCACACCAGCATTTTGTCATACCGATTTAGCCTGGCTTACGCACGAGAAAAACTGCGCCACTGCAATCTCGCCAGTTGAGTTCCATATCCAAAATCCCCTCCAATACCTTGCGAAATCCACCCGGAAATTTCGAGTTAACCGACAAGAAAGGAAATATATCATCCCCCATTTCGCCGCCTCCGGCCCTTTTAATGTGCCAAAGATTATCCATTAACAAAAATATGCCACTGCTATGCTTTGGTAAAATTGGAATATATTCCTCAGCAACTAAGCCTGCTCGCTCAAAGCTTCTCACCCAAGCATCGACAGACAAAGGATTAACAAGATGATGAAAATCGAGAAAATCTTTTTGCAGGGAGGCTGCGGCGGCGCCAAAACCAGCTCTGGCAACCAGCTTGGGTAACAAGGCCCACTCCACAAAACGATCTGTCACCACGCTGCACAGCAAATTGCCACCAGGTTTGAGACAGCGAAAAACTTCCGCCAAAACATCGTCCAGCCGATCCATGTGCTCCAAAGAGCAATTAGCAAAAACATGGTCAAAACTACCATCCGCTTCAGGTATTTGCTGAGCCGGAACTACATGAACATCCTTATAGATTCCACTCTGCCGACCTAACTCAGCCACTTCCGGATCCAAATCCACACCGACCACATCTGTAGCTAGAGGCCAGATCAAGCTAAAATAACGTCCATCACCGCAACCCAAATCGAGAATTCGCCCTTTGAGTTCGTAGTGTCTATAGGCTGCGTACTCCCATGCTCTCCAGTGACTCAATGGCGGAACATAGGAATAAAGAGTACAAACGGCATCATAGCCGCCTAATATTTCCGAAGAAATCAGTGTTTTAGATTGCATGTATTTCAGGTGTCTTGATTTGAAATTCAAAATCGAAATCGCCAGGTAAATCTGCTACACCGTGGTGAGTCATTGGCGTCTTATCATAAATTTTTCGGCGCCCTATCGAGATGACCCCGGCATTAGGCACATGACAAATACGTACAATATGTGCGAACAAGTTTTCGTGGCTTAACTTGGACATATTTTTATAACTTTCTGGATCAATAGTTGCCAAACCTAACTCATAAGAGTATTCACCAACTTCCAACTTCAATTCGATACTCTGACGACAACGAATAATTGATCCGGCCGGCAAATAGTCAGGTGTAATTTCACCATACTCCAATGAGCCCTTTCCATGTACATTTATGCCTCTAGAGTTCTGCAAAACGACGCCTCCTAAGGGAACGCCTATCGGCTTAGATAACAAAAACTCATAATAAAAGACGGCCGTCTCACCTTGCGCAAAGCTATTGGTCAAATTGCCAAATTCGTTACAAATTACAAAGCGAGTACATTTTGCCCACCCATTATCCACCTGAGAAAATTCTAGTGCTTGTTTAAATAAGGCATCCGATGGCCAAAATGTTGAAGACTTGTCATCTGAACAAGATTGCTCGCCTGAATATTCATCGGATTGAAATCTATGCTCAGCGTCTTCAAATTGGTGCTGCAAATAATAACGTTTAGTTGCTTCAGTAGCTGATCCCCAAAATTTCTTACTCCCATGATCAAGCAAGATTGCACGCTCACAAAATTGCTCAACTTCAGTCATCGCGTGAGAAACCAGCAAAATTGCTGCTCCTGAATCACGCAATTGCTCCAAGCGGGTATAACATTTCTGCCGAAAAAAAATATCTCCTACTGCCAGCGCTTCGTCAATGATGACGATGGACGCATCGATATGCGCCTGCACCGCAAAAGCAAGGCGCACAAACATGCCACTGGAATAGGTTTTGACAGGTTGATTAATGAATTCACCAATATCTGCAAATTCGACAATTTGGTGGTAACGGGTTTCAATTTCTTTTTCACTGAGCCCAAGAATACGGCCGTTAAAAAGGACATTTTCCCGCCCAGTAAACTCCGGGTTAAAGCCGCTGCCCAATTCCAGTAATGCGGCGATACGGCCGTTGACTATCACGTCACCATTCGTTTGCGCAAGCGTGCCAGCTAGAATTTGTAGTAATGTACTTTTACCGCTGCCGTTGCGCCCAATGATGCCAAATGTTTCACCCTTCTTAACTTCGAAGGAAACATCCCTCAACGCCCAAAACTCATGAAAATACTGTTTTCGGCCTCGCACAAGCATCTGCAATAAACGGTCATATGGTTTATCGTAGATTTGGTAGCATTTGCTAAGATTTTCTACTTTTATGGCGACTTCAGACATTTTTTAACATATTCAATTTTCAAGATGCGAAGGCAGGTGAATTTTTTAGGCTTGCAGATACACAAGCTGAGCGAGGGAGGCGCCTTTTACTGAATCAATTGTGATGCGGCGGTCGAGCGTTACGAATCTGCCCCCATTCTGCAGGGCCAAAGTCAAAAGATATATGTCCGTGATTTGGCGATGCCCGAGTACTCGCGACCAGTCAAATATCTCCGAATCCAATAAGCTGATGCTGTCTGGCCAAAATTCATGCTCCGTAAATGCTGCGGCCTCTGCCAATCTGCCGGCAACCTGTGCAGCCGGAAGTGCGCCTGGGTAGCCAGGCTGCGACATGATGCGGATGCATCCGTTTTGAGTAATTGGACAAGATGCCCAGCCAGCAGCTAGGTTCTTCTCCAACCAGTTCATCGCTACCTCATGATGCACATGCCCAGCATCCATCAGCGCAATCAACACATTAACATCAAGCAAGGCTCGCATTAAGCGCCTTCTCGATCACGCAGCTCATTGACCATGTCATTGGTTACCACTACACCGCGTGAAACAAAAGGACGAAAGCCGCATACGGCTTTACTTTCAGCATCAGTAGTCGCGGGTAAGCGTTGTTGGCCTGACAATGCTTCCCTCATCAACCGAGAGATAACACGTCCAACCGCTACATTCTGCATGCGCGCCAGTTCTTTGGCGGCCGCTAGGACATCGTCTTCGATATCGACTGTTGTGCGCATATCAAGCTCCTGCAATGATGGCAATTCATCATGATGATACTGCATCAAAAAATACAAAACAAGGCGCAAAACAACAAGTCAAAGCACGTCCGCAAACCCCTTACGGGTTTTTTGAAACCAGGCAAAGCCCAGCCAAGCGCTCACTAGTGCGGCGAAAAAGTAAATCGAGAACATTTTCCAATCCGGCAAGCTTCCCCAAACCAGCAAGGCTCGACCTTGTTCGATAGCGGGCGTTAACGGATTCAATAATAAAAGAGGCTGAAATTCTAGCGGAAGAGCCGAAACCGGATAAAAAATCGGCGACAGAAACATCAAAGTAGTGGTAATCAGCCCAATGATCTGAGCTATGTCACGCACATACACTCCCAAGGAGGCTAAAAACCATGACAGTCCCATGGTGAGCAACAGTAATGGCAGCACTAACAGAGGCAATAGCAGTGCTTCTGGATGCGGAACCCCAAACAAAATACTGTAAAAAACCAGCCAGACCAACAAACTGACAGCACCGTGAAATAAAGCCGACCCCATGCTGACCCAAGGCAAAATTTCCAACGGAAACACTACTTTTTTAACATAGTTGACATTGGACAATATCAAGCCAGGTGCCCGGCTAAAACACTCGGCAAACAGGTTGAAAATGGTCAAACTGGCAAATAACACCAAAGCAAACTCAGTTTTCGAATCGCTTCCACTACTCCATCGCGCTTTAAAAACCACGCTAAACACAAACGTGTAGACCAGTAGCATAAAAACCGGATTAAAAAACGACCACAAAATACCTAATGCCGAACCGCGATAGCGTCCCACCACCTCGCGTTTGACTAAAGCCTTGATTAAGCCACGATTACGTCCCAAACTGGCAACCATTTCACGAGGTGAAATGCTGAAATTTTGCATCAGCCAAAAACCTCTGCGGCATTTAGAGCAAGTCCCAACTGGTCTTTGCCTGATAAAACCGGTTTTTCCAAAAAAGGCCACTGGATACCAATTTTCTCCTCGTCCCAGGCAATACATCTTTCATATTCCGGCGCGTAATAGTCGGTGGTTTTATAAAGAAATTCCGCCGTATCCGACATCGTCACAAAACCATGCGCAAAACCTTCCGGTATCCACATTTGATGTTTATTATCGGCGGATAAGAATTCTCCCACCCACTGACCGAATGTCGGAGAACTTTTGCGAATATCGACCGCCACATCGAACACTTCGCCTTGCACCACCCGCACCAACTTACCTTGAGCCTTTGGAGGCAATTGATAGTGCAAGCCGCGCAATACACCTTTTTGGGATTTGGAATGATTATCCTGCACGAAGTTGACGCTTAATCCGGTCAACTCCCGGAATATCCGCTCATTGAAACTCTCGAAGAAAAAACCTCGTTCGTCGCCGAATACCTTGGGAGTGAACAAAACAACGTCTGGAATGGAAAGCCTAGTAGCTTGCATTAAAACACCTGTTTATTAAGTAGCGCGAACAGATATTGACCATAGCCATTTTTAGCCAATGGTTTAGCGAGTTTTTCGATTTGTTCGTCGGTTATCCAACCGCTACGCCAGGCAATTTCTTCCGGGCAGGCAATTTTCAGGCCTTGGCGGGTTTCGATGGTTTCGATAAAGTTGCTGGCTTCGATCAAGCTGGCATGCGTGCCGGTGTCCAGCCAGGCATAGCCGCGCCCCATGATTTCGACGCCTAGCTGCTGCCGTTCCAGGTAGACCTTATTGACATCGGTAATTTCCAGTTCGCCGCGCGGCGAGGGCTTTAGATTGGCGGCAATATCGACCACTTGATTGTCATAAAAATACAACCCCGTCACCGCGTAGTTGCTTTTGGGCTGAGCCGGCTTTTCCTCTAATGAGGTGGCCTTGCCGTGCGCATCGAAACTGACGACACCGTAACGTTCCGGATCTTGAACATGATATGCAAACACCGTAGCACCGGAATTTTGATGCGCCGCTTTTCTAAGCTGGACGTGCAAATCGTGTCCATAAAAAATATTATCGCCCAACACCAGCGCGCTGGGTTGCGAGCCGACAAATTCCTTACCGATGATAAACGCCTGAGCTAGGCCGTCCGGACTAGGCTGAACCGCATATTGAAGATTAATTCCCCAGTCGCTGCCGTCGCCCAATAAATGCTGGAACAAGGGAGTATCTTGCGGCGTAGAGATAATCAGAATGTCGCGAATACCCGCCAGCAGCAAGGTACTGAGCGGATAATAAATCATCGGTTTGTCGTAAATCGGCAGCAGTTGCTTGGAAACCGCCTTGGTGACCGGATAAAGCCGGGTGCCGGAGCCGCCGGCCAGGATGATACCTTTGCGCTGAGTCATGCTTTATTTTCCATATATTTCGTTCAACATTCGCTCGACGCCTGTTTGCCAATTCGGCAACCGCAAATCGAAAGCCGACTTTAATTTTTCGGTATTCAAACGGGAATTGAGCGGCCGTTGTGCCGGTGTCGGGTAATGACTGGTCGGAATCGCCGTCACTGCCTGCTTTGAAGTTTTCAACGCCATACCAGACTGGCGAGCGTAATCCAACACAAAATGGGCGTAATCGTACCAACTGGTTTCGCCGGCGGCGGCCAGATGGTAAATGCCGGTCAGCTCGGGATTTTGTATCGCTGTACGAATCGCGTGAGCACTGACGTCGGCCAATAATTCGGCTCCGGTCGGCGCGCCGATTTGATCGTTAATCACCGACAGCTGTTCGCGCTCTTGAGCCAGACGCAACATGGTCTTGGCGAAGTTATTACCACGGGCGGCATATACCCAGCTGGTGCGAAAGATTAAATATTCGCAGCCGCTGGCTTGAATGGCTTGTTCGCCAGCCAATTTGGTTTGGCCGTAAACGCTCAACGGGGCAACGCTATCGCCTTCTCGCCAAGCTTGATCGCCGCTGCCGTCGAACACATAATCGGTTGAATAATGCAGCAAAAAAGCACCGCAGTTTTTTGCTTCCTCCGCTAATGCGGACGGCGCCAACGCATTAATCATGTGCGCCAATTCGGTTTCGGTTTCTGCCTTATCAACCGCGGTATAGGCTGCGGCATTGACAATCACATCCGGACGTAACGCACGAACGGTTTCCCGAATACCGGCCAGATTACTTAAGTCGCCGCAATAGTTTAGCGAGTGTCTATCTAGCGCGACCAACTCGCCCAAGGGCGCCAAGCTCCTTTGCAACTCCCAGCCGACCTGGCCGTTTTTACCGAATAGTACTATCTTCACCGCTTACGTCCATGCCTAGCGAGCCTAGCCGGCCAATTCGCACCGAACAATTTAGTCACACTGCCCGCCCGGCGTAGTTTTTATCCAGCCAGGATTGATAGTCGCCGGATAGCACGTTACCGACCCAGGCTTGATTATCCAGATACCACTGCACGGTCTTGCGAATCCCGGTTTCAAAGGTTTCCGCCGGTTTCCAATCCAGTTCGCGCTCCAACTTGCCGGCATCGATGGCGTAACGTCGGTCGTGACCGGGCCGATCCGTGACATAAGTAATCTGCTCGGCGTAGGATTTTCCATCCGCACGCGGCTGCAATTCGTCGAGAATAGTACAGAGGATATTGACCACATCCAGATTGGCCTTTTCGTTCCAGCCACCAACGTTATACACCTCACCAACTTGTCCGGCTGCCAGCACCCGACGGATCGCACTGCAATGATCTTTCACATACAGCCAATCGCGGATTTGCTGACCGTCGCCGTAAATCGGCAAGGGTTTACCGGATAGGGCGTTTTGAATACATAACGGGATCAATTTCTCAGGGAAGTGATACGGTCCGTAATTATTGGAACAATTGGTGGTTAATACCGGCAGACCGTAAGTGTGGTGATAAGCGCGCACCAAGTGATCGCTAGCCGCCTTGCTGGCCGAATACGGGCTATTGGGTTGATACTGGTTGGTTTCAGCAAACGGCGGATCGGTTTTCGCCAGCGAACCATAGACTTCGTCGGTGGAGACATGCAGCAAACGAAAAGCCTGTTTTGCCGCTTGATCCAGATTATTCCAATATTGCCGCGCCGCCTCCAGCAAGTGGAAGCTGCCGACGATATTGGTCTGGATAAAATCCTCGGGACCGTGTATCGAACGGTCGACATGGGATTCGGCCGCGAAATTGACGACGGCGCGGATACGGTGTTTTTCCAACAAACTCAACAGCAAGTCGTAATCGCCAATATCGCCTTTTACAAAAACATGCCGGGCGTCACCTTGCAGCGAGGACAGATTTTCCAAATTGCCCGCGTAGGTCAATTTATCGACATTAACAACGGTTTCGTCACTTTGCGCCAACCAATCCAACACAAAATTGCTGCCGATAAAGCCGGCGCCGCCGGTCACTAAAATACTCATATTTAAAGGTTTTTTCTATTTGTTATCTATCTGACTCAACGAAACACAGCAACGTTGTCGGGCTTATTGTACCTTAGTACTAGCGTTAGCCGCCAGCCAAACCAACTCGACATCAGGGTAAAAACAGATTAAACCTGGCACCGCCCAAACGGCTTTGATTATCCACTTGCACATAGCCACAGACATCGCCCCTCTTGTGCAGCTCGGCTATCACCGAGACAAAATACAACCCCAAACCGGTATTGCCGCTTACCCAATCCAAATCCGCCATATTGTTCAGATCGGCATTCAAAAAATGCTCTGGATAGCCCTCGCCATCGTCTTCAATGGTTATTCTCAAATAGCCGATTTCTTCCGAGACGGAGATTAGGACCGTTTGCTTGGTATAACGCAAGGCATTATTCAACACCGACGCCAACGCGTTGCTGACATTCGGATAGTCGCAATAGCACATCACCTCGTCGTCGCATGCTATCTGCAAATCGATATTGTTCAGCCTAGACAAGCGCGCTTGTTGATCCACGGCTTCGCGAATAATATCAATCGCCGGATATTCGTCGATCAGCAAACTAAATTTTTGGGAATCGATTTTATACATCACCAATAACTGCATCAAACTGTGATTGATCCGCGCCGCTTCAAATTCCAACTGGTTTAAGTCGTCGCTGCAATTATTTTGCTTGGCTAAGGTTTGCCGAATCAACGCCAACAAAGTGCTCAGCGAATTCTTAATGTCATGCACGGTGGACGCGAGAATCGTCGGAAACAAACCGTTATTTTCAATATTAGCCGGCATGAATTACGCCTTCGCCAATTGAGACTGTCGCAATTTTGCATACTCCATTTGCAATATCCCCAGTTTGTGTTGATCGACGCCCGCTTGTTTGGCCTTCTGAAACAAAGCCTTGACCCGTTGATTTTTTTCGACGCTAAACTCATTCGCCTTCAAATCGTGAATCAGGATTTTCAGCATATTGACGATAATGGTTTTATTGTCAGGCATGGTCAGAATGGCCTGCTCGAATAAATCCAAAGCCTCTTTAAACTTGCCTTGTTTATACAGCGCCACGCCCTGATTGTTAGTAGCGATCAAGGCCTGCTTGGTTTTCTGAATCAATATTTCCGAATGATTATCCATGCCGATACCGCTTTGCATCCGGCGCAGATCGTCCAAAAACCGATCGTCATCGATATGGCAATGGATCAAATCCTGCAATATTGCTTCGGCCCGACCGTGCTCGTCGTTCAAAAAACAGGTCCTGGCCACCTCCAATTGCAAGTCTCTGGGCGTCTGGTTGCCGAGACTCCCGCATAAATCCAGAGCCTTCTGCAAAGCTTGCTGCGATAACTCTTCATTCCCCAAGGCCTTATACACATCGGCTTCCAAAGTGCTGGCCCGTAATTCCGCTTCCGGATGATTGGCATATTCCTCGCGCATTTGCGCCAGGGTTTTCAAAGCCTCGTTGCTGGCGTTGGTTTTGGCTTGCAGCTTCGCCAGTCCGGCAAAATCGCTGCATGAACGGTGTACGGAATGTTTACCCAGTTTCACCACTGTCTTGTAGGCTTTTTCGGCGGCTTCCAGATTACCGTTTTTATCGGCGGTTTCCGCTAGTTTCTTTTGTCTCAAAATCGATTGCGGCGACAACTCCAGCGCCTGCTGCAACACATTTTCGACATCGTGATACTGATCCAAGGCCTCATACGTTTTACTCAGCCAGTCGTAACACTCCATCAGCATCGGATTCTCCGCCACCAGACTTTGAAAACCGGCAAGCGCTTGTTCGATATTGTTGTTCTGAAAATCGATGACGCTCAAGCCCAAACGCGCCCAAGGTAATTCTCGATGTTGTAACACTTCTTGGTAAATTTGCCCGGCTTTATCGAAATCGCCGGCGGAAATCGCTAGCTCGGCGCGCATTTTCAGCAAATGCAAATGCATTTTTTTATCGCCCACCGCCAATAACTGATCACAAAGTAGAATTGCCAGCGGCAGATCGCCCTTGGCAATCGCCTTGTCGACATTGGCTAAATAATCCTTGCGCTCGAAATGCCTGGTCAAGCGACTCATCAGCTGTTGGGCATTGAAAGGCTTGGCCAAATATTCATCGGGCTTGCTGTCCATGGCCCCCAGCACCACGCTAGTCGATTGCTCGGCACTGATCAGGATGAACACACAGCGATAATCGATCAACTTACGATGCCGAGCTTCCTCCAGCACCTGCTGACCGTTCTTGCCCGGCCCAAGATTGTAATCGCATAAAACAATGTCGAAATTGCTCTTAGCCACGGCATCGATTGCGGCGATACCGTTATCCGCCTCGACCACGACATCGGCTCGCAAGCTATACAGCATGTCCCGCATGGCTTTGCGGAACACCGGGTTGTCTTCGACAATCAGTATGTTTTTGCCGGCTAAACTGTAACTCATGATGGGAATGGCAATAAAACGCTCAAGAATTCGACTCCATAAAATCCGCGACTCGGCCGGACTTGAAAAATAAAATTATCATCCCCAACTCGCCCGAGTCCACTTTACAACCAAATGAGTATAGACATGACTGTTGAGGCAAACAAACAAACCCTAGGTTTTCAAACCGAAGTAAAGCATTTGCTGCACTTGATGATTCACTCCTTGTACAGCAACAAGGAAATCTTTTTGCGCGAGTTGATCTCCAACGGCTCCGACGCCGCCGACAAGCTGCGTTTCGAAGCCTTGGCCAACGACAGCTTGTACGAAGGCGATAGCGAGTTAAAAATCCGCATCGATTTTGACGAAGCCAACAAGACCATCACCATCAGCGATAACGGCATCGGCATGACCCGCGCCGAAGTGCAGGACCATATTGGCACCATCGCCAAGTCAGGCACCAAGCAATTCTTCGAGCGCCTGACTGGCGACCAAGCCAAGGACAGCGAACTGATCGGCCAATTCGGCGTCGGCTTTTATTCGGCCTTCATCATCGCCGACAAAGTCACGCTGACCACTCGCAAAGCCGGCGCGCCGGCCTCCGAAGCGGTACGTTGGGAATCGGCCGGCGAAGGCGATTACACCATCGAATCAGTCGATAAAGCCAGCCGCGGCACCGAAATCGTCTTGCATCTAAAAGAAGGCGAAGAAGAGTTTTTGAACAGCTGGAAACTACGTTCCATCGTTAAAAAATTCTCCGACCATATTTCCCTGCCTATCGTGATGAGCAAGGAAATTCCGGCCGAGAAAGACGAAGAAGGTAACGAAACCGCGCCGGCCCGCGTCGAAGATGAAACCGTCAATAGCGCATCGGCTTTATGGACGCAATCGAAAGATTCCATTTCCGAAGAAGAATATGCCGAGTTTTACAAACACGTCTCGCATGACTTCCAGGAGCCGTTAACTCACGTGCATAGCCGCGTCGAAGGCACCAACGAATACAGTTTGCTGCTGTATGTACCCAGCCGCGCGCCGTTCGACATGTGGGACCGTGACGCCAAACACGGCGTGAAACTGTACATCAAAAAAGTCTTCATCACCGATGATGCCGAACAATTGATGCCGCGCTTCCTGCGCTTCGTGCGTGGCGTGATCGATACCGACAGCTTGCCGCTGAACGTCTCACGCGAGATTTTGCAGCAAAGCAAACAGATCAGCGCGATCAAAACCGGCGCGGTGAAAAAAGTGCTGGGCATGCTGGAAGATCTGGCCGAGAACGATCCGGAAAAATACCAAAAATTCTGGGAGCAGTTCGGCAACGTCATCAAGGAAGGCCCGATCGAAGACCATAAAAACAAGGACCGCGTTGCCAAGTTGCTGCGTTTCTCGTCCACCCATACCGACGACAAAATCCAGAATGTCTCGTTGGCGGACTATGTCAGCCGGATGAAGGAAGGCCAGGAGAAAATCTACTACGTCACCGCCGACAGCTTCGCCGCCGCCAAAAACAGCCCGCATCTGGAAATCTTCCGCAAGAAAGGTATCGAGGTGTTGCTGCTGTCCGACCGCATCGACGAATGGCTGGTGTCCAGCCTGACCGACTTCGACGACAAGCATCTGCAATCCATCGCCAAGGGCGAACTGGATTTGGATAAATTCGACTCTGAAGAAGAAAAACAGCATCAAGAAGAAATCAACAAGGATTTCGAATCGGTCCTGAAACAAATCCAGGAAGTGTTGAAAGACAAAGTCAGCGAGGTAAAAGTCAGCCACCGCCTGACCGACTCCCCTGCCTGCTTGGTGACCGGCGCTTACGACATGAGCCTGAATATGGAGCGGATCATGAAAGAAGCCGGCCAATCCATGAACATGATGGGCATGGGCGGCAGCAAACCGATCTTCGAGATCAATCCCGACCACGCCATCGTCAAGGCCTTGAAAAACGAGCAGGACGATGCCCGCTTCGCGGACATCAGCCATATCTTGTTCGACCAAGCCATCCTCAGCGAAGGCGGTCAGCTCGACGATCCGTCGGCATTTGTGCATAAGCTGAACGGCTTGCTGCAAGGCTTGTTAGCGTAAACTTAGCCACAACACAAAGGCCGGGTAACCGGCCTTTTTTTGACACCATGCCATAAAGAACGCCAAATGCTGGCCAAGTCATATCCAGTGCGCCCCAAATCGCAAACAGCTCCCTCAAAATAAACATCTCCCTGTCCGAAAGCCTGAAAACCAGTCAAACGACTAATCAATAACATCGACAGCCTCACTCCCATATCGGTCAGAGAAGGTTAGGTGGTAGAATCGCCGGGGCGGGTACCATTCTCACTCAAAATTTCCGGGTAGTTATCGACGATGCATCCCTTGGCGAAATTTCTGCTGTTGCTGGTCACACTCTGGTCGCCGACCGGTGTCGCTCAGTCACGCATCGCCATTATCGTCCACCCGGAAAGTAGTTTTACCGATATATCCCGCAAACAAGTGGTCGACATCTTCATGGGCCGTTTACTGAGCCTAACTAATAACCGCATCCCGTTGCCACTCGATCAGCAAGGGGGCTCCCCGATACGAGAACGATTTTACGAAGCCCTAACCGGAAGGCCACTGGCGCAAATCAACGCCTATTGGGCTCGGCTAATGTTCAGCGGCCGCGCCACACCGCCACGCATGTTGCCGGACAGTCTCAGCGTATTGCAGGCCGTATCGCAAAATCGCGATGCGATTGGCTATGTGGAAGAGGATAGAGTCACCCCGTCGGTACGCGTTCTGTTTTATCTTGAATAGCTATCAGGAGTTCATGCGATGAAAACTCTCACTGCCCTTCTCGCCGCCTGCGGACTCCTGGCGACCACGACCGGCCAAGCGGAATGGAATATCGATCTCGGCAACCAATCCCGATTGCGTATCAGCGGCTTCGGCACGTTAGGCCTGGCGACCAGCGATCAAGCTCATCACGCATTGACACGTGACATTGCCGATCAGGAAGGCATCAGCAGCAGTAGCTTGCCGCTGTCCACCGACAGCCGGCTGGGGATGCAGATCGATGCAGTCATCAACCCCCAATGGTCGGCTACCGTCCAGGCCGTGCTAAAAGACCGGCCAGCGCAAACCATCGAAGAAAGCCTGCAATGGGCGTTTATCAGCTACCGGCCCAACGCCAATTGGCAATTGCGCGCCGGCCGGGTGGGTCTGGACATGGGCCTGGTATCGGATCAGCGCAATATCGGCTATAGCTATTTATGGGTGCGGCCACCCATCGAATTTTATGGGCGCTTGCCGCTGTTTCATTTCAACGGCGGCGACGTCACCTATTCGTTCGATATCGACGATATCAGTCTCAGCATCAAGGCCTTTGCCGGCGAAGCCTCGCCGTTTTATCCCAGCACCCCAAACTACAAGATCCAGATTGCGCCACTGTGGGGTGGCAACGTCAATCTGCGCTGGCAGGACTGGCATGCTCAGCTATCTTATGTTGGCACCCAATTGCAATCCAACCATCCGGGTTTACAAGAGTTGCAATCCAATATCCAGCAACTGCCCGACTTCCTCTATCCGGACGCAGCCAGTCTAAGCAGCCGCTACACCTTACGCGGCAGCCAGAATCATTTCCTATCGGCCGGCCTGGCCTACGAAGGTGATCCCTGGCGCGCCCAGTTTGAGTTCGGCCGCCTGTTCCACGGCAACGGCTTTATCGCCGACGTTTATACGGCTTATGCAACGGTCGGTTACCGGCTCGGCTCGGTCACGCCGTTTATCGGTTACAGCACACTCTGGCCTGCCAATGGCCGGCCGGAAGTACCCAGCCCACTGCCCTTCCCTGACCTGCAGGCCGCCGCCGAGCGCCCGTTCGCGGAAAGCTATTCCAACCAGGAAACGATTTCCCTGGGCGGACGTTGGGATTTTTATAACAACTTGGCCCTCAAGCTACAGTACGACTTGGTACACGTCAGAAATAGCGACGGCATCGGCTTATGGCGCACCGATCAAGACGGCGTCCCCCAGCCCAAGGAATTTTCCAACATATTCTCGGCCACCTTGGATTTTGTGTTTTAATCGGTTTGCCTTCCCGCGCCGCTGACTCAAAGCCATGACTAGCCAAGTAGTACACAGTCTGAAAACCCGGTTATCGATACTGGTCTTTTTGGGCATGCTCTTGCTCAGCGCGCTGATCGTGCTCGGCGTTTACGCGCTGACCTTCCAAGATGCCGAACACGACGCTCAACAGCAAGTCGGCGAATTGATCGACGCCATGGAATATTCCGCCGCCATCGCCCTCTACGCCGGCGATCCGCAGATCGCCGACGACGTGGTACGCGGCGTGTTGCGCAGTAGTTTCGTGGCTTCCGTACATCTAGCCAACGATACCGGCCTGGATGTCAAAAAGGCCAAATACCCAAACTTGGCGGCGCAACCCTTGATCACCCGCTTACTCAAATCGCCGTTCGACGACAACGAAACAGTCGGCACATTGGAAGTGGCCCTACATCCCCCCGTGATCCACCAACGAGCCACCGCCAGCGCAAAAAAAATGGCGATTGCCCTTGGCAGCTTAGTGTTATTTCCCACTCTTATATTTTGGCTGATCATCAGCCGCCTGGTCAGCAATCCGCTGCTCAGACTATCGCAACAACTCAGCACGCTTATACCCGGCACCGAACAACGACTGACCGTCGTCAACTCCCATCATCGCGACGAATTAACCACCTTGGCGGACAACATCAACACCCTGCTAACCGCCGTCGCGGTATCGATGCGTAAAGAGCGCGTACTACGGCGACAAATCGAAGCTTTAGAGCGGCAATACGAAGCCATCTTTACCCAAGCCTCAACCGGTATCGCCCTACTCGACCAACACGGCCATTGTCTGATCGCCAACCCCGCCGTCAACCAGCTGTTCGAAGATTGGCCCGACAAAGTGCAAAGCGTATTTTCCTTGCTGGCACATTGGGAAATTGCCTTGTTTTTCGAGCCGAACGAGTTTCGCGGTCTGTTGGCGAACGCGCTGGTGAGCCATACCCCGCAATCTCAGGATTTACGCTTGCGTCGGGCCGACAATAGGCAAGATTGGGTACACGTGCTGATTTCCACTCATTCGCATCCGGAATACAAGCTGGTGGCCGAATGTTTATTCATGGACGTCAGCAGCCGTAAACAACAAGAAGACGAAGCGCGTTTCCAGTCGCACCACGATGCCCTGACCCAATTACTGAACCGCCGCGGACTGGAAGTCCGCCTCAATCTAAATTATACCGACCGAGAAAACGACAACGTCACCTTGCTGCTGCTGGACCTGGATCGTTTCAAGCAAATCAACGACCAATGGGGCCATCTGGCTGGCGACAAAGTATTAATCGAAATCGGCAAACGCATGAAAACCATGGTACGCGGCGTCGATCTGCTGGCCAGATTGGGCGGCGACGAGTTCTTGATCTGTTTACACAAACACCCCGGCGCCCAGACCCTGCATCAATTTCTATTGAGGTTGATCGGCAACATCAGCCGCGACATTGATTTGGGCGACTCGCGCCACGATTACGTCGGTGCCAGCATCGGCGTCGCCCAATACCCGCTGGATGGCACCGACTTGGTGGAATTACTGCACAAGGCCGATGCGGCTTTGTACGAGGTCAAGCATAACGGTCGGAATGGTTATTGTATTTATTCTGATGAGGGGTTGGTGCCGGTGATATTGGGGCGGGATGAGGGGCGGTTGGCTGATGTTTTGTTGGAGCCGCCGATTCGGGGTTAGTTTTTTGTGTCGCTATCGCGACGGCTTTTTAATGTCGGTTCGCGGACCGACAGCCGCGATAATTTCGCTACGAAAACCATCCCTGGTTTTCGCCCTGCGGGCCAGCCTATCGGCTGTTCAAATTCGCTCCAGGCGAATTTGTGCTCCGCCAAAAGAAAGTACCCAAAGAAAAAGCCACCCGGATGCCGCTTGCTTCCAGCGCTCCTCGCTTTTGAACGGGGTTGCCGAAAGGGGCTTCCTGCCCCTTCGGCAACCCCGTTCAAAAGCTCCAGTGCTCGGCGCAGCATGCGGGAGAAAACCATACCGAAAGTTGAAGGGAACCTTGTTTATTTTCTGGTGGCGCGGACGTTCGGTATGCAATACTTTTCTACCCAACCCTAGCCAGCTAATCAAGTGACATATAAGCAAAACTGACCTTCAAGGGTAATCGGATAAGCATTGTTGATCACCATGTTGTTAAGAACTGTACCGTAGAACTTATTTTCTTCGAGAACACCAGTTGCTGAGGCCGACACACTGATAAGCATGTTGCCCGGTAACCTAACCATTTCCCACGTATTCATATCAAGTAACTCTTCGCCAGCGGGGAAAATGACTGTTTTTGAGCAAGTAAAACTCGTTGGCCTTGTGCGGTCAGTTGATATATTTACGTCGTTGGAGACCAACTCAACGGTAGCCAAACCCAGTCGCTCATTGAGTTCTTGAAATGAACGAGTTGGTGCACGCGATTCTAAAAAAGCAACCATTCTGTTTTCTGAATCCCTCTCTACCGCTCCAGAAGTTATCGAAATTTGTAACGCCTCCAGCGCTGGCATAGGGAAAGTAGATTTTTCGTAATAAATATGTCCGCCTGTTATCCGAGCAATTGATCTAAGACCAGGACCAAGAGGAGGATATATATCAATAACTTGTGCAGGATGATCTCTGAGTACAGCCTCAGGAGATAATAAATTGAACAGAATACCCATGGTATCTTGATCACTCAGTTGTTCGTAGTTAGAGTCTGCTCAGTAAATCAGCTGTGGCAATGACGAGCAAATCGGGTCGGCCAAGTTAGAATGGGTGCGCAGATTCCAAATCTTTTGTTTCCAGGCGCGCACGATCATTTGCAGTAACCCGACCAGGCGGCATTGACCGAGGGCAAAAAAGATCCCTTGCAGGACCAGCAGGTTCATCACCAAGAAGATGGTGTTGATCCAGGCGAACGAGGTGTTGGCGCGCTTGGCGCGGATGTCGGTGAGACGATAGCCGTTTTTACCTTGGCCGAATTTGCCTTCGATGGGGATGCGCTGCAGGTATTCCTGCCGGCGCTGTTCTTTGTCGTGTTTGAGTTGCTCCCGGTTGGCCTCGGTTTCGCGTTTGGGGCGGCCGAGCGGTTTGCCGGCAAAGCGGATACCGTGTTGCTTCAGGTAGTCGCGGTTGGCGCGCGTGCCGTAGATCGGATCGGCGAGCACCCGTTCCGGATAGTGGCCGTAGCGCGCCAAGTACGCTTCGACTTGCGAGACCAGATCCAGTCCTTCGTGAAAGGCATCCCATCGCAGGTGATCGACATGAGCTAGGCCTTCGCCGCTCAGGCTGACGCTGAGTTTGGCGCCGAATTCGACCGGCTTGTCCAACTTGCCGCGCACCATCGGCCGCACATAGGGTTGACTGATACTGACGATGCGGCGGTCGCAGCGGCGGGTCTGGTTTCGATACATGTCCCATTGTTGCTGGTACAGATGCTGAATCACCCAGTAGCGATGCAGCAGCCAACCCGGCAACGGCAGCGGCGAACCCTGAGGGATGGGCGCCAAGAGTTGTTCGATGTGGCTCAGGTTGCGGCGCAGATATTGCCACTGTTGCTTGATGCCTCGGCGTAGCACTTTCCGGCCGGGGCGCTTTTGTTTGGCGACGGCCAGATACGCACTGCGGGCTTTGTGGCGATAAGTCCTGGGTTTGTCCGTGACCTTCAGGCGCTTGCACAGGGTGTCGATGATCCGTTCCGTTAATTCCCGCGCTTCGTTCAACAGGCTCAAATCGGTGGGAAAGCGGATGGCTTGTTCGACCACGGTGGCATCCAGAATCAATTGGCCGCGCGGGGCGGCCGGTGCTTCCGGCTCCGGTGCCGATGGGACACCGTCTTTATCGGCAAAATCCAAGGCCGCTTCGGCCGCCTCGGGCTGAACCTCAGCTTCAGGCGCGGTCACGCTAGCCGCGGCCTTCGGCTCAGACGCAGCGGGCGTTGCCGCGGCCGGCGGCGTTTCCAGTTTGGTCGGGGTCGGCTTTTGCCCCTCGTGCGCCTCGATGATGGCGCGGTGAAAGCCTTCGAACACGGCTTCGCCCATGCGCTTGCGCACTTCGACCAATAACGACGGCGCAAACGGCGCCGCCGCTTGGTAGCCGGGCAAGCCGACGAAGTATTGCAGGTACGGGTTTTCCTGGATTTGCTGGACGGTTTCCACGTCTGACAAACACAGTTTGTGCTTGATGATCACCGCGCCGATTACGCGCCGCGCGTCTTTCAGCGGCCGGCCCCGGTCCGCCCTCATCCCTTGGTAATAGCATTCCGCCAGTTCGTCCCACGGGATGCACTCACTCAGTTTTACCCAGCGATTGTGTTTATCCAGGGCTGTCTCGAACGGCCAGTCGAATTCAGCTATCGTCAGTTGTTTTGAGCTCGTGGTTCGAATCATGGCTGCACGGTTTTTGAGGCTAATGGCATGTTTTTCGTGCAGCAATTATACCAAAATTCCTCAATAACTACGCTTAATCAATGGGTTATATTTTCTGAGCAGACTCTAATTAATTGACAAGATAGGGGGCGATTCAGCCCCACGGTTGGTTTGATAGACCGATAGACGTTTGCCATTACATAACGAAAAATAAACCGCACGTACTTCTGGATGATTCGCGTATGTCCATGCTTGTTCTATTTCATCCGCGTCAATGGCACAAGATGGCGCTTTACCCTCGATGACCCAACGTACCTCTCCGCCTGCTTCCAGTATGTAATCTGCCTTCCCTCGCAAGACCGGATCCTTTTTTGAATCCTTTCGACCCAGATATACCGCCTGCTCTTTGCTCCGACAATGTAAAACGCCATCATCGGCATATCGCTCAAACGGAATTTCAGGGTAATGCTTCTGCATCCACACATCAAATGTGTAGTGTAGAAACAAATTAGCTAGCAAGGGGCTAGCTACTCCCCCTTGCGGGGTTCCTCTATCCCTTGGCTGTAGTGTCCCATCTGTCATCTGCACCGGCGCTTTCAGCCACCGCTCTATGTACAACAGCACCCATTTCTCTTGGGTGTGTTTCTGCACCGCCCGCATCAAAAGACCATGATCGATATTATCAAAATAACCTTTAATATCAAACTCTAACACCCATTGGTAAGTCCAACAGCGTTTCCGCGTCATAGACAATGCCTGATGTGCTGACCTTCCAGGACGGTATCCAAAGGAACCGGGATGGAAATGTTTCTCCAATTCCGGTTCCAGTACCTGCTTGATCACCGTTTGGGCGATTCGATCCGCAACCGTTGGAATACCCATAGTCATCAGTGGTTCACTTGCGTTCGACTTTACGACCAATACCTGACCAAATCGAGTTCAGCATTTTCCTATCTCGCTCACCACCAGCGGCAGATGGTCCGGTAAGGGTTGCCGTCAAGCCACAAGGATGTGGCGAATGCAGAAAATGCAGGAGCATTTTTCTGCCGGCACGTGGGCGTTTGGATGGCCTAGTGACCGTCTCGCCCGCTTGGTCGCCTTGCAGCTGTTCGACCTCGGCCTCGATAGCCGAGATGTCGGTGTTCCAGGTTTCCTCGAACACATCACGTTGCAGCGGTGCTAAGGCTTCGCTCTTAGTACTGAAGCGGATGCGCTTGTAATAGGCCAGTTCGTAAGTCAGGGCTTCGATTTTGACCTCTTTGGCTTGGATGATCTTGGCATCTCGTTCCGCCTGTTCGATCAGCGATTGAATCAGTGCCGCCACCTCGGTTTTGGCAGCCGGCTCCAGATTCAATTGCTCAAGTTTTGCTAGCGGATTCATGGGGTTATTATACCGCAATCTCCCGCTGAAAGCCTTGATATGACTGGGTTCCAGTAGTTTTTTACCCTCGGGCTTTGCCCCGCATTCGCACCTGCCAGTCTGCTTGGGGCTGGGTGGATAAGCGCTGCCAATCGACACCACTAACCAACCATTGCCATTGGCTTGAAGTCATCGCAAACACCCCATCACCGACCTTGGGCCACACAAAAGACCCCTGATGCAAACGGCGCTGACACAGCCAAACGCCATTGCCGTCCCACATCAACAACCGTAGCCGGTTGCCGGCACGATTACGAAAGATAAACGCTGATCCGGCGTACGGCGAATGCCCCAGACTCTGTTGAACCATAGCTGACAAGCCATCCAGGCCACGCCGCATATCGACCGGCACCACCGCCACCCAAATCTGCGCGGGATAATCGATTAAGCCAGGCATCGTAGCAACTCTGCCACCCAACTAGCCGGCACAGAAGGCGAAAGTTCCAGTCGATGACCGTGGACGTGGGTAAAGACAATGGCCGCTATCGCCGGTGTCGACACAGAACCAGGCTCAGTCGGTGCAATCTGCACCGGCACTAACGCGACTAACTCTGCCGCAGGCTGTTTGTGATAGTCGCACAGTCTGGCAGCCAATGTTCTGACATTGATACCTTCCTGTACGCAATACTCGGATTGCGACAAACCGCTGCTTTGCCAATTTTCAATGTGCTGACGCCATTTCGATGTAACGGCCATACTCACTCCTGATCGAAAAATCACAGGATGCCGCAGGTCGCATAACTTTTACAGGTGGACGGGATGGAGCCTTACATTGCTATCCAATCCAAACCCGTAATACCGCACCACATTCAAATCTAATTTCCTGACTGGAATCCAGCAAAGTGAACATCTATCACTGTTTTTGCAAAAACAAATCCTGTTTGCACACTGATGAATAAACAGCAAAAACATATTACGACGTTAAAGATATTGAAAAAAAATTCAAAGACAAAAAACTTATAAATTCAAATTATAAAAATAAATCAATCATATAAATATCGTTTCTTTCGGAATCCAACTCTGAAAAATACTATTGGCACGTTAGCTGCATTTCAAACGTCAGCCACTCCAAAAATATCATATGAAATTACTGTTATTTAGCTTTAGAAGCATATAAAAAACATGTCGCTTAGCAAAAATGTCTATTAGGCATTCTAAAAATAGAGGCAGGTAAATACACAAAATACCGACTACGTGCTGATCTAACGTTGAAGGGTTTCGCCGCCTATAACGCGCTTAAATTTTAAGGAGGAAATAAATGAAAAAAGCAGCTTATCCCCCACTACTGTTCGCTCTGACAGGCGTTGTAATTGGGGCTGCCGTATTGGCGAATTTTAATGATTTCTGGAATGGGTTAGCTCCAAAAGCAACAGCTCTCTCGCTAGATGGCAAGCAGACCAAACCTGAAGCAGAAGCACCGCAAGTTTCCGAATCGCAAATTCTACCGACGACATCAACAGTCTCCGAACAGAAACCAAGCGGTGATACCTCCGGCAGCAAAAGCAAACTATGGTCTTATCAACCGGTAGACGCTCCAACCATACCGGTCGTTAAAAATCAAAATTGGGTACGGACGCCCATAGATGCGTTTGTACTCGCGCCATTGGAGGCAAAAGGACTTTCGCCGTCCACGGATGCTGATCGCGCCACTTATATCCGTCGCGCAACCTTGGATGTATGGGGACTCATTCCCACGCCCGAAGAAGTCGCCAACTTTGTCAACGATACGGCACCCGACGCATATGAAAAACTGGCCGATAAATTACTCGCTTCCCCTCATTACGGCGAACGCCAAGCCCGGCGCTGGCTGGACCTAGCACGATATTCAGACAGCGCTGGCTTCACTCTTGATGATACGCGTCCCAACATGTGGCGTTATCGCGATTATGTGATTAACGCATTCAATCAAGACAAGCCCTATTCACGCTTCATCCAGGAACAGTTAGCGGGCGATGAAATAGCCCCGGGAGATCAAGATGCCTTGATTGCTACCGGTTTTTTGCGCGGTTACCCCGATGATCCGTTTTCCCGCTTAGTCGTGGACAGAAAATACATCAGCACCACGGATATTACCGATACCGTAGGCGAAGTGTTTCTAGGTAGCACGGTCGGTTGCGCCCGCTGCCATAACCATAAGTTCGATAAGATCAGCCAAAAGGATTATTTTTCGCTGCAAGCTTTCTTCGCAAACCTCAGCGCCAGCGACAAGATTCCCGCCGCAATCGGCCCGCAAGAGATTGAATATCGTAATAAATTGGCCAAATGGGAAGCAGCCAGCCAAGGTACACGGGCAAAGCTGAAAGCCCTACTCGACCCGATCAGGCAAAAAGCCACCAATTATTTCCGCGAACGATATACAAAGGATGTGCAAGCTTCTTTGAACAAACCCCGCCAGCAATGGAGTCCTCATGATCGCTGGGTAAACCATTGGTTTTCCGAAGCGTTTACCGAACGAAGCCTCCGCGAATGGCTGCAAGATACCGCCAAGGATAAAAATGCCCCCGGTTATGACCCCAAAAACCCGGAACGCTATAAACAATACCTTGCCCTGCAAGAAGAACTAAAAAAATTCGACGCTCTCAAACCTAACGGTTCCGACACTATTTCGGGGATGACTGAACTCGGTTACACAGATGCACCGCCGACGCGCGTGCTCTTTGGCGGTATTCTAGATCGCCCACTGGAAGAAGTGCAACCGGCATTCCCGGAAGCCTTATCCAGCGAAAAACCCGTGATCGTGCCCACGGCGTTTTCATCCGGCCGCCGTACGGCATTGGCCAATTGGATCGCCGACCAGAAAAATCCCTTAACTGCACGCGTCTTCGTGAATCGGATCTGGGAACAGTATTTTGGCCGCGGCATTGTAGAAACCGTCAGCGATTTCGGTAAGGCGGGGACTAAACCCACCAATCCGAAACTTTTGGATTATATCGCGGGCAATTTCGTCAAAAATAACTGGAGCGTCAAGAAACTACATCGCCAGATTTTGTTATCTAGTGTTTACCGGCAATCTTCCGCGCATCGAGACGATGTCCATCAGGCGGATCCGGAAAACAAACTCTTAGCCGTTTTCCCGCGCAAACGTTTGGAGGCTGAAGAGATTCGAGATTCATTGCTGGTCGCTTCTGGAAAACTCGAAGAAAAAGTGGGCGGGCCTAGCGTTTTCCCACCCATTCCTGGCAATTTAGGGGTCGGCGACAAATGGGTCGTATCCAAGGACGCCCAGGACCATAACCGTCGTAGTTTATACATATTTACCCGCAGCAGCGTGCCCTACCCGCTACTGGAATCTTTCGATATGGCTTCCGCGCAGCATGTACACCATAAACGGGAAGTAACGACCACGCCACTCCAAGCGCTGACATTGCTAAATAGCGACATCGTCCTCGATTGGTCACAAGCGCTGGCCGGCCGGGTGATCCGTGAAACGGGCAGCAACGAAATCGCCCAACTCGACCGGCTCTACCAAATTCTCTTTGCTCGAGCCCCGGATGACACCGAAAAATCCACACTACGAACTTTCCTAGACCGCCAAGAACAAGTGATCAAAGAAAAAGCATTGACGGGCAAATTTGAGATCAGTGTACCGACTGGCTTGAAAGACATTAAAGACTTGAACCCGATACGGGCCGCTGCTTTTGTCGACTTGGTGCACACCGTCGCTAACTCCAACGATTTCGCTTACCGCTTTTAAATTGAATCAAAAGGAATATCTTATGAGTAATTCATCACGCCGCGATTTTCTGGTTAAGGCGGGCTATGGATTGGGTGGACTTAGCTTGAGCGCCTTGCTACCAGGCGGTGGCGTTCTGGCCGTCCCAGCCCTGGCAACCGAGTTGATTGATCCCCTTAGTCCCAAACCACCGCACTTCCCGGCCAAAGTAAAAACGGTAATATGGCTGCATCAGGACGGAGCACCCAGCAGTCTAGACTTGTTCGATTACAAACCGACTCTAATCAAGTTAGCGGGAAAAACCATACCGACCTCGTTCCTAAAAGGCATTAAGCAAGGCATACGAGGAGGCAACGATGCCAAATTGTTTGTTTCAAATCGTGCCTGGAAGCAACACGGCGAAAGCGGTGCGTGGTTCTCCGACTTGCTCCCCAATCTGGCCCAACACGCCGACAAAATCGCTTTTATCAAAGGCAGCACGACGATTGGCGCCACCCATAATATTTCAGTGCAGAAGCTGAATACCGGCGATGTCAATCCCGGCCGGCCTTCACTTGGCGCCTGGATCCAATACGCCTTAGGTTCAGCCAATCCGGATTTGCCCGCCTATACGGTGCTTTACAACGACAAAAAAGTACCGAATGGCGGCGCCGCCACCCATTGGAGCGCCGGTTTCCTGCCGGCAGTTTACCAAGGTACGCCGTTCCGACCTGGGGCATCGCCGATCCTGCATTTGGAGAGCCCGGCATTAATTGCCGCTAAGCAACAACGAGGCGAATTAGACCTGTTAAAACGCCTAAATGAGTATAGAGCGGCCTCTTATCCAGAAGACACCGAACTCAAAGCTCGCATTAATTCTTATGAACTAGCGGCGCGCATGCAAGCGACTGCGCCGGAAGCCGTCGACATTAGCCAGGAGTCAGATGCCACCAAGTCCCTATACGGTCTCGACGACAATGCCAGTAAAGACTTCGGCACCACCCTGCTGCGAGCACGCCGCCTGACCGAACGGGGTGTACGGTTCATTCAGGTAATCTCAGGTCCGTTGATGATTGATGGCGAACCATTAAATTGGGATGCCCACCGCGATCTGGAAAAAAACCACCGCGCCCACGCAAATGCCGTCGATAAACCCATCGCCGGCCTGATTGCCGACTTGAAAGAGCGTGGCCTATTGGATTCTACGTTGATTGTCTGGACATCCGAATTCGGCCGCACCCCGTATGGGCAAAGCGGCAACGGCCGCGACCATAATCCTTGGGGCTATACCCAATGGCTTGCCGGAGGCGGCATCAAAGCCGGAACCACTTATGGGCAGACAGATGAAGTGGGCTTGCAAGCCGTAGGTGAAACAGTCGATACCTATGATCTGCATGCCACGATTCTCCAATTGATGGGCTTGGATCACTTAAAAACAATTTTCCTGAATAATGGCCGCTCCGAGCGACCTACCGTTGTATATGGAAAAGTGGTCAAGGAACTGATTGCCTAGGATTTGTTTATAGAAAAACCGTGATTAAGTGTCACCGCCAATCTTTCTGGTCTGTTGTGATCCATATAAGCAATTCCAAGAATTATTCATTTGCATATTTAAAAGACCAGAAAAGCTCTTTGTTATCTACATAACATCATAATGCACTTATTTTATACCCAAAAATTAATTTTAATTGCTTATTTTCGGCCACAGTATCCACAGCGATTGTTTATATTTCATCAGCCTTATCTGTCAATATTATCGATAACGATTATTTAGCCGGATATTTCCCAAAACAAGCCCAAAAAAATAAATGGCACGCTATTTGCTTTTAAAGAAATATCCCAACTTTTAATTTGTATATTAATTTAAAAATAGTTGATATTAAATTGAATCATCATGCATTAACTAGCCCTAAAAGTTAATGTTCATGACGCAGTAACAAGGGATGGAACGTTTAAAATAAGGAGGATTCGAAAATCATGAAGTATATATTGTCAGATCTTAGTTTAAATAGCGGATCGCGTCAGGACGTGCCGAGTGTCGTCAGCCTGCGTCGGCAACTATCTTTAGGCATTGCCACCGTACTAGCTATTTCATCTATGGTAAGTGTCAAAGATGTACAAGCGGTGTCTAAAAAAGCGGCAAATACGAAAGCACCCAGCGCTAAACTAGCCAATGAGGAAGATTCTGAATTAGCCCGTTTACGAGCACATTTGCAGGCTATCGAGCAAAAAAATGAATTGCTGCAAAAAGAAAATGAGTTGCTTAAACAAGGTGTAGCCGCAGCACGTTCTCCCGCGGCGGACGTTGGCGCATCGACCGCTGACTCAAATCCCCCTGCCCTCCCTGAAACAATCGTAGCCAAAGAAGATGCCGAAGAGACGACAGAACTTGGCGAAGTGGTATTGCGAGCGCGGCGGATTAGTAAACTCGAAAAATTAAAGGACACCCCGAAATCCGTCTCCATCGTCGCTGGCGAAGAACTGGAAAAGCAAAATACCGTCGATTTTCGCGACATCATTACCCGTGTTGGCAACGTCCGACAGACTTACACCAATCCGCAAGCGGGTAGCTTGATGATACGTGGTGTAGGCTGGGCGACCGGTGTCGGTCAGCTCGATCCGAGTGTGGGCATGACTGTGGATGGCGTCAGCTATGGCACCACCGCCATCGGCGCAACGGTAAACTTTATCGACATAGACAGCTTCGACGTTACCCGCGGCCCACAAGGCACTCAGGGCGGAAAAAACTCCAGCATCGGGCAAATTACTGTCAATACGCGAGCCCCCGGCTTTACACCCGACGCCTCCGCATCCCTGACTTTTGGTGAACGCAATACGATTAGAACCCAAGCGGCTGTTGGCGGTCCGATTTTGGACGGTTTGCTCGCCTGGCGCGGGACGTTTTACCGCGATCAGGCCGAAGGCCAGGAAGTCAATGTCAACGACAGGAATTTCAGTTACACCAACACTGATCGAACATACGGTCGGCTCCAGTTCCTGTTAACGCCATCCGAAGATGTCACGGCCAAAGTGAGTCTGGAATACACGCCAGTCGGCCACGAAACATCCAACAATTACCTGAATTTTTTCAGAGCAACGCCGGACTTTTACGACTCGGTTAACGCAGCGGGAAATCGCATCGCCGTCAACCAGGCGCTCGAACCGACCGGTAGGCTTGGCCGCCGTTGGTTCGCGCAAGAAAAGAACTACACGGTCAACGGCGACTTCCTTGGAAACAAAATCAACCGGCTGAATCAGAACACCAATAACTACGGCACCAAAGGGGGAACCTTCAATCTGTCATGGAAGGCCTTCAATCACACGCTCACCTCGATTACAGCCTACAAAGACTTTTATTTCGACTCCGGTGGCGGCCCGATCTCGGTTTTCGACATTGACCGCTCGCCATCGACCGGTCACGTCGAATACCAGCAGTTCAGCCAGGAACTGAAACTAAGCTCGCAAACCGGCGGCTTCGTCGACTACCAGACAGGTCTGTATTTATTCAAGAATGAGATACCGGAGCGCTGGACTACCGCCAGATATGGTTCCGATGCGGGGGCTTACTATGCCAATGTCGATCAATACAACCGCTTGGACGCCAATGGTAACGGCCGTTATCTGATGTTGAATTCGATAGACCGGCTTTTTACCAAAACCAAGGACGACATTCGCAATACCAGTATAGCCGGCTATGGCAATCTCGATTTACACTTTACCGATGCGCTGACAGTCAACACCGGCGTGCGCCTGACTAACGAAAATCGCAATACCACCTCGGAACGCCGGATCGAAGACCAGGGTTTCGGCGCTGAATTGAATCCGGCGTCAAGAAATAACGTGGCCCTGGGCGGGTTTAACAGTAACGCCAGTGGTGCCTTGACGACCAATTCGGCGGAACAGCTCGCACTGGCCGATTCGGTCGCGCAAAAATACTTCAACGCGGCCAACTACGCGGCGCTAACTAACGCACAGAAACAGCAAGTCGCCGACGCCAAGGCCGTCCGCAATGCCCGCATCGGTGGTCTGTACCAAGCTACCGAAGCCGAAGCTTATCAAAAGGTATTGCCAACGGCCACTTTCAGCCCGAGCTATAAAATCAATGACGACCACACGGTCTACTTTACCTATCAGCATGGCGAAAAAGCCGGGATTTCCCAAATCGTCGGCGCCACAGCCAACGGTGGTAAGTCGGCACTAGCCCAGGAGGAAATAACCAATAGCTATGAAGTGGGATTCAAGTCGTCTTTCTTGGATAAATCCCTGTTTGTCGCGGCCGACGTATATTTAACCGACATCGACAACTACCTCCAACCGATGTATTTTGAGGACAAGGCCCAAACCATCCTAAACAATGACGGCAAAATTGCTTATACCAGCGGTCTCGGCAACGTGCCGGCGGTGCAATCAAAAGGCGTTGAACTTGACGTGACCTATTCCGGCATCGACTACACCACGTTGCGATTCGCTGGCGCTTATAACGACGCTCGTTACGTAGACTTTAAGTTTCTCGCTAATCCACTGGAACTCGGGGGTAATTCGACGCCTTACTACGATGCGAGCGGTAAAACCTTGCCGGGTGCCGCCAAGTTTAGCTTTAGCCTAAATGCCGATTATGTGCGGCCAATATTTGACAAGCTAAATTTCCATACCAACGTCAACTATCGTTTTACAACAAGCTACAACAACGATCCATCGCTATCCCGTTATTCCGTGGTTGACGCCTTTGGCATTACTGATTTTGCGATCGGCGTGGGTAGAAGGGACAAACTGTTTGACGCCAGCGTGATTGTGAAGAACCTCTTCGATACCGACTACGGATTCAATTCCAACTGGAACACTTACGTCCCAAGTCTGCCTCGTTGGGTGGGGGTTATGGTGAGTACCAAGCTCTAAGAAGCTGTTTAAAAACTGCTGCACTTGTCCCTGACTGTGTTGAAAAATCGCTCAAAATCCTCATGTACTCCATGTACACTTCGGTTTTTCGCGTTTTTTCGCCTTGCCATGAACAAGCTCGCGACGTGTTTAAACAGCTTCTAAGGAAAACGCCGATTAAGTCCGTAGACCGGCTTGTACCTTAAAGCATAAGGAATCGGGAAAACATTGGAGGTCGAAATCGCGAGAAATCGACCTCCTCTGCCGAGGTTTTTATAAACGTCTGCAAAAATCTAGCGACAAACCGGAGTCTCGTGCACAAATTTGCTCAGTGGACGCCGCACGCCAATTTTCTTATTTCCTATCAGCCAAACCCACCGGCGTTAAGCCGGTGGTGATTTAAGGCAATTTACGGTGACATCGAAAAGTTAACCGGTAGGGATTCGGTTAGAATGGCATCCCGTCCAATTTCTCAAACAACCCACTCAGGATGCCTATTTCAAATTCGAAGCAAGTCGGCGCGAATCAACCTACGGCGTCTTTAAAAGAGCTGTGGCCTTTTCTAAAACCCTATCGGGGTAGAATGGCATTGGCTTTCGTGCTGCTCTGCCTGGGCTCGGCCACCATCCTGCTGGTGCCGCTGGCGTTTCGCGACTTGATCGATTTTGGCTTCGGCCAAGGCCAGAGCAACGGCAACGGCGGCGGCTTATTAGGTTCCTTGAGTTTGAACGGCCATTTTGTCGCGCTGTTTGGCTTGGCCAGCCTGTGGGCGGTCGCCGTGGCGACCCGCTATTACACGGTAAGCTGGGTGGGCGAACGGGTGACGGCGGATTTGCGCGGCGCGGTGTATGCGCGGGTACTGAGCCAATCCCCGCAATTTTTCGAAACCTTGCAAACCGGCGAAGTGTTATCGCGGCTGACCGGGGACACTACGCTGATCCAGACCGTAATCGGCAGTTCCATTTCCATGGGCTTGCGCAGCCTGTTTCAATTTATCGGCGGCATGGTCATGCTGGCGGTGACCAGTTTTTATCTGTTCTCGCTAAACCTGGGCCTAATGGCCTTGTTAACGCTGCCCATAATGGCCATTGGTCGCCAAGTGAAAAAACTGTCGCGCGAATCGCAGGATAAAATCGCCGACGCCTCGGCACTGGCCGGCGAAATTCTCAATGCCGCGACCACGGTTCAGGCCTACACCCAGGAAGCATCTGAAATCCAGCGCTTTGCCGAGCGCGCGGAGATCAGCTTCGTCACCGCCATCCGCCGCAGCCGCTTTCGGGCGGCGTTGACGGTGCTGGTGATCACAGCGGTGATGGGCTGCATTATTTTCGTACTGTGGATCGGCGCCCAACAAGTGCACGCCGGCAGCATGACCGGCGGCCAACTCGCGTCCTTCGTGCTCTACGCCACGTTGGTAGCCGGCGGCGTCAGCACCATGGCCGAAGTCTGGGGCGACGTGATGCGCGCCACCGGCGCCACCGGCCGTTTACTGGAACTGCTGCGCGCCGAGCCGGCCATTGCCGAAACCGCTACGCCGCAAATCTTGCCCAATCCGCAAACATTGGCGATCCGCTTCCAACACGTCGGCTTCCATTACCCGTCGCGTCCGCAAACCGCCGCACTGAGCGACATCGAGCTGAGCGTCGCGGCCGGCGAAAGCGTGGCGCTGGTTGGCCCGTCCGGCGCCGGCAAGACCACGCTGTTCCAATTGCTGCTGCGGTTTTACGATGTCGCGCAGGGCGGCATTCTTTTCAACGGCCTGGATATTCGGCAATTATCGTTACAGGAGTTGCGCAGCCATATCGCCGTGGTGTCGCAAGATGCGGTGATTTTCTCGGCCGATGCGCTGGAAAACATCCGCTACGGCCGCCCTAGCGCCAGCGACGCGGCCGTGATAGCCGCGGCGCGCTCGGCGCAGGCCGACGAATTTATCCAGCGCCTGCCGGACGGCTACCGGACTTTTCTGGGCGAACGCGGCACTCGCCTGTCCGGCGGACAACGCCAACGCATCGCCATCGCCAGGGCCATTTTGAAAAACGCGCCACTATTGTTGCTCGACGAAGCCACCAGCGCGCTGGATGCCGAATCGGAAATTTTAGTGCAACAAGGTTTGAATGCGGCGATGCAGGGCCGTACCACGCTGATCATTGCCCATCGGCTGGCGACGGTGCAAAAAGTCGACCGCGTCGTGGTGCTGGAGCAAGGCCATATCGTCGAAATCGGCGCGCCGGACGATTTACGCAAGCAAAGCGGGCTTTACGCCAGACTGGCTAGCCTACAGTTCGACATTTAGGCCGTGAACCGGCAATGCCGCTTATCTGAAATACACCGCCGCCAGTAACAACAAGGCCAAGCCGGCATAGCGCCAACCGGTATCGACATTCTGTTTGCCTGGTTTGGCGAAATCGGCTTGCTGCAAGGCTTGATCCAGGCTATCGGCATCGGTCAATCGCCGGTACCGCAAACCGCTCTCGGCGGCCAGCTGACGCAGATAGCTTTCATGCAGCCGGCTCATATGCTCGTCGCCGCTTGCCGCCTCGCTGCCGAACGGCGCGTTACGGGCGTCGTAGCCCTGGATTTTCTCGGGGTTCAAGTCCGATTCACCAAACGATGAGCGGTGCGGCACGTCTTCGGGTTTATAAAAGCCCTGGCGTTGGCCTTTGGCGTCGAACTTGGGGATCGGCGCCAGTTGCTCGCCGCCGACACCGACGATGACGCCCTTAACTTTATCCTTGACTGCCGACAGGTCGGGTTTATAACGCGGATTAGGCGGCGCTTCCTGGCCGTCGCTGAAAAACACCAGGGTCTGGTCTTTGTCTCTCAACATTTCCAGCGTGCTCAACAAGCCGCTGGCGATGCGGCTGTCGGCGGCCCAAGCCATGCGCCAATCCAGCGCCGCAAGCGCCGCGTCTATCTCGGCAAAACCCGAGCAGACTTCGATTGGTTCGAACAATAACGTCGAGCGCCGCTCGGTGAACACGCCCAAGCCCACTTGCGAACCGCAAGGCAATTTCAGCAACGCCTGTCGCAACGCCTGTTTCACAAACTGCAAGCGGCCTATAGGCTGCTTATCCAGTTGATAATCCTCGGTATTCATGCTGCGGGTGATGTCGACAATGAACACTAGCCGGTACAGTGACACTTGCGCGCTGGTTTGCGGACGGAAAAATACCACCGACAAGGACAGCAGCGCCGCGGCCAGCAGCCAGAAACGGTAATCCCTGAGGTTGGGGATGATGGTCATTTAGGGAACTCGTAGGTCTGGGAGAATGGCGCTTGTAGGGCCGAATTGACTCGGCCTGTTGGCTGGTTCGAAGCCTGCGGTCGAATCAATTCGACCCTACCCGTTTTAGGGCAAACCACGCGGAAAGCCCGGCAAAGTGGTCCACAGCTGAGTCTTTTGGCTAAGATCGTCTTTATCGTCGCCGCTGCTAATTCTGTCCATCTCCGGCAACAAACGCATCGCCACTTCCAGATTATATTTGGCATCCCAAAAATCGCTATCCAACATCAAGGCTTCGCGATAGGCTTGCTTGGCCAGACCCAGCAAGGGCATCGCTTCGTTGATATTGCCGGCCTGGGCTTTTTCCATGGCTTGCCGCAGATACAAATTGCCCAGGTTATAGCGGGTTTGCGCTTGCGCCTCGGTGCCGGATTGCTGCAATAACAGGTTCAGCGTCGCCAAGGCTTCGTCGTAGCGCTTATGTTGGCTGAGATACACAGACCTGGCCATGCGCACTTCCGGCGCCGAGGTCGCCAATTCATCAGCGCCGACATCCTTATCGGCCAGCAACTGTCCGATCAACCGATTTTGGCCGGCAAGCCCGTATAGTTGCAGAAGTTGCGTCAGCGTCACCAATATGGCTATCGCTAGTGTGGCCCATAGCAGCCAATGTTTTAGTTTGCGGATCACGGTCTGGCCTCGCAGAGTTTCACGACCAGCAATAACAGCAACATGGCCGCAGCCCAGGCATAACAGCGCGTCGATAGATCCTGCTTGGGAATCCGCTCGAAATAACGCAAGGGCCGGTTTTCCAGGCGGTTGATGTCGTTCACCGCCTGTTGCAAGGCGCCGGGCGTTTCGGCTTCGTAAGCCTTGTACGGAATATGCAGACTGTTGAAAAACAGATGCAGATAGCGCTCCGGCATGGCCTGGGCATTGTCGTCGCGCGGATCGTCCGGGATTTCGAACAAGCCGGGGCTGTTGGCGGTGCGCAAAAACACCCAATACAAACTGACTTGCCGCTGTTTGAACAATTCCCGCAAGGCCGCTTCGCTGTCGGGATCGATCAGCGCCGCGCCGTCCGACACCAGCAACACAATCCGCGAGCCGGTGACCGGCTGGCTATCGAAAAACTCCAAAGCCATGCTCAAGCCCTTGCTGACGTTGGTATAGGCCAAGGCCGGCAAGGCGGTGGCGTCTATCGCGGCATGAATGGCGGCTTTATTTTCGGTTAGCGGCAGCACGAATAGCGGCGAGGTACTGTATTCGGCGATGCCGATCAAATCGTGCTCGCGGCGATCCACAAACTCATTCAATAAGTGCCGGGCGGCATTGGCTTTGGATTCCTCGCCCTGGGTTTCCGGCGCCTTGCCGGCGAAGGTGTTGTCCATGCTGTTACTGCGATCCAGCAGCATGACGATATGCGCGCCATGGCCAATACGCTCCAGTTGCTGTTCTTGCAAATACGCACCGGCCAAGCCTAAGGTTAAGCCGGCTATCGCCAGCACACCCAGCAAGCGGATCAAACCGCTGATGGCTAACGATAAAGGGTCTGGCGGCAGGATAGCCAGCCATGGATAAGGATTGGCAACCGCGCCGAGCCTGAATACAGGTAACAGGCATAGCAATAGACCAGCCAAAGCCCACGGATACTCCAAACCCAAATTCATCGGCTACCCCGCTCGATTTCCCGGCAATGCAGGCATAGAGTTTTGATTTTTTCCAGATCGGCTGTTTGCAAGGTAGCCGAAGCCTCGCCGAAGAAGTAACGGTTGGAATAGTCGAAAAACCAGGCCAATTCATCTGCAATGCTGCGATATTCCGGGTGGCTTTGATAAAACTCGGCCAGTTTATGCAAGAACACCGGCTTGCCGTGCAAACCGTTAAACGCCGTATGTACCGCAGCAAGCGCTTCCGGCAATTGTTGTAGGCCAAGATTTTGCAACTTACGCTGCGCACGCTTAAATACACTGCGTTGCGGTAGTCCGGGCAAATACCCGTAGAGCCAAACCAAGCGTAAAGCGATGCTTAGAGCCACCGCCAGCGCCACGCATAAGCGCCGGACAATTGCCGAGTCGTCCAACATCCGCGGCGCTTGGTCCGGGCGCATGTACTCGCCGTGTGGGTCCTGCCTAACCACCAACTCCCTCAATGGCGCCACGGTAAACGCCCAAGCCGCGACCGGCTGCTCCAGAGTTTGCCCATGCTGCTGAAAACGCAACATAAAACCGGGTATGCTCAATTCCTTGACTTCCAGCGGCGCATAAAATTGCTGATACAGCAGATCGATTTGATAGTGATTGCCGTCGCTGCCGCCCTGCTCTGTGACGCTGACGTCGTTCAGTTGTAACCAGCGATTGAGTCGGCCTTGCGCGGGCAGACTACTGCGTTGAAGTTCCATGCCCGAGCGGGTTTCGATCAAGATGCGGTGGCGTATGGTATCGCCGATCACATAACCAAACGGCCGCGGCGTTTGCAGTTGAAAATCGCGTAGCGCATGGTTGGACGTGCCGGAACAAGCAACCAACAGCATCGTTATTATCAACGACGCCAACCTGAAGCGAATCCGCTGCGGCGCCTGCATTACCCTGCCCTCTTTAAAAAATATCGTGCTAGCTGTTCGGAACGGTAGCCGTTTTCGATAAACAGCGGCTCGCAACCAAAGGCTCGAAATTGGTGTTGCAATTGGCCGCAACGCTGCGCAAAAGCCTGTTCTATCGTGCGCTTCAAACCGGGTCGCAACCACAAGGTGCGGCGTTTTCCGGTTTCCATATCCTGGAGTTGAAACAAGCCCCAATCCGGCAACCGGCTGTATTCGGCTTGATCCCACAACACCAGCGGGATCACATCGTGACGACTCAGGCTTTGCAAAATGGCCTGCAACTGCGGCAGCGGAAAATGAAAATCGGACGCTAAAAACACCAAGGCCCGGTGATTGGGTAAATAGCGCTGAGCTTGCAGTAAGCCGGCCGATCCTGGCTGCAATACCAACTTTTGCAGACGTTCGGCCAAGGCTTGAATTCGGCCCATGTGTTTACCAGCGGGCAAATAGCAATCGGTTAAAACCTGCTGGTTACACGCGATAAAGCCGAAACTATCGCCGTACTCCAAGGCCGAAGCGGCAATCGACAGCAGCATGTCGGCCAGCGCACGGCGTTTGTCGTTGCTGCCGGCGAATCCCATGGAAGCCGACAAATCGGCCAGCAAAAACACATCGACTGCGCTGTGTTGCTGTTGCACCCGCACTTGATAATTGCCGAACGGGTCAAGCAGGCTGGCGCGCAAATCGATGCGTCTGGGATCCGGTCGTGCGATCAAGGTGTCATGGCGCTTGAACAACTGGCCGTTGCCGACCATTTGTCCGGGATGCGCGCCGGGAAACACCCCAACTACCGGGCGCGGCAGGCGGTATTGGAAGGGTTGGATATTGGCAGACATCGGCTTAGCGTGCTTTTGTTATTGGCTAACGACCAAATTGGCCAGCACGGCCGTGACGGCAAGGTATCCCGGAATGGAAAACTTCAGCGGCACCTTCATCAGTAACGCTACCACGCCAGAGTAAGTTTGCCCATTGCGGCTATGGATGGCTTCGCCGAACAGCCACAGCAGGGAGTTCAACAGGCATAAAGCCAGGATCGTGAAAAAACCGACATCGCTAAACAAAAACGATTTGTTAGCCAACAGTGAAATGCGCTCGCTGGTATCGATAAAATTGGCGGTCAAAATGCCTATCATCAATCCGCCCTCGTCGAAGGCCACCAGAAAAAAGGTATAGGTAAACCGCCGCAAGCGCCGACTAAACTCCGTCATGGCCGGAAAATGAAGCGATAGATATAACACCGGCAGGCTCAGGCAAAACAGCAAGGTGCCGACCACCGCCAACAAAATCCAGAATTTAAAACCCACCGCATCGTTCAGAGCGCTGGTGTAATACGCGGCGTAGGGCACGTCGGCATGTTTATCCAGACTACTGGCAATAAACGAGCAGATAAAGCCAACGCCGGACCAGGTCAAATAGGTTTCCAATAAATGGCCAAGGCCGGCATGCGGCAGCATAGCGTGCAGAGTCGTTTTAATAGTCATGGGTGTTACGGTGCGGCGATTTGGTTGAGTATGCTGTCGACCAGGGTGGGAATCAGTTCGTCTTTGCGATAGCTGTACATCGGATTCAGAAATATCCGGTGCGACATGGTCACCGCGAACACCGCCTGCAAATCTTCCGGCAACAGGCTGTCACGATTTTCCAGCCAGGCCCGGACTTTGGCAGCGCGAATCAAATAGCTGATGCCGCGCGGACTGGCGCCGGCCTGCAGCAATTGATCCATTTCCACATCGTTTAACTTGATGCCGAAGGCGCGCGGATCGGCGCTGGCTTTCCATAAGTCCAGCGCATATTTGCGTAAGGCCGGTGTCGGCTGGATGCTTTGCTGAATCGCGGCGGCCCAGTCGTTGAGCTGATAATAAGGAATCCGACTGGCGACCATTTCGCCGATTAAGGCATCGACATCGTGGTAACGCGGATTGAACATCAAATCGTCCAGCACTGCGTCGTCGCTGGGCGTGTCGATATTGATTTCCATGAAAAACCGGTCGCGGGCGGCAGCCGGCAGTTCGAAGGTTTCTTCCTTTTCCACCCGATTGCGGTCGGCAAACACCTGGATATGCGGCATCCGATATTCGCGGTTGAACGCGCCTATGCTACGCTCGGCCATCACCCGCAATAACAGCGAATGTACTTGCGGCCGGGCCCGATTGATTTCGTTGAAGAAAAATACCGACAGCTGTTCGCCCTGCTTTAACAAGGGACCGGGATCGACGCAGGGCCGGCCCTCGCTGTTCAGATAGGTATAATAAATCAGATCGGCCGGCATCAGGTCGATGGTACCTTCGATGCGTTGGTATTGGCCGCCCAGCCCTTGGGCGATCGCTCTCAATAAGGTGGTTTTGCCGACTCCGACCTGGCCTTCCAATAACACATGGCCGCGGGCGAATACCGCTATCAAAAGATTGCGCACCGCCGCCTGTTGGCCGACGACGACATGGTTGATTTGTTGTTCCAACTGCAACGCACTGGCGCGCCAGTCGCTGAGAGTTTGCTTACTTGTCATGGCTAGTTAAGCGCCGTTGATTAATTGGAGCATGAGCTTGAATTGTTATCGAAAAGGTTGCCGCCATCCCTGGCGGCGTCCTAAGGGTTCGATTTGCTGGAAAATTGCCAGGGAACGCTACGCGCACCCTGAGCTACCAAAATCGCTATTGGCCTTCTACGTCGTAAACGAACTTGCCGGTTTTCGCCAGCACTTCAGTACGCTTGGCGTTACGCGCTTCCATTTCCTTGATCGACTGCGCCTGTTTGTTCAGCTCGTTCGGATCGTGTTTAGGATCGTATTTGCTGCCGGCCACTTGCGCCGGATAACCCGGTTTCGGCTCCCAGCAGTTGCCTGCTTCCTTACATTTGGTGCCGTCGTAGGCTTTTGCCGCACCGGACAGCCCTAAAGCCAGCAATACTGCGCCTAACATTACTAGTCTGTTCATGTTGATCTCCTGATATATCAGATTTAAATTTGCCCTCGCCCCACCCTCTCCCGGAAAAGGCAATCGTAAAAGGTAAATGTAGGTTGGGCAGAGCAGAGCGAAGCCCAACAAAATCAAAATGTTGGGCTTCATTGTATTCAGCCCAACCTACCTTTTACGACAGTCTCCGCAGGGAGAGGATTTGGGGTGAAGGTTTTATTTCAACCAATCGGCTTTCTTCGGATCGCCTTTGTAGATATGCCGAATAAAAGCCATGATGTGCAGCATGTCGTCAGTGCTGAAGTTGACGTATTGCGGGCCCATCATGCCGTTGGCGCCGCCGAACAACAGCTCGAACAAACCTTGGTCTGTGGAGTTTCTGGGATACGTCCAGTAATCGTCCGCCAAACCGGGCCCGAGCTTACCTTCCGCTTCGTGGCCGTGGCAGCCGGAACAGCCGGTCATATACAGGCTTTCGCCTTTCTTGATGGCTTCTCCGTCACTGTTGTAGGGGTTCTTCCCGGTTTGCATGAATTGCTTAAACTTATCGGTATGCCCGCCTTTCTTGGCAAAACTCAGGTCCAGCACTTCGCCGGTCAACGCATGACGCAAGGTAATATCGGCTTGCGCCGTCGGGATGGCCATCACTGTCAGAGTCAGCGCAGCGCCGCTCAAAAGTGTTTTAAATTTCATTATTGATTGCTTCCTGTTAGTTCATGGACAGAGCGGTATCGGGTTCATCCAGAAGCGGAATGCCATCCGCTTCCAGGAGTTCCGCGATCTCGCTCTGTTGGTCTTTAATGATTTTGTTTAACTGCGCCAGCAAAGCGGTATCGCCGTTACGCACCCCAATCGAAGTGCTGTAATGGAAGCCTACTTTCTCGCCGTCGGCGCGCTGGTTGTTGTCGGGTATCACGGTCATCGTCAACGGCGTAGCGGAGGCCTTGACATAACGCGCCGCCGCCGGTCCCCACAACACGGCTATCTCGGCCTTGCCGGTCGCCACTTCGTTAACCAGCTTGTCGTTCTCGTACTTGATGTACTGATTGCGTCTGGATTTGAAGTCGACCAACTCCTGCTGGTAATTGAACATGTCGTTATAACGGCCTATCGCTCGCAGCATGGTTTCCGCCGGCGTACCGGGTACGAAAGCAATCCGTTGCGCTTTGCGCAGCGCTTCGCTATCCCAGTTTTGCAAATCCAGATTGTCGTCGCTGCGGCTGATAAATACGTAGCCGGAACGATAGTAAGGCGCAGTCGTCGATAGCCGCGGATCGCCCTGATCGACGCCCATCACCACATCGCACAAGCCTTTATCGACATAATCGCGGATGAAATAACGCGGATCGGTCCAGGTCACGGTTTCCAACTTGCGGCCCAGTTGATCAGCCACATATCGCGCCAGCTTGTTTTCGAAACCTTCACCGTTTTTATTGGAATAAGGCATCTCGTTTTCGGCCGTGCAGACTTTAAGAGTCGGTTGCTCGGCTTGCGCCGTGGCGAAACCCAGGCCCAGCGCCAAAGCGGTAAAAATGCGTGTCGTTTCTTTCATAAGAATTCTTCAAATAACTTAGGATATGGTTCCCATGCTCTGCGTGGGAACCGAACCACAGACGCTCCAGCGTCCCGAACCGCAGAGCGGTTCAGGATGCATTCCCACGCTCTAGCGTGGGAATGCTGCGGCGAATTACAGCGAGAACACCATCACGCCGCCGCCCATTTGGGTGTAATGCGCCAGTTCCTTGAAGGCACCCACCGCGCCCAGACCGGCGGTCGGATCGGCCAGGTCGAACACCAGGCCGACACCGGGCCAGCCGCCGACACCGTAATAAATCGCCACATATTGCTTGTTGTCGTGTTTATAGGTAATCGGATGACCGATGACGCCGGAAGGCAGTTTGAACTTCCACAGCTCTTCGCCGGTTTTGGAATGACGAGCTTTGATGTAGCCGTCCAGCGTGCCGTAAAACACCAAGTCGCCGGCGGTGGCCATAGTGCCGCCCCAAACCGCGAATTTCTCCTGAACTTCCCATTCCATTTTGCCGGTGACGGAATTCATCGCTTTGACTTGACCCAAGGTGCCTTTAGGCCCTGGATACATGTTCAAAGTCGCACCCACGAAGAATTGACCCGCGCGGTAAGGCAACATGAAGGGCTCCCAGTCCATGCAGATATGATTGGTGCCCATGAAGAACAATTGCTTGTTGGGGTCGTAAGACTCGATACCCTGGTTGTGGTAACCCATCGCCGACGGACAGATGCCGGTGGCCTGGTGGTCCATGTGTGTGGAATATTCCGGATCGCGGATCGGCAGACCGGTTTTCAGATCGACTTTTTTCACCCAGTTGACGGTGTCGTCGATTTTGAACGCGTTGACCAGGCTACCGTTTTCACGATTCAGCGTGTAGACCAAACCGTTACGATCCGGATGCGTCAGCAGCTTGGTTTTTTTGCCGTCGACCATTTGCTCGGACAGACCCATGTAGTTCACGCCGGCATAGTCCCATTCGTCGTGCGGGGTTTTTTGGTAACCGAACTTGGCTTCGCCGGTGTTGACGTCGCGGCCCCAGATGGTCATGGTCCATTTATTGTCGCCAGGGCGCATGGTTTCGTTCCAGGGCGCCGGGTTGCCGGAACCGTAGTAGAGCATTTCCAGGTCGCTGTCGTAGGCATACCAACCCCAGTTGGTGCCGCCGCCGATTTTCCAGGCATCGCCTTCCCAGGTTTTAAGGCCCAGACCGAACTGGCCGTAATGCGGGTTGGCGCTATTAAAGTCCTTGGACAATTTGATGTCTTCGTCGGGGCCGGTGGCATAAACGCGCCAGGCTTGCTTACCGTCCTTGACGTTATAAGCAGTGGCGTAACCGCGCACCCCCAATTCGGCACCGGAGGTACCGACGATGACTTTATCTTTCACGACGAACGGCGCGACCGTCAGAGTCGAACCCATCGCGATGTCGGAGTTTTCCATTTTCCACAGCAGTTCGCCGGTCTTGGCGTTAATCGCCACTACGTGACCGTCCAGCTGATTCAGAAAAATGGTCGCCGGATAATCCTTGCCGGCCGGCGCGTAGGCCAAGCCACGGTTAACCACGTCGCAACAGGCCACCGCGCGGGCCGCCGGGTTTTGTTTGGGTTTGAATTGCCACAGGATTTTGTCCGGCTCGTCCAGGCTGATCGCGAACACATTGTTCGGATATGGGGTATGCACATACATGATGCCGTCGACCACCAGTGGCCCGCCTTCGTGACCGTTCAATACGCCGGTCGAAAACGACCAGGCCACTTTCAGGTTTTTGACGTTATTCGCATTGATGTCGATCATTTCGCTAAAGTGCGTCGAACCGTAATCCTTGGTCTGCATCACCCAGTTGGTGTTCTGCTTGGATAACTGTTCCAATTCTTTATTCGCTTGTGCCGATGGCGACACCGACAAGGCCGCAGCCGTCACTAATACCGTGGTCGGCATCTGCTTAGCAACCTGCTTGGCAAACCGTGAAATTTGCATGAATCCTCCTATGTTGTTTATTAGGTTGCATGGCCCGGCAAATCGGTTGGTTAGGGGAGCCTTCCGTTAAAAGCGGATACGCCATCGGCATTTCCGGGCAAAATCAATCACAAGTCGCTCTTGATTTTGGCGTTATTCCGTTAACGCGAGATTTTGCTTCGTTGAAGAAATCTCCTTCACTTTTCACATCAGCAATCTCGATCAAGTCGCACACAATATTGACTTAGACCTACCGGGCCATGCTGGCGCAAATGGTAAAGAAGGCGGCCCGTATGGCGTTACGGAATAATCCACCAATACCACGGGAAAACGGCAAAAAAATCAGTGGAAAGTTTCCCGGCCATCGAAAACCAACAGCACCAACATAATAGGAAAAGCTCCCATGGTTTCCCGACATAAAAAGCGGCATCATGCACCGGCAAGAAACGCCGTGCCACGGAACGCAACGGCTTTGCCGAAGGTGTTTCTTGCTCATCAACACAACAGATCGGGACACGTATTTAGTGGCGAGCAAAATCAGCGTTTTATTGGTGGACGATCACGCGGTAGTCAGAGCCGGTTATAAAACCTATCTATCGCTATCGGAACGAATCGGCGAGATATACGAAGCCGATAGAGGCGAAATCGCCTGTCAGGTCTATGACAAGCAAACCCCGGATGTGGTGGTGATGGATTTATCGATGCCCGGTCTGGGCGGCTTGGAGTCGGTCCGCCGGCTACTGGTCCGCTACCCCGGCTGCAAGATATTGGTATTCAGTATTCATAACGAACTGGTTTATGTAACCAGAGCGATCAAGGCCGGCGCGAAAGGTTACATCACCAAGAATAACGAACCCGACACGCTGGTAACGGCAGTCTGCACGCTCGCCGAGGGCGGCACGTATATCGAACCGGCTTTGGCGCAGCAATTGGCAGTAAATATGGCCATCGGCCAGGACGAGACTTATAAGGTTAAATCGCTTTCGCCGCGCGAATTCGACATTTTTTGCTTGCTGGCCAATGGCCTGAGCACCCGCGAGGCGGCGGAGAAATTGTGTTTGAGCTATAAAACCGTCTGCAATCACAGCACCTCGATCAAGGAAAAGCTGAATGTCAAAACCATGTCGGAATTGACCCTACTGGCCGGTCGCCAGGGTATCATCAAAACCGGCAGCGAACTGTATGAGCACGGATAGAGCTGAAAACACCCATCCGTAATTCTGTCAGAAGGCGCTTGCGACCGGCACACACCCAGCTGCATCGCTGCAAATTCTCCTCCCAACGCCAATGCCGTTAAGTTAAGCCGTTCGTGGTGAGCCTGTCGAACCATGATCGGCTTAACTTAACGATATTGTCCCAACCACCGCATATACACGCGTGATTCAAGCCTGCCTAGTCTTAAAGATGCGCCGATCTTAATCATTACTTCATTATATTTTCATCTTCAATTCATCTTGATTGGTTACTCTGAAAACTGAATAACCTTAAAAAAAAAGTGATAAAGCACCACCGAGGAGCGACGCGGTATCGGATGTTGACCGTTTGCTTCCCTTTATATGGGCAATTAATTAACGGTTACCCATCCGATCAAAACGTATTCATGGGAGATAGTATGAATGCACGTCTATTTATATTTCGGTTTTTGCTGATTTTTCTGGGCTTATCCGGGTTTGGCAACGCCCAGGCACTTGAACTCAAACCCGATTCTGTCGAAATCTTAGTCGGTGAAGTGGCCAAGGTTGCTGTAACGAAATCATCCGGAAGCGTAAGCGTAAAATCCAGTAATACTAGCGTGGCGACAGTCAGTTACGCTAGCGGCATCGCCAGTATCAAGGGCGCAAAAGCCGGTTCAGCCACTGTCACGGTGAAGGATCGTCGAAGCTCAAAACGCGTGGAAGTAAAAGTCATCAGCGCCCCATCTTCTGTCTTGACGATTTCGCCCGCCGTAGTAGCGGTTAACGTCGGCGGCAGTGCGACCGTAACGGTAACTAACGCCTCCGGGACAGTAAGCGTCCAATCCTCGGACAACTCGGTCGCCACCGTCGGCTATGCCAATAATCTCGCTACCGTAAAGGGTATTAAAGCCGGCTCGGCAACGGTGACCATCCGCGATAGCAATACTTCCAAAGCGGTAGCGGTGACGGTATTAAATACCACGGCCATCGGCGAATACACCTTGCTGGCCTGGAACGACCTAGGCATGCATTGCATGGATGGTCTGGATTTTTCCGTGTTCGCCATCTTGCCGCCCTACAACACTTTGCATGCGCAATTAAAAGATAAAAACGGCAAGTTAGTTAGTAACAACGTATTACTGACTTATGAAGCGGTCGCCGACAGCAGTGGCTCTATCAATACCAGCAGCGCCAACAAAACCAATTTCTGGTCTTGGGTGGGTGAACTGGTGGGCCTGAATCCGGCGCCGGATGTCGGCTTAAACCTGGACGGGCTTGCCACCGGCACCCCAATGCCCGGCAACAAGACGCCATCCCTAATACCCGCCCCCATGACCTATAACACTGCGTTCGGCTGGTTCGAGGCCGAGGGTATCCCGGTGACGCCCTTCGACGACAAAGGTAACAAGAACTTCTATCCGACCGTTAAGGTCGTCGCCAAGGACGCGCTGAGCGGTAAAGTGCTGGCTAGCGCTACCACCGTGTTGCCGGTCAGCGACGAAATGACTTGTAAAGGCTGCCACGCGTCCAGCGACGCCAATAACAATGCCGCGCAAACTGCCGCTAAACCTGTCGCCGGCTGGGTGTTCGATGCCGACCCTGACAAGGACTGGAAGCGCAACATTCTGCGTCTGCATGATGAAAAACAGGCTGCAAATAAAATATTTACCGATGCGCTCAGCACTCTAAATAGCAAAGGTTATAAGTCAGGCGGTTTACTGGCGACGGCGGATGCTGGGCAGCCGGTTCTATGCGTGGCTTGCCATGCCAGCAACGCCTATTTCGACAAAGACAACAAAACCACGGTGATGGGCGGCATGGCCGGCATTGCGCCGTTTACTCAGTCACTGCATTTAAAACATGCGGAGGTAAAAGATCCCGCCACCCAGTTGACGCTGGATAGTCTGGACAACCGTAGCGCCTGTTACCAATGCCATCCGGGTTCGGTTACGCAATGTCTGCGCGGTGCGATGGCAACAGCTACGGATGCAAGCGGCGACCCGTCGATCAGTTGCCAAAGCTGTCACGGCAATATGAAAGCGGTCGGCAGCCCGACTCGGCAAGGCTGGTTCAACGAGCCAACCTGCGAGTCTTGCCACAACAGCGCCGCGCCCGGCAAACGTGCGATCTCCGGCATCGACGCCAACGGCAAAGCCATTGTTCCAACAGATCATACCTTTGCCACCAACGCCAATACGCCGGTTCCCGGGCTGAACTTGTATCGTTTCAGTAAAGGCCACGGCGGCTTGCAATGCGAGGCTTGCCACGGTTCGACGCACGCGGAATATCCCTCCACACATGCCGACGAAAACCTGCAAAGCATCGCCGTGCAAGGACACGCCGGCACGGTAGCCGAATGTAAGGCTTGCCATGCTACAGTCCCGAACACGGTAAACGGTGGCCCGCACGGCATGCACACCACCGGCGATGCCTGGGTTAAGCAACACGAAGACGCCAATAAAAACGGCACAGCCACCGCGCCAAGCTGTAGTTATTGCCACGGCACAACCAGCGCGGGCACACCATTGAGTGCGGTAAAGGTTGCGAAAACCATTGATGCCGATGAGTTTGGTATTAAGAATTGGCCAGCTGGTTATCAGGTGAGTTGTTTTAGCTGCCACAACGGACCCAATCCGTAAAATCTCGGACAACAGATCGCCCCGAAAGGGGCGATTTTTTTGTTTTTTTGCTGATCGGTTTAAAGCTGCCAGAGACAATATAGCCTTGATTCTACTTTTATTTACCGGTTAACCCGGCCCTCAAATATCGTCGCTCCCACGTAAGTGGGAACCCAGCGGTCATAAAGACTGCCTTTAAATTTATTTCTCCAGCTTCGTTTTCAAACCGTTCAAACCGTTCTTGAAAAACTGAGTCATCGCTTTGACCGCTGCTTCGTCGTTCAAATTGTCCGGCGGAGTATTGCCGGTATCGCCGCGGTAGAAGCGGCTTTTCACGGTCACCTGGCTGCTGCCGGCGGTCTCGCCTGCCGCAACCTTGACATCGACGGTATGGGAACTGGTCGGGAAGGCTTTGCTGTTTTCGGTTTTCAAGCGGTAACTGTATTCGTGTTCCGGCTCGCTGTAATAATCCAGCTCTTCGGCGATGGTTTCATCGTTTTGAAAGGTCAAGGTGCGGACGCCGCCGGACTGATTCTTGCCGTCGCCCGCGCTTTTTTTCAGGTCTGGATGCCAGTTGGCAATATCGTCGAAATTTTTCAGCTCGGCCCAAACCTTGGCGACAGGCGCTTGAATAGTCAGCGATTCCTTGGCTTTTTGCGGCGTTGGACCGTGAGCTTGAACTTGCCAGGATATGAGCAACAGGCCGAATAAAAAAATGATGTGTCGCATGGTCTATACCGAAGGGTGATGAAAAGCTCGGTATTATCCTTGCCTTCCCGCTCCCTCCATTGGGAATAAGCCCCGAATTACGCCGGGTAAACTTCACCAAATCACGCCCTGCCCGACCGGATTATCAACCTGCGCTAAGGTTTAGCCGCCTCACATCCCTGTAAAAACAAGCTCACTGCCTGACGCACCCATTGATCGATCTCGGCTTCGTCCGGTGCCGGCTCCAAACCCAATTGCAATCTTTGTAATCGTTCGCTACGTAATGCGCTGACAAATTGGTCGGCCAGAAAATGCGGATCGATACCAACAATAGCACCTGCCTGCTGTTGGCGACTGAAATACTGCGCCAGATGATCCAAGGTACGTTGCGGGCCTTGTTCGTAAAACTGAGTGGCCAGATCGGGAAAACGCGGCGATTCACCGATCAAGATTGCCCGCATCCGCAACACATCGGGCCGGGTAATCCGGAACAGAAATTGCCGTCCAAAGATCAGCAAAGCCTGTTCCAAAGCACAATCGTCCGCCAGACTGGCGATGAATTGGTCGCTGCAACGTCTCATCAATGCGCCGAACAATCCGGCCTTGCCGCCGAACTGACTATAAATGGTCCGTAGCGATACCCGCGCGTCGCGAGCGATGGTTTCCATGCTGAGGTTGCCGTAGCCATGTTCGAGAAAAAGCTGCAAAGCGGCATCGAGTAAACGATCCCGGCTTTGTTGCTCATCTCCCTTACACGGGCGTCCGCATTTAATCATGATGCTGCACTCACAAAAACAATTGACTTGATTAAAGATGATACCCTAGACTAAACGGTAAGATACATTACCATTTTACTTTTACGACTCTTGAGGCAATACGGAAATGGCAAAAAACACGCGCATGATGATTGCGACTAAGCAGACAAACCCGCTGCCGGGCCAGCACCTGGCAAGCTCTCCTCGCCAATCGGCGGCGATACCGGCCCTGCGGTTTGCGTTTATCGGCACCGCCATGCAACTGGTTTTATTGGGCTGCGGCTCATCCGGGGATTCGGCAAGCGCGCCAGCCGCGCCACCACCGGCCAACGTTAAGATCGCCCAAGCCCTGAGCCGGGAAACCACGGAATGGGACGAATACACCGGCCGGGTCGAAGCCGTCAACGCCGTCGATATTCGCGCCCGGGTGGGCGGTTATCTGGATAAAGTCAATTTCACTGCCGGCGCAAAAATCAAAAAAGGCGATCTGCTGTTTCAGATCGATCCCAAACCGTTAAAAGCCCAGCTTAACTACGCCCTAGCCGAGCTGGAGCGCGCCAAAACCAAACGCGAACTGGCCAAAAACGACCTGAGCCGCGCCGAGAACTTGTTCAAAGCCAAGGCCATTTCCGCCGAAGAATACGACATGCGCAATAAAGGCTTGCGCGAAGCCGCCGCGGCCGTCGAATCTGCGGAAGCCAATGTCTACACCGCCAAGCTCAATCTGGAATACACCGAAATCCGCGCACCTATCAACGGCCGCGTCGGCCGCGAAATGATCACCGCCGGTAACTTGGTCAAGACCGACGACACGCTGCTGACCAATATCGTTTCCACCGATCCGGTTTATGTCTATGTCGATGCGGACGAACAATCGGTACTGCGCTATCGCCGCCACGCCCAGCAACACGGCAAAGGTTCGACCGACCTGAAAGGCACGCCGGTGGAACTGGCCGTCGCCGACGAAAGCGGCTTTCCGCATCGCGGCCAGCTGGATTACATCGCCCCGCGCGAGGATGCCGCCACCGGTACGCTAAGCTTGCGCGGCGTATTCGCCAATCCGGACGAGTTGCTCAGCCCAGGATTCTTCGCACGTTTGCGGGTGCAAGCCTCGGCGTCTTACCCAGCATTATTACTGCCCGACCGCGCCATCGCCACCGATCAGGCGCAGCGCTTTGTTTGGGTAATCAATCAGGACAATCAGGCGGAATATCGGCAAGTCACGCCGGGCTCGCGGATTGGCGATATGCGGGTAATCCGTAACGGCTTGCAAGCCGGCGATTGGGTGGTAGTGGAAGGTTTGCAAAAGCTCAAGCCGGGCGCCAAAGTCAATCCGGAACGCACCTCGCTTTCAACGCCAGGAGCGCAATAAACCATGGATAAATTCAGCCATTTTTTTATCGACCGGCCGATATTCGCGGCGGTATTGTCGATTGTGATCGTGCTGGTCGGCAGTCTGGCGCTGATTGGCCTGCCGATTGCCCAGTACCCGGAAATCGCTCCGCCCACCGTAGTCGTCAGCACCAACTACCCCGGCGCTAACGCCAAGGTGGTTGCAGAAACCGTGGCCACGCCGATCGAACAGGAAGTCAACGGCGTAGAAGACATGCTTTACATGTCCTCGCAGTCCACTAACAGCGGTGCAATGTCTTTGACCGTCACCTTCAAACCCGGTGCTAATCTGGACAAGGCTCAAGTGTTGGTGCAAAACCGGGTGGCGCTGGCAGAACCGAAACTGCCGGAAGAGGTACGCCGCCAAGGCATCAGTGTAAAAAAACGTAGCCCGGATTTAAGCCTGGTCGTTAACCTGGTCTCGCCGGACAAACGCTACGACAGCGTGTATATGAGCAACTACGCTCTGCTGCAAATCCGCGACACCTTGGCGCGTTTGCCCGGCGTCGGCGATATTCTGCTGTTCGGCGCCCGCGATTACAGTATGCGGCTATGGCTAAATCCGGAAGCCATCGCCGCCCGCAATCTGACCGCCGCCGAGGTAGTTAATGCGGTGCGCGAACAAAACGTGCAAGTCGCGGCCGGCGTGGTCGGCCAGCAACCCTCGCCGAATAACGCCGAGTACCAATACACCGTCAGCACGCTGGGCCGACTGACCGAACCCGAACAATTCGGCGAGATCGTCATTAAACAGGGCGAGAACGGTCAGGTCACCCGCCTGAAAGACGTGGCGCGTATCGAACTGGGCGCCAAGGATTACAACTCCGGCTTATATCTGGACGGCGATCAGACTGTCGGTCTGGCGATTTTCCAACTGCCCGGCTCCAATGCCATCGACACCAAAAAAGCCGTGGTCGATGCGATGGAAAAGCTGAAGACCCGCTTCCCGGAAGGTCTGGATTACGTGCTGGTTTACGACACCGTGGTGTTCGTACAACAATCCATCGACGCGGTGGTCAAAACCCTGTTCGAAGCACTGCTGCTGGTGGTGCTGGTGGTGATCATATTCCTGCAAAACTGGCGGGCCGCAGTGATTCCGCTGCTGGCGGTGCCCGTATCTCTGATCGGCACTTTCGCGGTGATGTCTGCACTGGGCATATCATTAAATACACTATCGCTGTTTGGACTGGTATTGGCGATTGGCATCGTGGTCGATGACGCCATCGTGGTAGTGGAAAACGTCGAGCGCCACATTGCTGACGGCATGCACGCCCGCGAAGCCACCCGACTGGCGATGTCCGAGGTGGTCGGGCCGGTGGTCGCCACCGCGCTGGTGTTGGTGGCGGTATTCGTACCAACCGCTTTCATTACCGGCGTGTCAGGCGCGTTTTACAAGCAATTTGCGTTGACCATTGCGGTATCCACCGTCATTTCGGCGTTTAACTCGTTGACGCTGAGTCCGGCTTTGTGCGCGTTACTGCTGGATCGCGCTCACGACAATAAAGACGCTTTCACCAAATTGTTCGACAAACTGTTCGGCTGGTTTTTCGGCGCGTTTAACCGCTTTTTCGAACGTTTCAGCACAGGCTACTCGCGCTTGGTCGGCCGCATGATCCGGATGACCGCGGTCGTACTGGTGCTGTATGTCGGCCTGAACGGCCTGAATTTCCTGGCATTTGAGAAAGTGCCGACCGGTTTCATTCCGCAACAGGATCAAGGCTATCTGGTGCTGTACGCGCAATTGCCCGATGCGGCCTCGCTGGCCCGCACTCAGGACGTGGTGCAGCAAGCCAGCAAGATCGTGCTCGAAACCAAAGGCGTACAACATATTAATGCCTACGCCGGCTGGTCGATTTTGAGCGGTGCCAATCAGTCCAACGTTGCCACCATGTTCGCCCGCTTGGGGGAATTTGAAGATAGAGCCGGCCATCCGGAACTGCACGCCGATCAGGTGATCAAGGACTTGAGCCAGCGCCTGGCGAGTATTCCCAATGCCCGCATCGCGGTATTCCCGCCGCCGCCGATTCGCGGCATGAGCTCGGTCGGCGGTTTTAAATTGCAGATCGAGGACCGAAACAACGCCGGCATCAACGAATTACAACGAGTCACCAACGAGATGCTGGGCAAAGCCAATCAACAGCCAGGCTTGGTGGGTTTATTCACCACCTTCGCTTCCGGCGTGCCGCAATTGTTCGTGGATGTGGATAGAACCCGCGTCAAGGCTATGGACGTACCGTTAAAAGACGTATTCGACACTTTGCAGATTTACCTGGGATCGCTGTACGTCAACGATTTCAACGCCTTCGGCCGTACCTATCAAGTCGTGGCGCAATCCGATGCCCAATTCAGGATGTTGCCGGGCGACATTAGCGAACTGAAAACCAAAAACCGCCAAGGCGGCATGGTGCCGCTGGGTGCAGTCAGCGATGTGAAAGAAATCTCCGGCGCGGATAAGATCACTCGCTACAACATGTACCCGGCCGCAGAAATCAACGGCAGCACCCTGCCCGGTGTCAGCTCCGGCCAAGCCATCGGCACGATGAACAAACTGCTGTCTGCCGAATTGCCGCCGGGTTTTGATTTCGAATGGACCGAACTGAGCTTGCAGCAAGTATTGGCCGGCAACGTGGCGATGCTGGTGTTTCCGCTCAGCGTGATCTTCGTATTCCTGGCCCTGGCCGCTCAATACGAGAGCTGGTCGCTGCCGTTCGCGGTGATCCTGATCGTGCCGATGTGTATCTTGTCGTCGATGACCGGGGTTTGGCTCAGCCATATGGATAACAATATATTCACCCAGATCGGCTTCATAGTTCTGGTAGGACTAGCCAGTAAAAACGCAATCTTGATCGTCGAATTTGCCAAGCAGCGCCAAGAAAGCGGCCTGAACCGCTTCGAAGCCGCCGTGGAAGCAGCGCGGATTCGCTTGCGGCCGATTCTGATGACCTCGTTTGCCTTCATCATGGGCGTATTCCCACTGGTCATCGCAGAAGGTGCCGGCGCCGAATCCAGGCGCCTGCTGGGTACGGCGGTATTCAGCGGCATGATAGGCGTGACGGTGTTCGGCTTGCTATTGACGCCGGTGTTTTATGTCGTAGTGCAAGCCATCGCCCAACGACTGCGGCCGACGCGCAAACCAAGCGACTTAGCCACTCATCAACCTTCAGCGGATGTATCGTCATGATCCAGCCAACACAAACACGCCGGCCTAGGCGCAGCACCACGACATTCTGCTTAAGTTTGCTGAGCGCCGGCCTGTTGGCCGGCTGCGCGGTCGGCCCGGATTATGAATTACCGGTTACCGCCGATTTACCGGCGAGTTTTGCCAACGCTAAACCCGCCGAATTTACCGAGCGCGATGTCGAAACTCATTGGTGGAAGCTTTTCGGCGATCAACAACTCAGCGCGTTGATCGATCAGACCATCGCCCATAATTACGAACTAAAAGCCGCGCGCGCCAATCTGGCCGAAGCCCGCGCTTTGTACTTGGAAACCGGTCTGAATCTATTGCCGACGGTCACTTCGCATGCCAATTACACCGAACAAAAACGCAGTACCGGCTCGTTAAATAACCGCGCCTTCGTGCCACGCGAATTGAAGTTGTACAACACCGGTTTCGACGCCTCCTGGGAAGTCGATTTCTTCGGCCGGGTACGCCGCAACGTCGAAGCCAGCAACGACGAAGTCGAAGCCCAGGAAGCCAGTCTGCGCGACATTGGCGTCAGCCTGATAGCCGAAGCGGCCAGGAATTATTTCGAGTTGCGCGGCCTGCAAAACCAATTGGCGGTCGCGCAAAAAAATGCCGATAACCAGGCGCAAACCCTGGACATGACCCGTGTCAAACTGGAAAACGGTCGGGGCACCGAGCTGGATACTTCCAGGGCGCTGGCGCAACTGGAAAGTACCAAGGCCAGCATCCCGCCCTTGGAAAGCGCAATTGCCCAAACGATACATCGGCTGAGCGTGCTGACGGGACAGATGCCTGATGCGTTGACAACAACCTTGACGCAGTCGGCACCGCTGCCGAAAGCGCCGGACAATATCCAGATCGGCAACCCGGAACAATTGTTACGCCGCCGCCCGGATATCCGCATCGCCGAACGCAGTCTGGCGGCGGCCACCGCGAGGATCGGCGTCGCCACCGCCGACCTGTTTCCCAGAGTCACTTTCGTCGGCAACATTTCCTTGGAAGCCAGCACCCTGTCCAATATGGTTGCGCCAGGTTCCGAGACCTACTCGGTAGGACCACGCATCAGTTGGGCGGCTTTCGATCTAGGCCGGGTATACGCCCGCATCAAGGCCGCCGACGCCCGCGCCGAAGCCAGTCTGGCTGGCTACGAACAAACCGTATTGAATGCCTTGGAAGAAACCGAAAACGCACTAGTCAATTACCGGCAGGAACGCACCCGGCGCGCCTCGCTGACGGCGGCGGCCGAAGCCAGCGAAAAAGCCAGCCAATTAGCGCATCTACGTTACCAAGAAGGAGTCTCCGACTTTCTGACCGTGCTGGACGCCGAACAACGCCTGTTGCAGGATCAAAGCCAACTAGCGCAAAGCCAAACCGCCACCGCCACCGCGTTGACAGCGGTTTACAAGGCTTTGGGCGGTGGCTGGCAAGATGTGCTGACTGAGGAGAAGGCAGCTAACTAGTGGTCAAAGTTAGCAAGCCGGCTGTTGCTGCGGTCGGCTTGCATGAGTTTAATTCGGTATGCATTCTAGCTTGAGGTTCAGCAAGCCATCCATTCTAAGCTGCGGCTTCTGTGGCATAGAATCAAATTTCAGGCTTTTCAAGTGACAGTCGTCTATCAAGCCATCTCCAACCGCCGACCAATGCGGCTATTGACTGGAAAAACCCGCCAATTTATATTTTTCGTAGACTGCTTTGCTAGTTGCCGATATTTTTTATCGTAGTAAATTTGCAATTCAAAAAACAGATTATTATATTTCTCTAAAATCGACCTTATATCTAATTGTCGATCGATCTCTTCAAATTTTTTAAGCATCTCTGTTTTTCTACTATCGGCAATTCTATCTTCCGCCATTGCATGCAATATATTATCTTCCTTAAACATATGCGTCATTGACAGAACGACATACCGCTCAACGGCGGCTATTAATTCTGCAACATTATTTGAATAAAATGCACCCTTAATATCGGCGAGTCGTTCACTTGCATTTGAATGATCCGAAAATACCATAGGCAACGGATTGCGATTAATCAGGACGCCTGGTTCTTCCATATACTTGTAAAATACTGATTCTTTAGCATGATGGTAGGTCACGGCAAATTCGTCAATGAATTGAAAAAACGAAGCCGCACCTGCCATTAACATCGAATCATCGGCTCCAGCACTGCATTTAATGTCGTATTCGGCATACTTTTCCATCAAATTAATATATTTTATAATCAAACGATGATCTGCTTTTAAGGTGTCTGTTATTAACATAGCCAATACCTCTGTAAATTATTATTTTTAGTATCATCTAATCAGCTCAAATAACGATATCTGACTTTGCTTTTTAGCCTGATCGACTTGCTGACAATTATGATCGATAACAGACCGCCCCCCGGCATTTCCCGACTCCAAGCAACTCTTCATAAACTGTTCCAATACGGCAACAGTATATTGCTTTGAATCAAAAGGCCCGAAGGTTCCCTCTCTTGCAAGGAAAAACCAGCTAATATTTCCTGACGACAGATTGGTGTATGAAATAATCCGATTTGAAGTTAACATATGCCATACTCCATAAAATGTGAAACTTTGTGGACTTTTATCATAAACCCATAAAACAAACTGTGATCAAGCACCATTAACAAAATATAATTAACTAAACTGTAATAGTTATCGCAAATATTTCATTGCTCCCGCTGAAATGAGAAAAATCAGTAATAATTCAAAAATTGACCTTTCTCGATGCTTTGAATTCTATGCGCGTCACCATAGCTTACAGAACGTTAATTTGCTCACCGGACCACCGATGGCAGAGATTGGCATCTGGAAGCGCCTGAACTTCCCGATAACTGTTGAAATAACAGCATCGTTGATGATGAGCTGTTGCAATAACAGCAGTCCAGCGTGCGTTCCGCAGCGACTTGTCAAACTCCCCCAATAACCAACAGGGCAAACCCTGCCCGGGAGCCCTTTACTCGCGCTGTCGGCGCGCACCAATCAAGCCAAACGCGATATCAGCATAATTTTGGCTCGCCAATTGCTTGCTAATAGCGCCGTACAGTCATTCCCAATACATCTATAAAAAACGCCGGGCCATCCAGAATAGGCTCTTAATTAAACCGGATCGCCCAAACCCGCCCTCATGTGGATCGTTCAAATTGCTCTGCGCCGCCCTTACACCTTCGTGGTAGCGGCTTTACTGATACTGTTGTCCACCCCTTACGTGCTGAGAAAAATGCCCACCGATATTTTTCCAACCATCGACATTCCGGTAGTGGCCATGTTGTGGGATTACAAAGGCATGACGCCCAGAGAAATCGCCGACCGGCTGACCGGCTCGGTGGAACGCTCGATGTCGTTGATCGACGGCATCGAACATAGCGAATCTTTGTCTTACGCCGGTGCGGCGGTGATCAAGGTATTCTTTCATCCGGGTACCGACATCCGTACCGCGATAGCTCAAGTCATGTCCAGCAGCAACTCGGTATACCGTTCGCTGCCGGCCGGCACCATGCCGCCGCAAGTGATTCAATATTCGGCGGCCGATCTGCCGCTGGTGCAGTTGGGCGTTTCCAGCAGTACGGTGCCGGAAACCGACGTCAACGACTTGGTGAATAACATCGCCAGAACCGCGTTGCAATCCAAACGCGGCGTGGCGATGACTAATCCGTTCGGCGCCAAGAACCGGCAAATCACGCTGGATGTCGATGCCCCTGCCCTATTGGCCCGTGGCCTATCGCCCGCCGATTTAAGCGATACGCTGGCCGCACAGAATTTGATACTGCCGACCGGCACCGTCAAGCTCGGCAGTAACGAATACGACGTCACCCTCAACGGCGCAATCGCTTCGATACCGCGTCTGGCCGATCTACCGGTTCGCACCGTGAACGGCGCCACGACTTTGGTCCGCGATGTCGCCACGGTACGCGACGGCCCCGGCCCCGTCACTACCATCGCCCGCCAGAACGGCGAGCGCGGCATTTTGACTTCGATCTTCAAGGTCGGCCACACTTCGACGCTGGAGGTGGTAGAGCACGTCAAGCAGACCATTCCGAAGATGCTGAACCTAATGCCGGAAGGCATCAATATGCGCTTGATGTTCGATCAATCGCTGTTCGTGAAGGCGGCAATCGGCAACGTGCTGCACGAAGCACTGATCGCCGCCGGCCTGACCGCCGCGATGATCTTGCTGTTTCTGGGCAACTGGCGCACTACCTGTATCATCGCGGTGTCGATTCCGCTGTCCATCATGTGTTCGTTGATAGCTTTATATTTAATCGGCGAGACCATCAATCTGATGACAATGGGCGGCCTGGCGCTGGCGGTGGGGATATTGGTGGACGATGCCACCGTCGAGATTGAAAACATCGAGCGGCAAATGCTGTTGGGCAAGAACCCGCATCAGGCCATCCTGGACGGCGCGGCAGAAATCGCGATGCCGGCCCTGGTCTCGACGCTGTGTATCTGTATCGTGTTCGTGCCAATGTTCTTCCTGGCCGGCGTGGCGCGCAGCCTGTTCGTGCCGATGGCCGAAGCGGTGGTATTCGCGATGCTCGCTTCATACGTGTTGTCGCGTACCTTGGTACCGACACTGGTGATGTATGTGATGTCCGGCCATCACGGCCATACCGATACACTACCGGGGAACGCGTTGTCGCGCGGCTTTCAGCGCCTGCATCGCGCTTTCGAACACGGATTTGAGCAATTCCGCGGTCATTACCTGGTATTGGCCAGCCATTTGCTCAAACATCGTTTGCGTTACAGCTCGGCGATTTTAGGCTTTTGCCTGGCATCGCTGGGCTTGGTGCCGTTATTGGGCCAGGATTTGTTTCCGGCGGTGGATGCCGGCCAAATCCGCTTGCATGTCCGCGCGCCGTCCGGCACCCGCATCGAGGAAATGCCGCAGCAAATCGATGCGGTGGAAAAATTCATTCGCGGCATTATTCCCGCCGAAGAAATCGACGATCTGCTGGACATTATCGGCGGGCCTTACAGTACTCGTAACACCTTGTTCGGCAACTCCGGCACCGTGGAAACCGCCGATACCGAGATCATGATCTCGCTACGTCCTGGCGACCACGCCCCCAGCGCCGATTACATCAAGCGCTTGCGTTCTGAGTTGCCCGGCCGCTTTCCCGGCCTGGAGTTTTTCTTCCAGCCCGCCGACCAGGTCAGCCAGACGTTGAATTTCGGCGTACCGGCGCCTATCGACATCCAGTTCATCGGCGGCAAGCCGGAAGAAGTGATGCCACAGGTCATCGCGTTGGAAAATCGCTTACGGCAAATCCCCGGCATCGTCGATGCTCATATTTATCAGCGCATAAATCGGCCGGCGCTGGATCTGGAAATGAATCGCCAGCAATTACAACAATTGGGTTTGTCGGCCCGCGATCTGGCGCAAAATCTGTTGCTGACCCTCAGCGGCAGCATGCAAACCGCACCGTCATTCTGGCTAAACCCAGCTAACGGCAACTCGGTGAATATCGGCGTGATGGGCAATCCGCTGAATTTGGACAACCTGGATGCCTTGATGCGCACGCCGGTTGGCGGCGGCAACGGTCAACCTCAATTGCTGGGCAATCTGGTCAAATTAAAACGCACGCTAATGCCGGCAGCGGTAACGCATTACAACGCCAATAATGTGTTCGATATTTACGCCAGCGTCGAAGGCCGCGACCTGGGTTCGGTGAGCCGGGAAATCGAAACGCTGATTGCCGATAGCCGTGGTCAATTGCCGCGTGGCGTCGAATTGAACGTGCGCGGCCAAATCGAAACCTTGAACAGTTCATTTACCGGTCTGGCGGCCGGCTTGGCGGTCGCGATTGTGTTGCTGTACCTGCTACTGGTCGTGAATTTTCAATCCTGGCTGGACCCATTGATTATCGTCAGCGCCTTGCCTGCTGCGTTGGCCGGCATTGCCTGGACATTATTTTTGACCGGCACCACGCTGAGCATCCCGGCCTTGACCGGCAGCATCATGGCGATGGGCGTGGTCACCGCCAACAGTATTTTGTTGGTGTCGTTCGCCCGCACCCGGCTGGCCGCCGGCGTACCGCCGGTGACGGCAGCCTTGGAAGCGGCGGCCACCAGGTTAAGACCGGTGCTGATGACCGCCTTTGCGATGATCGTCGGCATGTTGCCGATGGCCATCGGCTGGGGCGAAGGCGCTGAACAAAATGCGCCGCTGGGCCGCGCGGTGATCGGTGGCCTGGCGTTCGCCACGGTATCCACTTTACTGTTTGTGCCGTTGGTGTTTGCCGGCACTCATCGCTGGTTGGCTCGGCGTCATTCGAATCGTTCCACCCTTGTAACTCCCTAATACTCATATGAATAGCATCCCTTCATCTACCTTTGCGTTACCGTCCACCGATAATCCGCACCGTACTCTGCTGGTAGCAAAGCGGCTCGGACTGGGATTATTGCTATTGTTACTGCTGGCCGGCGCGTGGCGCTTGGCGCAGAATCTGCAGCAAACGGAAACTTTGCAGACCCAGACTGCGGCCAGCTTGCAGCGCAGCGTGATTGCATCGCACTCCCGTCCAGGCGAATCGACGCGCAAACTGGTATTGCCTGCCAGTTTGCGCGGCAATACCGAAACTCAAATCTTTGCCCGCAGCAACGGCTATTTAAGCGCCTGGCACAAGACCATCGGCGATCAAGTCAAGAAAGGCGACCTGTTGGCGGTTATCGATGTGCCCGAATTGGAGCAGGAATTGGCGCAAGCGCGCGCTGCACTGGCGCAAGTGAAAGCCCGGCTGGAACTGAGCCGCACCACCCTGCAGCGTTGGACGCAGTTGAACGGTACCGACAGCGGTACTCAACAGGAATTCGACGAAAAAAGCAGCGCTTTCCTGCAAGCCGAAGCCGATTTCGCGGCCGCGCAAGCCAATGTCAAACGTCTGGAAAATATCGAAGGCTATCGGCGTATCGTCGCCCCGTTTTCCGGGGTGATTACTCGCCGGGCGGTCGATGTCGGCAACCTAATCGTCGCCGGCAGTCAGGAATTGTTTGCGTTGACCCAAACCGACCCATTGCGGTTGACGGTTTGGGTGCCGCAAGTCTACGCCGATGACATCAAGGCCGGCCAGGAGGTTTCGGTCCGGGTGCTGGACTCGCAAGCCAAGCCGGTTAACGCGCATATCGACCATGTCGCCGGTGCGCTGGACCCGGTCAACCGTTCCCGGCAGGTGGATATTACACTGCCGAATAAAGACGGCAAGTTACTGCCCGGTTCTTACGTGGAAATATCCATCAACGTCGCCGGTAAATCCAGCCCTTTGGTGGTGCCGGCTAACGTATTGGTGATCGACCAGGCCGGCCCACATGTCGTAGTCGTCGATGCGGAACATCGTGTGGCGTTTCGTCCGGTGAAATTGGGCCGCGATTTCGGCCGCGAACTGGAAATATTGGAAGGCATCGCAGCTAGCGATACCTTGGTCGCCAGCCCTTCCGATTTACTAGTGGAAGGCGAAACGGTGAGCGTGGTGGAAACCCCGCAAAAAACGGCGGAGAAAACCAAGGAAAAAATCGCGGCGAAATCGTGATACATTCCAAATTCACGCGGCCTATTGAGCCTGGGTCGTCGCGAATGCTTTATATCCCGAACTAAAAGGATGGCGAGCAAAACACTGGCTCTAAAACTAAGCCCTGCCGAGCCATAAAACCTCCGCTCAGTGGCTGCCAATTTTTAACCCATCACAAGGAATTTTCATGGAACGTCGCGACTTTATTCGATTGAGTGCCGCCGGTGCAGCGGTAAGCATCATTGCCCCAAGCTTGGCTCAGGCCGAAGCGGGCAAACAACCCACCCCGCCGGGAGATGTGTTTTATACCAAGGACGCGCAAGGCCGCTGGGCCGGCAAATCCGCGACGCATCTGCCGGTGATTGAAGTCGTAAAAGCCGACGGCAAAATAACGGTCAAAATCACTACGCCGCACGAAGTGAAAGGCTACGAACATTACATCGTCAAACATGTGCTGCTGGATAAAGACTACAAATTCCTGAACGAGCGCCTGTTCGACCCCAGCAAAGACCCTGTGGCCATTTCCGAATTCAGTCTGGCGGGATACAGCGGCACGGTTTACGCCTTGAGCCTGTGCAACAAGCACGATCTTTGGCTGAGCAGCGCCGAGATTTAAAACCATCAGATGGGCGATAACAAGGATGTTGTCGCCGTTTGATCACCTATTTGCCGTCAGTACTTACCGGACATCGGTATTCATCCGCCCGATAACGCCAAATCAGGCTTCAAAATTCAAAACTCCTGAAAATCACACTCACGATAGCGGGAGGGAAGCTCAAAAACCATGAAATAACTAAGTGCCTGGTTGACGGTGTTATTTCTGTTTTTGTCGCTATAACGACCCATATGCGTCATTCGCCCCCTTATCCCTTGAATGACCGCGTTACCTCTCATAGCTGCCAATTCGGCGAGCTTTGGAATAAGCTTCTATCCAGAAAACCGGGCTTTCTGTAGAAAAGCATCGCCATGATTCCTAAGTATGAATTATACTGCCTGTACGATAAGGTGCTTTGGCGCGGGTTCTATGCGCTGAAGTTAAACGGGAAGCCCGGTGCGATGGTTGATATCATCAATTCCGGCGCAGCCCCCGCTGCTGTAAGCCTGATGAATAGTCCTGATACCACTGCACTCTTCGTGTGGGAAGGTGGACGAATTCAGATGAAGGCAAGCCAGAAGACCGGCCTGATCGCATGTATGGTTGCCGACTCTCGGAGGGAGAGCGCAGGCCGGAGACCTTGTCCGACATTCGTCTCTGTACGCGTCATTTTCCTGTCCAGTCTGCTCCCGAAATCCGTTTTTACCCGAGAAGACTGTCATGTTTATTCAATCCACCCGTTCGACTTTGGCCGGAATGCTCGACACACATGTTATCGCCGCAGTGTCGATGATGATTTTGGGGGTTATTCTGGTGTTGACGATCGGTTTTGCACCTATCGCCGAAGTGCACAACGCTACCCATGACACCCGCCATTCTACCGGCTTTCCGTGCCATTGATGAGCATGCTTTCCCGCATGCTGATGTCCGCAGGACTTTCTGGAATAGTGGCGGCCCTTTTGCTATCGCTGGTGCAGTTCCAGTGGGTCACGCCATTGATACTCGCGGCCGAAACTTATGAAATCGCCGCAGAATCGACGGAACATGTTCATGCGGCTGAAACAGCTTTCGGGCATGAACACGCAGAAGATGCCTGGCAGCCGGAAGAAGGCTGGCAGCGAACACTGGCGACCATCAGCAGCAATATCTTGATGGCCATCGGTTTTGCATCGATGCTGGTCGGCGCGTATCAGTTGCGGCGACCCTCGCGCTGGACTAGCGGACTAAGCTGGGGCATTGCTGGATTTACGGTATTTTTCGTTATGCCCAGCCTTGGCCTGCCGCCTGAACTGCCTGGTACTGTGGCGGCAGATCTGTTGGCCAGGCAATATTGGTGGTTGGGGACAGTCTGCGCCACGTCGATTGGCCTGGGGTTGCTGTTTCTGCAAGGCCACAAGGTTTTGAAAATCGTGGGCGTCCTACTGTTACTGAGTCCTCACCTGATCGGCGCGCCGCAACCGGCCATGGCTGAAAGTCTGGCGCCGGAGGCATTGCAGGTTCGGTTCATCCAGGCCTCGGTGCTCAGCAATCTGCTGTTCTGGCTGGTATTGGGCGGCTTGTCGGCGGCTCTGGCTATTCGTTTCGACAGGACTGATCTGACACATACTCGTTCCTCGCCGGAGGATAGTCATGGCTAAAGTCTGGTTTGTCGGTGCCGGCCCCGGCGACCCCGAGCTGATTACCGTCAAGGGACAGCGCTTGCTGGCACGGGCCGGCGCGGTGTTGTATGCCGGCTCGCTGGTCAATCAGGCTGCCACCTTATACGCGCCGGCCGATTGCCTGGTCCGCGACTCCAAAGACATGACGCTGGACGAGATTACTGCTTGGCTGATCGACCAGGCCGGCCAACATGAAACCGTGGTGCGCCTGCAAACCGGCGATCCCGGCCTTTACGGCGCCTTGACCGAAATGGTGCGGCCGCTGGATCAGGCCGGCATAGATTGGGCCGTGGTGCCGGGCGTTTCTTCGGCATTCGCTTCCGCGGCGGCGGCTGGCGAAACGCTGACGCTGCCGGAAGTCACCCAAACCGTGATCCTGACCCGTGTCGCGGGCCGCACGCCAATGCCGACCGGGGAAGATCTGGAGGCTCTGGCCTCGCATCACGCCACTTTATGCATTTTCCTGTCGATAACCTTGCTGGGTGATGTGCAAAAAGCCCTGCTCGCTGCCGACTGGCCGGAACATGCGCCGATCCTGGTGGTGCAAAAAGCCAGCTGGTCCGGCGAGGAAAAAATCGTTCGCGGCACGCTGCAGGATATTCGAGAACGCTGCCGTGCCGAGAAAATCAACAGTCAGGCGATGATCATCGCCAGTCCGGCGCTAGGCAGCCGATATTGGCCCGAGATCCAGCATTCCAAACTCTACGATGCCGGGTTTTCGCATCGTTTTCGTAAAGCTACAAAAACATGAATTCAAACCTACAAGCACAAACCATCCTGCTGGTCGGCCACGGCTCGCGCGAGCCTTCCGGCAATCTGGAAATTCAGGCGTTTGCCGATCTGTGGCGCGGCCGCGAACCGCAGCGCCGCATCGAGGTCTGCTTCATCGAATTTGCCGACGTGTTGCTGGACGTGGGGCTGGACAACGCCGCCCAACATGGTGGGCAAGTGGTAGTGGTGCCGTTGATTCTCAACGCCGCCGGCCACGTCAAGATGGAAATCCCCGAGCACATCGAGCACGCGCGCTTGCGGCATCCGCAGATCGAGTTTGTCTATTGCCGTCATCTCGGCAGTTGCGAAGAAATCCTGGTCATATTGAAGCGCAACCTGCGTAAAGCACTGCATGAGCTGGACGTGCCCGACCCGCGCAATACCGGCGTCATCGTGCTGGGGCGAGGCTCTTCCGACCGCGTCGCCAACGGCGAATTGGCCAAAATGGCGCGCTGGCTGTATGAAGAAAGCGATCACGATCTGGTCGACATCGCCTTTACCGGCATTACCCACCCGCGCCTGGAATCGGTGGTGCAGCGCCAGATCAAGCAGGAGATGCGGCAAATCGTCGTGCTGCCGTTTTACCTGTTCACCGGCACCCTGATCGAACGCATCCGCCGCCAGATGTCGCGCCTGCAAAGCCAGTATCCGCAAGTACACTTCGCGCTCGGCAATTATCTGGGCTTCGAGGATGAAATTTATCGTTTGCTGCAGCAACGCATAGTGGAAGCCACCGCCGACCGCCAGCCGCAAATGATGGAATGCGACGGCTGCAAATACCGCGAATTCGCCGCCGACCATGGCCAGGGCCATCATCACCATCCCTAACCGCAACCCATGAACAATATCGTTACCGAACAGCTCACCGATGCCGGCCGCCGCATCGAACACGATTCCTTCGCCATCGTCGATGCCGAAGCCGGCCCGCATGCCTATCAGGCCGATGAATGGCAGGTGGTTCGGCGGATGATACACGCAACGGCGGATTTCGAATTCAACGGCCTGACCCGGTTCTCGCCCGATGCAGTTTCTGCCGGCGTGCAGGCCCTGCAGCGCGGTGCCGCTATCGTCGCCGACGTCGAAATGATCTGCGTCGGCCTGTCAAAACCAAGACTGGATCATTTTGGCGTTTCCACTCATCAATTCATCGCCGATGAAGACGTCATCGCCCAAGCCGAAGCCGAAAACAGCACCCGTGCGGTGCAGGCGATGCGCAAGGCCCAGCAATTGAATCTGCTCGACGGCGGCATCGTCGCCATCGGCAATGCGCCGACCGCGCTGCTGGAAGTGGTGCGCATGGTGCGCGAGGCGCATCTGAAGCCGGCTCTGGTGATCGGCATGCCGGTCGGTTTTGTTTCCGCCGCCGAATCCAAGGCGCTGCTCAGCGAAATGAATACCATCCCCTGGATCGTCATCGATGGCCGCAAGGGCGGTTCGACGCTGGTGGTGGCCGCCATCCATGCCTTGCTGGCCCTGGCCGAGGCTCAACAATCGGATAAGAACTGAGCCGCGGCGTGGAAAGAAAACCCAAAGGCACTCGCAAAGGCTATACCACCGGCGCCTGCTCGGCGGCGGCGGCGCGCGCGGCGGCATTGGGCTTGTTGACCGGCGCGGTGCCGGATGTGGTCGAATGCGAACTGCCGAACGGGCAACAGGTACGGTTCACGGTGACGGATGCGTATTGCGACAAGCTGTCGGCGCACGCGGTAGTGGTCAAGGACGCCGGCGACGACCCGGATGTCACAGACAAGGCGCCGTTGACCGCCGATGTGCGTCTGTTGCCGGATGCGCCCGGCTCGTTGATATTGAAGGGCGGCAATGGTGTCGGCACGGTCACCATGCCGGGCCTGGGATTGGAAGTCGGTGGGGCGGCGATCAATCCAGTGCCGCGCCGCAATATCGAAGCCAACGTTCGCGCCGCCGCCGAGCCGTTGCTGCAACAAAGCGGCCTGGAAGTGACGATTTCGGTGCCTGGCGGCGAAGACCTGGCAAAAAAAACCCTCAACTACCGGCTGGGCATCGTCGGCGGCATATCGATCCTGGGCACAACCGGCATCGTCCATCCTTATTCGACTGCGGCATTCCGTGCCAGCGTGATTCAGGGCATCGAAGTGGCCGCCAATCAGGGCCAGTCTGTCGTGGTGTTGACCACCGGCGGCCGCACCGAAAAATTTACCATGCGTGAATTGCCTGAACTGGCGCCGGCCTGCTTCGTGCAGATGGGCGATTTTCTGAAATATGCGCTGGACACCGTCGTCAAATGCGGCATCCGCCAGGTCGTGATTGGCGGCATGGTCGGCAAGCTGACCAAGATCGCCCAGGGCGAGACCATCACCCATGCCAACCGCAGCGCGGTCGATACCGATCTGCTGGCGGAAATTGCAGCCGAAATCGGCGCGCCGGACGAGGTTTGCAATGACATCCGCGCCTCGGAGATGGCGCGTTATGCCAGCGAACGCATGGAGGAACTGGGCCTGATCGACCCTTTTTATCGGGCCTTGGGCGAGCGCGTCATTCAGACGTTACGCGGCCGCTACGCCGGAAAATTTCATTTGACGGTACTCATGTGCGATTTCGATGGCAACAAGCTGGCCGAAGCGGCCGGAGAGGTATGAAGTGAAGGAACCCTGCCGGATCATCGGCGTACTGGATAGCGGCAGCGGCAGCCTGACGGCCGATGCCTTGGCGCATTTGAACGGCGCGGATGTCGTAATCGGCGGTTCGCGGCTATTGAGCCTGCTGGCCGATGCGATCAAGCCCGGCGCCGAATGTCACGATCTGACCGGCCAGTTGAGCCAGGTGCCAGAGTGGATTGGCGACGCGCAAAACGCCGGTAAAAAAGTCGTGGTGGTGGCGACGGGCGATCCGTTATGTCACGGCATCGGCGGTTTTCTGCTCGGCAAATTCGGTCGCGAACGTATCGAAATCATGCCCAACCTGTCGACGATGCAACTGGCTTGCTCCCGCTTGGGGCTGGTCTGGCAGGACGTGCGCATCGCTTCGGTGCATAGCCGCGATGCCGGCGAATGGACCTGCGGCGCCGATGCCCGGCATGGCTTGTATGCCTTGCTGCAATTGCTGCGGCAATCGCATTTGACGGCTGTATTGACCAGCCCGGACAACACGCCGGACCGCATCGCCCGCATGCTGCAACAGGAAGCGCTGGCCGACCGTTACGAGATCGCGGTGGCCGCCCGGTTGCAGCAAGCCGATGAACAAATCTCCGGCTGGCTGTCGGTCGATGAAGCCGCGGCCCGCCGCTTTGCCGACCCCAATATCGTCTTGATTCGGCAAAAGCCTGTCCTGCAGGAAGCTTTGTTTGGCCTGCCGGACGAGCGCTTTCAACAGCGTAAACCCGACAAAGGCCTGATCACCAAGCGCGAAGTGCGCGCCGTTTCGCTGGCACGCATGGCGCTAAAACCCGACAGCATCGTCTGGGACATCGGCGCCGGTTCCGGCTCGGTCGGCCTGGAAGCGGCGAGACTGTGTCCATTGGGCCACGTTTACGCCATCGAAAAAAATGCCGACGATGCGGCCATCGTGCTGGCAAACCGCGCGAGTTTGCATGTCAGCAATTACAGCCTGCGCCACGGCCGCGCGCCGGATGGCCTGGAAACCTGGGCCGACCCCGATGCGGTATTCATCGGCGGCTCCGGCGGCGAATTGCGAGAGCTGATCGCTCTGTGCCTGCAACGCTTGCGCGACGGCGGCCAGCTGGTCATGAATTTTGCAACCATCGAAAATCTCGCTACGGCGGTGGAGGCTTTAAAAGCGGCCGGCGCGGACTGGGATGTGCTGCAACTGCAAGCCGCGCGCAGCAAACCGATACTGGACATGCACCGAATGCAGGCTGAAAACTCGATCTGGATCGTTTGCGCGAAGCGCGGGGTTAATCAGGAAAATACCGATGAATGACATCAAAGCCGGCCGGCTGTTCGGCGTCTCGCTCGGCCCCGGCGATCCGGGCTTGATCACCCTCCGCGCCTGGGAGTTGCTGCAGCGTGGCAATTGCCACTGGACCTATCCGGTGCGGCGCAAGGACGCCGACAGCCATGCCTTGCAAATCGCCTTGCGCGGCGGTCTGCCGTTACCGGCAAAACACTCGGCGCTGATTTTTCCGATGACCCACGATGCCGAGATTCTGGCCGGCTACTGGCTGCGCGCGGCCGAAACCGTGCTGACGCAGCTGCGTAGCGGCCGGGATGTGCTGTTTCTGGTCGAAGGCGACGCGTCGACCTATTCAACCTTCGGCCATCTGGCGCGGACCGTGCAGGCCTTGGACGTCGGCATCGAAATCGAAACCGTCCCCGGCGTATCGTCGTTCAATGCCGCCGCCGCGCGGGTGGCGATGCCGCTGGCTGATACCGACGAGACTGTCGCGATCATTCCCGCGAGTTACGGCATCGGCATGATCGAGCGCCTGCTGGACGATTTTGACACCCTGGTGTTGCTGAAAGTCAAACCGCTGCTGGACGATATTATCGATCTGTTGCAGCGCCGCGACTTGTTGGAACAGGCCGCCTTTATCGAAAAGGCCGGCGCGCCGGAAGAACGGGTGGAACGCAATGTGGCGAGCTTGCGCGGCGAAAAGGTCAACTATCTTTCCTTGCTATTGATACGCAATCCGCACCGGCAACGCGGCGAAATCATTCGCGGCTGCCGCAAGAAAACCTCAAATCAAGAATAACCATGAATTCGATGCCTGAACCCCGTATCCTGCTGGTCGCGATCACCAAACATGGCCTGGCGCAGGCCTTGCAGTTGGCCGCTCAACTGCCCGATGCGCATCTGGCTGTTTCGGAGAAATTCGCCGCCGGTTTGCCGGCCATTCCCAATCCGGTCGAAGTATTGCCTGGCGCATTGAGCGCCAATATCGGCCGATTGTTCGAAAACTACGATCAGTTGGTAATGTTCATCTCGTTGGGTGCGGTGGTGCGGCTGATTGCGCCGCACCTCAAATCCAAGGACGAAGACCCCGGCGTGTTAGTCATCGACGATGCCGGGCGTTATGTGATTCCTGTGCTGTCCGGCCACGTCGGCGGCGCCAATGCCTTTGCCGAGCGTCTGGCGGCCTTGCTGGAGGCACAAGCGGTACTGACTACGGCATCCGATGTCGGCAAGACCATTCCGGTGGATATTCTGGGGCGGGAACTAGGCTGGCAGGTCGAGGCGCCGAAGATCAACATCACCCGCGTCTCGGCGCATGTGGTCAACGAAGAGCCGGTTGCCTTCGTACAGGAAGCCGGTGCCAAAAACTGGTGGACAAGGCCGACGCCGCTGCCGGCCAATATTCATCTGTACGAACGCTTCGAGGATGTCGATCTGGATCGCTATCGCGCCGTGTTATGGGTCACCCGCCGCGATATTGCTCAGGCCTGTTGGGACGATCTCGCCGAACGCTTGGTGGTATATCGCCCGCCGGCGGGGCAGGATTGATGGCGGTGATGCTGGGCGTGGGCTGCGATCGCGATACTTCGCTGGCCACATTGCAAACTGCAGTGGCGCAAGCTTTGGCGTTGGCCGGTCTTGACATCGCCAGCGTTGCAGGGATGGCGACCATCGACAAGAAAAACGACGAAGTCGCGATACTTCAGCTGGCGGAACGGCACGGCTGGCCCCTGCATTTTTATAGCGCCGCGCAACTCGCGCTAGTGTCAGTGCCGAATCCATCGGAAACGGTGCGCAAATACATGGGCACGCCGGCAGTCGCCGAGGCGGCCGCGCTATTGGCCGCCGATGCCACGATGCAGGCTTTGCTGCTGGAAAAACACAAATACCGTGGCGAGGACGGAAAAAACGCCACGGTTTCGATTGCAAGCATGAGAGACGAATGAAGAAAGGCAAAATTTTACTGGTGGGTTTCGGCCCCGGCGCGCCTGAGCATATGAGCCAGCGCGCCCGAGACGCCATCGCCGAGGCCGATGTGGTGATCGGCTACTCCACGTATATCAAACTGGTGCAGGACCTGCTGGATGGCAAGGAAGTGATCCGCAAGGGCATGACCGAAGAGCTGGATCGCAGCATCGAGGCCTACGAACAGGCGCGGCAAGGCAAAACCGTGGCGCTGGTGTCTTCGGGCGACATTGGCGTGTACGGCATGGCGGGGCCAACCTACGAAGTGCTGTTCCAGAGCGGTTGGACGAGGGACAGTGATATCACAGTCGAAGTGGTTCCCGGCGCCACGGCCTTGAACGCCTGCGCGGCACTGGTTGGCGCGCCGCTGACTCACGATTTTTGTTCGATTTCATTGTCGGACTTGCTGACACCTTGGCCAACCATCGCCCGCCGCTTGGAAGCGGCGGCGCGCGGCGATTTCGTCATTGCGTTATACAACCCCAAGAGCGGCCGCCGCACCGGGCAGATCGTCGAGGCGCAACGCATACTGTTACTGCATCGGAGGCCGGATACGCCGGTGGCGATCGTCAAATCCGGCTACCGCCGGCGCCAGGCCATTCAAATGACGACTCTGGCGCAAATGGCCGATTGCGAGATCGGCATGTTGTGTACGGTCTTGATAGGCAACAGCAGTACCTTCGTCCGCGAAGGCCTGATGGTCACGCCGCGGGGTTATGCCAATAAATACGATACGTTGACCGGCGAGGCCAAACATGGCGAGCAGGCCGGCCGGTCATTGACGATGGGCTTGACCGGCTGGCATGCCTGTGTGCGTCGCCATTTGCGGGAAACCCCCGAGGCCAATCTGCGCGACGCCGCGGCGCATTTCGACGCACCGCTCGGCGAAATACTGGCGGCCGTCGTCGAAGCCCAGCCCGGCGACGAAGCCGGGGCGATGCAGGCCCGGTTGGTAGCAACCGAGCATCTCGATACGCTATTCACGGCCGCCCAGAACTGGGGGCAAATCAGGGCGGTAGTTCGCAGCGAAGCGGCCATCGCCGAAATTCTGCTGCAAGCCAAAGACCTTACCCGCAAAGGCCAGTGGCTGAACCTGGTCAACGAGCATTGTCACCTGCATGTCGATACCGGCCGCATCGCCAGCGCCTGGTTTTTCAGCCATGACGGGCAGCAACACGGCGTGTACCTGATCGATGCAAACGGTGGCTTGATCGCTTCATTGCTGCTGGTCAAGGTGGGTGATCATTTCAATCAGCAAACGCTCGATAGTTTCCGCAAAGCCAGCGAGCAATTAGGCCAGCTGATCGACACTGGCGAAGACATTGAAGCAGAAGAGGAATGCAGTGATGAGTGACAGGCCCTTGCCAGCCAAACCCAAAATGGGCGATTACAAACACCATCTTTTGGTCTGTACCGGCCCGCGCTGCACGCAAAACGGCGAATCGCAAGCCCTGTTCGACAGCCTGGGGGCAAAATTCAAGGCCGCGGGATTGGATCAGGGTGCGTTGCGGGTCAAACGTACCCGCACCACCTGTTTCGCCACCTGCAAGGCAGGGCCCATCGTCTGCGTGCAACCGGACGGCGTCTGGTATTACAACGTGACCGCTGCCAATCTCGATCGGATCATAGAGCAGCATTTGCTTCGCGGCTCGCCGGTCGAGGACCTGATTTTCCATCAAGGCCCCGGTTGCGAACTTGGCTGAGGGCTGGCAAGGGAAGTACCCCGATAAGGACAAGAAATTGATTTTTCCATCAGTTAGTTTTGTAGTCGGTTTGAACTATCCATTGGCACAAGCATATGTTGTCGGTCAAATTAAAATCCGACGAACTTGAAACGGTAAATGTAGAGGCAGATGGATGCGGCAGAACTTGATCGATGTCGCCGAAACCGCGCTCGCAAAGTGTGGTTGACCAATAGCAATTGGTAAGCCCATTCTGACCGCCATTGTCCGGTTATTAACGTGAATCAGACTGTCGAAGCGTCGATTCTGCGGGTGGATGACTGTCTCAGAATGGCCGTTTTTGTCAGTACATATTTCACTAATTATGAGATTTTTATCGAAGCGGAAACACTCATAATCTTTGCAAGTGATTAAATTTTATGGACGCCAATTTTTCATTGATGTTGGGAATCGACATCGACCCTGCGTGCCGAAGCTTTTTGATCGGGGAGTCGCTATTTTTGCGAAAGCTTGTTTTGGGCATCCCAGCCCAATCAAGCGGCAAAAATTACGCGACCGCTTATGCCTCCGGCGGCCCCGATTCGTCCGCGTCACCTCGTTTCGACCCAACAAGGGGTCGAAACATTGGCTCTCGCATGACTTGACGCCGTTTCGCGATGCCTTGCAGGTTTTCTCCGCTTCACTACGAAAACCCGCCCGGCGCTACGGCTATCGCGGACTAAAAATCTTCACTTCGCTATCGCTCCGTTTCCAAGATTTTCAGCGTCGGAGTTGCCGAAAAGAGCTCCCTGCGGAGTATCTAACGGACTGCTCACTCGGTACATCCATGTACCTCGCCCTTCGGGTGCTACACATGCAAATCGGCTATCCTGCCGATTTGTCTGTTCAAAAGCTCCGGTGCGCGGCGGCATAAGGGGATAAAACCAATCCGGTCGGGCGGTCATCCAGAACAGCCGAGCTTTTTTCTCGGCCGTTCTCCAAAATAACTTGGGCATTGTCGATGCGAGCTCGAACGTTGGGGTAATTTTGTTAAATGGCTGAGCTCTGAACGAGAATGGCCGACAAATTTTGTAGAACGATGTGGTTCGCGGGTAAAACGGCTGAGCTTTTTTCTCGACCAGTCTCCAAAATAGCTCGGGCATTCTCACGGCGAGCTCGAGCATTGGCGTAATTTTGTTAAATGGTCGAGCTCCTAACGAGAACGGCCGACAAATTTTGTAGATCGATTTGGTTCGCGGATAAAACGGCCGAGCTTTTTTCTCGATCATTCTCCAAAATAGCTCGGGCATGTTTATGGCAGACTGTATTGTTGAAGTGATTTTGTGCGAATGTCGGTTTTTTATAAAAAATGACTGACAAATTGTGTAGCCCGCTTAGGGCTCAATAGCGTAATGCGTGGGTATTTTCGAACTGCTCACCCAGCTCCGGGCAATCGTCGCAGCCAATATCAATAGCACGACCGCTATGGTGTTCGCTGTAACCGGGCGGAGCCAGGACACGCAGAATCTCGTCGATAGCTTGCCCTTTCTCCAGCTTGCGCCGAATAATGTCGGCTTGATAATCCACGCTGCGCAAGGCTGAGACCATCAGCAACGAAACGTCCTCCACGGCGGCGGCCCGTTTCAATGCTTGCCAAGCGGCAGTTGCAGCCGCTGTGAAATAAAACTCTTTACCCTGCGGCGTGATTTCCGCGGCTACCAATTCGGTGGGCTCGCGGCATAACGCCAGGCTTCTGGTTGCCGGCAGGTCTTCCGGAATCCCCAACTCGAAAAATATCTCGCGAATCCTCGGCAAGTAATCGTCAAGTTGTTCCGCAATCATCGGCGGCATCAGATTTATGTGTATGCAAGCGCTGGTAATCGCCCTGCGTATCGATATCCAGTTCCGCTTCCGGTAACGGCACTTTTACCAGGGTTCCCTCGAATTGCATCAACAAGGGCTTGGCTCCGCGATCGCCAGTTAAACCGGCTAGCTGCGCAAAAAACGCGACCGGAAACACGGCCGGCACGCCGAACGACTCCGCGTACTGGCTCACCACAATGCGCTCCGGCGCCTGCTGCCAGGCCAACAGCAAGCTTTGCAGATGCGCGGCGTTAATCAGGGGTTGATCGCACAGCATCAATAACACCGCGCTGGCCGTTGCCGGCAAGGCCTGGATACCGACTTTAATCGAACCGGCCATGCCGTCCGCCCAGTCCGGATTCAGCGCCACGCTTACGCCGTTCAGATCGATAGCGGTATTTATTGCCTCGGCATTTGCGCCCAAAATCACCACGATCCGCTCCGCTAACACGGCCCGCGCACTGTCAATTGCATGCGTCAGTAATGGCCGGTCTTGCCAGACCAGCAATTGCTTGGGGCTGCCCATCCGGCTGGAGGCACCGGCCGCCAGGATGACGGCATGCACATTATCAATGGCTGCATTCATGCTTGATCGCAACTATTTCATTGCCTAGTTGCAGGCCGCTACGGCCGTTAAGCTGGGCATGAATGCCAGCCACGATAGACAATGCTATCTCTTCCGGGGTTTGCGCGCCAATGTCCAAGCCCACAGGGCCGAACACCCGCTCGTGGATTAGCGCGGCATCTTCGCCCAGGCTTTCCAGTAGCCGCTGCTTACGATGCGCCGGCCCCAGCAAACCGATAAACGGCACTCGGCAATGCACGATGGCTTGCAGGTAGCGTTGGTCGTATTCGACATTGTGGGTCATCAACATCAACGCGTTAAAGCGATTCAAATCCAGCTGCGTCGCTACCTGTTCCGGGATTAGATGCAATAACTGGTCGGCCTGCGGAAAGCGCTCGGGCTTGATGTGCGCGGGCCGGTGATCGACCAAACTCACACGCCAACCCAGGGACTTGGCGCAGTTCAGCAGCGGTACCGCGTCGGCACCGGCGCCGAATATCAGCAACTGCCAGGGCGGTTGCACCGGGTCGTAAAAGGCTTTGATTTCCTGGCGGTCAAGCAGATGGGTTTCGATGCGCGGTTTTTGTTGCAATGCCGTTTGCAGTGCCGCCGTGGCAAACGGAAATGGCGCGCTGGGCAATATCGGTTGCTCACCGACGATGGCTGCCGGCAAAAACTGACTGCGGCCGGTTGGAAAATCCGCGTGCACTGATTCGAACACCGTCACCAACACCCCGTGAGCCTGCGTTTCTGCGGCCCCGACCAACTGACTCAAAGGACTAAAATCCTGCTCGGCTGATAACAATTGCAGCAACACCCTAACCGCGCCGTTACAACCCAGCCCCAAACCCCAGATCGCATCTTCTCCGGAACGCATATCGTAAAACAGTGTTTTGGCATGGCCGGTTTCGAACACCGAACCGGCCTGCTCCAGCAAATCCCGTTCGAAGCAGCCGCCGCCCAGCAAACCGACCAACTCGCCGGTTTGAGTAATCAGCATCCGCGCGCCGGACTTTTGGTAAGTGGAGCCAAAGGTTTCGATAATAGTCGCCAGTACGCTATCCTGCCGGTCGCGTTGCAATTGCCGGTAGGCTTCGAGCAGATGATTGATGTTATTGGCCATGGTTTACTCGCTTGCGGGTATGCCGGCGATTGTACTAGCCATATCAACTCCAGCTCAAATCGGTGCGTAGCAATGGCAATTGCCGGACCCGCACGCCGGTAGCGGCGAATATTGCATTGCACACCGCCGGCGCCAACGGCGGCAGCGCCGGTTCGCCTAGGCCGGTGACCGGATAATCGGTTTTCAGAAAATGCACATCCACGCGGGTGGGCGCATCGGCGATACGGATCATCGGATAATCGCCAAAATTGCTCTGCACGATGCGGCCTTTTTCGATATTCAACTCCTGGAACATCAAGGCCCCCAGGCCATCGATCACCGAACCCTGCACCTGATTTTCCGCGCCGCTGAGATTGACGATTTGCGCGCCGATGTCGGTGGCGACGACGACTCTATCGACCTTGAGCTTGCCGTCCTTGGACACGGTGACTTCCGCCACCTGAGCGATGTATCCCAAATGACTGAAATGAAAGGCGATACCCTGCCCTTGGCCGCGTGGGAAAGTTTTTTTGCCCCATTCGGCTTTTTCCGCGACGTGTTGCAACACATGCTTCATCCGGTTGACGTCGTAGGGAATACCTTGCTGGCCGGTACCGGGAATAAAGCCCTTGTCGCCCAAGATTTCTAATCTAAACGCCAATGGATCGCGGCCGGCTGCATGCGCCAGTTCGTCGATGAAGCTATGAAACACCCACGCAAACACATTGCTGCGCGGCGCGCGCCAAGGCCCCATCGGAATATTGCACTCCAGCGGCGTTTGCTCCAACAGGCAGTTTTCCACCCAACGGCCGGGAAACTCGTCGCCGGACAAATTGGCGCCACTGCCGAGTTCCAGGATGTCCTTGCCATCTTTCACCACTTTATGCGCGAAGGTGACGAAATGGTTATGCCAAGCGATCAACTTACCTTTGTCGTCCAACCCACCTTTTAAGAAGTGAAAGCCGCCGGCGCGAAATTGATCGTGTTGCAAATCGTCTTCGCGGGTCCAGGTCAGTTTGACCGGTACGCCGATTTGCTTGGCAATTGCAGCCGATTCGATGATGTAATCCGGGATCAAGCGCCGGCCAAAGCCACCACCGCTGCGGGTGATATGCAGCGTGATTTTCTCTTTGGGAATACCCAACGTTTCCGTGACGATCTTCTGCCCGGCTTCCGGGTTTTGGGTCGGTGCCCAAATTTCGATGCCGCCGTCCTTGAACCAGGCCGTACAATTTTGCGGCTCGATGCTGGCGTGGGAGATAAACGGATAGCTATAAGCCGCCTTGACGATCTTATCCGCTTCTTCCAGGGCTTTTTTGGCATCGCCGTCGTTACGCAGCACTTCGCTGCCGGCCTGTTCGGATAATTCCTTGGCTTTGGCGCTAAAACCGGCCCAGCTTTGCGCGGCCGCAGGGCCTTCGTCCCAAACCACTTCCAGTTGCTTGCGGGCCGTGAACGCCGCCCAGGTGGAATCGGCGACTATCGCCACACCCGGCAACAAGCCCTTTAAGCTGCTTCCGCCCTCGACGATGAAGGCATGTTTTACACCGGGCAGCGCTTTGATTTTATCCAAATTGGCGCTGACCACTTTGCCGCCGAAAGCCGGACATTTTTGATAGGTCGCATACAACATACCCGGCAGTTGCACGTCGATGCCGAATAAAGGCTTGCCGGTGACGACGCCAGGGTTGTCGACGCCGCCGATCCGCGTACCCAACAACTTATAGTCTTTGGGGTCTTTCAGCTTCACCGATTCCGGTGCGGGCACCAGGATCGTCACCGCCTTTTCCACCAGCTGACCATAGCTCAGTTGTCTGCCGCTGGACAGGTGATGCACGGCGCTATCCTTGGCAACTAGTTCGGCGGCCGGGACTCGCAGGATTTCCGCGGCAGCCAGGATCAGCATGGTTCTGGCCGTCGCGCCGAGCTTATGAAATTCCTGATAATTGGTCGGCGTGGAGCGCGAACCGCCGGCGCTTTGGCTACCGTAAATCGGATCCAGATCGCCCTGCACGATTTGCACATCCAGCCAATTCACCTCCAGCTCCTCGGCGATCACCATCGGCAGCGAGGTCTTGATGCCCTGGCCTATCTCCGGCTGCTTGCTGATCAAGGTCACCTTGCCGGTCGGCGCAATGTGGATAAAGGCATTGGGTTTAAACGCGCTGCTTTCCGAAATAGCGGACGGCTTGGCAACCCGTTTTGCCGCGCTATCGGCCACACTCAGATAAAAACCCAGTACCAGCCCGCCGCCCGCCAGTGTGGACTTGCGCAAAAAATCGCGGCGGCTGGCATTTTCCAACGGATATTCGTTCATATCGACTCCTTGACAGCAAGTTCAGCAGCGCGGTGTATGCCCGCGCGTATCCTTAAATAAGTCCCACACCGGCAAAGATTGCCGGCTAGTTCGGCATCGATCTCGGCGTCTGTCGGGCGGGGATTTTTTTTTAACAGCGCCGCTGCGGTCATGATCTGCCCGGCCTGACAGTAACCGCATTGCGGCACATCCAGCTCCTGCCAGACTTTCTGCAAGGGGTGTTCGCCGCTGGGATGCAGGCCTTCTATCGTGGTGACCCGGCTTTGGCCGACTTTGACAATTGGCGTCAGACAGGACCGGGTAGGCTGACCATCAATATGCACGGTACAGGCGCCGCACTGGCCAATCCCGCAGCCAAATTTGGTGCCTACTAAATTGAAATGATCGCGCAGCACCCACAACAGGGGCGTGTCGGGATTAACATCCACGGTCTTCTGCACACCGTTGATGTTGACTGTGTATTGGCTCATAAGATTCGATTCATTAATGGTTTTGTTATGGGGAAGCCGTTGCTCGTTGCGGCTAGTCATGCGAAATTCGTACCGGGTATGGCTAGGGTTTAATTTATATTTTTATGCGTCGCAAGCAATTGAATATCAATCATTTTATCCGCGCCATAGCCAATCAGACAGAAACAGGTCTCTAAATAAAATTCTGTCTTGCTATCGCCAGTACTCAAGCTGCTGAAAAATCAGCAGCTCATCAGCAATAACTGGTGAAAAATCAACACCGAAATTACCGCTTAGTCTATATTTTTCTTTTCAAACAACGAGTTGAAAACTGGCATATAAATTGAGTACATAATATTTCGATACAGTCGATATTACGGAATATCTTGTATTGTTAAAACCGACTAAAACCTTGATTTATCAAGATTTATAAATATCATAAAACCTATTTAACAAAGGGTTTATATATTAACCGGTTTTAAATGAAGACTTTTTAAACAACTCAATTTTTTCCCGGGGGAATTCTATGAAAAATACTATAGCGATCATAGCTAGCGCGTTATTAATTGCCAGCAGCGGCGCATTTGCCGAAGAACACGCAGCCGAATCGTTAAAACACGCCGAACACGCGGTAACGCATGGCAAAGCCGGCCATGCACCGGAGTTGGTGGAGCATGCGGAAAAATCACTGGCTCACGTCGATAAAGCGGAAAGCGCGGCTAGCGGCGAGGCTAAAACCCACATCGCAGCGGGCAAAAAATCGCTGGAAGAATCGATAGCCCACGGCAAGCAAAATCATGCCGATGTGGCTACCAAGCATGCCGAGGAAGCCGTTGGCCATTTTAAAGCGGCTAATAATTAGAGTCTGCTCAGTAAATCAGCTGTGGCAATGACGAGCAAATCGGGTCGGCCAAGTTAGAATGGGTGCGCAGATTCCAAATCTTTTGTTTCCAGGCGCGCACGATCATTTGCAGTAACCCGACCAGGCGGCATTGACCGAGGGCAAAAAAGATCCCTTGCAGGACCAGCAGGTTCATCACCAAGAAGATGGTGTTGATCCAGGCGAACGAGGTGTTGGCGCGCTTGGCGCGGATGTCGGTGAGACGATAGCCGTTTTTACCTTGGCCGAATTTGCCTTCGATGGGGATGCGCTGCAGGTATTCCTGCCGGCGCTGTTCTTTGTCGTGTTTGAGTTGCTCCCGGTTGGCCTCGGTTTCGCGTTTGGGGCGGCCGAGCGGTTTGCCGGCAAAGCGGATACCGTGTTGCTTCAGGTAGTCGCGGTTGGCGCGCGTGCCGTAGATCGGATCGGCGAGCACCCGTTCCGGATAGTGGCCGTAGCGCGCCAAGTACGCTTCGACTTGCGAGACCAGATCCAGTCCTTCGTGAAAGGCATCCCATCGCAGGTGATCGACATGAGCTAGGCCTTCGCCGCTCAGGCTGACGCTGAGTTTGGCGCCGAATTCGACCGGCTTGTCCAACTTGCCGCGCACCATCGGCCGCACATAGGGTTGACTGATACTGACGATGCGGCGGTCGCAGCGGCGGGTCTGGTTTCGATACATGTCCCATTGTTGCTGGTACAGATGCTGAATCACCCAGTAGCGATGCAGCAGCCAACCCGGCAACGGCAGCGGCGAACCCTGAGGGATGGGCGCCAAGAGTTGTTCGATGTGGCTCAGGTTGCGGCGCAGATATTGCCACTGTTGCTTGATGCCTCGGCGTAGCACTTTCCGGCCGGGGCGCTTTTGTTTGGCGACGGCCAGATACGCACTGCGGGCTTTGTGGCGATAAGTCCTGGGTTTGTCCGTGACCTTCAGGCGCTTGCACAGGGTGTCGATGATCCGTTCCGTTAATTCCCGCGCTTCGTTCAACAGGCTCAAATCGGTGGGAAAGCGGATGGCTTGTTCGACCACGGTGGCATCCAGAATCAATTGGCCGCGCGGGGCGGCCGGTGCTTCCGGCTCCGGTGCCGATGGGACACCGTCTTTATCGGCAAAATCCAAGGCCGCTTCGGCCGCCTCGGGCTGAACCTCAGCTTCAGGCGCGGTCACGCTAGCCGCGGCCTTCGGCTCAGACGCAGCGGGCGTTGCCGCGGCCGGCGGCGTTTCCAGTTTGGTCGGGGTCGGCTTTTGCCCCTCGTGCGCCTCGATGATGGCGCGGTGAAAGCCTTCGAACACGGCTTCGCCCATGCGCTTGCGCACTTCGACCAATAACGACGGCGCAAACGGCGCCGCCGCTTGGTAGCCGGGCAAGCCGACGAAGTATTGCAGGTACGGGTTTTCCTGGATTTGCTGGACGGTTTCCACGTCTGACAAACACAGTTTGTGCTTGATGATCACCGCGCCGATTACGCGCCGCGCGTCTTTCAACGGCCGGCCCCGGTCCGCCCTCATCCCTTGGTAATAGCATTCCGCCAGTTCGTCCCACGGGATGCACTCACTCAGTTTTACCCAGCGATTGTGTTTATCCAGGGCTGTCTCGAACGGCCAGTCGAATTCAGCTATCGTCAGTTGTTTTGAGCTCGTGGTTCGAATCATGGCTGCACGGTTTTTGAGGCTAATGGCATGTTTTTCGTGCAGCAATTATACCAAAATTCCTCAATAACTACGCTTAATCAATGGGTTATATTTTCTGAGCAGACTCTATTTAGGGGCCGGGTTAATAAACCATTTCAATCGTCAAAGGTGCGTTCAAAGAGACGCTGGAAAAAACCCAACGGATTTTGAATCAGCAACCCCAGGATAAAAACAAGCTGTACAGCTTTCATGCCCCGGAAGTGGAATGCATTGCCAAAGGCAAAGTCCACAAAAAATATGAATTCGGCGTCAAAGTGGGCATCACCGTCACCAACAAAAGCAATTTCGTGCTCGGCGCTCGCAGCTTTCCTGGCAATCCTTATGATGGACATACCCTGGAGTCGTGTCTGGAACAGGCAGAGATACTAAGCGGTACCCGCGCCAAAGAAGCCTTTGTGGATTTGGGTTATCGGGGCGTCGAGGTACCAGGAGTCACGATTTATAAAGCCCGACAAAAGCGCGGCGTGGATACTCGACGTCTCAAACGGGCCCTGAAACGTCGCAACGCTATCGAACCGATCATCGGCCACCTGAAGAACGACGGATTATTGGGGCGCAACTACCTGAAAGGCGAAGTGGGCGATGCGTTGCATGCCATCCTCTGTGGTGCCGGCCACAACATCCGTATGATCCTCAGGCGGTTGAGGATTTTTTGCCTCGTTTTTGGGAGCTACTGTCTCGGCTTGGGATGACTTCATCAGTCGAGCAATTCTTTCTGACTGCATAAAACCAAGTATCTATGAAAATTTCGGCTTTTTCAGGGGCGACTAAATATCTCAAAACGAAAGCCCTATCGATAGAGAATGTATTCCCAAATTCCATAGGTTTTGGCTCCTAAAATTCAGTAACTGTTCAAAATCAAATTTATACGATCCCTCTGCTAATTCTCGGATGGTTTTCTCCCGTATGCCGCGCCGAGCACCGGAGCTTTCGACAGGATCAGCCCGAAGGGGCGATGCATGGATGCATCGCGTTGACGAAGGGGCAGGAAGCCCCTTTCGTCAACCCTCGGCGAAAGCTTCGGAGCGCAGGGAACAAGCGGCATCCAGGCCGCCTTTTCTTTGGATACTTTCTTTTGGCGGAGCACAAATTCGCCTGGAGCGAATTTGAACAGCCGATAGGCTGGCCCGCAGGGCGAAAACCATGGATGGTTTTCGTAGCGAAAGTATCTCGGTCGTCGATCCGAGAACCGACATCCAAACACCCGTCGCGCTAGCGACACAAAACAATTCAACGCTACCGAATAAAAACACAATCCCCTATAATCGAACTTACTTAAAAATAACCACCCCAACCATGCCAACCCCCTTCCAACGCATCGGCATCATCGGCAAGTTCGGTGATCCCGGCATTGCCTCGACGCTTAACGAGCTTTATCACTATCTGCAAAATCGCGGCCACGGTCTGGCGGTGGATAGCCAAAGCGCTGGTTTGATTGACGATAGCGAGGTAGTGGGCGTGCATATCGAGCGCCTGCCGGAACACTGCGATTTGATTATCGCCGTAGGCGGCGACGGTACCTTCCTGGCCGCAGCGCGTGCCGCTGCCGATTTCGAGATTCCATTGCTGGGCGTCAACCTCGGCAGGCTGGGTTTTTTGGTGGATATTTCTCCCGAACAGCTATCCAGCCGCCTCGATCAGATTCTCGCCGGCCAGTTCAAGACCGAGCAGCGCCAACGCTTGCGCACTGTCATCATCCGCGACGGCGAAATTATTCATCAGCAAACCGCCGTCAACGAGGTGGTGGTGCATCGCTGGGTGACGCCGAGCATGATAGAGATCGTCACCAGCATCGACGGGGTTTATCTCAATACCCAACGCTCGGACGGTTTGATCGTCGCCACGCCGACCGGCTCCACCGCTTACTCGCTGTCGGCCGGCGGGCCGATTCTGCATCCGGCGCTGAACGCGCTGGTGCTAGTGCCGCTGAACCCGCATACCTTGTCGAACCGGCCTATCGTGATCGACGATAACGTCGAAATCGAAATTCGTTTCAGCCAGATCAGACAGATCAATGCGCTGGTCACTTGCGACCATTTGGAGATTCCGGACGTGCGGATCAACGACAAAATCGTCATCAAAAAATCCGACAAACCGATTAAAATTTTGCATCCTGCGGATCACGATTTTTTCCATACTTTAAGAAGCAAACTCAACTGGAGCGGCTACCCCGCCTAAGGCCATGCTGTTAAACCTGAATATCATCGATTTGGCGGTCGTCGACGCGCTGGATTTGGACCTGGAACCCGGCATGTCGGTACTGACCGGCGAAACCGGCGCCGGCAAATCGATTTTGCTGACCGCACTGGGACTGGCCCTGGGCGACCGCGCCGACTCCGGCTATGTCCGGCCGGGCAGCAAGCGCGCCGAAGTGAATATCGAATTCGACCTATCGAAAGCGCCGCTGGTCAAACAATGGCTAGAGGCCAACGAGCTGGACGACGATGGCCAATGCATGATCCGCCGCACCATCAGCGACGACGGCCGCTCCAAGGCTTATATCAATAACCACCCGGTCAATCTGCAAACCCTGCAAGGCTTGAGCCGGCAACTGGTGGAAATTCACGGCCAGCACGCACATCTAACGCTGCTGGACAGCGAGGAACAGCGCCGGCTACTGGACGGTTTCGCCGGCAACCAGACCTTGCTGGACAATCTGAATAGCTGTTACCAAAACTGGAAACAAGCGCATAAGGAACTGCATCAACTATTAAAAGCCGGTAGCGATCAGGCCGAACGCGAGGAATTGCTGCGTTATCAACTGGACGAGTTGCAGCAACTGGATTTGGAAAATTTCGATTACCAGGCGCTGGCCGACGAACATAACAAACTGGCCAACCTTGGCAAAATCCTCGGCGTCGGCCAACAACAGCTGGATATTTTGTACGACAACGACCAGCAATCGGTGGCCGACATGCTGGGCCATGTGATTCACGCGATCAACGAGTTAGCGCAATATGCCGGCGAGTTGAACGCTGTTTCCGAATTATTGAGCGATGCCGAAATCCAGATCGGCGAGGCCACCCAGCAATTGCGCCGCTTCCTGGAAAATCAGGAAGCCGATCCGCAACAACTGACTTGGCTGGAAAGCCAGATCGGTGTGATTCAACGCTTAAGCCGCAAGCATAAAATTCAGCCGGAAGAATTACCGGAGCTGGCTACGCGCTTCGCCAGCGAATTGGATAACCTCAGCCACAGCAGCGAGCGCATCGAAAGCCTGAATGCCGATTGCGAACGACTGCTAAGCCATTACCGCAAACTGGCCGGCGAGCTGTCCGCCAGCCGCCGCCAAGCCGGCACGGAGTTGCAGCAACGCATTTCCGACACGATCAAGGAACTGGGCATGCCGCACGGCGAGTTCATCGTCAATCTCCGCACTCAAGAAAACGCCGAACCGCAGCGCAACGGTGTGGACAGCCTCGAATTTCTGGTCAGCACCAACCCCGGTCTACCGGCCAAACCGCTGGCGAAGGTCGCCTCCGGCGGCGAGTTGTCGAGAATCAGCTTGGCGATACAAGTCACTACCAGCACCGACAAGACCACGCCAACCATGATTTTCGACGAGGTCGATTCAGGGATCGGCGGCGGCATAGCCGAGATCGTCGGTCAGAAATTAAGGCGTTTGAGCAAGAACCGCCAGGTATTGTGCGTCACTCACTTACCGCAAGTGGCTTCGCAAGCGCATCAGCACTTGTTCGTCGCCAAAAACCAAAATGCGGCCGTGACGTCGTCCACTGTCAGACGACTGAGCGACGAAGAACGCGTCAACGAAGTGGCTAGAATGCTGGGCGGCGTCACCATCACCGAAAACACCCTTGCGCATGCGCGGGAGATGTTGGTGTCGGGCGGTTTGGCGCCCTCTCCCTAACCCTCTCCCGGAGGGAGAGGGAACGATAGCGTAGCCTCGATTGAGCAAAGCGAAATAGAGGGCGTCATTTCAACGACAGACTCAACACCCCCGCCATCACCAGCGCCGCGCCGCCAATTTGCGCAACTGTCAACTCCTCACCGAGAAAAAAGCTGGCCATGAACAAAGTCGCCACCGGCCCTAGCGAGCCGATCAGCGAAGTGTGACTTGAACCGATCATCCGGATCGCTGCCGACAGCATGAACACCGGCAACACCGTCGAGAATATCGCCATCACCAAGCTCAATTGATAAATCCGCATCGGCAGCAGTAAAGCCTGCGGCGGATGGGTGAATAAAAATTGCATCAGCGTCGCCGCACAAGCCACCAGCATCGCATAAGCGGTAAAGCGCGAGGCGCCGATGCGAGCCACCGTTTCACCGGTGCCGATCAGATACGCGGCGTAGGTCAAGGTACTGGCAAACACGCAGCCGGCACCCAACAGCAGATGTTCGGATTGAATATTCAACTCATCAAAAAACACCACGCCGATACCGGCATAGCTGAGCAATAACGCGACGATTTCCTTGCGGCCGAAGGCTTTGCCCAATAATACTGCTGACAACACGACCACCATGGTCGGATACAAAAACAGGATCAGCCGTTCGAGGCCGGCGGAAATGTATTGCAAGCCGATAAAGTCGAATAAACTGGATAAGTAATAACCCAGCAAACCCAACAGCAATAATGCTAGATAATCGCGGCCGTTGAGCGGCGTCAGATGCTTCTGACCGGCATGGCGCCAGGCGACAACCAGAAAAAATGGAGCTGAGAACAGCATGCGCAAGGCCAACAGCGTCACCGCATCAACCGGTTGGTAATATGCCAGTTTCACTAAAATCGCCTTGCCGGAAAACCCAATGGCCGCCAAGGTCGCCAGGCCAAAGCCCAAGAAACGGTTGCGATTGGATAGAGAGATTGATGTCGTTGTTGCCATTGGGCCTCCTGGGTGGGTGCGGGCCTTAGGCGAGTGGCATAGCGACTGCGGCAAGACCCGCAGTTGCTTGAATTTTTTTTAAAAAAACGCAAACACCGCGGCGGTAGGCAAGGCCCATAGCCAACGGTGCTTTTTTGAAATAGAAAGATAATCGTTCATGGCGACGGACTATATCGTTAGGCCAATATCACTGTCAATCGCTACCCAACAACCTAACGCTTGAATTGCCCGACCAGTTCGTTCAATTGCGCGGCCAGTTTCACCAACTCATTACTGGCGGCGTTGGTTTGGCCGGCGTCCTGGGCGGTACGCTCGGTCAATTGGCCAATATTGGCGATGCTTTGACCGACATGTTGCGCCACCCGGCTTTGATTATCGGCGGCTTGCGACATTCGTGAGTTCAACTGGCGAATCTGCGTCACCCGTTCGGCAATCGCGCTCAAACCCTGATCGGCGCTTTGCACCTGCTCGCGGCGCAGCTCCGCGCTGTTTTTGGCATTACCCATCACCGTCACCGCATCCTTGGCTTCGCGTTGCAATTGTTCGATGATATTTTCGATTTCCTCGGTCGCCTGGTGCGATCGCGTCGCCAGCGTACGCACTTCATCGGCCACCACGGCAAAGCCACGGCCTTGCTCACCGGCCCTGGCCGCTTCAATCGCAGCATTCAGTGCCAAAAGGTTGGTCTGATCGGCCAGACCTTTAATCACGTCCAGCACCGCGCCGACACCGTTGCTTTTTTGATCCAAGCGTTTGATCACTTCCGCGGCACGGTCGATTTCGTTAACCAATTCGTTGATACCGTTAATCGCGTTTTTAGTGGTCGCCGCCCCCTGCGCGGCCTGTTGATCGGCTTCCACCGAGGCTTCCGCCGCGCCGCTGGCGCCGCTACGCACGTCCTGTACCGATCTTTCCAACTCATGAATGGCCTGAATCACCGTTTCGGTTTCGCTACGTTGCTGACTGGCGGCTTGCGAAGTTTGCCGCGCCACATTGGAAATCTGACTGGTCGCGGAAGCCAATTGCTGACTGACCGAAGACACCTGCCCCAAACTACCGGCAAAGTTGGTCAACATGGTATTAAACGACTCGCTGACTTGGCCTATTTCGTCGCCGGATTCGATTTGCAAACGCTGGCGCAAGTCGGATTGTCCGGCAATGGCGTTAACCGTATCGCGCATGGTTACCAGCGGGTTGACCACGATCCTCCGCATCAGCATATTGACCAGCAACAAACCGCCGGCAAACATCACCAGCGAGATGCCGGAGGCGATCACTAAATCGCGATTGATCTGCGCATCCAGATTGGCCAGCGAATAAGACACCCGCACCGCGCCCAACACTGTGCCTTCGGGAACGGCATGGCAAGTCAGGCAATTGGTACCGCGAAAATCGACTCTCGCCTGGATCGGCTCCAGCACGGTCACCAAACGGCCATTGCTATCGTCACCATGCTTAGTGACACGCTCTCCGCTCAGCGCTCTTTCGTCCAGATTGTCCAGCGATCTTTGCTCCGCTTTACCGGGGCCGTAAAAATCCAAAATTCCCTTGCCGCGAATCAAGCGTACTTCGGTCACATTGGCATGCGAGCGCGCTTTGTCCCTCAATACTTCTCCCTGCGCCATCGCACCAGTCAACATCAGGGTATTGATGCCGTCGAAATAACTGTTGGCAATGTCCCTAGCCTTATCGGTCGCCAGGCTTTGCACCATGTCTTTCTGCCGATCGGCCATAAACAGTGTGCTGACGAACATGAGCAACAAAAAAACACTAGCAATGCTCAATAGAATTTTGGATTGGATAGTCGAGTTATTAGTCATGTAATCAGCAAGTCGCGATGAAATAATGGAACACTCACAGGTAATAATCGGCAGCTTTTCAAAATCCTGAATGCCGAACGCTGCTTAGCCGTCCGTCTAAGGATAAATCAAAACGAGGGGCCGCGCGCCATTAATAGCAATCTGCCAGACATCCGGCTATGCTGATTGGAAAAACTATTACCTGCCGTTTGTCCAGCCCAGGAGAGTAGCCGTGGACGAATTTTTTGGATTTATTGCCTTTGTACTGATCTTGGTGCCCATCGCGATGGCCGTGATGTTGTTTGTGCTATTGAAACGCCAAAAACGCAACCAGGATGAAATTAATCAGACCTTGCGCAGCCTGGAAACCGCCATGCGCGAAGATCGCAAGCTATTGCAGGAACTGGCGCAAGGCCAGTTAGAACCCGTCGCGGAACCGCCGCCGCAACCGGCACTGTTCGAACTGCAAACACCGGCAGAACAAACCTTATTCGACAGCGGTGCAGAAGAAATCATAACGACACCCACGCCGTCACCAATCGAAACCGTTTCCGAAAACACTGAAGCCGCCGCCGATAACCCCTGGAATCAAAGCACCTGGCAACCCGCCGAGCCCAGCCGCTTCGAGTTGGCCGCCCAAAAAATCCTGAAGGAAATCTGGAACTGGATCATCGTCGGCGAAGGCCACCGGCCGGAAGGCGTGACGATGGAATATGCGGTGGCCAGCAACTGGCTGCTGCGCATCGGCGTGTTGATTTTGGTTACCGGCATCGGCTTTTTCCTGAAATACTCCATCGACAACGGCCTGCTCGGCGAGCAAGCGCGGGTGGCGCTGACGGTGCTGACCGGCGTCGGCATGATCATCGGCGGCGTGCGTCTGGTAGGTGGCACCTATCATCTGTTCAGCCAAGGTTTGCTGGGCGGCGGTATCGCGGTGCTGTATTTCAGCGTGTTTGCCGCGCACAGTTTTTATCATCTGCTGGACGTCTATCCGACTTTTTCGTTGATGATTTTAGTCACCGCTTGCGCCGCGTTTTTGGCAATCAAACTGGATTCGATGCTGGTGGCGATATTCGCGATCATCGGCGGTTATTGCACGCCGATGCTGCTGTCCACCGGTCAAGTCAACTTCCCCGGTTTGTTCAGTTACATGTTGCTGCTCGGTGTCGGCATCCTGGCGATCAATTGGTATAAGCAATGGCATTTATTAAATTTCCTGAGCTTTTTCTTCAATTACCTGCTGTTTTTCGGGGCGATGCAACGCTACGAAGTCGGATATTTCTGGCAGGTATTGCCATTCTTGACCGGCTTTTTTGTGTTGTATTCGACCACGGTGTTTATGTTTTGCCTGGTCAACCGGGTTAAATCGACGCTATTGGATTTGTTGGCTCTGATCGCCAACGCCGCGATCTTCTTCGGCACCGCTTATGACTTGATAGACGAAGCCTACGGCCAAATCTGGACCGCCTTGCTGACCGTGGCGCTGGCGGCGTTTTATGTCGGTCATGTTTATTATTGCCTGGCCCGACGCGTGGCGGATCGGGAGTTGCTGGTCAGCTTCATCGGCCTGGCGGCGTTTTTCGTCACCATCACGCTGCCGTTGCTGCTGTCCAATCAATGGATTACCGTCAGTTGGTCTTTGCAAGCCCTGGTGATGCTATGGATGGCCGGCAAACTGCGCAGCGCATTCTTGCAGCAGGTCGCCTATCTACTGTATCTGATCGTGCTGATACGTTTCTGTTTTGTCGATCTGCCCGACCAATACGGCATCGCAATGGATAGCCAACAATCGTTCGGCGCGTTTTTGCTGGGCTTGCTGGAACGGGTCATCAGCTTCGGCACTCCGATCCTGTCCCTGGCGCTGGCCTACAAGCTGATCGAAAAACCCGAGCCAGCCTTGCCGCTAGCTTGCGACCCCGGCAACGACGTGCCCTTATGGCTGAAGGATAACTGGCTGCTGCAAACGGCATTGATTGTCGTGGCCGGCATGCTGTTCGTCGTGCTGCAACTGGAGCTATACCGCAGCTTTGCGTATCTGTATCCGCCGCTGCAATTACCGGTATTGACACTGGTTTGGCTAGTCATGTGCTGGTTGCTGCTGATGCGTTATCTGGCCGGCGCCGGCGGCTGGCTGCTGCAAGCGCTCAGACTATTCCTGATCGGCGTTGCGCTAAAATTGCTGCTCTTCGATCTGCCATCCTGGGACATTAGCCTGGGCCATATCGCTGTCGGCGATAGCCTATTGAGTTTGCGTTACGGCGGCGGCTATTCGTTTCAGCTGGCCTTGATGCGCTTGCTGGATTTTGCCGCGATCATCGGTTTTTTGATTTTCGCTTTCCGTCGGTTTAACGAGGCCGATACGGATAGCGGCAACCTCCGCGACTGGTTGGGTGGCGCGGCTTTAGTCTTGCTGTTTACCTTTCTGAGCCTGGAAATCAACTCACTGTTGTATCAATATGTGCCGGGTTTACGGTCCGGCGGTGTATCGATCTTGTGGTCGATATTCGCACTGACGCTGGTATTCAACGGCATCAAACGCCGAATCTCCAGTTTGCGCTTGGCCGGCTTGGCACTGTTTGCCTTGGTCGCCTGGAAAGTATTTTTCATCGATTTGGCCAGACTGGAACAAATCTACCGGATCGTCGCCTTCATCGTGCTGGGCATGCTGGCACTGGGCGGCGCGTTTTTTTATATGCGTTATCAACAAACCTTTACCGGCAACACCGACGAGACACCATCATGATCACCCGATTCATCTGCTTATTTTGCCTATTGGTTGCCCAGGTTCAGGCCGCCGAAGCGCCGGCTTACCGATTCAGCCGGCCCGTGACCTATCAGGATAGCGGCCAGCAATCGCTGTTGGCTGTGACCTTGGACAGCGCGGTTTATGCCAACAGTGCCGCCGATTTTCGCGATCTGCGCCTGACCGATCAGAACGGCGTCGAGACGCCGTATCTATTGCAAAAAATCGCCAGCCAGAAAACCGTGACCCGCCGCCTGTCCAGCCGTAGCGAAACGGTAGACCTGCAAAAATTCGGCGACGAAGGCTTCGTCGTCACCGTCAAGCTGGACAAAGATGCCGCGAATGCCGATGGCCTGACTTTGGTCACCCCGCAAGTCGACTTCGAATACGCCTTGCAAATCCACGGCTCCAACGACGGTGAAAATTGGCAGCTATTGGTCGACAACGCGTTGATTTACGATTACTCGCGTTATATGAGCGTCGGCAACCGCGATGTCGCCATCCCCGCCAACAGCTTTAGGCAATTTAAAATCGTCGTCGCCAAAGCGACACAAACCCGGGTGGCCGAGTTGCTGGAGTTGACCCGAACCCTACGGGGCAGCGAGGAATTGCAACGCAGCGAAACCAGCCAACACCAGACCGAACCGCTGCATATCGAGCGTATCGAACTTTGGCATAGCCACAGCGAGACATTGCCGGCAGAAGATAGCCAGTTCGATTACGCTATGCCCGGCTTCAAGATCACTCAGGATGCCGAATATAAAACCAGTTCGATCGACATCGATACTTTGCACCAACCCTTGACCGGCTTTACGCTGCAAATCAACACCCCCAATTTCAGCCGCTCTGCGGAAGTACAAATCCCGCTGCAACAAGGCATCGAAACCCGCATGCAGACCATCGCCAATGGCACGCTGGAAGCTTTACATTTTCAAAACATCAACCGCGACCAAACCAGCATCGGTTTTCCGGAGCAACGTCAGCCGCGTTACCGTATCGTGATTCAAAACCAGGACAATCCGCCGCTACACGTCAACACCATTACCGGCACCGGCCACGGCTATCAATTATTGTTCCTGCCGCAAGCCGGACTAAGCTATCGCTTGCAATATGGCTCGACCCAGGCCGAGCCGCCGCGCTACGACACCGCGCCTATCCAAGAGCTGCTGCGTCGTGGTTATCAAAGCAGCACCGCCGATCTCGGCCCGGAAACTGCCGCGGCAGCCGCCGAAGCTAAATTCGATGTTGGCGAACTATTGAACAGCCGCTGGTTTCTGGGCTTGGCGATAGGCCTGATGGTGATCGTGCTGAGCTGGAGTTTGTTTAGAGTCAGCAAGCGGCTTGGCGATCAAACCGATGATTAATGGTGCGTATTGTTAGCCTGGCGGGGCTCGGACTCCCGACTGGGCTGAGCCTCGGCAAGCAACGCCAGCATAGCGGTCTTTCGCTGGCCTTCAAGATTTTCTTCGGCGAGCATTCCGGCGGTTTTCCCCGCGGTATCCGGCGTTTTTGTATTAGCCCCGTGTGCCGACAGGATAGCGACGATATCGTCTCTGCCCTTGATAACGGCCAGCATCAATGCGGATCTGCCCACGTTATTTCTGGCATCGATTCGGGCGCCATGCGCCAACAGAATATCAATATAATTCGGATCGTTGTAGGCAGACCACGCCGCCCACATTAAAGGCGTCCAGCCATTTTCATTACTTGCGTTCACATCCGCACCTTGATCGAGTAAACGTAGCGCCACTTCTTTCATACCGGACTCGCGCATCGCAAACATCAATGGTGTGGTACCCGCAACGCGGATTTGATCCAAACTGGCCAGAATTCGGGCGTTTACATCCGCGCCTTTATCGATCAACTTCATAGCCTTCCGTTCATCGCCAGCTTCTATTGTCTGTATCAAAACGCTTTGCCCGCTGTTATTGGCAGCATTAACGTCCGCGCCCCGGTCGATAAGCAAATCAAACACTTGTTTAAAGCTTTCGTCTTCGCGTCTGGAAGAATCGAGGACAAGGGCCAAAGCTGTCCATCCCCCACCCAGAAAACCGGAACATTCGCACTTTTGGTTGATATCCGCGCCCGCTGCCAACAAAGTTTGTATGACTAATGGCATTCCGTTATGAGCGGCGATATGTAGCGCGCCCCAGCCTTCTCGCCGAGTATTGATATCAGCACCATGTTGCAACAGAAAATCAATCACCGCCGCCTTGCCTTGATCGATTTCTTGACTGACCGGTTTTGAATCCACGCAACCGGTCGCTACCGAAAACGCATTGGAGACCGCTTGGGTCGGCGTCTTGAGAAGAGGCCAAAAATATTGCACGCGCTTGAGGTCGCCCAAACACGCGGCGCTGGAAAAAGCGCCGCTAATGGTATCGGCATCGGCGCCGTGAGCAAGCAGAAGCTTGACTATTTTTTCGTCGTCGGCCGCTAACGACAATGCGGTCTCGGTGCCTTGGTATATCGTATTGACATCGGCGTGAGCGTCCAACAATACTTCGACGACAGGCAAGCGGTTTCGAAGAGATGCCGCCATCAGCGCGGTTAATTGTTCGTATTCGCCGTTTTCGGCGGCCGCATTGACGTCCATTCCCGCCGCGAAAAATAGTTTTACCGTGGCTAAATCGCCCTTTGCCGCCGCTTCCACAAACGCGGTGCTATCGAACGGAACAGCCATTTTCACAAGCCTCCCCCGAGCTTGTTCGGGAGAGACCGCCTCGGTAAGCTCGGTGAGTTTCTTGATCGAATCGGTAAAAGTTGCCAACGCAATCACCACGGTACCGATAAACACCATCAATGCAAAGACAGGATGTTTCCTGATTCTGTCGAGCCCAGCATATAACTGTCCGGTTTTTCCATTCATCGTATCACCTTGTAATTGCGTTATCGTTTGACGAAGCCACAGTTGAGCACGGCTGAATAAGGAGCACGTACGCGCCGCTACACAGAGGATCAAAAGGCATGGATAGACTTTATAACGCCTAACATAATCTGCTACAAAGCAAAAATGTCGGCTCTCGGGGAGTCGCTATTTTTGCGAAAGCTTGTTTTGGGCATCCCAGCCCAATCAAGCGGCAAAAATTACGCGACCGCTTATGCCTCCGGCGGCCCCGATTCGTCCGCGTCACCTCGTTTCGACCCAACAAGGGGTCGAAACATTGGCTCTCGCATGACTTGACGCCGTTTCGCGATGCCTTGCAGGTTTTCTCCGCTTCACTACGAAAACCCGCCCGGCGCTACGGCTATCGCGGACTAAAAATCTTCACTTCGCTATCGCTCCGTTTCCAAGATTTTCAGCGTCAGAATTTATGAAATCTGGAACGGCACGGTTCGGCCATCAACTGCCGTTCGCGATTGACGGCATTGTGGCGACGAATATGGCGAAATGAAGGTGGGCTATGTGCTATGTGCTATGTGCTATTAATTCAGATGGTGTTGTCGTATTGTCCACTGTTTTGGCGCTTTGACACCCTTGAAAGCCCCTAAAATAAAGGGACACTGTTTTGAACACTATAGGGCACCTCGAAAAACCGGCACCCATGAGAAAATAGTCGCATCATCCAACGGATTCTAAAGCCCATGATCAAAGAAAGCCTGTTTGCTGCCGAAGAACGAGAAACCAAGCTGAACAAGTTAGGTGATGTTCTTCAAATCCTGGAAGAGCATGTCGATTTCGCCGCCTTAGCAGCTGCGATTGATGCAGCGGCACCCCGACCCAGTCGGGAGCGCGGCGGTCGTCCGCCGTTTCCGACCGAAATCATGGTTCGTACGTTGTTATTGCAGCAGCTGTATAACCTCAGCGACGAACAACTGGAATTTCAATTGCTGGATCGTTTGAGTTTCCAACGGTTTGCCGGGCTAAGGCACAGCAGCCAGATCCCCGATCGCACCACGTTCTGGACATTCCGTGAGCGACTGATGGCGGCGGGAGCCAGTGAAACGATCTTTGAAGCCGCGAATCGGGAATTAGATAAGCACGGCTATCTGGCGCGTGGTGGCCAAATGATTGATGCCAGCATCGTGCCCGCGCCCAAGCAGCATCGGCCTAAAGGCGAGAAAGCCCTGATCGAAGAGCAGGCCATGCCTATCGACTGGTCACCTGCCAAGCGTCGGCAAAAAGACATCGATGCGATGTGGACAAAAAAGCATGGCAAATCGTACTTCGGATACAAGTTGTCAGCCAACGTGGATAAGCGATACAAACTGGTTCGTAAAGTTAAAGTCAGCACGGCCAGCGAGCACGATACCTTGCATCTGGATGAGGTGCTGGACACTTTTAATACCGGCCGCGAACTGTATGCTGACAAAGGCTATGTGGACAAAGAACGTGAAGCGCGAATCAAAGCGTCAGGTCTTCGGGTGCATATCCAACGCAAGGCGGCCAAAGGCAAACCGCTATCCGACTGCCAAAAGCGGCGCAATACGCGGATTGCCAAGACCCGTGCCCGAGTTGAGCATGTGTTTGCCAGTTTGGAACAGATGGGCGGCAAAGGCTTGCGAAGTGTTGGGCTAGCTCGCGCCACGTTACAACTGAACTTCAAGGTGGCCACTTATAATTTGCGTCGCCTCTGCAGTTTAAAGACCTGCGGTATTAAGCCTGCTTTTGCCTTCTGACAGGCATCGTCCGCCTGAAATCATCAAAAATGGCGATTTCAGGATAAAAACCGCCCCAAACAGGGCGAAAATAAGGCGCCAAATCTGTTTTCTGCTTTGAGCATAAACTGAATACCCAGAACCTGCGGCAATTTTGCCGGTATTTCGAGGCTCCCTATATATTTTGGCTCATTTTATCTAGTCATCTCGCATCTTTCAAATTACAGCACAATACCAATTGTTTGGTGCGACAATTAATCATTGTTGCCACTGATGCAGTCAATAATTAATTTATAAAAAATAGGGTAGTGCTTATGAAATATACATATGAACAAATGGCAACTCTTGTAAGAGATAACAACAAATCACTCTGCTTTTCTGACGAATTCATAATTTGTTTAATCTGGAAAGAGTCAGGTTTCGATTCTGATGCTACTAACAGCATGTCAACAGCAACTGGCCTTATGCAGATTACAAAGAGTGCCGTAGAAATGGTAAATAGCAATACACCTAATGGTACGCATTATAAGCACTCAGATATGACTGATGCGGTGAAAAATATCCAATGTGGATCATATTACTTAGATATAGCTAAAAACAAACTTAATGGTATAGATACTGGCTATGGAACTGGTGAAGGATATTCTAAATCAATTATGGCCTGTGAGATTTCATTAAAATCAGATAAAGATCATTATATGGTGGCTTTACATAAAATACATAAATGAGGACGAAAATAATGAAAGCGATATTTTTTATTTTTTTTATATTTATCTATAGTTTTCAAGCACGTGCAGATGAGCCAAATGCTTGGGCTGGAGTGGGATTTGAAAGCTGGATAGGAAAGCTACCAACTCAAATTGTTGATGGAAAAGCCCTAAAACTGATAGAAACTGATGGGGTAAAAAAAATCACCCAGAAAATTGTTCCTGCTTATGAAATGGATGCCATTAATAAATATTATGTTGAATCATTAGTTAGTAAGATTGATAACTTTATCATCATAAATAAATGCATGCCTCATAATTGCCCATCTGAGCTGGCAATGATTGTAATTGATATGAACTCACCAAGAATATGGGTGGGATTATTTTTAAGAGATGATACACATTCATCTACGCGATGGTATAGTAATGGCGATGATTATTCAGTTTTACCTAACACCATTAAACAAAGCTTTTTGGAGCGTCATGGTGACTAGTACGCAAACCATGAAATCATTCAGATAACTATTTAACGAAAGCTCAGAATTTGGGAGCGTTGACGAACACAATAGTTATCGGGTTTGTTTCCAAAGTTATGTACTAGATAAGCTCTTTTCCGTGTTATTTTAATCTATTCAAAACACTAGACAAAAGGATACGGACTGTCTAATGTTTTGGCTGCCTGTTTATTGCCGTTTGCTAAACTTCGCGAATGGCAGGATTGTGGAAACTTAAATCCATACTCGATTGACGGCAGTGGATCGATTTCAGTCTATTAATACCTGCCGGCACGCTCGACCGAGCAGGAAATTAGGGGATCCGACAAGAAAAAATGCTTGTTTGACTATAAATCAGCCTTCTCGCCATTCTAGTACCGAGCCCAACGGCTTAATCCCCCAACATCTGCCTGGCCAACTGATTGCCCGCTTCCACCAATGGGTGGATCACGAAATCGGCACCCTGCTGTTTTAATTCGCGTTCTTCGCTATGGTGATAACAAATCGTCCCGATCTGTCCCCGAAAGCCGCGTTTGCGTAACTGACCGATGGCAAGCGTTCTAACCTCGAAAGCCGGCACGGTGATGACGATACCCTTGACTCTTTCCAGGCGTAGACCGGTCCATAACTCGTTGTCCTCGGCATCGCCGTAGACCACACGCCGTCCGGCGGATAACAGGTTTTCCAGCACGGTAGGGTCGGCATCCAATCCCACGACGCGTTGATCCTGATTGGACAAGGCCTGGTAAGCCGACAAGCCGGTACGGCCCATGCCGATGACCAACCACTCGGCGACGCCGAAGGACTCCGGCAAACGGTCCGGATTGCCGGATTTTTTTTCGAATCGTACCAACACCGGTTCGGCCCAGGAGAACAAACGATGCGAATAGCGGTTCAGCGGCGCCGCTACCGCCAGTGAACCGGCCACCGCCAGACTGATGATGGCATTCCATTCCAAAGGCAATAATTCCGCTTTGACCACCGCGCCGGTAGTAATCAACGCAAATTCGCTGTATGTCATCAAGGCCAGGGAGGACACGAACGCGGTGCGCGCCCGCAAGCCGGACAACAGAAACAATCCAAAAAACAATGCGCCCTGTACCGGCAATAAGGCCAGCAATGCCGCGGCGTGAACCATCTGATCGCGGTTCGGCAGATCGCTCAAACCAATCTGCAGAAAAAACGCCACCAGAAACAATTCCTTTAAACCCCACAGGCGGTTGGTCAACTCATCGATTTGTGGGTGATTGGCCAGCATGATACCGGTCAGCAAGGCACCGATGTCGGCGGCAATCCCGACGCTTTCCGCCGCCACGCCGCCGGCCAGCGCCAAGGTTACCCCCAGCAACATTTTCAGCTCCGAGGAATGGCTGACTGAGAGCATCCGGTGCGCCACGGGCCGCAATAACGGCAGCAAGAACAAAGCCAAAGCCCACGGCGTCGGTTGTTTGCCCTCCGCCAAGGCCAGCAGGCCAATCGCGACGATGTCCTGCAAAATCAAAATACTCATCACATCGCGGCCATGCAAGGAGGACAGTTCGCCATTGTCTTCCAACACCTTGATCGCCAGCACCGTGCTGGAAAACGCCAAACTCAGACCCAACACCAAGCCGCCGGTTACTTGCTTGTCCAGCCCCAGAAATACCAGCGCAAAGATGACCGCCATCAACAATAAGTGCAAACCGCCGACGCTAAGCACCTCGCGACGGATCAGCGAACTGGGCTTGAGTTTCAAGCCAACCGAGAACAACAGCAATTCGATACCGACATCGGCCAAGTGACTGAGATCCGGCAATGCCGCAATGCCCAAAGCATGCAATACATAACCGGCCACCAAGTAGCCTACCAGCGGCGGAAACGTCAGGCGGCTGGCCACCAAGCCAATCAAATAAGCCGCACTGATCCAGATTAATTCCATCATATCCATCAACCGAAACAAAACCCCGTTTAATATGGGGATCGTAACCTGTTTTAATACCTTTCCGGCTATTTTTTGCTGATCGGGTCGATATCGGGCGATGTCAAGTGCCCGTCTGCCAGCCTGATTGGTAAGATTCTTTAGCTAAACGATGACAGGCAAGCCAGATGACAAGGGAATGATTCGAATGGCTGATGGGCCTTATCAAGGCCCTGCCCATGATTTGAAGAGTATGTACGGCGATGACGACTGATTCGGCATACGTCTGGTCAACGGCGGCAGCCAAGCTGCCGCCGAGGAAACGATCATCCGAAAGGAAAGGCTCAATCGCCTGCCGTTTCGGTCGCCAACTTGCCCACGGTCGGCGCGACGGCGACCGGACGTCTTTTCTTACTCGGCGTAAAGGTTTTCTTCAGACGCCGCCAGCCCACCACCAGAGAACTGGCGCCCAATACCAAACCAAAGGCTACCCAAGTCAACATCCAGGCATCCCAGATTGGCCGTTGATACAGCCAGCCGAAGTCCCAGTGATGTAATCCGGAATACAGCCAGCGGTATACCCGGCGGCTACGATCCAGCCTGGCCAATAAACGGCCGTCTTGCGGATCCAGATAAAAACGGGTGCCCGCTTCGTCAGCCAATTGCACCGCCACGACCGGCAAGGGTTTCTCGACCAGGCTTTGATGGTGACGCGGATAGTAATAGCTGTCGTAATCGTCCAGCAATTCCTGGCTGGCTATTTCGGTATCGCCGGCTATGCGTTGAACGGCATCCGACAAGGAGGTTTTGCTGAATTGTGGCACCGCCTGGGCGACAGTTTGCGGCAAACGCTGCCCGTCGCGGCCATAAGCCAACAACACGGCCTCTCCTCCCAAACGGCGCCAGCCCAGTTCGACTATATCCGCCGCTCCCGCCTCGCCAAGTGGTTCAGGCTGCCAGTTGCGCATCGCTTCCGGCAAATCTTTGCCCAAATAGTGACTCAATTCCTCACGGCTGGTATTGCCTTCGGAAAACAATTTGCCAGGATTGGTATCGATAAAACCGCTCAGCGCCCAAGATAAAGCCACCGTGCCGCCGATTAAACCGCTCCAGAAATGCCATTTAAACCAAAATTCGCGGTAAGGCTGGGTACGGCCTTGCGAATAGGTGGGTTTGCCGTTAAAACCCGGCCGCCAGCGCAGCCAGCCGATGATCAGGCCGGTAATACAGGCGATAGTGGCGCCCAATCCCGACCACAGTTGTACATCGTGACGATACTGTCCCAAGCCAATCGCTTCCAAGGGTTTGAATAAGTGCAGCCAGTTGCCGGCATAGTAAAATGCTCTATCCACTCGCGTCGACGCGTGCAACACTTCGCCGGTGCGAGCCGAAATCAATAACTCGTCGCCGTCGTCGCTAGCCACTCGATGAAACGGCTTCAGCGCATCCTGGTTGCGCAGGATGATAGGTGCGTCCACGGTTTCCAGGACTTTTAAATTCTGGTTAATACCGTCGCGTTTGAACCAGTCGTCGGCAATACGTAGCGCCTGCTCCACCGAGGTTTCCCGCAAGCTGCCGTCGATAGCCGACAAGGCGAAACGCAAGCCCTTGGTGTCTTCCACCAACCATAAGGGTTCGCCGATACGGCGCACCAAGCGCGCGTCGGCAATGCCGACCGGATTTTCACCGCCATTGGCAGCACCGGCCTTGGCGCCATGTTCGCCCATATTCGCCGGTTTGGTTTTGCGCTGCGCGGCAAACGCCTGCCGTTGATCGGCGCTGCGATCCCAGGCCTCGCCCAGACTCAGCCAGCCGGCTTCGGGCGCCAGACTTTCCGCATGCGCCAGTTGCTGACTACGGCTTTGGGTGGTCGGCGTCGCGTAGATGATAGCGATACCGGTGAAAAACCAGAAAAACATGAATAAAGCCAACACCACGCCCAACCAGCGGTGGGTTTCATATAACAACCAATTCAAAGACTTCATTGTCGCCCTCTTACGCTCAATATTGATGACACTAACCGTTGAAAATACACCGCGCTCAGCCCCCTAAACGCATCCCTAAAAACACTACCGGCCATGCTATTCCGCCTTACCCAAACCCTGGACGATCTGTAAAGCCTTCTCGACGTTCTCGGCCGGCTGCAAATCGCCGACTCGAGCCACGATCTTGCCTTCGGCCGACACCACGAAGGTGGTCCTGGCGATGGAACCGTGATTGACCTGCACGCCGCGACTATCCAAGCGCCCGGTTTTCGATTCGTCCACGCTCAAGCCAAACGCATTGGCGATCTTGCCGTCCGGGTCGGATGCCACCGGAAATTTGCTGGCGCAATAGTCCGGATCGGCCGAAAATTCGTTGAGCCGCTCGATACTGTCCAACGACACGCCGACGATGGTCGCGCCGGCGGCGGCGAATTTTTCATGATTGACCGCAAAAGTTCGCGCTTGAATATTGCAGCCGCGCCCATAAGCGGTCGGATAAAAATAAACCACCACCGGCCCCTTGCCGCGCGCCTCCTGCAAGGAATAGGCGAACGGTTTGCCGGCGAACGAGGCCTGGGTATTGAAATCCGGCGCCGGATCGCCTTCCTGCAAGCCGGCTAACGCCGAAAACGCCGCCGCCAGCAACAAGGAACAACCCAGAAAAAAACGTTTCATATCGACTCCGTAAAAAGGATGGGAATAGGCTTCGGCAGGCACACGCATTGTCGTTACAATCCCGAAATATAATCGACCAAGGCTTCGATCTCGTCCTCTCGCAACGCCTTAGTCGCTTTGTTCATCACTGCGTCGGGACTATTTTTCCGCTCGGCCAACTTCCAATTGACCAACTGCCGACGCAAATACAGTTTGCTCTGGCCACCGATCACCGGATAGAACACATTGTCGGCAAATTTTCCCTTACCATTTTCGCCGTGGCAGCTGACACAGGCGGGAATCTCTCGGGCCGGATCGCCATTGGCGAATAAATTTTTCGCCAATGGCGTATTCCCGGAACCATCGCCCTGCATGGTATTTTGGCTAGCAAAATAAGCGGCAATATCCTCGATGTCGGCCGGACTCAAATCCGCCGCCATTTTCACCATGATCTCGTGCCGGCGTTCGCCGGATTGAAAATCGCGCAACTGCTTGATCAGATAGGCCGCATATTGGCCGGCGTGCTTAGGCACCCGAGCGTCCTCGGCATTACCGGTCTCGCCATGGCATTCCTGGCAACGTTCGGATTCCGACTTGTGCTTGCCCGCCACCGGATTGCCGCTACCTATCCGCAACAACAGCGCGTCGTTACTCTGCTCGGCAAGCACGGTTTTAGCCGACGCCAATAACGCAAACGTACCGAGCGCTAACCAAGAGCGTTTCTTCCAGTTGCGACGCGACCGATATCGGCAGGTACCGTCGCCACTACCAAAACGCAATACCGATACCGGCGTTTGATTCAGGTTCGATACCCAGCGCGATAACCCCATCAGTTGGCCTTCGATCGGCCGGCGGCGATTTTTTGCACGGTTTCCAGGGCTTTAGCGACGTTTTCTTCCGGCTTCAAGCCACCCAGCGTAGCGGCGATCTTGCCGTCCGGCGTAACGATAAAGGTGGTACGCTCGGCAAAGCCGTGATCGATTGCCACTCCCCGGCTATCGGTTTTACCCGGCGCGGCGGCTTTTACCGCAATATCGTAATTGCCGGAAATCTTGCCGTCGGCGTCGGATGCCACCGGAAATTTGCTGGCGCAATAATTAGGATCGGCGGAAAAGTCGTTCAAGCGTTCGATGCTATCCAGCGACACGCCAACGATACTGGCACCGGCGGCGGCAAATTTTTCGTGATTGACGGCGAAAGCGTGCGCTTGCACATTGCAACCGCCGGTATAGGCGGACGGGTAGAAATACACTACCACCGGACCTTTTTTCAGGGCATCTTGCAGCGAGAAATTGAAAGCCTTACCGGCCAGCGAAGCCTGGGTCTGAAAATCCGGCGCCGGATGGCCTTCCGGCAAGGCGGCATTGGCCGAAAATGCAATCAGACCGGGTACCAGGCATTTCAATAAAATTCGTTTCATATTCATTCAATTAAAGGGGTTTGTATTTGTCGTGGCAGGCGCCGCGGCATTGTTTGGAAAAATCGTTGGCGGCAGCCGCAGCGCTATCGAAATCGCCGGCTGTCAGCGCGGTTTGTATATTCTGTGCCTTATTCTGGTATTCCTTGGAATTATGCACGGCATCGTCGGCATCGCCTCGTTTCACGAAAAAGCCTTCGACCAGCTTGAACTGATCCTGTAGTTCCTTGGCTTGGGTCGTGGCAGTGGCAGCATCCTTGGCGGCAATATTGTTTTGCACGTTCTGGATTTTGGTTTCCACATCGTTCATTAACTCTTCAAAATCGAAGTCGCTTTCGGCGCACACCGCGCCGGTCAATGCTGCGAATAAAATCGCGGAGAAAATCAATTTGTTAAACATATAAAAAAACCTTTAGCGAAAATCCTTGCCGCGCAGCCAACCGTCGATTTAGCCCCGACGGACTAAACCGATCTTGGGCGGTTGGAGGCGCACGCGTTACGTCGGCAACATCCCTAGGTGATCAAATCCTTGATGACCTTGCCGTAAACCACGGTCGGTCGCTCGGACCGGCCCTGATATTTGTAGATCAGTTTCAGGTGATCCAATCCCAACTGGTTCAGCACCGTGGCATGCAAATCATAGGTATCGACTTCCTTACCTTTCTCCGCCTGCAAACCGATTTCGTCAGTGGAACCATAGGTAGTGCCGGCGTTGATGCCGCCGCCAGCAATCCATTGCGTGTAGCCCCAAGGATTGTGATCGCGGCCGTCGCCGGATTCGCTCCACGAGGTACGACCAAATTCCGAAGTCCAAACCACCAGGGTAGATTCCAGCAAGCCTTTGGCCTTCAAATCCTTCAACAAACCGGCGATCGGTTTGTCAACGATGCGAGCGTGGGTACTGTGGTTTTCCTCGATGTTTTGATGCGCGTCCCAATCCCGGCTGTCGCCTTTGATGTCGGCCGGACCGGACACTACTTGGATGAAACGCACGCCACGCTCCGTCAAGCGCCGGGCGCGCAGCAACAGTTCGCCATAAGCCTTGGTCGCTTCATTATTCAGACCGTACAATTCCTTGGTTGCATCGGATTCCTTACTAAAGTCGACCGCTTCCGGCGCGGTTTCCTGCATCCGATAGGCCAGCTCATAGGATTCGGTGCGGGCCTGCAGCTCGGTGTCGTCCGGATAACGGCCGTCGTGTTTTTCATTGAGCCGTTTCAACAAATCCAGCGCTTGGCGTTTTTCGGCAACCGCCAGATACTCCGGATTGTTCAGGTGCAGAATCGGCGAGTTGCCGGGCCGGAACGGCGTGCCTTGATAAACGGCCGGCAAAAAGCCCGACGACCAGTTGGTGACACCGCCGCGAGGCTCGCGTTTGTCGTTGTATAGCACCACATAAGCCGGCAGATTCGGATTAGCCGAACCCAGCGCATATTGCACCCAGGCGCCCAGCGTCGGCCGGCCCGGATTCAAACCGCCCGAATTCAACTTCATGATGGAAATATCATGGGTAGCACCAATCGTGACGCTAGATTTGATAAAGGCCATGTCGTCGGCATGCTCGGCCAGATTCGGCAACAAATCCGAAAACCAGGCGCCGCTCTGCCCGTGTTGTTTCCAGTTACGTTTAGTGGCGATCAGTTTGGTGATGCCGCCTTGCGTACTGGTCTTGATGCCTTTCAAAAACGAGGCCGGCACGCCGGTACCGGCCAGTTTGATCAAATCCGGCTTGTAATCGTACAAATCCAGGGTGCTGGGCGCGCCGGCCATGTGCAGCCAAATCACGGTCTTGGCCTTGGCACCAAAATGCGGCAGCTTGGTAGCCAAGGGATTACCGCCAGCCAAAGCCTCCAAACCGGCGTCGTCAGCCAGCGCGCTGGTCATTACGCCGCCGCCCGGCATAAAACCGCTGACCGCCAGCCCGCCCAGGCCATAGCCTGTTTTCAGCAAAAAGTCTCTTCGCGACTTGTTATGCATAATCTTTACCTCTTTGTAGGAATAATCGTTAAAACCGGTAGATAAACTCGTTGGAGTTCGCCACGACATGTACCAGGTCGACAAAAGCCGCTGCTCTGACCGGATCTATCTGTATGTTTTCTTTCAAACCGTTCGGTACGTTGACCTCGAACTTGCCGGTGGCCACTTTTTTGCGTATCACGTTTTCCTGATCGTCTAGGAAGGCTTGCAGGCTGTCTTTCTCGTCATCGTTGGCATTGCGTCCAAACAGAATTTGATAGAGTTTGTCCAATCTGTCCGATTCGTCGAGACCGGCTTCGTTGATCACCCTACCCGCCAACGATTTCGACCAATCGAAGATCAGCTCGCTGTTGAACAAAGTCAGCGCTTGCAACGGTGTAGTGGTTACTTCACGCTTGCTGTGGGCTTCCTGCGGAGACGCCATGTTGAACGAATCCAGAATCGGGTAAGGCAAGCTGCGCCGGGTAAAGATGTACAGACTGCGGCGGTTATGATCCTTGTCGTCCTTGGAGGTTTTCCAGGCCGGATCACCGTTGACATTGGCGCTGTTGGTGGCATTGATGTTTTTCGGCAGCGGCGGATACACCGATGGACCGCCCACTTTCTCTTCCAGCTTACCGGCGGCCGCTAGCAAGGAATCCCTGACCTGCTCCGCTTCCAGACGTTGCCGCGGAAATACTGCCAGCAATTTGTTTTCGGCATCGGCCTGATGCAGGTCTTCGCGGTAATCCGAAGATTGCCGGTAAACGCTGGATAACAGAATCTCCCTATGCAGGCTTTTGATACTCCAATCGTCCTTGACGAACTTGGCCGCCAGATAATCCAGCAACTCGGGGTTGGTCGGCTTCTGGCCGGCCTTACCGAAATCGCTAACCGTCTCGACGATACCGTGACCGAAATATTGGTCCCAAACCCGGTTGACATAGACGCGAGCCGTCAGTGGATTGGTCGGGCTGGCAATCCACTTCGCCAACGCGGTACGGCGGCCCGATGAAAACGGTAATGGTTTGATGTCGGGTTTTTCGTCGGTAATCGCCGGCGGGAAAGCCGGTTGCACCTCTTCCAACGGCTTCTCATGATCGCCTTGCGCGAACACGAAACTCGGCGGCGTGTCGGCGTGACCCAGTTCGGTCATCGCGGAAATGGTGTTGGAGGTGGTTTTCGGCTTCAAGTCGTTAAACTTTCTAAGCTCTTTATTCAACTTATCCAGTTCCGCCCATTGCGCGGCGATTTCCTTGTTCTGGAACTTGGGATCGCTACTCTCGCCTTTTTCACGAAAATAGGCTTGCAGACTGGCTTCGTCGGTGACATTGGTCAAACGATGATTCACCCAGCGATCCTGCGCTGTCCATTGCTCCTTGGGTTTGAAAATGGCGGCCCTGGAATCGGTCAAGTAACGTTCCTTGTGATATTTAAGCGCATCCTCGCGGCGGGTATCGATAATGGCTTTTTGCTTGGCGCGGATATCCTTGGTCGCCTCTTCCCACTTAGCCCATTGCTGGTCGTAAGCCACTTCGATAGCGCCTTTTTTGGCGGGAATGTTATCCACCGGCGCGACGTTGGCAAAAAACGACTGTAAGGAGAAATAGTCTTTCTGGCTAATCTTGTCGAATTTGTGATTGTGGCAGCGCGCGCACTCCAAGGTTTGACCCAACACCACTTTACCGACCGTATCGGTAATGTCAGTGGTAATCTGATATTTGCGTTGCACCAGATCCCGCGAGTTGGCGTTATCGGGGAATTGCGCCATGAAGCCGGTCGCAATCAAGGCTTCTTCCCGATCCGGCCATAATTCGTCGCCAGCCAATTGCTCCTGCAAGAAGCGGCTATAAGGTTTATCTTGATTGAAGGAATTGATCACGTAATCGCGATAACGCCACATGTTCAAGCGGTCGTTATCGTTCTGAAAGCCGGTACTATCGGCGTAACGCGCCAAATCCAGCCACTTGCGTCCTTGACGCTCGCCGTATTTGGGCGATGCCAACAAACGTTCGACCAGCTTCTCGTATGCCTTATCAGAATCGTCGTTGACAAAGGCTTCGACTTCTTGCGGCGTCGGAATCACCCCCCACACATCCAGTGTTGCCCGGCGAATAAAAGCCGCCCTATCGGCATCCGCCGATGGTGCCAGACCTTTTTCTTCCTGCTTCGCCAAAATAAAGGCATCGATCGGCGTTCTCACCCAATCCTGTTGCTTCACGGCCGGGACGGCCGGCGTCTTGACCGGTTGATACGACCACAATTTAGATTTGGATTGCGGGGCTTCCTCGGCCACCGCTGGCTTTTCGTCGGCAGCTTTAGCATCGCCGCTTATCGCCACCGCCAGCCCCCAGACCACGGCGGAATATAAATTTTTTCTCATTGACGCACTCCAAAATAAACAAAAAACGGCACCAAGGGTGCGATGCGTTTTGTACAACTGATTTTGCAACTTGCGTGCCAGGAAAAAACACAGTTAGGAAAAAAAGCTGACAAGCTTCAAGCAACTGTTTTAACGAGATATTTAGTCAATAAAATAGGCAGATACGCCAAGGATGCTGATAGAGACACGTCCAGCCCGCCGATCGACTGGTGAATCCGCAACAGCTGTTCAACATTGGCTGTTGCTGGACTAGCAAATGCCTGGCAACTTGCCACGGCGAAGGCCCATCGAGGCAAACGGGCAAAAAATACGGGCGCAGAACGTATCTTTGCCCGTATGAATATCCCACCATGAGTTAGCGATGGCGCTCAGCGGTTATGCTGAGCACCTAAAATCGGTAATGGCCGGTTCCCGCACCGGCCGAGCGTATTACTTTTCTAACCATTCCTGGGCCGTTGTTCCGTCAACGACCTGACTTAGATCGGAGGCAAGCAAGGAGACATGCGGCTCCGACCTATTTGCCTGGCATCCCTGCCGGTTCAAGAAAAGCTTTTGTCCCGCCGACTTACTTGGCGCGACTACTAATGCCGCGTGACAGCAACAGAATCTTGTACGCTGAACCGCGTCCGACCACATACAGCACGTTTTTGCTCGCCCCGGCAAATGCTAGGTTTTGCGGCTTTTTCGGAATCTCAATCACCCCTAGCGCATCGCCTTTGGCGCTGAATATTTCCACGCCCGCATTCGAGGCCACATACAAGCGGCCTTCATCGTCCAGCGCCAGACCATCGGCCCCACCCGACCATTTACCATCCTCGCCTTTTTGCCAGCCGGCCAGTTTGGCAAAATTACGCCGATTTTGAATCGAGCCGTCGGCAGCGATGTCGTAGGCCAGCACGTGTTCGCCTGGAGTATTGGCGACATACAGGGTTTTCTCGTCCTTACTCAATTGAATACCGTTGGGACGCTCGATGTCGATCGCCAGCTGCTTCAAATCGCCAGTTGGACTAATGTAATAAACGCCCGGATGCGACGGCGGCGGATTGGGGTTTTCCTTGCTTGGCCGCGTGCCGCTGTCGGTAAAATAAATCCCGCCATTGCTGGCCCGCACCAAATCGTTGGGACGCTGAAATGCCGTGCCCTGATAATTTTCGGCCAAAGCGTGTTTCTTGTCGGCCGGATAGACGACACCCACCTGGGTTTTCTGAGTTTGTACCGCGACAATTTCCCCAGCCGGCGTCAAGGCCAGACCGTTGGCGCCGTTGGATTTTTCCAAAAAGGTGGAGACGCTGTCGTCCGGCGCGATGCGGACTATCTTATTGGCATTGGTTTCGGTAAACAGCAGACTGCCGTCCGTGTAACCAATCGGGCCTTCCGTGCCGTTGAAGCCATCCTTGATCAGATCGACCAATACGCCACCGGCAGCTACGCCGGGAATCGGCGGGGTCACGAGGTCGTCAGCCAGTGCATCACCCGTATACAGCAAGGCGCTTATACTGAATGCCAACAAATTTTTGAATACCATCTATATCTCCTCCAGATCGAAAATGGTTGGCTAAAAATTGATTTAACTAGTGAAAGATGACTTCAAACTCCCCGGCTGCGCCGGGAAGTTTGAAGCCGGATCAAGCCGCGACTAAGCGATCAACTCCTTGATCACCTTACCGTACACCACGGTCGGACGCTCTGAACGGCCGTTGTGGAAATAGGTGGTTTTCAAGTGATCAAGACCCATCAAATGCAACACGGTCGCGTGCAAGTCGTAGGTATCGACCGCTTTGCTCTTGTCCGCAACCTGTAAACCGATTTCATCGGTCTCGCCGTGGGTGTAACCGGCATTGACGCCGCCGCCCGCCAACCATTGGGTGTAACCCCAAGGATTATGGTCGCGGCCGTTACCGCTTTGGCCGTAAGAGGTGCGGCCGAACTCGGAAGTCCAAACCACCAAAGTGGTATCCAGCAAACCCTTGGCTTTCAGGTCGGTCAGCAAACCGGCGATGGGTTTATCCACCGCATAGGAATGTTTCTTGTGGTTTTCTTCCAGGTTGGTATGACCGTCCCAGTTGCGCTGGTCGCCAGCGACTTCCTGGGGACCGGAAATGACCTGTACGAAACGCACACCGCGCTCGACCAAACGCCGCGCCCGCAACAACACTTCGCCGTAGCTTTTGCTACCTTCGTCGTTGATGCCGTACAGCGCTTTGGTTGCTTCGGATTCTTTCTTCAGATCCACCGCTTCCGGCGCGGTACGTTGCATCCGGTCTGCCAGCTCATAGGCTTGCAGACGCGCTTCCAGCTCGGAATCGCCCGGATATTTAGCATCTTCCAATTGATTCAAGCGTTTCAGCAGATCCAGCGTGCTGCGCTGTTCGGACGCCGAAGTCAACTCCGGACGTTCCAGGTACAGGATTGGCGATTCGCCTTGACGGAATGCGGTACCTTGATAAACCGCCGGCAGGAAGCCGGAACTCCAGTTGATCGAGCCGCCGGTCGGTTCTTTCTTGTCGTTATACAACACCACATAAGCCGGTAAATCCGGGTTGGCGGTACCCAATGCATATTTGATCCAGGCGCCGAGTGATGGACGGCCTGGGTTCAGGTCGCCGGTATTCAGTTTCAGGATGGAAATGTTATGGGTGGCACCGATGGTGACGCTGGATTTAATAAAAGCCAGCTCGTCGGCGTGTTGCGCCAGGTTAGGCAGATAGTCGGAAAACCAGGCACCGCTCTGGCCGTGCTGTTTCCAGGTCCGGTTAGTGGCGTACAGTTTACCGGTACCACCGCGCACACCTTCCTTGATGCCAGCCATGAACGATTTCGGAATGTCCTGACCGTGCATTTTCACCAATTGCGGTTTGTAGTCGTACAAATCGATGGTGGAAGGCGCGCCGTCCATATGCAACCAGATCACCGATTTTACTTTGGGGTTGAAATGCGGAGCCTTCGACGCCAACGGATCGACGATGCCGGCGCCGGCCGCCAATTCGGAAGCCATGGCGCTGGAAAATCCGTTCAATCCTGGCAGCATGCCGCCCAAGGCCAGACCACCGAGGCCGTAGCCACTTTTGATCAAGAAGTCTCTGCGAGATTTGTTATTCATAATATATTTCCTAATTCAATTAAGTATTCGATGGCCGTTAGAAGCGATAGACGAATTCGTTGGAATTGGCCACCGCATGCACCAAGTCAACAAAGGCAGACGAACGCACTGGGTCCAGTTTGTCGGTTTCCTTCACCCCCACCGGTACGCTGGCGGTAAATTTGCCTTCTGCGACTTTCTTCTTAATGACGTTTTCCTGTTCGTCCAAGAAGCCAGCCAGCGTGTCTTTTTCCTCGTCGGTCGGGCTACGGGCAAACAGAATTTTATACAGCCTTTCCAACTGATCGGACTCATCGTGGCCGGCTTCGTTGATCACGCGTCCAGCCAGAGCTTGCGACCAACCAAACACTGTATCGCTGTTGAACAGAGCCAGAGATTGCAATGGCGTGGTGGTGACGTCGCGTTTGCTATGCACCTGTTGCGCGGACGCCATATCGAAGGTATCCAACATGGGGTAAGGCACGCTGCGCTTGGTAAACACATACAAGCTCCTGCGGTTGGTATCTTTCGGCGCTTTATCGACCGGCCATTTGTCGCCGGCATTCAAACCGGTCGGCACTTCCGGATACACCGCCGGACCGCCTAAGCTGTCTTCCAACTTCGCCGCAGCAACCAACAGAGAATCGCGAATTTGCTCGGCTTCCAAACGTTGTCTAGGGAATACCGCCAGCAGCTTGTTATCCGGATCGGCTTTAGCGACGTCTTCGCGCGGCTTGGAGTCTTGACGATAGACGCTGGACAATAAAATCTCGCGGTGGAGTTTTTTGACGCTCCATCCTTGCTTGACGAAGCTATCCGCCAAATAATCCAGCAGCTCAGGGTTGGTCGGTTTGGTACCGGCCTTACCGAAGTCACTAACCGTTTCGACGATGCCGCGACCGAAATATTGCGCCCATACCCGGTTAGCAAATACTCTGGCCGTCAAAGGATTGGTCGGACTGGCGATCCATTTAGCCAGGGCGGCGCGACGGCCGGATGAAATGGCAGTCGGTTTGATCTCAGGTTTCTCTTCGGAAATAGCGACAGGGAAACCCGGTTGCACTTCTTCCTGCAACTTGTCGTACTCGCCGGCGAAATGCACATGAGTTGGCGGTGGGTTCGGATTACCCAGCTCGGAAACGGCGGAAATGTAAGAGGAACCTTTAACCGGCTTCAATTTGTCCCATTTTTTCAACTCTTTATTGAGAGCTTTAAACTGCTCGGCTTTTTCCGCATAACTAGGGTCATAACTGTAGGCACCCTTAGCAGAGTTGTCTTGGTAGAACGCCAGCGCCGCCCCAGCTTCGTTTTCGTTGTTGTCGTAACGGTGATTGATCCAGCGATCCGCCGTCGTCCATTGGGCTTCGGGCTTATTCAGGGCCGCTTGAGTATCCAAGGAAAACCGTTCGTAGTTATATTTTCTGGCTTGCACTTTCACCGGCTCGATCAGTGCTTTTTGTTTTGCCTTAATGTCCTTAATCGCCTCTTCCCATTTGGCATTGGCTTTTTCCCACTCGGCCTCTACCTCGCCCTTGACAGGCACCGGCACGTTATCCACGGCATTGACGTTGGCGAAGAAAGATTGCAGCTGGTAATACTCTTTCATGGAAATTTTGTCGAACTTATGGTTGTGGCATCTGGCGCAACCGACGGTCTGCGCTAAAAATACCTCGCCCACGGTATCGGTGACGTCGGTGGTGTTTTGAAACTTCTTCTGCACCAGATTACGAGAGTTGCTGTCGTCCGGATAGCTTCTGATAAAGCCGGTGGCGATCAGGGATTCGGGATTGCCCGGATTGATTTCGTCGCCAGCCAATTGCTCCTGGATAAATTGCGAATACGGCTTATCTTCGTTAAATGCCTTCACTACGTAATCGCGATAGCGATACATATTGTTGCGGTTTTCATCGTTGGTGAAGCCCGAGCTGTCGGCATAGCGGGCCAAATCCAGCCAACGACGAGCCTGGCGCTCACCGTATTTAGGGGACGCCAGCAAGCGGTCCGCCAATTTCTCGTAAGCATTATTAGAATCGTCGTTAACGAACGCATCGACTTCTTCCGGTGTCGGGATCACGCCCCAGGCATCCAATGTCGCCCGACGAATGAAGGCCGCGCGATCGACTTCCGGCGACGGCGTTAATTCTTTAGCTTCCAAGGGTGCCAGCACGAAAGCATCGATCGGCGTTCTCACCCAATCTTTATTCTTGACGCTAGGCGCGGCCGGTGCTTTTACAGGCTGATAAGACCAGTGCTTGGATTTCGATTGCCCCGCTTCCGGCGCGCTGGCTTCGGCTTTCGCTGGCGCGGGCTTGTCGTCAGCCGCCCCAGTGTCGCCGCTGATCGCCACCGCAACCCCCCAGATAAAGGCGGAATATAGTTTCTTACTCATGGACTTCCTCCAAAAATGACAAATTTCGAGTCGTGATTTTTTATTTTTTCGGCTCTGGCGGCGCGATTTTGGTCAACTTGCCGCCTTCTTCTTCGTAGTTTTGCGCACCCACCGCGCCAACGACTTTAAAGCCTTTTGATGCCAGCAAATCGGCTGCTGCGCCGGCACGGCCCGCGTGATTCGATACCGTCACGATGCCTCTTTCTTTAGGAATAAAGGCCAGACTTTTCTCGATCTCGGTCGATTGAATACTCAGATACACTGGGAACCCGCCTTTGCCGGTCAATTCGTCAGGACGACGCACATCGATAACCGTCAACTGGTCGGGCTTAGCCAACAGCTCGTCGAACTGGGCGCGATTCAGCTTGGGCGTTTTATATTTGTACTCGGCGGCGGGCTTTTTCTCTTGATGATCGTGAGACGCCGCAAATGCGACCGGGGTTACGAGCAGCATTGCCAAAAACGTCAGCTTGATTGTTTTATTCATGTTATCTCTCTTCCTTTTAGTTAGTAGTCACGCGCCGAGGCACGCATATGCACAGGTTTACTTTCTGGATAGAGCAACTAGCGTGCCACCGGAAAGCCAATAGATACAGCAACTACAAAAAGTCATTAGCCATTGATTTATATTGGCTTTTTTTATGCTGATTGAATAAAAGTCGAGCAATCGACGGTCCCGACAGCCGATTCGGCAATCGAGCTGATGAAAATTCAGCAGCCACACAGCAAACGCTGTTGTTGGGATAACAGCCGCCGCTAAAAAATTGTGGAATTTGCCGACCGAATTAAGGATGAATGCAAAAATTGATGGTCCACGACGCGGTGATTCGGCGCGGTAAGGGGGAATTTCCGCGCGCCTTCGGCGGCTTTTGCTGCCAGCACGATTAGCACTGCTACTGATGGCATGGCTGCCAAACCGTTGGGCAAAAAAAACGGGCCAGGGATATCCCTGGCCCGCGGAGGCACCACGAGAGTCGAATGTTAAAACTTGCCGTTAACCGTCAAACCAAACCATTGCGGAATACCTGGGCTATAGCTGTTCCAGGTTCTGGCGTTAGGCGTTTGATTGTTGAAGATGTTTTTCGCCACCAAGGACACGTCGAAAGCCCGGTCGCGCCGACCGATACCGATAGACAAGTCGGTGGTGGTATTGGCCGGTATCACGCTGTAAGACGAAAGTGAAGTATCGGATTTATAACTGCTGGTGAACGCAGTGGTGAAACTGGTGTGGAACTCGTTTTTACCGCCCAATATCTCGACCGGATATCTGAACTCCGGACTGATGCTGAAGGTAAACTTGGCCGCACCCGGCAAGGTCTGACCGGTCAAATCGAAGGTCGGCGACGCGAGATTATTCCACTCTGCCGCCTTACCGGCGTTTTTAAAGTCGGTGTAAAAGGCTTCGTTATACGAACCGGAGAAGTTGACCGAGGTGAATGGAATAGTCTCGACCAAGGAGCCGTCGATTTCCACGCCATAGGCTCTCACACCGGCTGCGTTACCGGTAATCGAGGTGTAGGTGTCCTGGCCAAGCGCGGCGGTTTGGAACTCGTCGATGACTTGCACCCCTTGCTGATAGTTGGTGATTTCGGTCCAGAAAAAGTCGGTGTTCAACGTCAACGCTCTATCGAATAAGGTCGATTTCAAGCCGATCTCGAAGGAGTTAGTTTTTTCCGGTTCGGCTAGATAGGCAACACTATTAACCGTCTGCGATAAACCGGCTTTTTCGTTGTAACCCCAGGACACATAACCGGTATAGTCTTCATTGAACTTATAACTGGGCCTGACTTGATAACCAGGCTGAGTCGATCTGAACGGTTTGCCGGGTTCTTTGTCCCACAGCAACCCCATTTGACCGGCTCGCAGACCTTTGGCATCGCCGACTTGACGGCGCTGAGCGGCACTAAGCTCGTCATAGGTCGCCTTTCCAAAATATTTCAGAGCCACCGCATTGGCACGCGCCACCTGTACCGGATCGGCCGCGGCACCGGCAGTCAGCGCACCCGTTGCGGTAATCGTATCGAAACCGCCGGTTTGTATGCCGTTAACAGCATAAGGACTAAGCAGTGTCCCAAAACCGGCATTGGTAATAAATTTTTCGGTAGACTGGCGACGATTTTCGATATTGAACCTCAAACCCGTTTCTAATGTTAACGGCTCGGTGATATGCCATTTGGCATTTAAAAACGCGGATGCCGATTTATTATGAATGTAATAGGGGTTATCGGTGTGCAGCTCATTCAGCGAATCCTTCATCAACTCTCTACCGACAGAGTTGACATCCAGCCTACTGTAAGCGCCGGCACCCGCTAACCAAGCACCCGCATCGGCACCAAAACCAACCCGATTGCCCTTGATCATTTTCCGGTCGTTTAAATAAATACCAGTGGTGTAATCGACCAGATCGCCCACTTTAGAAGTGAATTTAAGCTCCTGACTCAGTTGCCTGAAATCCGGCACTGCACCACCGCCATTTTTATTGGTGGTGAACGGAGTGGAGTCGCCGTCGTTCCTGGCCTGAAACTCAAAATCCCGCACCGCGGTAATTGAGGTCAGTTTTCCGTAGCCGGTATCCCAGTTCATTTCAACCGAACCACCCTTGCTGGCGGTAATCAGCGCATACTGACCATCTTGATTGAAGGCGTTTTGACCTCCGCCATAGAGGTAATTTTTTTCGTAGGTATAGTCCGGGTTGCCCTCCCTAAACCATCGCCGCGCCAATCGGGTTCTGGCGTCGTTATTCAGGTTAGTCGGCAGTCCGTTGGCTGATATGGCCGGCGTTGGCGTAAAAAAGTTATTGCCGTTGTTAAACTCTTCGCCACGCGGACTGGCGTCGAAACGGATCAGGGCAGTGAAATCTTCAGTCGGCGTCAGCAAAAATTGTAGCCGACCCGAGACCCGATCTCGGTTGTACCAGGTTTGATCGGTGTTATAGAGGTTTTTAGTGGCACCTTCGGCTTTATTGACGTGAAACGCGCCGCGCCAAGCCAGGAAGTTGTCGATCACCGCGCCGCCCAAGGCCGCATCGCCGATATAGGTGTTGAATTGACCATAAGTGGCCGAGTAAGTCGCTTCGCGATTGAAGGTAGGACGTTTGGTATTGATGTTGATCCGCCCCAAGCTGACGTTCTTGCCGCCATCGGTACCTTGCGGACCGCGCTCCACTTGTATCGAATCAATGTCATAGTGATCGAAGCTGGATAAGGGGTTATAGGCATAAGGCACACCATCCACAATGGTACCGACACTGGGGTCCATCGCATCGGTCTGCGACTGTTGACCGACACCGCGCATCGACAAACTGCTGGTACGAGCGTTGCCGTAGTTCCATTTGACGTTACCGGCCCGTTTCAGGATGTCGCCTAAATCCATCGCCAATTCTTTATGCAATTCCTCGCCGGTCCGTACCGAAGTCGAGTTAGGTATATCTTTAAGTTTTTGCAGCCTTGGCCGAGCTTTCACCACCACTTCGCCCAGGTCGGCTTTTTGGTCGTCCTCGTTCTGAGCCAGTTCCTCGGCCGGCGCCTGACCATCGGCTGCGGCTGTCGCCGAAGCAGCCTCAGCAGTAGCCGCGCCCGCCGGCGCCGCAGCTACACCTTTTTTAATCAAATCCAGCTCGCGTTGTTTGGCGGCTTGCAATTCCTGACGCAGGCGCTGATTTTCCAGTTCCAATTCGCTGACCACCTTGGTGTTGCTCACTTTTTTGGCATTTTTCTTAGGCGCCGCAGCTTGTACGTTTAATGCGGCAGCCATCGAAACACCGGCGATGGTCAAGGCCACGCAAGTCGACAACTTACGGCGCCGGCTAATGGTTTCAGGTACCCGATCCTGTCGCTGGGCATCGGCCGAATTAGCTCCTGCTAAATAATCTTTCACTCTCTCACCTAATCGAATGTTAAAAATGCAAAATCAAGCCGGCATGTTGAGTCCACATGACAGGCCTGCTTAACAACCAGTTTTGCAATGCGCATGCCAACGGCGGATACACGGGTTTTCGAGAAGGCATAAAACTTTAAAACCGACAGTAAAATACTGAATTTAAGTGATTATTTTTTTAATGACTTTAGCGCGTTGCGCTCAATTCAATAGACCACGCGATTTTTTCGGCTTGACTGGCTGTTGAGCTGCGGGCAGAGATTGTTGATGGACTGCGCCCTACTCAACAGTCCAGCTCTGCCGCTTGGCATCCGGGCTCAGGGCCTTCAATCCAAAACAAATGTCTAAAGACCCACTGCGCGATAAATGACCTGACCGACCTTCCGATCGCCAAATAGATCGCCGCTTTCGCTATTTGAAATCAATTAATTACAACTACTGGGCCTGCCCGGCGTGGCGCCAAAAAGCAATGGGCACCTAGGCAGAATGGCCTCAGCTTGTAGCCCGAGGCTTGCCCAAAACATCGAATAAGTTAGCCCCTAACATCCCGCTAATTAGCCAAGAAAACCGACTTAGAACCGGAAAATATTATCTTGGCTTATAAATTGCTTTAGCTATACCAGGACTATTGGTTACATCAAACACTCAAGGGATCATTCGATGACACTACCCACACTTATTAATATGCCTATTAATAAACCGCACGGAAGCAGCCAACACAGAACGGCCGGTTCTTGTTTGGCCCTGCAACAAGCCGTTCTGATTACGCTGGGCGTGATACTCAGCCTCTCGGCATTCGCCGGACCCAGCGTCTATCCGACCGGCACCACGCATTACGATCCGGCCAAGGCTTATAACTCCTTTGTGCTGTTCAGCGGCGGCGACAATATCGCCCGTCTGATCGACTTAAACGGCAACGCGGTGCACGAATGGAAGGATGCCGCCAGCCACAGTACCTTGATCGATCCGGCCGTCAACGGCGGCAAGCTCGGCCACGTATTGGTAACCCTAGACACTACCGAAGGCAAGGGTACCGATTTGGTGCCGGGGCAGATTAATCGGCGAATTTCGAAAACGGTCGGCGAACTGGATTGGGACGGTAAAACCGTGTGGAGTTTCGGCGAGAAAGCCCCAGGCGGAGCCGCGCAGCAGCACCACGACTGGGCCAGATTACCGAACGGCAATACTGTCGTCCTGGCAAATCTGGTTCATCCGGTAAAAGGCTTCAAACAGCCGGAGGTGCTCGACGATGTGATTTATGAAGTCAATCCGGCCGGCGAAGTGGTCTGGAAATGGATAGCCACCGAACATCTCAACGAATTCGGTTTTACCCCGGCGGAACTGAAACTGGTACGCAATGCGCCGATTGCCGACGTATTTCATACCAATAATTTGAAAGTAATTGGCCCCAACCACTGGTTTGCCGCCGGCGACAAACGCTTTGATCCGGAAAATCTGCTGTTCGACGCCCGCAATGGCAATTTCATTGCGATCATCGATAAGCATACCGGCAAGATCGTCTGGCGCCTCGGTCCTCATTATTCCCTTGCCCGCGAAGACCAAGCCCTGCCCCGCAACGTGCCTAGACCGGTCGATCAAATCAGCGGCCAGCACGACGCCCATATCATCCCGGAAGGCCTGCCGGGCGCCGGCAATCTGTTGGTATTCGACAATCAAGGCGTGGCAGGCTATCCCAGCGCGACGGTCCCCAGAACCGGCGGCTCGCGGATTTTGGAAATCGATCCGATCAAAAACGAAATCGTCTGGCAATACAGCGGCGAGGATTCCGGCGGCCCCGGTTGGTCGTTTCGCAGCACCAATATCAGCGCCGCCCGCCGCTTGCCCAACGGCAATACCTTTATAGACGAAGGCCAGAGCGGCCGCTTGTTTCAGGTGACCCGCGACGGCGAGATCGTTTGGGAATATATCAACCCCTACTTCCGCGCTGGCAAGGATGCGGTGACCGGCCGCGCCACCGCCAACAATTCGGTGTATCGGGGCCAACCGGTGCCCTACGAATGGGTGCCGGCCGGCACGCCGCACAGCGAAAAGCCGGTCAGCCCGCCGGATTTGAATAAATTCCGGATACCGGCGGCTCCGGCTTTATAGGGAAAGTTTTTGTAACGATCCAGCGCGTAGCACAACCGCCCCTCTCCAGTGAAAGAGGCCAGGGACGGGGCGCAGGCTTTCAGCGAATTGCCGGGTTTTGTGATTCGCCGAGAAATGACTCCCTCTTCTGATGGAGGCTGTCGTAAAAGTCAAATGTAGCTTGGGCAAAGCAAAATCCAACAAAATCAGAATGTTGGGCTTCATTGTATTCAGCCCGACCTACCTTTTACGACAACCTCCGCAGGAGAGGGCTTGCTGTGTTTTGCGCTGAATGATTGCAGATTTTCAAGCAAACAACGGTGGGCTTCGGGGTATCTGGTTAGTGGTTTTTGGCGGCCGGGTTACCGTCATTAAGCCGAAAGGATTCGGCACCCGCTGACCAGATACCCCGAAGCCCACGTGCCAAGCAGCACTTATTTTTGGAGAACTCGATGTTTCAGCCATTTACCCGGCACCAGTCGCCTAAACTCGGACTGGCACTTGCCTTATGCTTAGGCTTTAGCTCGGCAACGGCCAGCGAACTGGACCCCAAGGCGATTTCGATCAAATTGCCCGAGCAGATCAACTGGGTGGCCAACCCCAGCGGTTCGGAAAGCGCGGTACTGGTCGGCGATCCGGCCAAGCCCGGTCTATATGTGGTGTTGAACAAATGGAAGGCCCATCACAATAGCAAGCCGCATTCGCATCCTAACGACCGTTTTATCACGGTGATTTCCGGCACCTGGTGGGTCGGCACTGGCACCGACTATGATCCGGAGCACTTGAAACCGGTACCGGCAGGCAGTTTCGTCACTCACTACGGCAACGAAATTCACTACGACGGCGCCAAGGACGAAGACACGATCTTGCAGATTGTCGGCATAGGTCCGGCGACCTCGACGCCGGCAAAATAAGCGCTAGGATGCCTACCCACTGGCATCCTCTCAATTAGCTTGAGCCAAAGACCACTTCGGCATTTTGTATATTCGATCGGCACGATTTATGTTGTCCAATGTCTTCATCCGCATGCATGACAGTCAATCTAAGCACTGATCTTTTCCATCACGGGGTATTTCCATGATCTTGGTCGACATTCCCGGCTTTCAAAATCTTGAACTCGCCCATCTAGTCTGCGATTACAACGGCACCTTGGCGCTGGACGGTGAACTGCTGCCTGGCGTGGCGGACCTACTCGCCAGCCTTGCGCCCACGATAAAAATTCATATCATTACTGCCGACACCTTCGGACTGGCCCACGTTCAGCTAGCCGATTTACCGATAGAGCTGATCATCACCCCAACCGAATCCCAAGCTAAAACCAAGTTGCAATTCGTGACCGATCTGGGGGCCGAAACTGTCGTCGCCATCGGCAACGGCCGCAACGACAGGAAGATGTTGAAGGCCGCCGCGATAGGCATCGCCTTGATACAACGCGAGGGCGGATCGGCGCAATCCATCGCCAACGCCGATCTGGTCTGCACCAACATTGTCGACGCACTCGATCTGCTGCGAAATCCCAAGCGTTTGATTGCTACCTTGCGTTCCTGACCTGCTTGGCAATCGCATCGAACTCGTTTTGGTTTCGTCCGGCGATTAACTCAATCCATGCAGACACCCGAAATAACCGTCAGGCACGCGTTGCCAAGCGATGCCGAATCCACCGAGGCATTGTAAAGCGGCTTGTCAGCAATCCGGCCGCAACAGTATTGTAATGACCAAACAATAGCGTACTATGCGCATCCATCCGGGCTACACCGCTAAGCAATATGAGGTAAAACCATGGAAGCAGCAGAAACGTATCGACAGCAAGGATTTCTAGTCGTCAAATCGCTGTTCAGCAACCAGGAAATTGAGGCATTGACGAAAATCGTCGACCGGATTCATCGGCAATGGCTTAATGAAAACCATGCCATTTATATCGCACAGCGGCTGGTCAATATGCATTCTTTGACCAATTCTCACTATTTCGCGCATCATCCGTCTGAAAGGCTAAGGTTCTTTCAAGCCCTTGCCTCGGATCGTCTCACGAAGCTGTTGGCTAAGCTGTTTGGCGATGACATTTATTTTCATAACACACAGCTTTTCTTCAACCCCTACCAAAACAGTCGCCTGCCCTATTGGCACCGGGATTTGCAATACAGCCCGCTTAGCGACGCCGAGTTACAAGCCGAGCAGCCCAATATGCTGTCTCTGCATATTCGGATTCCGCTGCTGCCGGAAACAGGCGTCGAACTGATACCAGGCACGCACCAACGCTGGGATACCGATCTGGAACGAGACGTGCGGCTGGAATTGAACGGCCACAAAAACAGCGAGGCGCTAGCGGACGCTTTGTTAATCGGTCTGGAACCGGGCGATATTTTGATTTTCGACGCGCAAATGCTGCACCGGGGCAATTACCAGCTAAATCCCGCCAGAAAAGCCCTGGATCTTTGTGTCGGCAAACCGCACCGCTATACATTGCCGTTTCTGGATGCCGGCAATCTGCCGACCTCCGCCGAACTGAACGCCATAGACAACCAGCAATGGTACAAACGAGCCCGCGCTATGCTGATAGAACCCCGATGAAACCAGACTGCATTGATTATCCGATATGAGTCAGCCAGCGGCCCATCACGACTTTGATACTCGGGTCAGTTTGATATTCCAAGAACTGGGTATTCCGGAAGACTTGCCCGCGGCCAGAAACTTGATCCCGTGGCCTGAGCCTCTGACATTAATCTCCGCGGAAATATCGGATAAGGGCAGAGCCTTTCAGTTAACGCCCAAAGCCACCGTGGCTTGGCAGACTCTCAAAACCGCAGCGGCGGCCGATAGTGTCGGGTTGTTGATGGTTTCGGCATTTCGTAGCGTGGAATATCAAGCGACCATCATTCGGCGCAAACTCGAAAAAGGGCTGAGTATCGAGCAGATTCTCACCATCAATGCCCCACCCGGCTACAGCGAGCATCACAGCGGCTGCGCGATCGACATCGGCAGCCCGGATTGTCCGGATCTCGGCGAGAAATTTGAAAACACCGATGCCTATCGCTGGCTGTCGGCCAATGCCGAACGCTTCGGCCTGTTCTTGTCGTTCCCGAGAGATAACGGTTACGGATACGTTTACGAACCCTGGCATTGGCGTTATCACGGCGATGGCCACCCATAAAACGGATCGGCCGGGAAACGACCGATAAATTATACTGAACGCATTTCAATTTTGGGCGGCGCTGCCGGTAAAACCATGAGACATCCGGAATTTCCTTTAATCGACGACTTGATCTACCTCAACCACGCCGCCGTGGCGCCCTGGCCGAAACGCACCAGCGCGGCGGTCATCCAATTTGCCGAGCAAAACTGCCGTTACGGCTCGCATTACTATCTGGATTGGCTAAAAAAGGAAACCGAGATTCGCGGCCAATTGCAAGCCCTGATCAATGCGCCCTCGGCCGACGATATTGCGCTGGTCAAAAACACTTCGGAAGCTCTGTCTTTTGTCGCTTACGGCTTACCGTGGCAAGCCGGCGACAATATCGTCTCCAGCAACGAAGAATTTCCATCCAACCGCCTGCCCTGGCAATCGTTAGCCGAGCGCGGCGTGGAGTTTCGGCAAGCCGATCTGTCCAGCGCCGCCACACCTGAGGATGCCTTATTTGCGTTAGTGGACAGCCACACCCGCTTATTGACCATCAGCTCTATCCAGTTTGCGTCCGGTTTACGGATGGACCTGGAGCGAATCGGCGAGTTTTGCCAGCAACGCGGCATCCTGTTTTGTATCGACGCGATCCAGAGCCTGGGCGCGGTGCAATTCGACGTGCAGGCTTACCATGCCGATTTCGTGATGGCCGACGGCCACAAATGGATGTTCGGCCCGGAGGGTCTGGGGGTGTTTTACACCACGCCGGCGGCGCGCGATCAATTGAAACTGACGCAATACGGCTGGCACATGATGAAAGACACTCATAATTACGAAAACCGGCCCTGGGAGATCCACCCCGGCGCCCGCCGTTTCGAATGCGGCAGCCCGAATATGCTGGGCATCCATGCCTTGTCGGCCAGCCTGTCCTTGCTGCTGGAAACCGGCATGGCTACCGTTGAAAAGCTGGTGCTGGAGCGTAGCGACTATTTGAAAAACGCTATTGCCGAGCATGAACAACTGGTTTTGCTGTCTGGGCCCAGCCCTTTGAAATCCGGCATCGTCACCTTCAAGCATAAATCGCTCAGCAACGACGCGCTATACAGACACTTGCAACAACACCGCGTGGTCTGCGCGCCGCGCGGCGGCGGCATCCGTTTCTCGCCGCATTTTTACAACACTTTCGAGGAAATCGACCGGGCGCTAGCATTGGCTGCGGCGTTGTCTATCTAAAAACCGATTGCGACGCATCCATTCGGCAATGTCCAACCAGGATGCGTTTCGGATTTTGCTTGGCCTGGAATCAGCTTATCGAGCAGAATACAGCGGCTTCCAATATTAGGAAGCGGGCGCGATTTTTAGTGTAGAAGCTAACCGCTGCCAATTAGGCATCTGAAACTTCGATGCCTTCGTCCAATCGCCACAGTATTAGTCAGTTCATCAAAACACGGGCTATCATGGCTGATCAATGAGCTGAAAACCCACTCAGGAAAACCCTATGGCTAGACTGTTCCTTCTGACATTGGCCTACTTCATCACCGGCTGGCTTGGGTTGAAATTGCCTTTTGTCGGTACGCATATCACCCTGATCTGGCTACCGACAGGCATAGCGGTTGCCGGCTTGTTTCGCTGGGGCTGGCGTGCCTGGCCGAGCATCTATTGCGGCGCGTTTCTGGTCAATCTGTCCATTGGCTCCTCTTGGCCCCTGGCCGCCGCCATCGCAGTGGGAAACACCCTGGGGCCGCTTTTGTCCGTAGCCTGGCTCAAACGCGTTAGCTTCCATCCAAGCTTCGATCGCCAAAAAGATGTTGGCTCGCTAGTCGTGGCGGCCGGTGCCGGCATGACGCTTTCTGCTTTAGGCGGGGTGGCGAGTATTCATCTCAGCGGCGTACTGCCTTGGGAAGCCATGGGCTCCGCCATGCTTTCTTGGTGGTTGGGCGACACCATCGGCGTGCTACTGGCCGCACCGTTTTTACTCACCATCACTTGGGAAAACCTGGGACAGCTAAACCGCGTCCGCAAAGAATTATTATTCTGGCTACTGGCAGCGGGTATCGTCGCCTGGTTTTCGCTGATGCACGTTTATGAAGGGATAGGCCGTTCGTTGCCGCTGGCGTTTCTAACCATACCCTTGCTCACTTGGGCGGGGCTGCGTTTTGGCAATACCGGCGCAACCCTGGCCGGATTGGGTTTTTCGATATTCGCCGCTTGGACGGCCGCGATCGGAAAAGGTGTTTTCATGGTTTCCGATGTCCATATCAGTCTGTTACTGCTATGGATTTATATGGCAACCACCGTCCTGACCGGCTTGCTGATCACCGCGTTACAGGCTGAAAGACTCAAGATTGAAAGGGAGCTGCGCGTCAGCACCGAAAACTTGAATGAGGCGCAGCGTATCGCCCATATCGGTAGCTGGAAACTCGATCTGTCGAACAACGCACTGAGCTGGAGCGATGAGATTTTTCGTTTGTTTGAGATCGATCCCAATCGCTTTGCCGCCACTTACGACGGCTTCCTGAATGCCGTTCATCCTGACGACCGGGACGCGGTAAACCGGGCTTACGCAGACTCGCTCAAAAACCATACATCCTACGAGATCACCCACCGGCTGCTGATGAGCGACGGCCGCATCAAGTGGGTGCATGAACGTTGCCAAACAGACTTCGATACCCAAGGTAAACCGCTACGATCCCTGGGAACGGCGCAAGACATCACCAGCCTTAAGCTTGCGGAGGAATCGTTAAGAAAGCTTTCTCTGGCCGTCGAGCAAAGTCCCAATTCAATCTTAATTACCGATCTTCACGCCAATATCGAATTTGCCAATGAAGCATTTTTTAAAACAACCGGCTATGACCATACCGAAGCAATTGGGCAAAATCCGAGGATTTTGAAATCCGATAAGACCCCCAAGCAAACCTTTACGGATATGTGGGCGGCATTGAGTCAAGGAAAATCCTGGAAAGGCGAGTTTATCAATCGGCGCAAAAACGGCAGTGAATATATCCAATCAGCGTTGATCTCTCCATTACATCAGTCGGATGGACGCATCACGCATTATCTTGCCACACAAGAAGATATTACCGACCGTAAGCGCGCTGAGAATGCGTTGCATGAATCGCACCAGCAAATGTATTCGCTGCTCAATTCGATGGCGGAAGGCGCTTATGGGGTCGATACCGCGGGAAATTGTAAATTTGTGAATCAGTCATTTTTGCGAATTCTGGGCTACGATCATGCCGACGAAGTCATAGGCAAATCGATTCATGCGCTGATTCATCATTCGCATCCCGACGGCAGTCATTATCCCGCCGCCGAATGTCGGATGTCTGCCGCCTATCTGCACAATGAAAAAGTCCACGTTACCGATGAAGTATTCTGGCGCAAGGACGGCGTTGCAGTAGCGGTGGAATACTGGTCGCAACCTATCATTATCGACGAAGCGCTCATCGGTGCCATAGCCACTTTCATTGACATTAGAGAGCGCAAGCAAGCGGAAGAATCGCTGCGGCATTACCAAGATCACCTCGAAGATCTGGTACAACAGCGGACCACCGAACTGATATTGGCGCGTGACGCGGCAGATGAGGCAAACAAAGCCAAGAGCGTGTTTCTGGCCAATATGAGCCACGAATTGCGCACGCCGATGAACGCAATTCTCGGCTTCGCACAGCTGCTTGAGCGAGACGGGCGCATCCCGGACGACCTGCGGTGTAACATCCGCACTATCAATAAAAGCGGTCAGCACCTGTTAGCCCTGATCAATGACGTGCTGGAAATTTCCCGTATCGAGGCAGGCCATAGCCAGTTGACCCTGGCGCCTTTTGATTTGTCGGCCACCCTGATCACGATCAAGGAGATGATCCAAGTCCGTACCGAAACCAAGAGTTTGGCCTTTATCATGCAGTGCCCTACTGACCTGCCGGCTTATGTGCAAGGAGACGCTCATCGCCTGCGTCAGGTGTTGCTGAATTTATTAGGCAACGCGGTTAAATACACCGAGCAAGGCGAAGTGCGTCTTAGCGTTGCCGTCCAGCCCAATCAGAACATTCGTTTCGAGGTGAGCGACACCGGCCACGGTATCGCGATGGCCGAACAAGAGCGTATTTTTCAGGCCTTTTACCAGACCGATGCCAACCTTACCAAGGGTGAAGGCACCGGCTTGGGACTGGCCATCAGCCGGGAATTCGTGCGCATGATGGGCGGAGACATGACGGTGCAGAGCGCGCCGGGCCATGGCAGTCGCTTTAGCTTCACGCTGCCGCTGCCCGCTACCGAGGTCAAACCCGTCGAAATCGGCGCTACCCGGATTCTTGGGCTGGCAACCGGGCAGCCCGCCCCTCGCATACTCGTCGCCGAGGACCATCCCGACAATCAGCAAGTCATAGAGCAATTGTTGCAACAGATCGGTGCCGAGCTATGTATCGCCGCCAACGGCCGGGAGGCCGTCGAACGGTTTCAAAGCTGGCACCCGCAATTAATCCTGATGGATATGCGTATGCCGGAAATGGACGGTTATCAAGCGACCCGGAAGATTCGGGCGTTGCCAGGCGGCGACAAACTCCCTATCCTCGCGCTGACGGCTTCCGCTTTCGAGGAAGACCGGGGCCAAGTGTTAGCAGCCGGTTGCGACGACATGCTGCGCAAGCCGGTCGACGCTGAATGCCTGTTTGAACTGATCGGCCGAATCCTGGACCTGAAATTTGAATATGCCACCGAAAAAACCGAAACGCCGCCGGCGAGTGCCACCCTAACGCTTGCGGCCCTGCCAACCGAATTGCGCCAGGAACTACTGGAAGCCGTCATGACCCTGGATATCGAAGCGAGCCAAGCCGTTGTCGAACGCTTACGTGCCGAATATCCGGCCGAGGCCGATCTGGTCAGTCGGCTCATCGAAGGCTACCGCTTCGACAGCCTGATATCGCTCTGTGAATGAAAATTTGGCTTGCGGTGCTGGAGAAATACGATGAGTACTCGAATTACTTCAGTACGGTAGCGGTCACGCTATTGCCTTTACCCCAATACTCAAGGCGGTCGAAACTGAAACTCTTCGACATCGCAATCCCACGGCCGTGTAGGTCAAATGCCCGTTCCGGCTCGAATTCCAGATAGCGCCGCCAATCGAAACCCGGCCCCTGATCGGTGATGGTAACCGTAAACGCTTGATCGCTGTTTTCCAGCGCAACTTCCACGCGACGCGCCGCATATTGCGGCGATGCCAGGCGACTTTCAATTTCCTCAAGCCAGCACCCGGCGGCAAGCAAGCGACTTTTTTCGCCATAACCGATCTCCAGATTACCGTGCTCGACCGCATTGATCAGCAATTCGGAATAACCGGTTATGGTACGGGATGCGTTTTGACTGGCGCTAGCCAACAACAGCGCCAATCCCTTGGCTTCCGCCAAGCTGCGGTAGACGAATTCGCCGCGCCGAATCAAACCGTGGCTGCTTTCCTGGCGGCTAACGATTTCGCGCAATTCCTCCTTGCGGCGACGATCTTCCAAGGCATTGGTGATCACCGCATCCAATATCTGCGGAGCGGCCGGTTTAATCAGATAATAAAAGGCGCCTGCCGCCAAGCCTTCCGCCACCTCTTCGGGATGATGGTCGCCCGTCAGCATCACCACCGGCAATTTTGCTAAGCCCGGATCGCTTTTGAGTTGTTTCAACAATGTAATGCCATCCATTCTTGGCATGTTCTTGTCCAACAAGACCAAATCGTAACGATTGGGCGCGCTTTGCAGTTTATTCCAGGCCAGCCAGCCATCGTTGGCGATATCGACCTGATAACCAAGTTGGAGCAGTCCGGATTCCATCACCGAACAGATAAAATCGTCATCGTCGACGAGTAATAGTCTAGTCATCTGCCTGCCGCTCCCTTGGCGTCCGCTGATGCCATTGCGACACCCATTTGATCAGATCGGCCGCGGGCATGGGCCGGGCAATATAATAACCTTGGGCAAGGTCGCAACCGAGTCGAGCGGCCGTTTGCCAGTCTTGCCAGGTTTCCACGCCTTCGGCGACGATACGCATACCCAGCCGTCGGCCCAAAGTCGCGCTGCATTCCAGAATCGCATAGTTGGTGGGATCTTGCTCGGCGTTATGCACAAACGCCCGATCGATCTTTAGCTCGCTGAAGGGCATGCTGTTCAACTTTTCCATATTGGAATAAGCGGTACCGAAGTCGTCGATAGAAAGCTCGATACGCTTTAAACATAGCCGCGAAAGCACATCCAGCGAGGTTATGGCATCGCCCATCACACAACTTTCCGTGATCTCCAGCAATAACCGATCCAAAGGCATGTCCATCTCGGCAGCGGCATTCGTGACCCAGTCAGGAAAGTCCAACCTCGACAGGCAATTCATGGAGACATTCACGCAAACCCGCAAGTCCAGCCCGGCATCGCGTAAACGACGCCACTCCAGAATGGATTGCGTAATCATGAAATTGGTCAAAGGCGTGATCAGGTCGTAGGCTTCGGCAACCGGAATGAAAGCGTCGGGTCCTATCAAACCATGCTGCGGATGTCGCCATCTCGCCAACGCCTCGATGCCGGTAACCTGTCTGGAGCCTAGTGCGACCTGTGGCTGAAACACCGGAAAAAAGGCATTGCTCTGTAAACCCGCCAACACCTCGCCCGCCGTCAGGGGAAACAGAGGGCGATTCAGAATGATCCCTTCTGGCGCCATTTGCAGCAGCAGATTGGCCAGATCCTGCTTGGCAACGGGTTTACGCAACGCCCCCAGAACACGCAATTGATGGGCATGTCCCAATTTTTCCACCATTTGCAGCACACGCTCGTCCTCGCCGCTGAAAAAAACCACGCCGCCGACATAATGATGGGACGCCAGCTGCCGGATGAATTCGACCCCATCCATACCGGGCATATTGAGATCGCAGATGACCACCAGCTGCGGATCATCCATGTCCAGATCCCGCAATGCCACCTCGGCCTCAGTAAAAGTGCGCACACGCTGTATGCCCATATTGAAGAGCATGCCGCGCAGCACCTCCAGCATGAAATCATCGTCGTCTAAGACAAGTGCGTGAATATGATGCACGGTCAAATCACCCGAATTCGGTTACTGTCAGTCTGGCGCAGCACCATGGCGTTGGAGATGTTCTTTAAAGGCAGCATAAGCCGCACTGATCTGGTTTGCATAATTGCATAGTAGTGTAACTTGATTTTGACGTCCAGCCTGCTCGATCTGCTGACAGAGCTCGCCTAGCGCCATGGCGCCTACGCTTCTGGCCGCCGATTTCAGCTTATGCGCCAGATCCGCGATAAGTCCCGCTTCACCCTCATCGGCTAAAATTAACAGCGTGGATATTTGCTTGTCGGCATTGATTTGGAATTTATCCAGTAAGCGCCGATGCAATTGCGGCTGCTCTCCGACGAGTTGCGCCAACATCTTTGCATCCCAAATCGGCAGCGCGTTACTATCGGGATTCTCGACTGCGGCCGATGCTGGCGCCTGCTTATCATTTCCCTGCGGCAAATAACGTACCATCATGGCGCCCAGTTCATTCAGCCGTAGCGGCTTGGTCAGGTATCCGTCGATACCGTACGCCAAACAACGTTCCTCCTCGCCTTTCATCGCATTGGCGGTCACCACCACAATGGGAAAATGCGCGCCGTCAGGCTCCGCCGAGCGGATCGCGGCCGTCAATTGAAAGCCGTCCATTTTCGGCATATGGCAATCAGTCAACAACATGGCATAGCGGCCACTGCGCCAATGTTTCAGCGCCGTCTCCCCATCGGCAACAGCGACCGAGGCGTAACCCAATAAGCGTAATTGCTGCTGTATCACATCACGATTGATCTCGTTGTCTTCGGCGAGAAGCACCAATTTACCGGTCGCCGTGGCTTCATCCACGGTCGGCACCTGAATGCGCGGGCGATGCCGACGTTCGCTTTGATCTACCGCACTTTTGATGGAAAGTTTGCCGGCGGCTATGGCCACACTTTGTATCAAATCGTGATAGAGAAGAGGATAAGCGCGAACCAAAGGACTGCTGATATCGCTACCATCCATACCGGTCCATCGACCTAGCTGCACCCAAGGCAAGTCAAGAAATTCAGCGTTTTTCGCCGCCCGAGACATCAGACTAAAATCCAATAGCAATACCGACCAGCCGCCACTCTGTAGTACATACCGATGCGCCTGCTCCAGATCGTCTACCACCATCACTTCGGCCCCAGCGCTAACCAAGTAACTTTGCAGGACTTCGGCACACATCACATCGTTGACGACAGCCAACACCCGAACACCGGACAAATTGATGACGTCCGGCAAAGCATGGCCGGGGGAAGCCATTTTGAGCGGCAATATGACGCTGAACTCGGTCGCCACATTCGGGGTACTTTCCACACCGATAGTGCCATGCATCATTTCCACTAGCCGTTTGGTGATGCTAAGCCCAAGGCCGGTGCCACCAAAACGACGAGTGGTGGTGTTGTCGGCTTGGGTAAAGGGAACGAAGAGATGCTCCATCGCTTTGCTTCTGATGCCAATACCATTGTCGGCCACCACGATTTTAAAGGCCGCTGTCCCCTCTTGCGTCTGGGCGGGTGCTATTCGCAACACGACTCGCCCGCGGCGCTCGGGCACATTAGCCGTAAATTTTATGGCATTGCCCAGTAAATTAAACATGATCTGCCGCAAGCGCAAAGGATCGGACACGATCCATAACGGCAACTCGGGCGCCACAAACAGGTGAAAGTCGATCTCCTTGGCGCTGGCAGGCGGAATCAGCAAGCGAACTACGCTTTCCGCCACTTCATAGACGCAGGTGGGTACCGATTCCAAGATCAGTTTTCCGGCCTCAATTTTAGAAAAATCCAGTATCTCGTCCAGAATGCCCAGCAAGGCCAGCGACGAATCGCGTATGGTCCTGACCATGCGCCGCTGCTCTTGTGTCAACGAGGTTTCCTGCAATATATCCGTCATGCCCACCACGCCGTTCATCGGCGTGCGCAATTCATGACTCATGTTGGCAAGAAATTTCGACTTGGCGACATTAGCCGCCACGGCTTGTTCAGCTTGTTTGACATGCGTTAGATCGGAAAAGACACCGACAAAATGGGTGATTTCTCCCTCATCATCGGTCACGGCGCTAATGTTGAGCCACTTGGGATAGACATAGCCATCCTTATGTCTGTCGCGGAGTTCGCCGGCCCAATGCTTATCGCGCAGCAAAATCCGCCACATATCCCGATAAAATTCCGCCTCCTCCAGACCCGATTTCAAAAACCTCGGATCCTTGCCTATCACCTCTGCTTCACTGTACCCGGTGATTTTGCTGAAAGCCTGATTCACCCGTAAGATGCGATTATGCCTATCCGTGACCAACACGCCCTCTTGCACTTCGAAAACGGTAGCCGCAATACGTAAATCACGTTCGGATTGAGTCCGTTCGGTCACGTCATTGACGTTAGCCTGAACATACGTCCTGTCTTCGTCTTGAAAGGGATTTAACGACAACTCGATCGGAAAATGGCTACCATCCTTGCGTCGTCCCTGTAAAAGCCCCCGCGACCATAAAAAACGCGGTGTGGGATGATCCATATACTCCTCACGCAGTTTGGCGTGTACGCCACATGTATCACCGCCCACTAATATCTCGACCTTCTGGCCGAGCAGTTCGCCTTGCAGATAGCCGAACATGCGATCGAGCGCAGGATTGGTCATAAAAATCACCCCATCCGCATCGGCCAGCAAAATACCGTGACTGATATTTTCCACCAAGTGGCGCTGCCGCCGCTGTTCAAGCCGCAGCTCTCTGCGAGAAATGACTTCGCGTAATGCGCGATGCAGGGAAGGCACCAGTCGCCCTAAATCGTCTTTCAAAACAAAATCGGCCACCCCGGTCTTCAGCATATCGACAGCCTTGGCCTCGCCAATCGTGCCGGAGACCATGATGATGGGCAGATCCGGAAACCGTGCAATCACATCGATTAGTACTGCTTCGATATCCATGCCGGGCACGTTGTAGTCCGACAGCAAGATGTCCCAAACACCATTTGCCAGCACCTGCTCAAGCGCTGGCTGGCTATCGACGCAGCTACAGTCTGCTTCCACGCCTTGCTGACGCAAGTGGCGTTTCAAAAGCAAAAAGTCCGCCGGCGTATCTTCGATCATCAGCACCCGCAATCGCCGGTTCATAAACCATTCTCCTCGTCTAAATCCATCGTCGCGGCTTGGGCCGCTAACCAATGCTGCCCCATTCGGGCGATCATTTCTGCAAAGGCGTGGAAGTCGAGCGGTTTACAGACATAACTATTGGCGCCATTCGCGTATGCTTTTTGCCGGTCGCGCTCTTCGTCAGACGATGTCAGCACGCATACCGGTAACAAATGAGTAAGCGGATTAGCTCGCAGCCGCGCCAGAACCTCAAGTCCGCCAACCCGCGGCAGGCTGAGATCGAGAAAAACCACGCTTGGCAAGGTCTGTGCGCGACCGCCGAACTCGCCTTCGCATAGCAAGTAATCGAGCGCCTGCTGACCGTCGCGCACCACATCCAGCGTGCAATCGAGGTCCGTGCGCTTTAGGGCGCGCAGAATCAACATCTCATCCTGCCGGTTATCCTCCACGATCAATATCGATTTGGCCATCAGGCTACCTCCTCCTGGGGAGCCTCGGGCGCCCGTGGTAATGAGAAGGCGAAGGTGGCGCCTTTGCCCGGTTCGGCAGTCGCGCGCAATTTACCGTGATGACGATTAATGATACGCAGCACGGTGGCCAGCCCGATACCCAGACCGGCAAACTCGTCCTGCCGATGCAGACGTTGAAAGGGTTGATACAGCTTATCGGCGTGGCGCATATCGAAACCGGCGCCGTTGTCGCTGACGCAAATCCAGCACTGGCCGTCCGCCTTCTCGGCATGGACGCGAATCGCCGCATCGACCCTGCCAGCCGTATATTTCCAGGCATTACCCATTAGATTGCGCAGCACATTCTCGATCAGGCGCGGATCGCCCCACGTTTCCAAATCTGGCGCGATCTCCCAGGCCACGTTACGTTCCGGTTCGGCGCGAACGATGTCATGACTGATGCGGAGGGCCATCGCCGACAAATCGATCGCTTCGTTTCTCAGCTCGCCACGCGTACTACGCGACAGCGTCAAAATACCATCGATCAGGTCGCCCATGCGCCGGCTGGCGATATCGATTTCGCTCAGATAGGCGCGTCCCTCGTCGTCCAGGTGCTCGCCGCAATCCTCCAGCAAGGCATGACTGAAGCCGATCATCGCCCGTAACGGCGCCCGTAAGTCATGGCTAACGGCATAAGCAAAACTATCCAGTTCCTCATTGGCAGCGGCAAGCTCCTTGACCCGCTGTTGCAAGGACGCATTCAGGCGATGAATCTGGGCTTCCGCTTGTTTGATTTCACTGATGTCTCGGGCAATCTTGGAGGCACCTATTACCCGTCCCAAGGCGTCTCGCAACGGGCAAATGGTATTGGAGATCACCACCTGACGACCGTCCTTGCATTGTCGGATCGTATCGTAATGGGCGATGGTTTCGCCACGGGCGATCCGGGCCAACAGTGCGCGTTCTTCCTGTTCCTGGCCGGGCGGTACCAATAGCTCGATGGAACGGCCGATAACTTCCTCGGCGCGGTAACCGAACAGCTTTTCCGCCCCCGGATTCCAACTGGTAATGATGCCATCGAGGGTCTTGCTGATGATGGCATCTTCGGTCGAGGTGATAATGGACGCCAGGCGCTTGCTGGCCGCCACCAACTGATTGCGTTCGGTAATATCGACTACCGTCGCCAGCACAAAGGTTTGGCCTTTGCTGACATAGGTACTCAAGCCGACTTCGACCGGAAACTGGCTGCCGTCTCGGCGCTGGCCCAATAACTCACGGCCCGCGCCCATCGCCCGTTTATCGGGGTGACGCATATACTCGACCCGATGCTGGGTATGGCGCTGACGCGCGGCTTCCGGCAATAGAATGTCTATGGATTGATTCATTAACTCTGCGGGCGCATAGTCAAACATATCGGCCAAGGCCGGATTCACCAACACGATATGGCCTTCGCCGTCCGTCACCAGAATGCCGTCGATGCTGGCCTCCACCACATGGCGAAAGCGTTTCTGAGCGTCTATTTGCTGGCTGAGCACCCCGGCCTTGGCCAACGCGGCAGCAGTGGCGATATCGGCCTGTCTTTGCCGGTCCCTTACCTGTATCAGACGACCGATGAGCATGCCGGACACCAGCAATATCAATACCGCTAAGCCGCCAATCGGTGTCCAACTGCGCAGATAAATCGGTGCCAGCATTTGCGCTGGCAAATGTGAAACCACCAGCAGGCGTCGGGACTGCTGAGTTGAAATCACATCTTCCGGCTCGACGGTTTGCCAAGTCCATAAGCCATCGGTCAACTCCACTTGGCCGGATTTCGCATTTGTCATTTGTGCCCATGCCTGTGGAAAACGGCTAGCCAATGTCTCCATGCGCTTAAACATGAAGCCCCATTCATCGGCGGCATTTGGACTCTTCAACCAAAAACCATCCTGATTGAGCAGCATTAAATGGGGATATTTGGCATCGTCTTCGGCCGCAAAGCTCTGCAAAAATGTTTGGGCGGCGACATTGATAATCAGAATGCCGCGCGGCCGATCTTGTTTGTCGTAGACAGGCGTTGCCACGCGCTGCATGGGTTTGTAGGGCAATTCGATCTGACCATTTTCCACATTGAGATCCAGCTGAGAAAAGTAAATATTCCCCTTGCCGATCCGCATAGCTTCTTGGAAATAATAGCGGTCACTCTTATTCTGAAGATCTTGCTCAAGCGCCACGGCCGGATGTCCGGATACATTATTGACCCTCACCCGCTCCATGCCGGTTTCGTCCAGCCAGCGCACTTCATCATAGTCGGTATTGCGGGAAAGCAAGGTCATGAAAGCAGTTGCCATTAAAGCGGCCGCACCCGGTTCACCGCTTTCGATGGCTAGCCGAATGGGTGCTTCCTCGGCAACGGCAAGTAAATGACGCACTGGCCCTTGCAACTGACTATGGAGTCGGCCCGCGCTGATGCCGGTGACCAATTTTTCATTGGCACGAATCAGGCTGAATTCGGCATCAATACGTGCTTGCCCCACAAACCAGGCCGCCGCCGTCGTTAACAGGACCGCAGGAATAAATAGCTGCAGAAATTGGCGCGAAACGAGGGAGCCATATTTAGACACGATTGCGAGCACCTGACACTGTTAAAATCCGGAGTCGTTTCATCGAATGACATCGTTGATCAAACATTTGGCGCCTGTGTTTTTTCGACAGACAAATCGCCAATTTTTCTATTTTTTGAATCCAAAACGCCCTCAACCGACCAAAATCCAATAAATATTGATTCGAAATCATTCTGCGTAGATTGTTGCGGTAGAGTCAAGGGATTTAACCGGATTCTGAGGTGTGCAGGCTTTTTATTGACAGAAAAGTCAAAACAACACAGCGGCCAGCGCATGGAGAACGTTCAATCTCGCTATAAACCACTAAACCGGATATAACGCCGCAATGGCGAGCCGGCCGCCCAGACGAAGGCTTCGGTGTAATAGTGCATCAAGGCCAGATAACCCAATAGGCCCAGCGTCACGGCTTTGTAGATTTGCGTGGAAAATAGCGTTTGCAGAATCAGGTTGACCAGATCGTCGCCGTAAGCCTGTAATAGATAAGTCAATAGAAAGGACAGCAAAGGCAACACCAGCCAGACAGGTAATCGAACAGCGGCGGCGGCCCTGAACAATCCATTCTGCGCTTGTTCGCCGTGACGGTTGACATCATGACTGACGTAGAAACTATAAGCGGTAATGTCGTGCACCAGGCGCGGCATCAGAATCGCCAGAAAATAATACTGCTGACTGTAAACATACCAACTGCTGACGACCAGCAAGGTATTCGCCCACAGAAAATATTGCCCAAAGCGGCTGGGCACGTATTTTTGACAAACCCAAGTGCTCGCCACCAGCGCCACGGTCAGCGCGCTAGCCACTTGCAAGACCAGCTCGGCTTGTGCCGGCTCCAAGCTGTTCTTTAGAAAAACCCCCATGTAGATAAAAATCCCGGCGCTGACGCTAAGCCATAATTGCCAATAAAACGCCCGATTCGGCAAGCGGCAAACCGCCTTGGCGATGCCGTGTTGTTGTTTCAAGACGTGATAAACCGTCCAGCAAGCGGTGATGATGTAAAGCGCGCGGTAGGGAATAAACAGGCTGCCGACGCCGAAAAAAACGATGATGAACAAGGTCATCGCAATCAATTTGGTTTTATAGGCTTGCAAATACTCTTCGTGACTCGCCAACAATAGATTGCTGGCGACAATATGCGGGGTGCCGAACAGAATCTGAAATAACAAAAAGTGGCTAGGACTGCTGGGCAGCATGTCCCTGAGCGCATGATTAAAACTCAAACTATCCAGCCACAGCACCAGCAGACACAGCGGGATAATGGCGTATAAACTCAATAAAAAGCGGAACGACACCGCCAGTTTATTGCTAATTTTGGGTTCGGGAAATGAAATGATCTGCGCAACCACGATGCCACCTTTATTTATTATTTTCGGCTGCGGCTATTATCACCATTTTGGGTTTTGACTCAATATCTACATGATTTTTAACCGGTAAGCAGGCGTTTTTGTCCGTCCCGACATTCCTTAGGTAACGTGCGGAGACCCAGCGGCGGAGCGAGCTATTGGCGCTTGCCTTGCAAACCGCCGGTATGTACCGCTACTAGCCGCTGCCCGGCGGAGAAATAACCTTGTCGGGCCAGATCGTAGATCGCAAACAGTAATTTGCCGGTATATACCGGCTCCAGTTCTATGCCATGCCGCTGCTGAAAATTCTGGATAAAGCCCAGCAATGCCGGCGTCGCTTTGGCGAATCCGCCGAAATGGTACTCCAACAGAATCCGCCAGTCCGCGTTAGGGGCCATTCCCTGCGTATCCAGCAAGCGTTTAACATCGTCGCTCAGAAAGTCGCCGCCTTTCAGCGCTGCCACTCCGAGCACTCGGCGAGTAATCGGTACGGCGGCGATCAATCCGGCCAAGGTAGTACCGGTACCGCAAGCCACGGCCAATGTATCGAAATCCAATTCGATTTCATGCACCAGTTCGGCGACGCCTTGCAAGGCCAGATCGATGGCGCCGCCCTCCGGCAACCAATATTGGCCCGGTTGCAGCTCCGGCAAGCTATCGGGAGATTTGTAGCTGCGCAATTGACGATAGTCGCTACGCGACACAAAACGTAGCGCCATGCCCCAACTCAGCAAATCGTTCAGCGTGGGATTGAGCTGCGCGGGGCGCTCGCCGCGAATGTAGCCGACGGTTTTGAGCCCCAACGCTCTGCCTACAAAAGCCAGCGCATGTAAATGGTTGGAATAGGCGCCGCCCATGCTGACGATGGTGTCGGCGCCTCTGCATAAGACATCATTGAGAATGTATTTGAGCTTGCGCCATTTATTGCCGGATATGATCGGATGCAGTAAATCGTCGCGCTTGATCCATAGTTCCAGCCCTTGGGCGGTCAACGCCGAATCCTCGATCCGGGTCAGTGGCGAATCCGCCAATTGCGTCTGCAAGGCTTGTAGGCGCGGATGCAAATCCTTCACTGCGCTTGCTTGATGGCCCAAGCCACATCGGCCGCCTGGCGGTTGGCCTGGACGTCGTGTACTCGAAACATTTGTACGCCCGCCATCACGCCAAGTGCGGTGGTTACGGCCGTCGCAGTGACCAGTTCGTCGGGTTGGTTGACATTGCAGATACTGCCCATGAATCGCTTACGGCTGGTACCCAGCAATACCGGATAACCCAGTTCGACGAACCGATTCAAATGCGCCAACAGATCGATATTGTCTTGGGTGCGCTTGCCAAAGCCGATGCCAGGATCGATAGCAATATTTTCCGGCAAGACGCCGGCCGCCAATGCTTCGCCGATACGCTGCTGTAAAGCCGCCATCACCTCGGTCAACACATCGTCGTAACGCGGCTGGTTTTGCATGGTTTTGGGGGTGCCCTGCATATGCATCAGGATGATGGGGGCTTGCGCCTTGGCCGCGAATGCCAACATAGAGGAATCGCCCTGACCGGCCGAGACATCGTTGATAATGCACGCTCCGGCATCCAAGGCTGCAGCGGCAACCTGGCTCAAGGTGGTATCGATGCTGATTTTTACGTTGGGATTGATAGACTTAATCGCGGCAATTGCCGGTACGACTCGACGAATTTGCTCGTCGGCTGGCACCGGTTCGGAACCAGGGCGAGTGGATTCGCCGCCGATGTCGATGATATCGGCACCCTCGGCTATCATTTTTTCGGCTTGCCTGATCGCCGCCGCCACACCGGTAAATTTGCCACCGTCGGAAAAACTATCCGGCGTTACATTGAGTATCCCCATCAACTGGGGTTTGTCGATCGGCTGGAACATGCTGAAAAACTCCTCGATTAGGCAAACGCGTAGTTTACCGTTGTCGAGTGGTTTTTAAAATTTACCGGCTCTCTTCAGATAACACCGGCCACTGCTCGCCATCCCACCAGACGGGGGATGGCGATTTCAGTCTTTAAACTCTCAAGAGAGCTTTAGCAAGTTTTTCTGACAGCTGTTCTTCAATAAATTGCGGTTCGTTGGGTGGATACAGCTCGACTTCGTCGATTTCAAATCCGTATTCATTACCCAAAGCAAGCAATTCCTTGATTTTGAGGCAGGCTTTCAGTTTTTCTTTCAGCCCCTCATCGCTTTTGGCTTTTTCAGAAAATTCTTTGATGACCTTGATTGACATTGATAACTCCGTGATAACTCTGAAAGATGGATAAAATCCAAACTCTCTCATGCAAAAAATCGGCCATATCTAATAGGCCTTTATTTTTCATGTAGTTCATGGCGTTGCAAATCAGCAAACCTAACAATAATGGCGTCTATTCACACACAATTCATGTGAAATTTGTCGTATATACGACAATTGTCAGCCATATCGACGCGACCATTCGCAGCAAGACTAATTTGGCTTAATCTTGCGCCGCAACCGCGCGATAAGCGGAATGATAATAAAGCAAAGGATCGCCTTCCCGGCAAACCACATCCTCGACTTCGCCGATAATCACCCAATGGCTACCGGCCTGGATTTGTTGCACGACCCGACATTCCAACGCAGCCAGAGCGTCAGTCAAAATCGGCGCGCCGTTTTCACCTGCTTGCCAAGCGATACTGGCAAAACGCTGCTCCTGTGTGGTGCTGCCGGCAAATTGATTGGAGACGTCTTCTTGTGCATTGGTCAAAATATTCACCGCAAAACGGCGGCTTTCCAGCAAGGCCGCACCGGTATCGGTCGATTGATTCAGACACACCAAAATTTGCGGCGGCTCCAGCGACACACTGCTAAACGCCGTTGCGGTCATGCCCCTAGGCTGATTGTCGCGACCTTGAGTGGTCACCACCGTCACGCCGCTGGCCCATAATTTAAGGGCATTTTTAAATTGTTTGGCTTCAACACTCATAATTTTCTCTTAGATCCAATAACGATTACGACTTAAAAAATTTTTAAAATCATAATGATAAATAAAGCCCGACAGTACAAACACCAGATTAATTTTTTGGGCGCATATGCGGAAACAGCAACACGTCGCGAATGCTGGGCGAATTGGTGAACAGCATCACCAAGCGGTCGATACCGATACCCTCGCCAGCGGTCGGCGGCATGCCGTGTTCCAGCGCCGTGATGTAATCGGCATCGAAATGCATCGCTTCGTTGTCGCCGGCTTCTTTTTCTTCCACTTGTTTTTGAAAGCGTTCGGCCTGATCTTCGGCATCGTTCAACTCGGTAAAGCCGTTGGCGATCTCACGGCCACCGACGAAAAACTCGAAACGATCGGTGACATGCGGATCGTTGTCGTTACGGCGCGCCAGTGGCGACACTTCCACCGGATAGGCAGTGATGAAGGTCGGGTTCATCAAACGATGTTCGACGGTTTTTTCGAAAATCTCGATCTGCACCTTGCCCAAACCGTAGCCGTCCTTGACAGGAATTTTCAGATTTTCGGCGACTTTGACGGCCGCTTCGCGCGTGCTCAGGTCGGCCAGCGTCAGTTCGGGATTGAAATGCAGAATGGATTCCAGCACCGTCATCCGCGCGAACGGCTTGCCGAAATCGTATTGGTCGCCCTGGTATTCGATGATGCTATTACCGACGACATCTTCTGCTATACCTTTCAGCAAAGCTTCGGTCAAATCCATCAAGTCGCCATATTCGGCATAGGCTTGATAGAATTCCATCATCGTAAATTCGGGGTTATGACGGGTCGATAGGCCTTCGTTGCGGAAGTTACGGTTGATCTCGAACACCCGCTCGAAACCGCCGACCACCAAGCGTTTCAGATACAGTTCCGGCGCGATGCGCAGATACAATTCCATATCCAGCGCATTGTGGAAGGTGGTAAACGGCCGGGCGGTGGCGCCGCCGGGGATAACCTGCATCATCGGCGTTTCCACTTCCAGGAAATCGCGAGCGATCAGAAATTCACGGATGTAGTTGACGATCTTGGAACGCATCAGGAAGGTCTTGCGCGTCTCGTCGCTCATGATCAAATCCAGATAGCGCTGGCGGTATTTGATCTCCTGATCGGCGATACCATGGAATTTTTCCGGCAAAGGCCTGAGCGCCTTGGTCAGCAAGCGTATGTCATCGACTTTGACGCTCAGTTCGCCGGTCTTGGTCTTGAACAAAACGCCTTCGGCTCCCAGGATGTCGCCGATGTCCCACTTCTTGAACTGATCGTTGTAAACGCCTTCCGGCAGATTGTCGCGAGCCACGTAAACCTGAATCTGCCCCGACATGTCCTGCAAATGGCAAAAACTGGCTTTGCCCATGATGCGGCGGGTCATCATCCTCCCGGCGATCTTCACCCGAATCGGCTCGGCAACCAATTCCTCTTCAGGCTTTTCGCCGTATTCAGCCAGCAATTCACCAGCTACCACATTGCGACGAAAATCGGTCGGGAAAGCGGTGCCCTCTTCGCGCAAGGCGTTAAGTTTTTCGCGGCGTTGTTTGATCTGTTCTTGTTCGTCGTGTTCGAGTTCTGACATGTATTGAATTAACTTAAAGGGAATACTGAATAGATTAAAATCGTTTAAACTTATTATGAAAAGCGCATTCAATCTTTACTTGGACTTAAATTGCACGTAAATATTCTGATGACCACTTTCCATTGTTCTTGGCTCAACCTTTTACATAATCTAGCGAGGTTATTAACTTTCCTAGTTTACTGAATCCGTAATTTCTCGGATCAAATGAACTATCAACTCTCGGAATATAGCTACCAACACCACCCAAATTTGCCCATCCATCTTCCTCAGAGGCTGATTCAATAGCATCTTTAATTAGCTTTTTCAGAGCATCATGATCAGAAGTTGATGAATTCGAAACGCTATATGATTCCGCTTTTCCGGCTAGTTTCGATTCTTCAGCTAATTTATTAATAGTGCTTTGATTCAATATTTTATCAGTAGCCAAAGAAACTTCGGGTAAAGAAGGTTCATCTTCCATAATGGTTTCGGTAAAAATAAATTTGTTACACGCGGCTCGAAATGGTTCTGGGGTACTTCTACGACCAATTCCTATGACCTCAAGTCCTGATTCTCTAATGCGTGTAGCTAATTTAGTGAAGTCGCTATCACTTGATACCAGAAAAAATCCGTTAAATTTCCCGGTATACAACAAATCCATCGCATCAATAATCAAAGCAGAATCTGTGGCATTCTTGCCAACGGTATAGGCGAATTGCTGGATCGGCTGAATGGCGTGCTTGTTTAATGCCTCTTTCCAAGACTTCAGTTGTGTATTGGTCCAGTCGCCGTAACATCGTCTTGAAGTCGTATCACCATACCGAGCAGCTTCCGTTAGCACGGCATCTATTGCTTTGGCTTGTGCATTATCGGCATCGATCAACAGAGCGAAGCGTTTGGTGTCAGAAAATTTCATTCATTTTTTCCTTTTGAAACAACCTGGCGTAGACTTTGATTAATCTTCAAATTCGATAGATGGTTTTCCTGCAATCAGCCCAAACACAGAAATATCCTCATCAATTTGCGGCCAGTGTATACCCTCACCATCGCCCAATATTTCAAAATCCGCTCTTTGCTTAGCATCGGCTTTGGCTAAACGGGGAAACCAGACGATGGGAACCGAAAGATTTCTGCCATCGGCGAGAAAAACGATTAACTCTTGATCGGTACAATTGACCGAACAAGCTCTAGGAATTTCAACGGCTAAAGAACTCATTCCAGGCCTCCAATAATGTTTGCTGATTTTCAGACACCAGTTTACTTAGCGTAGTCAATTCATGTGCGGAAAACCCGCTACTCCGCGCGTAGACAACCGGTTTAAGCCAAAAATTTCGCCACTGCTTTTTCATACTGAATATGTATATGTGCAGGCTCACCATTTTCATTACTGTAAAAGAAAAAACGGTAGCCACCAATTCTTAATACTGTGGGCATCCAGCACCTGATATCTGCATAACCGGTTACAACCCGCTCTTCAAACTAGCCTCAATAAACTGATCCAGCGCCCCATCCAACACCGCCTGGGTGTTGCCGGTTTCGACGTTGGTGCGCAGGTCCTTGATGCGGGATTGATCCAGCACATAGGAACGAATCTGGCTGCCCCAGCCGATGTCGGATTTGGAGTCTTCAATCGCCTGCAAACCTTCGTTGCGTTTCAGCATTTCCATCTCGTAGAGCTTGGCTTTCAGCTGCTTCATCGCGGTGTCTTTGTTCTTGTGTTGCGAGCGGTCGCTTTGGCATTGGGTGACGATGCCGCTGGGGTTATGGGTAATCCGCACCGCCGATTCGGTTCTATTGACGTGCTGACCACCGGCACCACTGGCGCGGTAAACGTCTATCCGCAAATCGGCCGGGTTGATGTCGACTTCGATGTCGTCGTCGATTTCCGGCGAGACGAACACCGAGGCAAACGAGGTGTGGCGGCGGTTGCCGGAATCGAATGGCGATTTACGCACTAAGCGATGCACGCCGGTTTCGGTACGCAGCCAGCCGAAGGCATACGGCCCTTCGAATTTGATGGTGGCGCTCTTGATGCCGGCCACGTCGCCCGGCGACTCTTCGATTAACTCGGTCTTGAAGCCCTTGGCCTCGCCCCAGCGCAAATACATCCGTTCGATCATTGATGCCCAGTCTTGCGCTTCCGTACCGCCGGAACCGGACTGAATATCCAAAAATGCGTTGTTGGCATCCATTTCGCCGGCAAACATGCGTTGAAACTCCAAGCCGGCCACTTGTTTTTCGTATTGTTCCAGATCGGCGGCAACGGTATCGACGGTTTCTTCGTCGTCTTCTTCCACCGCCATCAGCAGCAACTCTTCTGCGTCGGACAGGCCTTGTTCCAATTCCAGGATGGTGTTGACGATGCCTTCCAGCATCGCCCGCTCCTTGCCCATGGCCTGCGCTTGTTCCGGCTTATTCCAGATCGCCGGATCTTCCAACTCGCGCAGTACTTCCACCAAGCGCTCGCTTTTCGTGTCGAAATCCAGATAGCTTTTAAGCCCGGCGCTACGTTCGCGCAGGTCGGCTATCTTGTATTTAATCGGATTAATTTCTTGCATGAACCTCAAAACCCAAACCAATACCCGCATGGGGCACGTGACGCCGGGGCCGCCCCAGCGACTTGAAAAAAGCGTGCAATTATAAACGATTACGCAACCGACTTGCTCGGGTGGTTTTTCAATGACCAGACGATGCAACCAATACCCGCCAGCACGAACGGCACGCTGAGTAACTGACCGGTGGTAAACATCACGCCGGTGTCATACATGGCTTGCTCGGTTTTGAAGTATTCCAGGAAAAAACGCACGCTGAACAGCATGCTGATGAAGCAGCCGAACACGAAACCCGGTTTATCGGCATGTTTTTTATAAATTCCCAACGAAACCAGGTAAATCAACAAATAAAAAGCCGCTTCGTAAAGCTGCACCGGATGGCGTGGCAGCGGGTCGATCCTGGAAAACACCACAGCCCAGGGCTGCTCGGAGGGTATCCCTAAAATCTCGGAATTGAAAAAATTGCCGATCCGTATCAGCGCACCGGCCAACGCGGTCGGAATACTGACTCGATCCAACAACCAGAAATAGCTATCACCGTATTTGCGTCGGTATAAATACAAAGCCAGAATGATACCCAGCGTTGCGCCGTGACTGGCCAGGCCGCCTTCCCATATCGCCAAAATCTTCAAAGGATGCGACAAATAATATGCGGGATCGTAGAGCAAGGTATGGCCGAGACGGGCGCCGACGATGGTCGCTATTACCATATACCAAAGCAAGGTATCCAGTTCTTCGATGTTCTTGCCTTCGCGCTGGTAAATCCATTGCATCGTTAAAAAACTGCCGACAAAACCCGACGCAAACATCAAGCCATACCAGCGGATTTTCAACGCGCCGAAATCGACAAGAATGGGGTCTATATTCCAGATGAAGTGTTCCATGATGATTCAGGATTAGTTAACAAGGTTATATCGCGAAAGCTGAAGATTTTAGCGCCGACAGGTTTTTTTCGCCTTTTATCTTTCGCCTGTTTCATCGTTGATCGGATACTTGAATCCTGCCTTCGACTATCCGTACCGGAAACGTGGCGACATCTTCATAGGCTGGTGCGCATTTGACTGCGCCGGTCTTGACGCAAAACCTGGCGCCGTGACGCGGACAGACGATTTCATCGCCGTCGAGTTCACCACTGGCGATTTCGGCACCGTCGTGAGAACAAACATCCTCAATCGCGTAACACTGACCATCGATTTTAAAAATAGCGACATCGGTGCCATCGACATCGACGACCACGTGCTCGCCGTTTGCCAACGCCGCTTCCGCAACCGCATCAATCCAATCCGTCATGCTTCCCTCGTTTTGATTTAACTTTCGTCTTACAAAAATCTGACAAATTCATTTCAGATAAACGTCGTATCTGAGCAATTTGCCATGATAGCTTTCGCTGGGCTTGCCGCCCATCGGTTCGGCGTAATCCGGGCTTTTCAGCACCACTCGCTTACCGGCCGCCTGCCATGCTGCTGCAAATAAGTCAGCCCGATCCAAGTCGTCCCCCAAAATATCGCGCAATATCGCCATCGATTTACGCGTCGCCGCCGTTTGTTTGCGTTTGGGAGGAAACATCGGGTCCAGATAAATGCATTCCGGCACTTCCGACAAACCGGCCAGCAATTCGATGGCGTTACCGACCAACAATGTCGGAGGTTGTAACTGTCGGTTTACCACCCAGTCTTTCTCCGCCAGACGCTGAAAACCATTTTGAATCAGTTCGGCCATCACCGGCGAGCGCTCGATACACTGCACGTCATACCCCATCCGAAACAGAGCCAGACTATCCTGCGCCCAGCCCGTCGTGGCATCGATCACAGTTTTGGTTTTCTTGCCAATCGCCTGCGCTAACAAATCTTTTTTGGGGGCTGGATAGGAATGCTGCTCGCCGGGACGCGGTTCGACATCCACCGCCAAACCGCCTTTTTTCAAGGTTTGTCTATCCAACAACTTGAGACAACCCTCCCGGTAACAGAGGAAGAACGCTTGTGGCAATTCTGAGGGTAAGCTCTGCAAGTCCAATAGCGGCCACCGTAACCGCTCGGCAAGCGCTTGACTGGCGGATAGCGCCGAGTCATCCGCATAAACTACGGCGCCATGTTCGAACAAAGTTGGCACGCGCAATAATTACTCGGTAGAAATCGACTGGGCTTCGTTTTTTAAGGCTGCATCCAGCGTGTGCCAAGCTAGCGTCGCGCATTTCACCCGCGCTGGATATTCACGGACGCCGGCCAATACCGCCAGTTTACCGACCGCTTCCAAGTTGATTTCCTCGGATTGACCTGTGGTCATTTCGTGGAATTGCTTGAACAAAGCATCGGCCTCGGCTTCGGTCTTGCCTTTGACGATTTCGGTCATCAGAGACACCGACGCGGTGGAAATCGCGCAGCCGGAACCTTGGAAACTGGCATCGTTGATCACGTGATCGTCGATTTTCAAATACAGCGTCAGCCGATCACCGCATAGCGGGTTAAAGCCTTCCACCTGCCGATTGGCATTTTCCATTACCCGAAAATTACGGGGATTGCGGTTGTGATCGAATATCACTTCCTGATACAGATCGCGTAAATCTTCAAACATTAGCCAAACACCTCTATTAAGGATTTGATGCCTTGCATCAATACATCGATTTCTTGACGGGTATTGTACATGGCAAACGAGGCACGCGCCGTCGCCGGCACGCCGTAAAAGTCCATCACCGGCATCGCGCAATGATGACCGGCGCGAATAGCAATACCCAAACTGTCCAGCATGGTACCGATATCATGTGGATGAATATGATCCAACGTGAACGACAAGATGCCGCCCTTGTGCGCGGCTTGACCGACGATATTTAAGCCTTTGATCTGCTGCGCTTGCTCTGTCGCGTATTCCAGCAATTCGGCTTCGTAAGCAGCAATATTGTCCATACCGATGGCTGTGACGTAATCGATCGCCGCGCCCAAACCGATAATCTCGGCTATCGCCGGCGTACCGGCCTCAAATTTTTGCGGCAGGCCGGCGTATTCGGTCTTGGCGAAGGTCACCTGGCGTATCATATCGCCGCCGCCCTGATATGGCGGCATCGCTTCCAGCAAGGCCTGCTTGCCGTACAACACACCAGTGCCGGACGGTCCGTAGAGCTTGTGCCCGGAAAACACGTAAAAATCGCAATCCAAAGCCCGCACATCGACTGCCATATGCGGCGTTGCTTGGGCGCCGTCCAGCATCACGGGAATATTTTTGGCATGGGCCGCGGCAATAATGTTTTCCACCGGATTAATAGTACCCAGCGCATTGGACATATGAGTGATTGCCACCAGTTTGGTGTTACTGTTCAGCAGTTGTTCAAACTCATCGAAAAGCAGTTCGCCTGCTTGATTCATCGGCGCCACTTTCAACACCGTACCGATCTGCTGGCAAAGCATCTGCCAGGGCACGATATTGGCGTGATGCTCCATCGCGCTGATCACGATTTCATCGCCGGCCCTTAATTGCGATTTACCATAGCTTTGTGCGACCAGATTGATCGCTTCGGTCGCCCCGCGCACGAAGATGATCTCCTTAGTGCTGGCGGCATTAATGAACGCCCTGACCTTTTCCCGCGCGCCTTCAAACCTGTCGGTGGCCTTGACACTTAGCGTATGCACGCCGCGATGGATGTTGGCGTATTCATGACTATAGGTATGCACGATGCTGTCGATCACCGCTTGCGGCTTCTGGCAACTGGCGGCGTTATCCAAATAAACCAAAGGCTTGTTACGGATTTTCTCGCCAAGGATCGGGAAATCGGCGCGGATTTGTTCTATTGGAAATTTGCTCATCGCTAACTATTTGGTTTTATTGATTTCGTCTTTACTAAACACTAGAATCGATCAAGTCGATTCGTTAATGGGATAAAACTATGGTCGCCGTCTTTCCGCAAAAACACCTCACCGACATCGCCGAATGGCATCGCATGGGCGAGGCCGGCATTTTTCCGCCCGAAGCCAGATTGGAACTCATCGAAGGAGAAATATTCACCATGGCACCAATAGGTTTCAATCATGCTGGACACATTCATCGTTTAAATCGTATTTTTGCCCGTTTATGGAATGAAGGTGTAGACGTCCGCATACAAAGCCCACTCCAACTGAGCGACCTATCGGAACCAGAGCCGGATCTGACTTTAGTCAAACCTGATACCAATGATTACACGACCCGCCATCCTAATACCTCCGACGTATTGTTGTTGGTGGAAGTATCCGAAAGTACCTTACGCTTCGACCGCACTCAAAAACTCCGTCTCTACGCAACCCACAACATCCCAGAATACTGGATCGTCAACCTGATTGACGATTGCCTGGAAGTGTATCGGCAACCGCAAGACGGCGATTATCTGGACAAATCCACACTGACAAAAGCTGATAGCATCAATCTACTGGCCTTGCCGGAGATTCAGGTCTCAGTCGCTTCGATCTTATAAACTGATTGCCGGAAACCGTTCTAATAACTCTTTCAGCAGCAACGCTTTTAATTCGGCGTTATCAACCTTATCCACCATCTCATTGGCAAACGCAAAGGTCAGAATGTTTCTCGCCGTGGCTTCATCGACGCCGCGTGATTGCAGATAAAACACCGACTTTTCTTCCAGTTGCCCGACCGTGACACCGTGCGAACATTTCACATCGTCGGCATAAATCTCCAGTTGCGGCTTGGTATCCACTTCGGCATCCGCCGATAACAGCAAGTTGCGGTTGTTCATTTCCGAGTCGGTGCGCTGCGCGTCCTCTGCCACGATCACCCGTCCCTGAAATACCCCGCGCGCCTTGTTATCCAACACGCCTTTATAAAACTCGCGGCTAATGCCGTGCGGTTTTAGGTGACTAATGCGCGTGTGATTGTCGATATGCTGGCGCTTGCCGGCCACGAACAGACCATTCAAGGAACATTCGGCCGCCGTATCCAGATCGCTATGAATATCGCTACGCGCCAAACCACTGCCCAACGCAAAGTTATGATGCACAAAACGGCTGTCTCGCGCCTGTTTCACGTAAGTGCCGCCAAAATGCTGGGCTTTTTCCGCCTCAAGTTGCACTTTATACAGCGTCAAACCGGCGTTATTACCCAACAGACATTCGTTGACCGACGCGGTGAAATAGCTATCGACACTACCGATATAGGTTTCGACGATTTCCGCTTCGGCCTGCTCGTTGAGGACTAGTAAATTACGGGTTGCCGCCAGCGCATCGGCTTGGGTAACCACGTGCAAAATCTGCAAGGGCTTATCCAATTGCTGTTTGGCCACCACTTCGATCACCACACCATCGGCAAACCAAGCATTATTGAAAGCCACCAAATTATGTTCGGCGCTGGTCACAGCTTGTCCCAAACGACTTTCCAGCCACGCGGGCTTATCTTGCAAAGCTTGTTTCAAACTGGAAACAGACACCTGGCCCGACAAGTCTTGCAGCCGCGACAAAGATTCGGAAAACTGGCCATTGACCAACACGATACTGGCAGCATCGTCCAAGCGGTATTGACTCAACCAGTCTTCATCGACAATCTGGCCAGCACTTGGCGCAAACAGCGTTTTATTCAGCGCCGACAAATTCGTATAACGCCACTCTTCCTCACGGTTACCTGGAAAGCCACTGGCTCCGAAGACCTGTAAGGCTTGGTTTCTGAATCCTTGCAGCCAAGGCAACTCCAAGCCCGGCAAGCTGGCTGCCAACGCCGGATAGGCTGTCAAATAGGTTTCGCCGCTCATGCCGCTTGCCCTTCCAGCCAGCTATAACCCCTTTCTTCCAGCTCCAACGCCAGCTCCGGCCCGCCAGATTTGACTATCTTGCCGTCGGCCAGCACATGCACCACGTCAGGCTTAATGTAGTCCAGCAAGCGTTGGTAATGGGTGATCATCAAGAACGAGCGCTCCGCGTTACGCAAGGAATTGACGCCTTCGGCGACGATACGCAACGCGTCGATGTCTAAGCCCGAGTCAGTCTCGTCGAGGATACACAACTTTGGCTCCAATATCGCGGCTTGCAAAATCTCGTTACGCTTCTTCTCGCCGCCGGAAAAACCCTCGTTAACCGCGCGGTACAAGAATTTTTCGTCCATCTGCAGCAGTTTGACCTTGCTTTTTACGATGGTCAGAAAATCCATCGCATCCACTTCCGGCAGGCCGTGATGCTTGCGCATTGCATTCAACGCGGCCTTCAGCAAATAAATATTGCTGACACCAGGAATTTCCACCGGATATTGAAACGCCAAAAACACCCCTTCGCGGGCGCGGATTTCCGGCGCCAGTTCCAGCAAGTCTTTGCCGTTGTAGGTCACGCTGCCTTCGGTGACGGTGTAGCCGGCTTTACCGGACAACACGTGCGACAAGGTACTCTTGCCGGCACCATTGGGGCCCATGATGGCGTGGACTTCGCCTGGGTTTATATCCAGGGTTAGGCCTTTTAGTATGGGTTTGTCGTTGATGGTTACGTGGAGATTTTTTATGCTGAGCATACGTTTGGTCACCTAAGTTTTTTTAAATAATTCCGAACCTAATCGTTCCCACGCTCCGGCGTGGGAACGCAGCTTTTGACGCTCCAGCGTCACCATTAGCCTGGCTAGGTTGAATAAGCCAGCATTTAAATTATGTGTCGCTTACGCGACGGTTTTTTTAATGTCGGGTCTCGGCCCGACAGCCGAGATACTTTTCTTTGCTTGTCCAAAGAAAAGCATCCAAAAGAAAAGACACCCGGATGCCGCTTTGACCCTGCGCTCCTCGCTTTTGAACGGGGTTGCCGAAAGGGGCTTCCTGCCCCTTCGGCAACGCGCCGCATCCATGCGTCGCCCCTACGGGCTATTCCGTTCAAAAGCTCCGGTGCTCGGCGCGGCATACGGGAAGAAAAACCATCCCGTGTAGGGTGGGCAATTTTGCCCACCATTGGCTTTCACCCCGCGTGGGCACTAAATCGTGTCCACCCTACCCAGCTACCGACTAATTACAATATTTATTTACTTTATCCTTTAATTGTTGATTGTCGAGTTGATATTCAGAGATCGATCTTTTTATCTCGATAATCCGGTGATATATTAATACAAACTCGTCACCCATCTCGTCACCAACACCCTTGAGTAAAGAATCATACTCACAATTCCGAAAATCAGCTTCGTACAATTTCTGCTCAAACTCTGGGTCATCTGGCAACAATCCGCCTAACCCTGAACATTCATTAAGAAAGAAAAGTCTCTGGGAAAGCTTTTTATCAGTGGCTGACGCATTAAACTCTTTCAATAACATATCGTATTCCGCTTGCAGAAAACTTATATGCATTAAATTTACATTAATTAATGAAGTTAATGCAGACAACCTAGTTTGATTTCTTTGCTCTTCGTAAGACTTAGTAATTAAGTAAAATGTAACGCCCGCAACAACCGGACTAAGAATCCCGCCAAAGTAACTACCAAAATCCCCCCAAACATCTGGTTTTTCAGATACACGATCATTAAAATAAAACAAATAACACCCAAAAACCACTATAGCTATTATTGCCACAAAAACATACAACCACGCAACTATATGATTATCTGATTTTCCTTTCATAAATTTTTTCAGACTTTGATATATAACTACTTGAGGTTGTAGACTTTATATAGCAACGCAAAACCCAGCAAAAAGTTTATTAATTATTTAAGTTTCGCTATCGCGAAGCCAATTTAATGTCGGTTCTCGCACCGACAAGCGGGATACTTTTCTTTGCTTGTCCAAAGAAAAGTATCCAAAAGAAAAGACACCCGGATGCCGCTTGCTTCCTGCGTTCCTCGCTTTTGAACAGGGCTGCCGAAAGGGGCGTCCAGCCCCTTCGGCAACGCGCCGCATCCATGCGGCGCCCCTGCGGGCTATTCTGTTCAAAAGCTCCGGTGCTCGGCGCGGCATAACGGGAAGACAGCCATCCCGAAAATTAAAGCAATAAATCGAAATGGTAGGTCCGATTAGCGAAGCGTAATCGGACATTTTTTTAAAATTCGATCTATTCGCTAAATATCTAAATAATTATTGCCAAAACAGAAACATTAATTCTTTATTCAAATTCATTCGTCCGATTACGCTTCGCTAACCGGACCTACGCGGACTGATTTGCTCAGAGTGATGGTATAGATGGTGTTATTTTTGTTTACGGTACAAAAAACATTCATTTTTAGCTCTTTGTTTGCTTTCCGCCACACCTTGTCGATCTCATCGCTGTATGGCCTGCCACTTGAATGCTTAAAACCAATTGCATACAAAGCATGCACAAGAGCTTCATATTTCTCACCATTCACGGTCACTTCAATCCAGTTTCTCATTCAGCCTCTCCAGCCAAGTTGCGTAGGGTGGGCAATTTTGCCCACCGTTGGCTTTTGCTCCGCGTGGGCACTCAATCGTGCCCTACCCTACAAAATCAAAATACGAAGGATGTGCTGAACGCAGTGAAGCGCATCTGTCGTGAACGATGCGCCTCCTATCGTCGGCAGCATCCTAAAACTCCATCCCAAATCCAACACAAACAAAATGATCTAACCACTATAAATCCCGCGACGGGGTTGTTCCCGTTATTCCGCCCCGGGCATCGCAGCTTTTGGCGAGATCGGCCCGCAGGGGAGCGGCAGGGATGCCGCTCGTTTTCGGAGGGGCTGGGAAGCCCCTTTCGAAAACCCTCGCCAAAAGCGACAAATTTGCCTGGAGCAAATTTGAACAGCCGATAGGCTGGCCCGCAGGGCGAAAACCATGGATGGTTTTCGTAAAGCGCAGGAAATTGGCGGAATTTCGGGTGGCCTTTTCTTTGGATACTTTCTTTTGGCGACGCACAAATTCGCCGGAAGCGAATTTGAACAGCCAAAGGCTGGCCCGAAGGGCGAAAGCCATGGATGGCTTTCGTAGCAGAAAGTATCTCGGCTGTCGGGCCGAGACCCGACTTCTAAACATAGCGTCGCGCCAGCGACACCCAAAAACCAACCTGCGAAACTCAATCACTAGACTGGCAATCGGCCAGTATCGCCGCATTACTCTTAATCCCCTCGCAAATCATCCCCAACGGCAGATGACTCAAATTCTGTTCGGAAAACGGGTTTTGCAATTCCAACCCAATTCTATCCAAAGACAACAAAGGATAAGCCACCAGCCCTGCAACAAACGCAGATACCATTCCGGCTTCGCCGATCAACGAGAACGGCAACAGCAATAAATAAATCAAGATAAAGCGCCGGGTCTTGATTGCATACACTAGAGGCATCGGCGTTTTCAAAATACGCTCGCAACCACCAAGATGATCGATCAACAGCCCACGCTGTTCTTCAAATTGGCTGAACACGATCACATCCAGACAATGACGGCTGCGAGCCTGCTCCAGCAGCGCTGCGATTTTGCTTGCAACCAACATTGGCATGTGCCGGGCGTGACGCAATTCAGTCAGTTCAGTCTCCGACAGAATTTGCTTCAGGTCGTCTAATTTCTTTTGATGGCGCAAGCTTTCCTTCAGCACAAACGCAAACGCTACGATCCATTTGTTCATATCGTCACGCCATTGCCTGTCGTCCGGTCCGTAATGCCAGATCATCAACAAAAGGTTCCGACTTTGATTGACGACGCCGCCCCATAATTTTCGCGCTTCCCACCAGCGCTCATGCCCCGCATTGGTTCGAAACACCAACACCAGACCCAATACCGCGCCAGTGTATTCAAATGGCGTGACGGCCAGCTCGGGAAGCTTATAAAAATGGGCATCTATCAATGCCAAAACCAGCGTGTAACAGGCGACGGCAAACACACCAGGCAAGATTCTAGGCGTAACCGACCCGCGCCAAGCCAACGCGCCGCGCAGAAACCCCGGATACTCTAGCTGGTTGCTAAAATCATCACTCAACTTGGCGGCCGAATCTCGCAATGGCATGATTTTTTGACCTTAACCAACCGCCCCTTCCAAACTAATCCCCAACAACGCCTGCGCCTCAACCGCAAACTCCATTGGCAACTCCTTGAACACTTCCTTACAAAAACCATTCACAATCATCGACACCGCATCTTCCGCAGACAAACCGCGTTGCTGGCAAAAGAACAACTGGTCTTCACTGATCTTGGACGTGGTCGCTTCATGTTCGACCTGAGCGGTTGGCTGTTTTACCTCGACATATGGAAAGGTATGTGCGCCACATTTATCGCCGACCAACAGCGAATCGCACTGGGTATGATTGCGGGCGTGTTCGGCGGATTTGGCGACCTTGACCAAACCGCGATAGGTATTCTGCGCCCGGCCGGCGGAAATACCTTTCGACACGATGGTGCTACGGGTGTTTTTACCGATATGGATCATCTTGGTGCCGGTGTCGGCCTGTTGCAGATTGTTGGTCAGGGCCACCGAATAAAACTCGCCAACCGAATCGTCGCCCAGCAACACGCAGCTTGGATACTTCCAGGTGATGGCCGAGCCGGTTTCCACCTGGGTCCAGGACACTTTCGAGTTGCGGCCACGGCATTCGGCGCGCTTGGTGACGAAATTGTAGATACCGCCTTTGCCATCCTTGTCGCCGGGATACCAGTTTTGCACGGTCGAATATTTGATCTGAGCGTTTTCCAATGCAACCAACTCCACCACTGCCGCATGTAATTGGTTTTCGTCGCGCATCGGCGCAGTGCAGCCTTCCAGATACGACACATGCGAGCCTTCGTCGGCGATAATCAGCGTGCGTTCAAACTGGCCGGTGTTGGCGGCATTGATCCGGAAATAGGTCGACAACTCCATCGGGCAGCGTACGCCTTTGGGGATATAAACGAAGGAACCGTCGGTAAATACCGCCGAATTCAGTGCGGCAAAGAAATTATCGCCAGGCGGCACCACGGTGCCGAGATATTGCTTCACTAATTCAGGGTGTTCCTGCAAGGCTTCGGAAATCGGGCAGAAAATCACGCCGGCATCTTTCAGTTTGCCTTTAAAAGTGGTGGCTACCGACACGCTATCGAACACCGCATCGACGGCGATGCCGGCCAAGCGTTCTTGTTCGTCGAGCGGAATACCTAGTTTTTTATAGGTATCCAGCAATTCCGGATCGACTTCGTCCAAGCTTTTCGGGCCGGCTTTTTTCGATTTGGGTGCCGAGTAGTAACTAATCGATTGATAATCGATGGGATCGATCTTGAGTTGCGCCCAGTTCGGGGATGGCATGGTCTGCCAATGCCGAAACGCTTTAAGCCGATATTCCAGCATAAATTCCGGCTCGTTTTTGACTTTGGACAGCCGGCGAATCACATCTTCATCCAAGCCCGGCGGAAAAGTATCGACTTCCAGCTCGGTCACAAAGCCTTGTTTGTATTCCTGGCTGATCAGATGTTCAATTTCTTGTGCGCTTGTAGACATAATCTTTTTGATAATTAGCGAAACAACTGGTTAACCGGAATGGAGACTTCTTCCGGCTGCTTAAACGGCAAAATCAGATCGGCCAAAGTGACCGATTCGAGAGCATTGGCGATTTTTTGGTTGATCAAGTGCCAATTACCTTGAATTTTGCAACCGCTGGCTTGATCGCAACCTTTGTGCGATGCGGTGCACTCGGTCAAGGCAATCGGTCCTTCCAGGGCGCCAATCACCATGGCGACGGTAATCCTACCGGGCTCTCTTGCCAATGCATAACCGCCCTTGGCGCCACGCGTGGAGACCAACACGCCGGCCTTCAGCAAAATCTTCAATATTTTGCTGACGGTAGGCTGAGCAATGCCGGTTGCTTCGGCAATTTCCACAGCCCCATGCACACGAGAATTATCCTTCGCTATGTAGCTCAAAATCACCGTCGCATAGTCTGCTAATTTGCTCAACCGTAACATTACACCCTCTTGCTTAATCTAGGACCATTTTAGTCTTATTTAAATCCCCAGTAAAGCACTTGGTTATTTTCACATTAGTTCGTCCACACCCTTTCACACCAAACACTGCTAGCGAGTACGCTGGCACATCCCGCCAGATACTATCGGCCATTCGCTAAAGACAAAACCACGCAACTAAATTTTTCCCTGAAATTTTTGGCTTTTTGCAACACACTCCGTTAAGCTTTAAATATCTAACTTTTCGAAAAAAGAGCAATGAGCCAACATCGTAGCCCTGTTATTCTGATGTATCACGGCACCCCCGGCAGTCGACCGGACACCCATTACTCTATCCACGCCAACTTATTCGCCAAACATATGCGTTTTTTAAAGCGCCAAGGCTGGACAACCGCGTTATTTAAAGACCTGCAAAACGCTCAAGCTTTACCGGAAAAAACCGTTGTACTGACTTTCGACGATGGCTACGCGGATAATTATCAGGGCGCATTTTTGCCTTTGTTGGAGAGCGGCATGAAAGCCACTTGGTTTATCGCAACCGATTGCATCGGTGGCCACGCACATTGGCTAGGGACCGCATCCAAACAAACCCAGATGCTAACAAAGGAACAACTAACTGAAATGCATTCGGCCGGAATGGAAATCGCATCTCACACCTGTTCGCACCCAGATCTTTCAACACTGAGCTTGGCGCAACAACAAAACGAACTTTCGACTGCCAAATCCGTATTGGAGAAACTGCTTTCCACTCAAGTGACCAGCCTCGCTTACCCTTACGGCCGATTCAATGACGATTCGCTGATTGCCGCGGAACAAGCCGGCTATCGATTGGCTTGCATTACCCAGCCTGGCTGGTTAGGCAGCGACCCTAACCCGTTTCTGGTTAGGCGAATTGCCATTTTTTCCGGCGATAGCGTTAGCAGCCTATCTCGCAAATTGACGTTTACGGATAACGAAGTGTCTTGGCAAAAAATCGCGCGTTACTATATGAATCGGGCCAGGGCCAAACTGACATATAATTTTTAAGTATGGAATCCATCGATCAACTATTTAGAAAAATTCTGCGCACAAAATCACTGAGGCGAAAAATTTGAATCCTGTAAAGCCGCTTATTTTGTTTCAAAAGCCATTTCTAAATGGAAAGATTGAAATGTTATTTACTATCGCCGTCGCTACTCTGTTTTTATCGCATCCTTGATTTATAAACAACACAAATGAGCCCTGAAAAAACCAACAAAAAGCTCACTTTTGCCTTTTGCACTTATAATCGCGCCGAACGCCTGGAAAATTTGGTAACGGCCATGCGCTCTCAAACTTGTCCGGTTCCATACGAGATTCTCGCGATTAATAACAATAGCAGCGACGATACAAGTAAAACATTAACAAAACTAAGCCAACTGCCCGGAACACCTTTACGCTGGGTCACCGAACCGATTCAAGGCATTGTGGCAGCACGTAACCGTGCGATAGCGGAAGCGCTGAATTCTGATATCCTAGTGTTTATCGACGACGACGAAACCCCACAATCAAATATTTTAGAAGCCGCTGCTCAAGCAATATTCGACGAAGGCGCTCAATGCGCGGGGGGCAAGGTGTATGTCGATTTCTCCCAATATTGCCGCCCAACCTGGCTTGAAGATGAGCTGCTAGGCTTTTTGGCTGCCGTTGATTACGGCAATACCGCATTTTGGATAGAAGACCCATCCACCCCTATTTGGACCGCCAATATCGCTTATGATATGCGGCTGTTCCGCGACAACCCAACATTGCGCTTCGACAAACGATACGACCGGAAAGGGAAAGCCATTGGCGGCGGAGAAGACGTAGCAATGTTTAAAAGCTTATTATCGCAAAAAGCCCGCATACGCTACAGACCCGATATGGCGGTCATACATGCCGTAGAACCTTGGCGATTGAATCGGTGTTATTTCTTAAAATTACACTTTCTGGCAGGAAAAAAATCTGCGCTCCATCAGCTGCCAACGTATGAAAGGAATTATCTAGGTGTTCCGCCGTTTTTGATTTCGCAAAGCTTTAAGCAATTTTTCAAATGGCTTAAGCTCATAGCCTCATCAAAGCGCAGTAATATTCGCCAGCTGATGAATGTCACGTACTTGCTTGGCCAAATCTATGGATGCCTCTTACGCTGGAAAGAAAAAACAGAACTAAATGAACTATAAAAAACCATAAAGTAGCTAATATATTTATACGACGCCAATAACTAAATAAAATCCATAAAAAGTGCGCGACATAGTTGTTCTTATATTTTTATTCTGCTGCATCGCTGCTGCGATAAAAAAACCTTGGTGGGGAGTATTATCGCTAGCAGTATTCAGCTACTTAAATCCCCATGCCTATGCTTGGGGAGCAGTACGCACATTACCTGTTTATTATGTCTTATTTTTAGTGGTAGCGGCCAGCACCGCTATCACAAAAGACAAACAACCAATCCCCAAAGACTGGCGCATCCCGACTTTTTTACTCCTCTGGATATATTTCATATTTACTACAACACAATCGCCTTTACCCGATATTGCTTGGAGCAAATTTTGGTTTGTCACCAAAATATTTATACCTTTTTATTTCACATGGGTTCTAATCAATACCAGAGAAAAACTTTATTACCTCATCTCCACTATTGGCGCCTCCATCGGCATAGTTGCTGTCAAAGGAGGTATTTTCGCAATTTTGACGGGATTCAGCCATCGAGTATATGGCCCACCCAACACTCAATTTGAAGACAATAATTTGTTCGCGGTAGCGATGCTAATTGCTATCCCATTAATATTAGTTTGGGAAAAGGGGATAAAAAACGCATTGTTAAAAAAAGGAGTCTTACTTTCTATTCCTATTATTTACGCCGCTTCCTTATCCTCATGGTCGCGAGGCGCATTATTGACGATGATAGCGCTGACTTTCACACTAATATCAAATAGTAAACGTAAATATCTTATGATTCCGTTAGTCATAGGCGGAGTATTTTTCGTCACACCCTATTTGCCCGAAGAGTGGTTTGGACGGATGCACACCATGGAAACCTATGAAGAAGATGCTTCAGCAATGCAGCGAATCGAAGCCTGGACTGATGGCTGGAATCATGCCTTGAGTCATCCATTTACCGGCGCGGGTTTCGACGGCTGGATGCACGTCACGATGCGAGACTGGCATAGTTCTTACGTAGAAATGCTAGCTGAACACGGTTTTATAGCATTCGGATTATGGATATCTTTATTGCTGGGCAGTCTTATCAGCTTGACTAGTCTAATAAGACAAACAAAAGGAGTTGAAGGATTGGAATGGGTGGGACATTATAGTTTGATGACAAGAACATCAATAGTCTGCTATATGGTTGGAACGGCTTTCCTTGGGTTATCTTATTGGGATCTTATTTACCATTTGGTATTCATCGCCGCATTAATTAAAAAATTCGCATTGGAAGAGCTTGTGAAAAAAAATGGAATGAACAATAATAAAACCAAGAAAGACCAAAAAGTCATCGCCTGATTAAACGTTATTTAAAATTAACCCACATACAGTGATGGAAATAATATTGTTATTTTTCTACTGCCCAACCATCGCCGCATTGATTCTCACTGTTGCATTAACAATACTAACATTACATAACTACTCAAGAACAGGCCCAGGCATACAAAAAGAAATAGAAAAAGAATTTGGGTACTATGCCATTTTTTCCTTGTCCAGATTAATACTCTGGCTGTTTATTGTTTTATTTTTGTTTTCACTTCCCGGGCCTATCACTGTATTTTCAATATCAAAGCTGACCCCTTTAATACACTTCGATTTTAGAACATGTTTATTTAGTTGCTTTTTATCAGCCACGACCATTTGTGCCTATTCTTTTTTATACCAACTTTTATATACACCTGGCAGCATTCAACTATCTTTTCAATATCGATTTTCCAGACTATTTACTTTATGGAAAATTCTTTCACCAAACAGAATTCTCGCACTTAAATATTTATTAAATTTCTGGCTACTATCCGCGTTAGCCGCTGCATATTTTTTCGCCACAAAAGAAAACAATTATGCACTGATATATTACTTGTCATTAACTGCTGCCTTATACTTTTACATTTACCATTCATTAAAAAGCAAGGAACCACCTCCGGTACAAACAACAAAACAAGACAAACCCAATATTATCATGATAGGCTCCGATACTTTGCGTTACGACCGAGTAGACAACCGCAGTTATCATAGAACACTTACGCCCAATATTAATAAATTACGTGCCAATGGATTGTTATTAAACAATTGCATCACCCCGCTCGCCAGGACGGCCCCCGCCATTGCCTCTTTATTCACAGGACTGTGGCCCCATCATCATAAAATTCGAGACAATTACCCATACGAAGCAGATTGCAAATTACAGCAGCCTTCTTTAGTGGACATATTAAATGATCAAGGCTATCGCACAGCCGTAATTTCCGACTGGTCTGGCGGGGATTTTGCCAAGCTAAGTTTCAACTTTAAAGAAACATCACTTCCGGAGGATCAGTGGAACATAAAGCTTTTATTAAGGCAGGGACCATCCCTCATCAGAAGCTTTATTTCCCTATTTACAAACAATGAGCTAGGCAAGCGTTTTTTGCCAGAGCTTTATTATCTAGCCGGCGTACCCTTAGTTCGCCAACTGGGCCTAGAGTGCAGACAATTAATGGCTCGTTCTGGGGAAAAGGGGCGCCCTTTCTTCATAAACTTATTCACCTCTGCCACTCACGTTCCGTTTAATTCAGAATACCCGTACTATAATCTATTCACCCCCAAGGATTATAAAGGCGAGTCCCGCTTCATCATGACGCGCCTAGCGTCAGCCGAGGAAATCATTAATAAACAAGAACGAGGTGCGGAATCATTTGACGTCCAACAGATCATTAATTTGTACGATAGCTGCGTAAAGCAATTCGACGATGAAGTTGGAAAAATAGTGGACTATATTGAAAAATCCGGTTTAACCGATAATACCATTATCATCATATATAGCGATCACGGTGCCGATTTTTTTGAGACCGGCAGCTGGGGACAAGGTAACACACTCGTCGGCAATGACCCAAGCGGGCGGATTCCATTAGTCATAAAAGGCCCAGGCATCCCAAAAGGCATGGATTTCCCCTACATCAGTCGCACGATCGATATAATGCCGACTCTTTTAAACCTACTCGATATCCCTATTCCCACAACGCTGGATGGTGTCAATTTAATGCCATTCATTAATGCAAAGACATCACCGGAACTCTTTGCATTTCAAGAAACTGGTATCTGGTTAGGAAAAATCCCAGGCTTACATCCCGAACAAATTCTCTATCCCAATATTGCCGAGTTGCTTGACATTCCTAACAGGAAAACAGGCACATTAGTAGTGAATGAAAAATATTACCCCACTGTGATACGAGCCAAAAGCCGATCCATACAAAATGAAAAATGGAAGCTCATTTATCTATCCACCTATTCTGGGCCGGTTTATCAACTCTACGACTTGGAATGCGACCCATATCGCGATGTATTGGATCAATATCCCGATATAGTTAGCTTATTGAAAGCGGCGCTAGAAAATCACATGAACAATGACACCGGTTTCCAACAAAATTGATTTGTAATAGATGTTATCGAGACAGAATCAACGATGACATCGAAATCAGTTATTGATGATAACTTGCCTACTGAAATCCAAAACAACTAGCCATTAATTCATAGCGCTGAATTGTTATCCGATAGTTCAATAGTAATTTTTTGAACAGCCAACTATTCTGGCAGATATTGATCGAGAGAATGTTTCATAATTTCAACCTCTGGAAACCATAAAGCATTTTCATTAGGTCTATTTAATAAAATAACGTGGAGCATGGGATTGAAAATAGATGACCAAGCGGAAAGAAAGGACGAGGAACGGATAACCGTATTACACTTCGATAACAATAACGAATTTACTAAAGCGTCTCTTCCTTTCAAATAATTATCACCGCCAGTTCCCAACGTGTGAATAGCCTCTCCACCTTCGCTTCTAAAGTGATCATCATGAGAGATAACTTCTACGTCAGGAAATTTGAGCGCAATATGCCGTAAAAAAGGCCCTTCGTCCGTGGCAACAAATATGACATCCGTATCGGAGTGATCAGCTAGATAATTGCGTATGGTTTTTTCGCAGAAATCCCAATTTACTCTCGGGGCTTCGATAACTTTGTCCGTACCGCGGTAATGGACGCCTAGGACTTTGCGATTGGCGAAATGATCCGTAGTGAACGCATCCACTTCAGAAGCAATCTCCGGCTGTATAGCAATCGATTGCTTAAAAAGGGCAGCGGCATGCTCCAGAGTTAATTCATGGTAGCACCAACCCGGCAAATGAAGATCCTTGATTTTTCGAATCCTCGTAACATATTTTGGGTGATAGTCAGCATCGTAACCATGCTCACGTAAAGCTAAATTGGTAAAATAATATTTAAACCAGTCGTTTCCTCGGTTAGCATCGATATAATTTAGTGATGTCAGCTCGATATACGGGATTAAATTATTTCTTTGGCAATAATACAAAACTAGCAAGCACCAATTAAGTTTCGCAAAAAAACCGAGCTTGGGATTATGCATCTCTATGGCAAAGACCCCTTTATTGAAACTCTGGAAAAACTGGTAATAATGCGGCTTAGTGAAGGAATCGATAGCGGCCAGAGCATATTCGGGATGCCTCATTTTCTCGATTTTCCACCACAAATGTTTTATATTCATCTACGCCCCATAAATAATCAAATAAGCACAAACTCCATTTAGACTAACTTTCATTCCCAAAATATAGCGCAATCATATCCAAATTAGAGTACCGACTAGATCGCCCATAACACCCGCAATAATTGCGAATCAATGTCACCCGTCAATTCGAATTTTTGTTCATTTAGTTGGAAAATATAGACAGAACCAGACAAGAACGCTAAGTCGCTTTTCACTGAACGAATATCAATTCAGTTTTTTGACATCGATATATTTGAATATAAGTTCAGCTTTAGTGAGCGCCCTCTTCGATATCACATTGCAATCATGCACGGTCAACGATAATAATCGAGATACCAACCGACAAACCGCTCTATCCCCTGCTCTATCGTCGTATTAGGTTTATAACCCACATCCGCAACCAAGGCCTCGACATCGGCATAGGTGTCTGGCACATCGCCCGGTTGCAGTGGCAACAGGTTTTTCTCGGCGGTTTTCCCCAAATAGCGCTCCAGGGTTTCGATATAGGCCATTAATTCCACCGGGCTTTGGTTCCCGATATTGTAAACCCGCCACGGCGCTCTGCTGGTTCCTGGATCGGGCTTGAGACCGCTCCAATCGGAATTGGACTGAGCATTGTGGTCCATAGTCCGAATCACGCCTTCGACGATGTCGTCGATATAAGTGAAGTCGCGGCGATGTTTACCATAATTGAAAACGTTGATTTTTTCGCCGGCTAAAATAGCTTTGGTGAACAAAAACAAAGCCATGTCTGGACGACCCCAAGGACCGTAAACGGTGAAAAACCGTAAACCGGTAGTCGGTAGCTGATAGAGGTTACTGTAGGTATGCGCCATCAGCTCATTAGCTTTTTTTGACGCGGCATACAGGCTCAGCGGATGGTCGACATTGTCATGTACTGAAAACGGCATCGATTCGTTAGCGCCGTAAACCGAACTGCTGGATGCATAGACCAGATGCTCGACCTGATGATGACGGCAGCCTTCCAGGATATTGATGAAACCGACAATGTTGCTGTCAATATAGGCATGCGGATTTTCTATGGAGTAACGCACGCCCGCCTGCGCGGCCAGATTAACGACTTTTTGCGGCTGATGTTTTTTGAAAAGTTCTTCCATGCCGGCCCGATCGGCAATATCCAGACGAACATCGGTAAAACCGGCATAGTCTTTAATCCGCGCCAAACGACTGATCTTCAGATTAACATCGTAATAGTCGTTAAGGTTATCGACGCCTATGACTTCGTCGCCGCGCTCCAGCAGCCTTAGCGCCAAATGACTACCTATAAAACCGGCGGTACCGGTCACCATGATTTTCATCGTTACAGCCTGGCGTCGGTTTGATCAGAGGGAAACAGATATTTAAGGTCGTAAATAATCGCCTGTTCCTTGCCCAGGGCCCTGATCTCGGCTATCGACATTTGTTTAAACTCTTGATGAGCAACTGCCAGGATAATGGCGTCATATTTAGCTTGAGTCGCATTTTCGACCGGACGGATGCCATATTCTTCAAAAGCTTCATCGGCATTGACCCAAGGATCATAAACATCGACATTGACACCGTAAGTTTTCAATTCCGCGACAATATCGACTACGCGGGTATTGCGAATATCAGGGCAGTTTTCCTTAAAAGTCAGACCCATGATCAATACCTTGGCATCCTGCACCTGGATGCGTTTTTTCAGCATCAATTTAATCAATTGCGAAACCACATAGGCACCCATGCCGTCGTTGATGCGGCGGCCGGACAAGATCACTTCCGGGTTATAACCAATGGCTTGGGCTTTATGCGTCAGGTAATAAGGATCGACACCTATACAGTGGCCACCCACCAAGCCGGGACGAAATGGCAAAAAATTCCATTTAGTGCCTGCCGCCAGCAATACTTCTTCGGTATCGATGCCCAGTTTGTTGAAAATCAGCGCCAGCTCATTAATCAGCGCGATATTGACGTCGCGCTGAGTGTTCTCGATCACCTTGGCGGCTTCGGCAACCTTGATACTACTGGCTTTGTGCGTACCTGCGGTAATGATACTTTTATACAAAGCATCGACTTTTTCGGCAATTTCGGGGGTTGAACCGGAAGTCACCTTCAGAATATTAGTGACCCTATGCTGCTTATCGCCCGGATTGATGCGTTCCGGACTATAGCCGACGTAAAAATCCCGATTAAACGTCAGACCTGATACTTTTTCCAGAATCGGCACACACACTTCTTCGGTCGCGCCGGGATAAACGGTCGACTCGTAAACGACGATGTCTCCGGATTTGATGGCTTTGCCAAGCAAATCGCTGGCTTTTTGTAGCGGTGTTAGATCGGGCTGTTTGTGTTCGTTGATTGGCGTCGGAACGGTGACAATGTAAACCGAACAATCGGCAATGTCCTGTAGATCGGCGCTATAGGTCAGCAGAGTAGCCGCCGCGAGTTCTTCCTCGCTAACCTCCAATGTGTGATCGCGTCCGGCCCGCAGCTCTTGGATACGATGTTGATTGATATCGAAACCCACGGTCGGATATTTGCGGCCAAACTCCACGGCCAACGGCAAACCCACATAACCCAGCCCAATCATGCCAATTTTAATGTTGCCTAACATCTAGCAATGCCTCCTCTGTCCCTCTTTGAGTATTAATGACGCTAAATCATTTCTTAACGATACAAGCCCACGCCATCAACCAAGTCTGAGATTGATAGCTCTCGGCCGTTTTCGGCAAGCTACCATTCAGCACCATCGCCAACACATTATTGATAATGCCGAAGAAATAAGTGTAGGCCAATAACGGGTCTATGGCCTTCATTTCGCCGTCTTTCACGCCGTTCTGGAAAATGCGTTTGATCTTGTTGAATGCCGCAGTTTCCAGTAAGGGTTTCGGTTCCGCCAAAAATTCCTCGCTTTTGACAAACAGCAAAAATTGCACGATTTCCGGCGCATCGTCGGTCAATTTAAACAGCAAATCGACGACTTCTCGCAGTTGCTCGGCCGCTTTGCGATTCCGTCGGCGAATATCGTCAATCGATATACTAAGGCTATCGAGGATATTTTCGTGCAACGCCTGCGCGATGGCTTGTTTGGTTTTAAAAAACTGATGAATGCCGCTATTGGTTTTAAAACCCAGCGCATCCTTGATATCGGTTAGCGAGGTATTGAAATAGCCTTTCTTGGCAAACAACTTTAAGGCGGCTTGCAACACTTCATCTTGCGTGACGGCGTTATTCTGTTTATTTTCTAATTCTAATTCTTGTTCCATGCTCTTATATACAGCTTTACCTGCTGTTTACTCTCTGTTATTGCAGTGTCGATACTGCTTATTGTTATTCGCTGATGGTGGAAAATGCCGCCATAAGATAATTAATCATCGACCACAAAGTTAAAATAGCCGACAAGTATAGCAACCAGTAACCCATCATATTAATTGGCAAACCGAGTAAATCGTCCTTATACAGCAACAAACTGACCGCAGTCATTTGCGCCGTCGTTTTCCATTTACCTAATTGGGATACTTTGACTTTAGCACGCTGACCAATCTCAGCCATCCACTCCCTTAATGATGCAATTGCAATTTCCCGACCGATAATGATGGCGGCGGGCACGGCTAAATACGGATTACCCTGGGCTTGCACGATCAGCACCAGAACAAAAGCCACCATCAATTTGTCCGCCACCGGATCCAGAAACGCGCCAAACGCGGTCTGCATATTCATTTTTCTAGCCAGATAACCATCTAGCCAATCCGTCAGACCAGCCACTAGAAAAATAGCCGTGCAAGCCAAATTGGAATATTGCCACGGCAAATAAAACACCACAGCCAACAACGGTATCAAGGCGATCCGCAATAAGGTCAAATAGGTCGGAATGGTGAATCTAATGGCCATCTTGATGGTGAAATGTATCGTAAATTCGCTGTGCTAATTGTCGGCTGATACCTTCTATACTGGCTAAAGCATCCACACCCGCACTGGACACACCCTGTAACCCGCCAAACTGTTTCAGCAAAACCTGTCTTCTTTTCGGCCCCAGCCCGGCAATATCTTCCAGTGCCGATTGTTTATTAACTTTGCCGCGCCGCTGTCTGTGCCCGGTTATCGCAAAACGATGCGCTTCATCGCGTATCTGTTGAATCAATAACAAAGCAGACGCGCCAGGCGTCACGTCCAAGGGCTGCTGCTTACCCACCAAAATGATTTTTTCCATTCCGGCTTTGCGATCTGGCCCCTTGGCGACGCCGACTATCATAACATCGTTTATCTCCAATTCGGCCAAAGCCTTTTCCGCCTGTGCAACTTGGCCTTTCCCGCCGTCTATGAAAAGAATATCCGGCGCCTGATGCTCGCCTTGCTTCAGACGTTTAAATCGTCTGAATACCGCTTGATATATCGCCGCATAATCGTCCCCCGCAGTAATGCCTTCGATATTAAAGCGGCGATAGTCGGATTTCACAGGCCCTTCTCTATCAAACACCACACAGGAAGCCACCGTCTGCTCGCCTTGGGTATGACTAATATCGAAACATTCCAAACGGCTGGGCGTTGCGTCGCAACCCAATTCTTGCTGCAAACTAATAAAGCGTCCTTGCAAACCCTGTTTATCGGCTAACCTGGCGTTCAAAGCATTCTCGGCATTGGTCATCGCCATCTGCAGCCACTTCATCCGCTCGCCGCGCACATTGCTGGCTATTGCCACCGCATGCTTGGCCTGCTCCGCCAATACTTCCGAGACGAGTGCCGACTCTGGCAAAACATGACTGACGATCAGTTCGTGCGGGACAGTTTTGTCTAAATAATATTGGGCGATAAAGGCCTGCAATATTTCAGCAGGCTGATTTTCATCGCCAATTTTCGGAAAAAACTGCCGATTGCCCAAATGTTGGCCATTGCGGATAAAAAACACCTGCACACAGGCTGTGCCGTTTTTGGCCGCGCAAGCAACAATATCGACATCGCCTTTTTCGCCTTCCACACAATGCTTTTCCAATACGGCTCGCAAGCGGACGATCTGATCGCGATACGCGGCAGCTTGCTCGAACTCCAGCTGCACGGCGGCGGCCTCCATCTTGCCGACCAAGCGATCGATCAACAAACCGCCCTGCCCTTCCAAAAACAAAATGGTATTTTCGACATCGTTAGCGTACTGCTCTTTGCTAACCAAGCCCACACAAGGCGCGGTGCAGCGTTCGATCTGATGCTGCAAGCAAGGCCGGGAACGGGCGTTGTAATAGGAGTCCTCACACTGGCGCACCGGAAAGATTTTTTGCAGCAACTTCAAGGTTTCCTTCACCGCACTGGCACTGGGATACGGCCCAAAATACTTACCGCGCCGTTTCTTGGCGCCGCGATGGAAGGTCAGTTGCGGGAAATCGTGAAAACTGGAGATGAAGACATAGGGATAGGATTTGTCGTCGCGCAAACTAATGTTGTAGCGCGGCTTGTGACGTTTGATCTGCTGACTTTCCAGCAGCAAGGCCTCGCCTTCGGTATGCGTCACCGTTACCTCTATCCCGGCGACTTTGGCGACCATGGCCTGCTGCTTAGGCGACGCGGCATTACTTCTGAAATAACTCGAAACCCGGTTTTTCAGATTTTTGGCTTTACCGATGTAGATAATCTCGCCTTTTTCGTCCAGCATCTTGTAAATGCCGGGCCGTTGGGTCAGCGTCTTCAGAAAGGCTTTGGCATCGAAGCCAGGCAACTGGTTTTCAGTCACGCGCGGACAGCAAGGCTTGAATAGTCACGAACACCGCAGCCAGCATCTCCTGACTCAGGCGCTTGGTCTGCACGTTATACCGACTGCAATGATAAGAACTGACCAAGACGTTGCCGTCCGGTAGTTCGAAACGGACATGGTGAGCAAATTTAGCCGCATTGATTTTCAAACCGTAGGCGCGCAGCACCGCCTGATGGGCGATATTACCCAAGGCCAATATCACCGATTTTTTTGGCAGGGTTTTAATTTCCTCGGCCAGATAAGGATTGCATTGCTTGATTTCATCGCCGGTCGGCTTGTTTTGCGGCGGCAAACATTTGACGGCATTGGTTATCCGACAGTTGCTGAGCCTTAAACCATCGGCCAGATCGGTGGATTGCAATTGATTGCTGTAACCGAAATCGTACAAGGCCTGATACAACAGCAAACCCGCATAATCGCCGGTAAAGGGTCTGCCCGTTGCGTTGGCGCCATGCATGCCAGGCGCTAATCCGACGATCAACAGTCGTGCGTCCGGATCTCCGAAAGGCGCAACCGGTCCGGCATGATAATCTGGATACTTGTGCTTTACATCGCAGAGAAATTCCGCGAGTCGCGAGCATTGTTTACAGTCTTGATTGAAATAGGTTTCGATCGACATTATGCGGTCATAAGGCTAAAGGCTAAAGGCTAAAGGCTAAAGGCTAAAGGCTAAAGGCTAAAATAATTTTATCGTCAGTAAGGCTGTTCGGCTGAAATTTATCCACAAAAAAGGGCCTTACGGCCCTTTCTGCATGGCAAAGTCGGAATCGATTACTCGCTATCGACTTCTTTCATACTCAAGCGCACCCGACCTTGACGGTCGATTTCCAGCACTTTTACTTTTACGACATCGCCTTCCGACAGTTTGTCGCTGACTTTTTCAACGCGCTCATCGGAAATTTGCGAAATGTGCACCAAACCGTCTTTGCCTGGCAAGATGGTCACGAACGCACCGAAGTCCATCAATCTGACCACTTTACCTTCGTAGGTTTTACCCACTTCCACTTCGGCGGTGATTTCTTCGATCATGCGTCTGGCTTCTTCGCCGGCAGCTCTGTCGACGGAGGCGACGTTAACCACGCCGTCATCGGTCAAATCAATGCTGGCACCGGTTTGTTCGGTGATGGCACGAATAGTGACACCGCCTTTGCCGATAACTTCGCGGATTTTAGCCGGATCGATTTTAAAGGTGATGATGCGCGGCGCGAAGTCGGACATTTCGGAACGGGTGCTGGACAAGGCCTTGTTCATCTCGCCCAAAATGTGCAGACGACCTTGCTTGGCTTGTTCCAACGCAACTTTCATGATTTCCGCGGTGATACCATCGATCTTGATGTCCATTTGCAACGCGGTGACGCCATTTTCGGAACCGGCCACTTTAAAGTCCATGTCGCCAAGGTGATCTTCATCGCCCAGGATGTCGGACAATACTGCAAATTTATCGCCTTCCTTGATCAGACCCATCGCGATACCGGCAACCGGTGCTTTGATAGGCACGCCGGCATCCATCAGCGCCAAGCTGCTGCCGCAGACTGACGCCATGGAGCTGGAACCGTTGGATTCGGTGATTTCCGAAACCACGCGGATCACGTAAGGAAATTCCGCCATGTTAGGCAGTACGGCCGCCACACCACGTTTTGCCAACCGGCCATGGCCGATTTCGCGACGCTTCGGCGAACCGACAAAACCGGTTTCGCCAACACTATACGGCGGGAAGTTGTAATGCAGCATGAACGGGTCTTTATACTCGCCGGACAGTGCATCGATGATTTGCGCATCGCGCTCGGTACCCAGGGTCGCTACAACCAAGGCTTGGGTTTCGCCGCGGGTAAACAATGCAGAACCGTGGGTTCTAGGTAGCACACCGGTTCTAACGGTAATCGGTCTGACGGTGGTCAGATCGCGACCGTCGATACGTTTGCGATCATTCAGAATCGCGCCACGCACTACATCGTATTCCAAATGTTCGATGACATTGCGAATATCGGCCTCGCTATATTGACCATCAGCAGTCAGTTTCTCAACTACCGCGCTTCTGATCGCACTCAATTGGTCTTGTCTAACCAATTTTTCGGCCACTTGGTAAGCCGCTTTGATGCTTTGCTCGGCTTCGGCGGCCACTGCTGCTTTAAGCGCAGTGTTAGTTTCTGCCGGTGTCCAGACAACAGCTGGAGTGCCGACCGCAGCAGCGAATTCGTTGATGGCATTGATGGCCACTTGCATTTGTTCGTGACCGAACAATACCGCGCCCAACATCACTTCTTCTGACAGTAAAGCCGCTTCGGATTCAACCATCAATACCGCATGCTGAGTACCGGCAACCACCAATTGCAGTTGCGATTCTTTCAGCGCCGGCTTAGCTGGATTCAGCAGATATTGGCCATCTTTATAACCAACGCAAGCCGCGCCCAAAGGACCGTTGAAAGGCAAGCCAGAAACAGCCAGTGCCGCAGAAGCACCCAACAGGGCCGGAATTTCGGTATCCACTTCAGGATTCAGCGACACCACCGTGGCAATAATTTGCACTTCGTTGGTGAATCCTTCCGGAAACATCGGACGAATAGGTCTGTCGATCAGGCGGGAAATCAGGGTTTCTGTTTCGCTAGGACGGCCTTCGCGTTTAAAAAATCCGCCGGGAATTTTACCGGCCGCAAATGCTTTTTCCTGGTAGTTAACGGTGAGCGGGAAAAAATCGCCGCCGCTAGCTTCTTTTTTACCAACCACGGTCACCAGCAGCGAAGTGCCTTCGACATCAATCATTACCGCGCCATTGGCTTGACGGGCAATTTCACCGGTGGATAACGTGACGAGACGATCGCCGTACTGAAATTCTTTCCTGATAGGATTCACTATAAGGTTCCTTTGTTTAAAGGTTATGCTAAAAATTTGCCTTAAAGCAGAAACGGCGCCCGATGCGCCGTTTCCAGTTTTGTGCTACTTACGAATGCCCAAACGTTCGATCAACGAACGATAACGAGTCACATCTGTGTTTTTCAGGTAATCCAGCAATTTACGGCGTTGGTTTACCATGCGCAGCAAGCCGCGGCGCGAGTGGTTGTCTTTTTTATGAGTAGCAAAATGCGGAGTCAATTGATTGATGTTGGCGGTCAACAAGGCCACTTGTACTTCTGTTGAACCGGTATCGGTATCCGACAAACGGTATTCTTCAACGACTGCTTTTTTCTGTTCTGCTGATAATGACATTTCTTAATCCCTATCGATTAATTTTAAGTGAATGAAAGCCATCTTTCGATGACCCGATAGCCGCGTTTCCACAATAGGGTGTAGAAACCATGCGGTTTTTTCCTGGATAATCAAGCTGTTTGACCATCCAAATGAAATAGTTTTTTCGGCGCCAGTTTACCATCCAATAGGATTTCCCCCAACCCCAAAAAGGTCTGCGGCGAGTATATTCTGACTGGACCGGTCTTGTCCGCGCTAAAGGCAATGCGCTGGCCTTGCTTGATTCGCTCGGCCTGTTCGACTGACAGCGACACTTCAGGCATATCCCGTAGCGGCACATCCAGCGCGATCAAAATATCCTGCAATTGCTTGAAGTCCATGGCCTGCAACTCCTGCAAGGTATAAGCCTTGTCCAGCTCGAACATGCCGGCCTTGGTCCTGCGCAACGCCGTCACCGTACCGCAACTGCCCAGCCAATGACCGATGTCTTCGGCCAGCGAGCGAATATAAGTGCCCTTGGAGCAAAACACATCCAACGTCAATTGCCCGGCTTCGGCATCGACATTTAACAGTTGCAATTCATAAATGGTAATCGCTCTGGGCTGCCTGTCGACGGTTTTACCTTCCCTCGCCAACTCGTACAACTTCTTGCCCTGATGCTTGAGCGCCGAATACATTGGCGGCACCTGATCGATCAGCCCGGTGAAATGCTGCAAACAAGCTTGTAAGCGCTCGGCCGTCAGGGTTGGCAACGGCATTTCAGCGACGACCTTACCTTCGCTATCGCCGGTATCGGTCATCACGCCCAGTTGTATCGTCACCTGATAACGCTTGTCATCATCCAGCATCAACGCCGATACTTTAGTCGCCTCACCGAAACACAGCGGCAACAAACCGGTGGCTAAGGGATCCAGCGCCCCGGTATGCCCCGCCTTGTTGGCATTGAACAGTCGCCGGACTTCCTGCAAAGCCTGATTGGACGATACGCCTAAACGTTTGTCGAGCAGCACGATGCCATGCACATCGCGCCCGGACTTACGTTTTGCCATCAATCGTCCTGTTGCGGTTTATCGGCGATTGCGTCCGGCTTTTCACTAGCTTCCGTATCCTTGCCGTGATCCAGATCGCCCAGCAACTCGGCGACACGCATCCCGGTATCGAAGGAATGATCGTAGTAAAAATGCAGCTCGGAGATATGCCGCAAACGCATGCGCTTGGCCAGTTCATGACGAATAAAAGGCGAAATCTCGTTCAACACCTTCACATTCGCGCGCTTGCCGGCCTCATCCTCGGCATCCAACACCGTGACATAGATCTTGGCAACCGCCAGATCCTTGGACAACTCGACGTCGTTGATCGTCACAAAACCCAAGCGGCTGTCGTCGACATCGCGCTGCAATATCGACGCCAACTCTTTCTGCATTTCCGACGCCACCCGCTGACTGCGGCCGAACTCTCTTGCCATTAGATTTCCCGTCTGACTTCGATACGTTCAAAGACTTCGATCTGATCGCCGTTTTGAACATCGTTGTAGTTCTTCACGCCAATACCGCACTCCATGCCCATTTTCACTTCATTGACATCGTCTTTGAAGCGGCGCAGCGATTCCAACTGACCTTCGTAAATCACCACGTTGTTACGCAGCACGCGGATCGGCAGATTGCGTTTGACGAAACCGTCGATGACCATACAGCCGGCAACCGCGCCGAATTTCGGCGAACGGAATACATCGCGGACCTCGGCCAAACCAACGATTTTTTCCTGAATTTCCGGCGCCAACATCCCGCTGATCGCGCGTTTCACTTCGTCGATCGCTTCGTAGATGATGCTGTAATAATGCAGATCGATGTCTTTTTCTTCGATCAATTTACGAGCAACCGCATCGGCGCGGACGTTGAAACCGATCAAAATCGCACTGGAAGCCAATGCCAGGTTAGCATCGCCTTCGTTGATGCCGCCGACGCCGCCATAGATGCATTTGACTTGCACTTCTTCGGTAGACAAGCCAACCAAAGATTCACGCAAGGCTTCCAAACTACCCTGAACGTCGGTTTTGATAACGACATTCAGCGTGGCGGTCTCGCCAGCGGACATCCGCGAGAACACATCATCCAGTTTCGAGGCATGTTGCGCGGCGTGACGATTAGAGCGCTTGCGGTCTTCGCGGTGGGCAGCCAATTCCCGAGCGATACGCTCGTTCTGTACTACCAAGAATTCGTCGCCGGCATCGGGCGTGCCCGACAAACCCAAAATTTCCACCGGCGCACTAGGTCCGGCCGATTTGATGGCATGCGAATTTTCGTCGAACATCGCCCGAATCCGGCCATATTCGTGACCGCACAATACGAACTCGCCCTTGCTCAAAGTACCTTTCTGAATCAGTATCGTCGCTACCGCGCCACGGCCTTTATCCAGACGCGATTCGATACAAATACCGGATGCAATACCGTCGGCGGGCGCTTTTAATTCCAAGACCTCGGCCTGTACGATCAGCGCTTCGATCAATTCGTCGATACCGGTACCGACTTTAGCCGATACTTTCAGGAACTGCACGTCGCCGCCCCACTCTTCCGGTACGACGTTCAATGTTGCCAATTCCTGCATGACCCTGTCCGGATTGGCTTCGGGTTTATCGATTTTGTTCAGCGCGACGATGATAGGCACATTCGCCGCTCGAGCGTGGTCGATAGCTTCCCTGGTTTGCGGCATCACGCCGTCGTCGGCCGCGACCACGACGATAACGATGTCGGTGACTTCGGCACCGCGAGCACGCATCGCGGTAAACGCAGCGTGGCCCGGCGTATCGAGAAAAGTGACCGCGCCGTGATCGGTTTTAACCTGATAAGCACCGATGTGCTGGGTAATCCCGCCCGCTTCGCCGGCGGCGACCCGGGTTTTACGGATGTAATCCAACAAAGAGGTTTTACCGTGGTCGACGTGACCCATGATGGTAACGATAGGCGCTCTCGGCTGAACTTTACGCTCGTCGCTTTCGCCTTGTACTTCGGCCAGCATTTCCTGCTCGAAGTCGTCCTCGCTCTGCATGATGGCTTTATGGCCCATTTCCTCGACCAAAATCACCGCCGTTTCTTGGTCGATGGTCTGGTTGATCGTGGACATAATGCCCAGTCTCATCAAATGCTTGATGACTTCAGCGGCCTTGATGTTCATTTTAGCGGCCAAATCCGATACGACGATGGTTTCCGGAATGGTCACGTCGTAAACGGTTGGCGCGACCGGTTTTTCGAATTTATGCCGACCTTGATTAAGATCCGGTTCGAATTCCGGTTTTTCCCGCCGTGACGGCGCTTTGCCTTTTTTGCCTTTCCCGCCGCGACGCGCGGCATCGCCACCACTTCTGTCGATATCACCATCGGTGGCAGGTCCACGCGCTGGCTTGAACTCGGCTTTTTTCTTGTGCAAGGTGGTTTGTTGCTGTTTCTCTTCGGCTTTCTTTTTGACTTTTTCGGCGGTTCTTTGCACCGCCGCTTCCAGCCTTTCTTTCTTTTCTTGCTCCAAACGCTGTTCTTCGGTCATCACAGCGGGCTTGGCAACGGCTGGTGTTTCAGGTGCAGCAGCTACTTCGACAACGGCTTGCGGTTCGCTAGCCTCGATACGCGGCTCTTCAACCGGCTCGCTGACGGCTTGCTCGACAACATCGGTCGTTTGAGCGGCGCCTTGCGCTAAAGCCTGCTCTTCTTTAGAGGCTTGCTGAGCCTTATGCTGCTCATGCAACTGGCGACGCTTTTCCTCTTCGATCGCTTGCTGCTTTTGCTGCTCTTCCAAAGCGTGCTTGGCCAATTCCGCTTGCTTTTGTTCGTCGTTGCCGTGAACGTCGCTACGTTTGATATAGGTTTTTTGTTTACGCACTTCGACACTGACGGTTTTCACCGCAGTACCGGGCGGCGTTGATTGTTTTAATTCGGTTTTGGTACTGCGTTTAAGCGTAATACGCTTGGGCGCGGCCGCTTCCTGATCGGCATCGGTTTTACCATGGCGCTTGCGCAGATGTGCGAGCAGTTTGACTTTCTCCTCATCGTCGATCACATCGTCAGGCGCGCTAGCCGTTAGCCCGGCCTCCTTCAACTGCTCCAAAAAACGATCGAGAGGGATGCCAACTACCTCTGCCAATTCCTGTACTGTTTTATCGCTCATAGTATCCTCCTGCCTCAGCCCTTGTCCTCTGCGAACCAAGATTCGCGGGCTTTCATGATTAGTTTACCAGCACGCTCCTCGGTCATGCCGGTAAATTCGATGATGTCGTCGATGGCTTGCTCCGCTAGATCGTCCAATGTAATGATGCCCTTGGTCGCCATTTCTTGCGCCAATTCATCGTCCATACCGTCCAGCGCCAGCAATTCCTCGCTCGGCTCGGCGGTTTCTATTTTTTCCTCGGAAGCAATCGCGCTAATCAATAAAGCGTCTTTCGCTCGGCTACGCAGCGCCTCCACCAACTCCTCATCGAAGCCTTCGATCTCCAGCATTTCATCCACCGGAATATAGGCGATTTCCTCGATGTTATTCAGACCGACATCAACCAGAATACCGGCGATTTCCTCATCCACATCCAACAACTCCATGAATTGCTGCTTGGATTTGGCGGCGGCTTCGTCATGGTTTTTCCCGACTTGCGCGGCATCTTGAATATTCAATTCCCAACCGGTTAACTCGGTCGCCAGACGCACGTTTTGACCGCCACGGCCTATCGCTTGCGATAAGCTGTCGGTAGCGACCGCCACGTCCATACTGTGCTTGTCTTCATCGACTACAATCGATTGAATTTCCGCCGGCGACATCGCGTTGATGACGAATTGGGCATCGTTGCCATTCCACAGAATGATGTCAACCCGCTCGCCGGCCAGCTCGTTGGAAATCGCTTGCACCCTGGAGCCGCGCATACCGACGCAGGCACCGACCGGGTCCAAGCGCGGATCGTTGGCTCTGACGGCGATTTTAGCGCGGGAACCCGGATCGCGGGCCGCCGCTAAAATATCGATCAAGCCTTCGCCAACTTCCGGCACTTCCAGCCGAAATAAAGCAATCAACAATTCCGGCGCGGTGCGGCTAACAAACAATTGCGGACCGCGTGGTTCGGAACGTACGGCTTTCAGATAACCGCGCACCCGGTCGCCCATCCGCACCGGCTCCTTGGGAATCATGTCTTCCCGAGCGATATAAGCCTCGACATGACCGCCTAAATCCAGGTAAATGCTGCCTTTTTCCAGGCGCTTGACCACACCGGTGACCAATTCGCCCACCCGGTCTTGATAGGCTTCGACGATTTTCTTGCGCTCGGCTTCGCGTACCTTCTGGATGATCACCTGTTTCGCGGTTTGCGCGGCAATCCGGCAAAAATCGACCGACTCGATCTCTTCCTCGACAAAATCGCCGACTTGAATGTCAGGATTATCGATCTGCGCGGCTTCCAATAAGATTTGCCAACCGGGATGCTCGACATCGCCGTTGATTTCCGGATTGGCATCGACCACTTGCCAGCGGCGATAAGTCAGATAATCGCCGGTCTGGCGATTAATGGCGACACGGGCCTTGATAGGATTTTCGTAACGTTTGACGGTCGCCGCTTCCAACGCGGACTCAATGGCCTGAAAGATAATTTCCTTGTCGATCTCTTTTTCATTAGCAAAAACGTCTGCTACTAATAAAATTTCTTTATTTGCCACTGCGACCTCCTTTGTTGAGTAAGTATTCCGGCACCAAACGTGCCTTGCTCATTGCCTGAAATGGCACTCTTAACAGCTGTTCGCCGTCCTGAAGCACGACAGTCTCGCCTTCGACGGCCTTGATCTGTCCGGTAATTTTGCGGCGCTTGTCGATGGGTTTGAACAAACTCACCAGCACGGTACTGCCAATAAAACGCTGAAACTGGCTCAGTTTAAAAAACGGCCGATCCGCGCCGGGCGAGGACACTTCCAACTGATATTCGCCTTGAATCGGGTCTTCGACATCCAGCGCGCCACTGAGCTGATGACTGACCTTGCTGCAATCTTCCAGCAGAATACCGTTTTCGCTATCGATATAAATGCGCAGCATGCCGTGTGTCGGATGCGGGTTGTACTCGATCCCCACGCACTCGTAGCCAAGACCTTCCACAATTGGCTCGATCAAATCCACCAAATGTTCAGGAGCCTGTTTCATTACTGCCTCGCCTTTTCAAACACAAAAAAAAAGAGCCTCAGGCTCTTCCATAAACGACCAACAACCCTTGGACTTCGTCTTTTCGGAAGCCCACAAAACAAAAAACCCCATAAAGGGGCTTTCATATCTAAAACCACGCTAAATCATGGTGCCCAAGGACAGAATCGAACTGTCGACACGAGGATTTTCAGTCCTCTGCTCTACCGACTGAGCTACCTGGGCAAGTATTTGATCTAAAACTGTGGTGCCCAGGGACAGAATCGAACTGTCGACACGAGGATTTTCAGTCCTCTGCTCTACCGACTGAGCTACCTGGGCGGCGCTAAGAGCCGCGCATTAAACTAGGTTATGAGCGATTAGTCAAGGAAAATACCTCAAATAGCACTCAGCTAGACAGCGCGCGAGGTTTTATGCAATTCTTCGCAGCCTTAAAATCCCGGCGATTCTACCATGAAATACCTGGTTTTAGCCGCGCGACGCCTATTTTCGAATTCCCTATCACCTGAGACCGTTTATGCAAGCTTTCACCAACATCCGCGCCCTGATCATCGATATGGACGGCGTTCTCTGGCACGGCGACCAGGCCCAGACCGGCATCGTCAAATTTTTTCAGACGCTGCGCGATTTAAGTCTGCCGTTTATTCTGGCCACCAATAATGCCAGCCTGACAGCCGAACAGTATGTCGGCAAGCTGGCGAATATGGGCGTCTCGGTGACATTAAACGAAATACTGACGTCAGGCATGGCGACTGCACTATATTTATCGGAGCGTTACGATCCGCGCACCACCCGCGTCTTCGTGATAGGCGGTATCGGCGCCAGGCAACCGTTGCTCGACCTCGGCTTTCAGCTGACCGGACTTTACGAAACCGACGCCGACAATCGCGCGCACTTGGTTGTTTGCGGCATGGACCGGGAAATCAGCTGGGATAAACTGGCCACAGCCACTTTGAACCTGCGAGCCGGCGCTCACTTCATAGGCACCAACGGCGACCTGTCATTACCGACCGAGCGTGGCGAAATTCACGGCAACGGCGCGATTTTGGCGGCGCTGACCGCCACAACTGGCGTGGAGCCGATGATCATAGGCAAACCCGAACCGATCATTTACCGACAAGCATTAAACTTGTTGGGGACTGAACTGGCCCAGACCATTGCCATTGGCGACAGACTGGAGACCGACATTCTAGGCGCGGTGCGTACCGGCATCCGCAGTATGATGGTGCTCAGTGGTATTTCCAATGAAAAAGATGTCGAGGCGGCCGACTACGGCCCCACCTGGATCGTTCCCGACATTCGCGACATCACCTTGATGCTGCGCAATAGCGCGCTTTAACCCTCTTCTCAAGCAAAATACCGCGGAGGCTAACCATGAAAAAATTTATCGACAGCCCGGAAACCTTATTGCAAACCAGCTTACAAGGCTTTGCCAAGGCTCATGCCGACATCGTGCAATTCAACCAGGAACCGCGCTTTGTGTATCGAAACACTCGTAAAACCGGCAAGGTCGCACTGATTTCCGGCGGCGGCTCGGGCCACGAGCCTTTACACAGCGGCTTTGTCGGCGTCGGCATGCTGGATGCCGCCTGCCCCGGCCAGGTATTTACTTCGCCGACGCCAGATCAGATGCTGGCCGCCGCACAAGCAGTCGACGGCGGCGCCGGCGTATTGTTCATCGTTAAAAATTATGCCGGCGACGTGATGAATTTCGAGATGGCCGCCGAGATGCTGGAGCTAGCCAATGCCAGCGTGTTGATCAACGACGACATTTCCTTACCAAAATCCCACAGCATTGGCCGTCGAGGCGTGGCCGGCACCGCCATCGTCGAGAAAATCGTTGGCGCCGCCGCCGAAGCCGGCGCCGATTTAGCGGCGTGTAAAGCACTGGGCGAACGGGTCAATCAAGCCACTGCCTCGATGGGCGTAGCCTTGAGCAGTTGCACGGTGCCGGCGCTGGGTCATCCAACCTTCGCCATCGCCGAAGACGAAATCGAAATGGGCGTCGGCATCCACGGCGAACGCGGCCGGGAAACGGTGAAGCTGGTGAGCGCCAGCGAAATAGTCGAACAACTGGCCGGGCATATTGTCGAAGAATTGAAACCGGCCGCCGGGCAAGCCGTCTTGTTGCATGTCAACGGCTTCGGCGCCACGCCATTGATCGAATTGCATTTGATTTATGAACTAGCTTGGCAGTTTTTCAATCAACGCGGCTTGAATATCCAGCGCTCGCTAGTCGGCAATTTCACCACTTCGCTGGACATGGCCGGCTGCTCGTTGACGCTAACCCTAATGGACGAGGAAATGCTGCGCCTGTGGGATGCCCCGGTGAATACCGCGGCGTTACGCTGGGGCTGCTAAATTAGCGGCCAGCTGAGCTTAGGCCAATACTACCTCCCAAAAAGAGGTTGTCGTAAAGGTGGGTTTGGCTGAATACAATGGAGCCCAACATTTTGATTTTGTTGGGCTTCGCTATGCTCTACCCAACCTGCATTTGACTTTTACGACAACCTCCAAAACCTGGGGAGTGGTTTCGCCCACTTCCCAGCAAATCGTCTTACTGCCATTTTGTCAACACCCCAGCTATCGCTGCCACCATCAATTGCGCGGTTTTGGCGCCAGCATCGATGTGACCTTTACTACGCTCGCCCAGAAACGAAGCGCGGCCCTTGGTAGCCAGCATGTCGCGCGTCGCTTCCACGCCGATTTCCGCGACGCCGCACAGATGATCCAATAGTTCCGCCAAGGGCTTACTCGCCTCGGCGTCTTGGCGCAGGGCTTGCGCCACCGGGACCAACACATCCAGCATGGTCTTCTCGCCGACATCAGCCTTACCGCGCTGTTTGACCGCTTCCACCGCCAACTGAAACGCCTCGGCAAATCCCGCCAAGTCTTGAGTTTTGTCGTGACTATTTTTACCGAGACTGATGAACAGCGTCGCGTACAAGGACCCGGAGGCGCCGCCCACCGCCGCCATCACCGTCATGCCGATCTTCTGCCAGGCGGCAGGCCAATCGAGCTGAGCAATCTCGGCGGCATGCTCGCGCAAAGCTTGCAAGCCGCGCTGTAAATTAAATACATGATCGCCGTCGCCTATCGCCTGATCCAGCTCCGTCACCTCATCGGCATGGACTTCGATGGTGTCGATCAGCGCTTGAATCAAATCCGGAAACAATACGGGGGTCAATGACATGCTGCCTCCTACGCAACAATGCGGTTAAACCCTGAGCATAGCCAATCCAGGCAAGCATTGTCCAGTCGCCCTCTGTAACAAAACTGTCATCATCGCTCGCTAGACTGGCGGCTTTTAACTCGGCAACTCCCCGCTCACGATGCTATTTCCCGTCAATTCCATCGAAATCGCCTTAAAAGACGCCAGAAGACATCGACAGGAGATAGAAGATATTCCAAGCCCGCAACCCGCCACCGTTGGACGCTTGTTGAATTACGTCGAACCGATTAACGACAACACCCGTTGCGTGGCAGTACTGGATCATTTCATCCGCAACGAAAACTTGCCCGCGGTGACCGTCGTCGATCGTAACCACACGCCTGTCGGCATCATGGACCGTGGCAGAATCAGCGAAATCTTTCTGCGGCCGTTCGCCCGCGATTTGCTCTTCAACAAGCTAATCACCGAGATCATGGACGACCAGCCGATTATTGTCGACGTCAATGCCGGCATTGACGATGTCGCGCAAATCATCATCGACTCCGGCATGCGGCATATGGTGAACGGTTTCGTGATTCTGCGAGATGGCATATACGCCGGCATGGCTACCGGACACGCCTTGCTGGAGGAAATCACCTACCGCAAGCAACGCGATTTATATCTGCTCGCCCATTACGATCAACTAACCGGCTTGCCGAATCGTCTGATGTTCAAGGACAGACTGCAACAGGCCTGCCAAAACGCGGTGCGTAACCAGCGCATGATCGCGCTGGTTTTTGTCGACCTGGACCGCTTCAAATTCATTAACGACAGCATGGGTCATAGTTTCGGCGACCGGCTGCTACTGACCGTCGCCGAACGTTTGACCGCCAGCGTCCGACAAAGCGACACGGTCTCCAGGCTGGGCGGCGACGAATTCGTGATCATTTTACAAAACATCGACGGCGAGTCTTGCGCCACCGCGGTAGTCACCAACATCATCGCCGCCCTGCGCCAGCCCATGTCGATTTACGACCATCAATTCCAGGCCACTGCCAGCATGGGCATCGCCCTGTATCCCCAGCACGACCGAACCCCGGAAGGCTTGATTCGCAAGGCCGATGCCGCCATGTACCAAGCCAAACAACAAGGCCGCAACCAATTCGTCGTCTATGCGAAATCGATGGATCACGGCATGCAGGAACGCATGCACCTGGAAACGCAGCTACGAATAGCGATGGAAACCATGGATTTCTCGCTGGCGTATCAACCGCAAATTCAGCTCAGCGACCGGCAGGTGGTCGGCGTGGAAGCCTTGCTGCGTTGGCGACATCCCAGCATGGGCATGGTATCCCCGGCAATATTCATTCCCATCGCCGAAGAAACCGGGTTAATTCTGGCGATTGGCGACTGGGTACTCAGGGAAGCTTGCCGACAACATTTAACCTGGATTCGGCAAGGCTTGCCGGCGTTTCGCATGTCGGTCAATATTTCCGCCAAGCAATTCGAACAGCAAGGCTTTGCGGCGAGGGTCAAACAGATCATCGAGGAAACCGGCATCGACCCGCAAAATCTGGAATTGGAATTGACCGAGGGCGTGGTGATGACCCACGCGGAAAATGCGGTACGAACCTTGACCAATCTGCGCGAGCTCGGCGTCAAATTGGCTATCGACGATTTCGGCACCGGCTATTCCAGCTTAAGCTATTTACGCAAGTTTCCAATCGACAAAATCAAGATCGATCAATCGTTTATCAGACACATCCAAACTACGCCCGCCAACGACGCCATTGTCAGAGCCATCATCGCCTTGGGCAACAGCCTGGGCTTGGTGACGATCGCCGAAGGCGTGGAAAGCGACGACGAACTGGAGTGTATCGAAAACCATCAATGTCACGAAGTGCAAGGCTATCGCTTTGCCAAACCGCTAAGCCCAGTGGACTTTAGCATTTGGCATCGACAATTTGTCGACAATATAGGCTAAAACAATCTAACAAACCCGGCGCTAATCGCTTTCGGCTAAACCCAGATCAATCGATTCAATATCAAACTCCAAGTCCTGATCGGTGAAATGATATTTTTCGCGCAAATAAGCCACTAGCCAGGCATGAGTATCGGCCTGCCGTTGCCCGCTGGCTTCGTTCATTTGCAACAAACGCTGTCGTACCGCATGTTGCGGCAATAGCAGCAACTCGATATCGGCCATCGACACAAATTTTTCCGGATGGGGACTTTTGCCGTTGAATATTTTGAACAGCTGATGCTTTTTTAAGCCCAAATGGGTGTTCAGCTCGTCTTTAAACTCGATGAACAGCGGCAACAAATCGCTGCCGACACAGGCATCGTCGTGCAATTTATGCAAACGGTTTAAAAGGTGGTATACCGCAAACCGGTACAATTCGGATTCGCGCACAAAAAGCCGCGCGGCGGTGGATCGCACCGCAATCCGGTCGGAATTGTTCAACCGAATCGACACGATGTGCTTTTTATCGTCTAAAAGATGTTCGTTATCGTTCAACGCAAGTCCTTTGTGGGTAAATCGCCGGCAAACTCGCGCCGGTCGAAACAACTTAAAGTTGAACAAATCTAAAGCATTAATGTTACAGATTTATAACAAAATCGGCGTCGCCGGAAATTTTCCGTTAGTAAAGTCTGCAGTATCCGGCCACCCGCTACTATCCAAAGGTTTTCGCTATAACTATTTATTGCTTCCGCCAGGTTAAAAAAATATAATCGCGCGCTTTTTTCGACCGAAAAGCATTTTCCAAAACACTTTCAGAGTCTTAGCAAAATGACCAATCACATCATGCCTACCTATGCCCGCCAGTCGGTCACTTTTGAACGCGGCGAAGGCGCGTGGCTATGGGATACCGAGGGACGCCGCTATCTGGATTCGGTTGCCGGCATCGCGGTGTGCGGCCTGGGCCATGCTCATCCGGCCGTACACGAAGCGCTGTGCCGGCAGAGCAAGACCCTGCTGCATACCTCCAATCTCTACGGCGTCGCATTACAGTCTCAATTGGCGGATCGATTGATCGAGCTGAGTGGCATGGATAATGTGTTTTTCAGCAATTCCGGCGCGGAAGCCAACGAAGCGGCGATCAAAATCGCCCGCAAATATGGCCACCACCTAGGCATCGACAATCCGGTGGTATTGACCATGGAAAAAAGCTTCCACGGCCGTACCATGGGCACGCTGAGCGCGACCGGCAATACCAAGATCAAGCAAGGTTTCGAGCCTTTGCTGGCCGGATTTACCCATGTGCCTTACAACGATGTCGCCGCCCTCGAAACCGCTATCGCTGCCGATAAAAGCATCGTCGCGATCCTGGTCGAGCCGGTACAAGGCGAAGGCGGCGTCAATATTCCGGCCGAGGACTATTTGAATCAAATTCGCGAGCTGTGCGATCGGCATAATTTATTGATGATGCTAGACGAAATTCAGACCGGCGTCGGCCGTACCGGCCGTTTCCTGGCCCATCAGCATAACGGCATCCTCCCGGACGTTTGCACGCTGGCCAAAGCCTTGGGCAACGGCGTACCGATAGGCGCTTGCCTGGCTCGTGGCAAGGCAGCGGCAGTGTTGCAGGCCGGCAATCACGGCTCGACTTTCGGCGGTAACCCGCTGGCTTGCAGCGCCGCACTAGCGGTGCTGGAAACCTTAACGGCCGGCACACTAATTACCGATGCGCAAGCCAAGGGCGAGCGGATTTGCCAACTGTTTAAAGATTCGCTGGCCGGCAACCCGCATATTGTCGATATTCGCTATAAAGGCTTGATGATCGGCATCGAATTAGACCGGCCATGCGGCGAACTAGTCGGCAAAGCACTGGCAAAGGGCTTGCTGATCAATGTCACCGCCGATAGCATCATTCGTTTATTGCCGCCGTTGATTATCGACGACGCCCAAATCGTCACGCTGACCGAGACTTTGTCAGCGCTCATTCAGGAATTTAGCCGGTAGTCCACCATGCAACCCAGACATTTCATCAGCCTGCTGGATCTGTCCAGCGCCGAATTACACACCTTGATCCAACGGGCGATCCAGCTCAAAACTCATCGCGACCCGAATTACCAACCGTTCAAAGGCAAAGTGCTGGCGATGGTTTTCGAAAAATCCTCGACCCGTACCCGCATCTCTTTCGAAGCCGGCATGGCGCAATTCGGCGGTAGCGCGCTGTTCTTGTCGCCGCGCGACACTCAGCTCGGCCGCGGCGAACCCTTGGAAGACAGCGCCAAGGTCATCTCCAGCATGGTGGATTGCATTATGCTGCGCACAGACAAGCATGAGACCGTCACCACCTTTGCCAAGTACTCGCGAGTGCCGGTGATCAATGGCCTGACCGATCTGCTGCATCCCTGCCAATTGCTGGCCGACATGCAAACTTATTTCGAAACGCGCGGCGACATCGCCGGCAAAACCGTAGCCTGGATCGGCGACGGCAACAATATGTGCCATTCCTACATCAATGCTGCCCGCCAGTTCGATTTTAAATTGAACATCGCCTGCCCTGTCGATTACCGGCCACAACAAAGCATCGCCGATGCCGCGGGGCACAGGGTGGCGTTTTTCAACACGCCGGAACAAGCCGCTCAACAAGCCGATTTAGTGGTGACCGACGTCTGGGCCAGCATGGGCCAAGAAGAGGAACAGAAGAAACGCGAATTCGTGTTCAAAGACTTTCAAGTCGATGCCAAGACCATGGCGGCCGCCAAACCGGATGCGCTGTTCATGCACTGCCTGCCGGCGCATCGCGGCGAAGAAGTCACGGCGGAGGTCATCGACGGCCCGCAAAGCGTGATATTTCAGGAAGCGGAGAATCGGCTACATGCCCAGAAAGCACTACTGGAATTTCTCATCTGCCGATAATTTCGCTAGAATCGCCGCTTTCCTTAAGCCGAATGAAGAGTGATACTGTGAAAAAATCTTTTGCCTACATTTTTGCCTGCCTGCTGATTAGCCCGTTTGCCTCGGCAAGAACTGCTTATGTCACCGATAAGGTCGAGGTACCATTACGCAGCGGCGAAAGCGAACGCACCAAGATCGTCAAAATGCTGGAAAACGGCATTCCTGTCAGTGTTTTGCAAGAAAGCACCGAAAACGGCTATACCTATATTCAAACCGGCAACGGCGCGGAAGGTTTCATTCTCAGCCGTTACCTGACCGGCGAACCCAGCGCTCGCAATCAACTGGAAGCGGCTAACAAAAAACTGGAAGTGCTCCAGGAAGAAAACAAGCAATTAAAAGCCGGGCAAGCCAACAGCCAGGAAATTGGCAAGGAACGCGACAAACTCAGCGCCGACCTTAGCGAACTGCAACAAACCGCCGCCAATGCCATCCAGCTTAAACAACAACGCGATCAACTCCAGGAGCGCATCATCGCCGTCGAGCGCGAACTGCAGCAACTGAAACGCGAAAATCAAGCACTGACCGACAGCAGCAACCAAGACTGGTTTTTATACGGCGGCGGCTTGGCATTATTCGGCGTATTGCTGGGCTTTATTCTGCCTAAACTCAGCTGGCGCCGCCGTTCCAGTGGCTGGGACAGTTTTTAATTCAGCCCCAAGGCAAAACAGAGCGGCGCGCTGGCGATCGTCCAAAATGGTGACGAAATCACCATCGATGCCGAAACCAAGCAGTTGACCCTGCACGTCACTGAACACGAAATCGCCCGCCGCTTCGAAAAAAAGGCAGCAACCGGCACCGCGTTATAGTCGTGGCGTACCAGCGAAATATGCACAATTGGTCAGTTCGGCGTCTAAGGGTGCGGTGACGGATAATGTGGATTGATGCCCAAACAATGGGCAGGCCGGAAACAATCCGAAAGTCATTTCCGGCCTTGACTGTAAATTGGGTTAGCGGTAGCGTAAACCCTGTCGCATTGTTTGAAACTGGAGTGAAGTCGTGACCAATCACTTTCGACACGCATAGTTTCGTGAAGAAACTTAAGGCAGTAGGCTTTACCGAAGAACAGGCCGAGGTATTCGCCAACGAGCAAGCTCGTCTCATCGAAGATAAATTGGCGACTAAAAACGACCTGATGGAACTGGAAAACAACTTGCGCCGAGATATACGCGAATTGGAATACCGGGTAATCATCAAATTGGGTACATTGATGGCCGCTTCGATTACGGTAGTCGCTACGTTGTGACCTCAAGACTAAACGATACATTCCGAACTTCAGTACATCTTAAAATGAGTTTCTTTGTTGGTATTTTTTCCTCTATTGAATTCTGGAAATTTGCACTTCCACTTTTGGGCGCAATTGTTGCCTGGTTCACTAATGAGTGGAGAAAACGAATCGTTGACCAATATCAACGAAAGGAATCCAGCTATAAAGAGTTATTACATTCTTTGCAAGGCTTTTACATAGGTGCTAACAACGCTGAAGATTTAAAGTCTGAATTCCTGAATCAGTTAAATATTGCGTGGTTATATTGTCCAGACGATGTGATAAAAAAAGGGTACGCTTTTCTTGACACAGTGCATACTCAAAAAATATCGAGTGATACTGAGAAGGAATTTGCTTTAGGCGCATTCGTGGCGGCCATCAGAACCGACCTTCTATCTCGAGAACTAATACGAACAACAGCTTTATCAGCGACAGACTTCAAGCACCTAGGTGTTAACAAACATTAGCACTGTAGACCAAGCTTATTCATCTGACCAAAAGGCGTTAGCCGTAATCACTTCCTATCAGCTACAAAAACGGGTTACGCTCTGATGCACCAACCACCCACCTTCGTCTCCTGGTTCAGAAACTCCTCACCCTACATCCACGCCCATCGCAATCGCACCTTTGTAATTTCCTTCGGCGGCAATGCGGTGACGGAACCGGATTTCGATAATTTAATCCACGATTTTGCATTGTTGCGAAGCCTGGGCGTCAGACTGGTACTGGTACACGGCATTCGGCCGCAGATCGACGAACAGGTGACCGAGCACGGCAACACGCCGAAATTTCACCACCATTTACGCATCACAGACGCCACCACACTGCAATACGTCAAGCAAGCAGCCGGTTTGGTGCGAGTGGAAATCGAAGCCTTGTTGTCGATGGGCGTGTCAGGCTCGCCAATGGCTGGCGCGAAGATACGCGTCGCGTCCGGCAATTTCGTTACCGCCAAACCCTTGGGCGTATTGGACGGCATCGACTATTGCCATACCGGTAAAGTGCGGCGCATCGACGCGCAAGCCATTCATCAGCAACTGGATCAGCACAATGTGGTGCTGATTTCGCCTATCGGTTATTCGCCCAGCGGTGAAGTATTCAATCTGTCTGCCGAGGAAGTCGCCACCGAAGTAGCCATCGCCTTGCACGCCGAAAAATTGATTTTGTTGACCGAACAAAACTGCGTATCGCCTGGCGATAACCAACCCATCCAACAACTCACCACAGCTCAAGCTTCGGCGCTATTGCAAGATACGCCAACACTGCCGGACGAGGTCGCGCGCTCTTTACACGCCGCGATGCAAAGCTGCGAAAAAGGCGTTAAACGCGCACATTTGATCAATCGGCATGTCGATGGCGCCTTGCTACTGGAACTGTTTACTCGCGACGGCATTGGCACGCTGATCAGTTCCACCGCGTTCGAAACCATACGCCCGGCGACATTGGACGACATCGGCGGCATCATGGACTTGATCAAACCGCTTGAGGCACAAGGCATCCTGGTTAAGCGTTCTCGGGAAAAGCTGGAAATGGAAATCGGCGACTATATCGTCATCGAGCGGGACGGCCTAATCATCGGCTGCACGGCGTTTCATGTGATGGTCGACGGCAATAGCGCGGAAATCGCCTGCCTGGCGGTGCACGCCGATTATCAAAAAGGCGCGCGCGGCAACAGCTTATTGGACTATCTCAGCCATAAGGCCAAAACCGAGAATATCCGGCGCCTGTTCGTGCGTTCCACGCAAACCGTGCACTGGTTCGTCGAACGCGGCTTTACACCTTGCGAAATCGACGATTTACCGGAACCAATGAAAAGCGCTTACAACTACCAGCGAAATTCCAAGGTATTGTATAAAGACGTGCAGTAATCTCCATGCACCAGTTAGGTTCGCGCTCGACAATCAAACATCCCTATCCACTCAGCCTTTAATGATCTGTAATGCTCGATAAACAGGATTTTATTTCAGTCGTTAATAAAACACCTTTAGTCGCCATCGATTTGATTGTGCGCTCCAGCAACAGCGAAATACTGATGGGGATGCGCGTCAATGAACCGGCGGCAGGCTGCTGGTTCGTACCCGGTGGCAGAATTTATAAATCAGAAACCCTGGAGGACGCTTTCCAGCGCATCACCGAAACGGAGTTAGGCCTAGCCTATGGTATCGAAAGCGCCCAGCTACTCGGTGCGTTTACTCACCTGTACGAGACGAATTTTGCAAAAATATCGGGCCTCAGCACCCATTACGTGGTGCTGGGCTATCAATTGGAATTGAACATCGATCTTAATCGGCTACCGGCTCAACAACACTGCAATTACCGCTGGTTTGGGAAAAACGACGACTTTAGCGACGTACATCCGAATAGCCAAGCTTATTTCCCCTATCTGCGTTGAGCGGCTATAACCGATGTCCAAGCTAAAAATCCTGCAACTCACTGACCTGCATATACTGCCGCATGCAGGCGATACCATGCTGGGCATCGATACTGAGCGCCATTTCCAACAAACGCTTAAGCACGCTCATGCCACTCACGACCACTTCGATCTAATTTTGTTAACCGGGGATTTAGGTCAAAACCCTTGCGCGGATAGCTACCGGCGAATTTGCCAGCATCTGCACACCTATCACACGCCTTGCATATGCCTACCGGGCAATCATGACGACAGGGAGTTGATGGAAGCCGAGTTAAACGACGACCTGGTCAGCTGTCGAAAACATCTGAAGCTGTCGACCTGGCAAATTATCGCGTTAAACAGCCAAAAGATCGGCAGTCCGGCCGGTATTTTATCGCAGGAGGAATTGGCGTTTCTGAAAAGGTCACTGATCGAACACGATTTACCGGCCTTGCTGGCGGTACATCATCATTGCGTTGCCAGTCAAAGTAGTTGGATGGACACCATGCAAATCGAGAATGGCAATGAGCTGTTGGCCATCGCTGAGCGCTTTCCGCAGGTGAAAGCCATTACCTTCGGCCATTTGCATCAGGAACTGCAAACCAGCCATAAAGGTATCCCTGTATTTGCCACGCCGGCCAGCTGTTTTCAGTTCAAACCTTATGCGACCGAATTCGAGTTGGATACGCTGCCGCCCGGTTATCGGGTTTTCGAACTGTTCGACAGCGGCCGTTTGCAATCCAGCTGTTATCGGCTACCGATCAACATGAGCAATTTGCAAACCGAGTCGCACAGTTACTAACCGACTGCCAACCTGCCGGACAGATAACTTTCGGTATTGATACCTAACTCATTGGCAATCAACAAGGCACCCAACTCGTCCATGGCCTTGCGGTACACCCGACGCTTGAAATAGACCACGTCTTTCAGCGGATACCAATATTCCACCCACTTCCAGTTATCGAATTCCTGCTTGTGACCGCAATCGAAGCGCACCATCGATTCGTCGGTCGTCAGGCGCAGAATGAACCAAATCTGCTTCTGGCCGATGCACAAGGGCGATGAATTTTTGCGTATATACCGATCCGGCAATTTGTAACGCAGCCAATAGCGGGTACGTCCCAGCAATTGCACGTGTTCCGCGCGCAAGCCGGTTTCCTCCCACAACTCCCGATACATCGCGGTTTCCGGATCCTCGTCGCCGTCGATTCCGCCTTGCGGAAACTGCCACGAATTAGCGCCCTTGCGCTTTGCCCAGAACACACGACCCTCGTCATTGCAAAGGATAATGCCGACGTTAGGCCGGTATCCTTTCGAGTCTATCATGTAAAAAACCTGTATTATTTGCCGCCCTGTTGCTAATGCCTGGATGTTAAAATTAACAACGGCACGGCCATTAAAATGAATGGCGCAATTGTTCCATAAATAACCGGCGGACGCCACAGGCCGCTACTTTTTTCTTTACGACGACGGGTTTGCCGTGAGCTTAGCGATTTTTGATCTGGATAACACGCTGATCGCCGATGACAGCGATTTTTTATGGGGGCAATTTCTGGTCGATCGAGGCATCGTCGAACGGGATCATTACGAGCAGGCCAATAAAAAATTCTATGAGGATTACAAGCAAGGCACGCTGAACATCGTCGAATTTTTGCATTTTTCGCTGGCACCATTAGCTCAACACGACGCCGAGCAACTCTACCGTTGGCGCGATGAATTCGTCGAAACTCTGATCAAGCCCATCATGCTGGATGCCGCCCAAGCCTTAGTGGAAAAGCACCGCGCCGCCGGCGATACCTTGCTGGTGATCACCGCCACCAATCGCTTCGTCACCGAGCCGATTGTGAAGCTTTACGGCATCGACAACCTGCTGGCGACCACGCCGGAATTCGTGGACGGCCGTTATACCGGCAAATTCAACGGCACTCCCTGCTTCCAGCATGGTAAGGTCGAGTTGCTGGAAGAGTGGCTGGCCAATTCGACGGAAACGTTGGTAGGTAGTTATTTCTACAGCGATTCGCATAACGATTTACCGCTACTGAATCTGGTCGATCAGCCTATTGCCGTCGATCCCGACGAGAAATTACTGAAAGCCGCGCAACAAGCCAATTGGCCGATTATCAGTTTGAGAAAATAGGGTCAGCGGCAAAATTCGAGGAGAGTCTTGCTGTTTTGTGCCCTGAATATCAATAATATTGAATCGCTTCTATTTTTTCTGTATAAAGAAGACTTGTTTGTCGGCGTCCTTGAGTATCTTCAGCGGAATATGTCCGGCCTGATCGATATAGACACCGAAATCCAGATGAGCGGCCGGATCAGTGGCGATCACTTTGACCACCCTGCCGCTTTCAACTTCCATAATCGCCTTTTTCAAGCGCAACAATGGCAACGGACAATGCAATCCGCTGGCATCGACTTCCAGATCGAACTCAATCATAAAGCGTTTACTCAACTGTTTGTAAGACAACACCTATAATAACACCAACCCCAGACCGCGAAAATCAAGCACCATGGATTACTTTCCGCTTTTCTTAAAACTAAAAGACCAGCCTTGCCTAGTGGTAGGCGCCGGCGAAATCGCCGCGCGTAAAATCGAGTTATTGGCTAAAACCGGCGCACGGATTACTGTCGTGGCGAAAGAGATCGGCAAGCCTGTCTCGGCAATGCAGCACGATCACGCACTCAATATCAAGCAAAAGGCCTTTGCCGACACCGACTTGGCTGGCATGCGCCTGGTGGTTTCCGCCACCGACGACCGACTCACCAACGAGACAGTTGCGGCTGCAGCCAACCAACTCAACATTCCCGTCAATGTGGTCGACAACCCCGATCTGTGCAGCTTCATCTTTCCGGCAATTGTCGACCGTTCACCGCTGATGGTTGCAGTGTCATCCGGCGGCGTGTCGCCGGTGCTGGCGCGCTTATTACGGGCCAAGGTGGAAAGCGCAGTCCCGGCTTCATTCGGCCAGTTGGCGCAGTTTGCCGAAGATTTCAGACCCCTGGTTAAGCAAAAACTCAATGACCCCAAACAGCGCCGCATCTTTTGGGAAAACGTGCTGCAAGGCCACATTGCCGAATTGGTGTTTGCCGGACGCCAAGACGAAGCTATCCGGCAATTGCAAGCCAAGTTGAATGATGCCGCCCAGTCCCAAAACCAAGGCGAAGTGTATTTGATTGGCGCCGGCCCCGGCGATCCGGATTTGCTGACCTTCCGGGCGCTAAGACTGATGCAGCAAGCCGATGTGGTAGTCTACGACCGCCTGGTTTCCCAGGAGATATTGGAAATGGCCCGCCGCGACGCCGAAAAAATCTATGTCGGCAAACAGCGCAGCAATCACAGCCTGCCTCAGGAATCGATCAATGAACTGCTGGCCAATCTAGCCTTATCGGGGAAACGAGTGGCCCGACTGAAAGGCGGAGACCCCTTCATTTTCGGCCGTGGCGGCGAGGAAATCGAAACCCTGATGCAACAAGGCATCCAGTTTCAAGTCGTGCCCGGCATCACCGCCGCAGCCGGCTGCGCCAGTTATGCCGGCATTCCCTTGACTCATCGCGATCATGCCCAGTCCTGCACCTTTGTCACCGGCCATTTGAAAGACGGCAACATCAATCTGAACTGGCAGCAGCTGGCCGCGCCGAATCAGACCATCGTCATCTACATGGGCCTGGTCGGATTGGAAACGATATGCCAATCGCTGATCGAGCACGGCTGCCCGCCCGATCAGCCTATCGCGCTGATCCAGCAAGGCACCACCAAACATCAGCGCGTGATTACCGGCACGCTACGCGATATGCCTAAATCGGTTGAAAATGCCGACATCAAACCACCCACTTTGATTATCGTTGGTACGGTAGTGCGCTTACGCGAACAATTGGAATGGTTTCAACCTGACCCCAATTAAGTTAAATATGAAATTTTCCCTAATTCAGTGAATGTTAAGTTTTACTTGAAAAAATCGACCCGCAAGTCCGGTAAAGGCTATGGCTAGCAAGAAAATCGATTGAATTTTTCGCTAAAGTTCCCTATCCTTTACCGGCTTAATTTACCAACGAACTGTCTATTCGAATAACAATATGCAGTTCTTTTTTTAAACACAACGAGAGAATCATATGAAAAAATCATTCGGTTTATTAGTAGGCGCGGCATTAATCGCGATCAGCGGTCAAGTCGCTGCTAACGAACAAGAAGAAATCGGCGCAAAAATTTATGAGCGCGCTTTCGGCCGTGGTTGCGGCGCCTGCCATGACATCGCTTCTAACCCACAATTGTCAGCTTTGATCGCTGCCGGCAAATTGCCTAAAGACCAATTTGCCAAAGTTCTGAAAGAAGGCAAAAACGGTATGCCTAAAGCAACCGCAGCCATCATGGAAGTCGGTCCTGTGAAAAAAGCAGGCTACACCGAAGACCAAGCTATCGACGCTGTTTACGAATATTTGAAAAAATAATCGTAGCCTTCCAGGCAAATAAAAAGCCGCTATCCGAAAGGATAGCGGCTTTTTTACGGCCTTTTAAAAACCGTCTTAATCTTGCCGGCCGAGATAGGCCTGATGACTGCGTTGGTGAGTCAAACGATAACGATTGCGCAGCCAAACGCCGGCAATCGCCGCAATCATTAGCCCACAGGAAACAAAGGTTAGATAAACCAAATCCTTGATATCGTTCAATTCCTTGATCAAAGCCTGATTAGCAGCGGCACCTTCGATTTTAGCGGGTGAATCTACCGAATATGTCGTCAGTATTTTCACATCGCCTTTCAAATCCTGAATCGCATCCAAGGACTCGGCGACACTACCTTTTTTGATATTCTCTTCCAGCGATCGCAACTTGCTTTCGATCGATCCGCTCAACAAACCGAATAACTGACCTTTCAACGCGCTAATTTCCGCCGTCAACGCCGGATTTTGCGTGGCATACGCCATCGAAATAGCCTGATGCTTCTGGATTTCCGTCAATAAATTTTGCCTGGGCAGCAATACAAAGCCCAACAGAAAAACCGCTGCCATCAACGCCAAGACCAGCATTAATAAATAGCGGTTGGCTTTTATCATCGCCTGATGCTGGTGGGGCCGCAGATAGATAAGCTCGTGCTTATCGGTATTGACATCATCCAGATTAATCTCAGGCATATCGCTCATTATTCTTTTAGTGTTGCTAATCGGGAAGCTTGATTGATACTGCCTAAAGCATATGGTGTCTCAAAAGACACCATATGCCATACGGCAATTCATCGGCGCATTATACAAGCTAAATCAAAAATGTCCTGTATTATGCAAACCTCGCTCAACGGCCTTTTTTCGAGGCAATCCGCATTCTCAATGCGTTCAATTTGATAAAGCCCTCAGCGTCTTTTTGATTATAAGCGCCGCCATCTTCTTCGAAAGTGGCAATATTCTCGTCGAACAGACTATCGCTATCCGAAGCACGGCCGACGACGACGACATTGCCTTTGTACAATTTCACCCGGACTTTGCCGTTCACGTTGGCCTGTGAAGCATCGATCATGGTTTGCAACATCTTGCGTTCCGGACTCCACCAGTAACCGTTGTAGATCAACGAGGCATAGCGCGGCATCAACTCGTCCTTCAAATGCGCCACTTCCCGGTCCAAGGTCAGCGATTCTATGGCACGATGCGCCTTCAGCAGTACCGTACCGGCGGGGGTTTCGTAGCAACCACGCGACTTCATGCCGACATAACGGTTCTCGACGATATCCAAGCGCCCGACGCCATTGGCGCCAGCAATCTTGTTCAATTTCTCCATCACTTGGTGCGGCGTATGTGACACATCGTCTATCGCAACGATGTCGCCATTTTTGTACGTCAGTTCAATGTAGCTGGCTTGATCGGGCGCGTTTTCCGGGGAAACGGTCCAGCGCCACATGTCTTCTTCCGGCTCGGTCCATGGATTCTCCAGGATGCGGCCTTCGTAGGAAATGTGCAGCGAGTTGGCATCCATTGAATAAGGCGAGGTTTTGCCTTTTTTCATTTCTACGGAAATACCGTGCTTTTCCGCATAATCCAGCAGTTTCTGCCGGGAATTCAGATCCCACTCACGCCATGGCGCAATCACTTTGATGTCCGGACGTAAGGCATAAGCGCCCAACTCGAAACGCACCTGGTCGTTGCCCTTGCCGGTTGCCCCGTGAGAAATGGCATCGGCGCCGGTCTCGTTGGCAATTTCGATCAGACGCTTGGCAATCAAAGGCCGAGCGATCGATGTGCCGAGCAAATACTCGCCTTCGTAAATGGTGTTGGCGCGGAACATTGGAAAAATGAAATCGCGGGCAAATTCTTCGCGCAAATCGTCGATATAAATTTCTTTGATGCCCGCCGCTTTGGCTTTGGCTCTGGCCGGCTCCAGTTCTTCGCCCTGGCCGACATCCGCAGTGAATGTGACGACTTCGCACTGATAGACATCTTGCAGCCATTTCAAAATCACTGAGGTATCCAGACCACCCGAATAGGCCAACACCACTTTTTTAATATCAGACATAATGCGCTTCACACCTTTACAAATTAAAAAACGGCCGAATTATAGCGGAAAAACCCATACAGTTCCCCGCAAACCGCCCTCACCTTTTTATAAAACCTATAGACTCTCACTCAACAGCGCCACCAACCGGGCTGTCGCCCCTTGATTGCTATTCACAAAGAACTTGCCGTTGCCGATTAGCCGGGTTCTGAACACTTCATCGCGATACAAGCGCAACACGACCTCCTGCAACGCTTGAGGATCGGCACACTGCACCGCCGCGTCGGCGGCTAAAATATGCTCGGCGATTTCCTGAAAATTAAACATCTGTGGACCAAACAGCACAGGGACACCAATAGCAGCCGGTTCCAAGACATTATGACCGCCTACGGCTACCAAACTGCCGCCAACGAACGCAATATCGGCGGCGGCGTATAGCATTTTCAACTCGCCCATGCTGTCGCCGATATAGACATCGGTTTGCTCGGTGCAAGCGCGTTGTTCGCTACGCATCACCACCGCCAATCCACGTTGCTCGCAAAGTTTTTTAACCGTTTGAAAACGCTCTGGGTGCCTGGGCACGATCAACAACAGCAAATCGGGTATACCGGCCTTTAAAAGCGGATAGAGCGCCAGAAACACCTCCTCTTCGCCTTGATGGGTACTGGCAACGATCCAAACCCAACGCCCCTTAAACCATTGCTGTTTTAGTTTACGTCCCTCGACAATCGTAGCCTCGTCTATCGTCACATCGAACTTGACATTGCCCAACACCTGAACTTGCGCCGGCGCGGCGCCGATCTCGATAAACCGCAGACGGTCTTCCTCGGTTTGCACGGCAATGGACTTCACACAAGCCAAAGCCGGTTTCACTAAGGCTGGGATCTTTCGATAGGAGCGCGCCGAACGCGCCGATAAGCGGGCATTGATGACAAATAACGGAATGGCGCGCGCCGCGCACGCGGCAAACAGATTAGGCCAGATTTCCTTTTCCATGATCACCGCCAACCGCGGCCGAAACTGCTCCAGAAAGCGCTCGACCACCACCGGCAAATCGTAAGGCAGATAGACATGCTCCACCTGATCCGCTAACACCGCCCGCACCCTGGCAGAACCGGTCGGTGTAGTCGTAGTGACCAATACCGGCATTTCCGGATAGCGCGTCCGCAACAGACGAATCAACGGAAACGCTGCCTCGGCTTCTCCCACCGAAACGGCATGAAACCAGATAACATCCTGCCTGGATTTAACGATATAAAACCCTAAGCGTTCCCGCCAGCGCAAGCGATACTCAGGCGCCTTGATACCCCGCCAATAGAGCCGTAGTAAAACCATGGGCACGGCGACATAAAACAGCCAGGTATAGATCCGACGCATGCGGTTTTCAAAACCTACCAATCGATGAAACAGCGCTGCTTTTTATAATCTTTAGCCGTGGCTTGGACATTTGAATGGCTCCCGTTGAAATGTCGGAAATTATAACAAAGCAAAATCGAATACAGGACGATTGCAGAACCGCGGTATCTCAAAACAAGTTTTGTGCCGTCCCCCATGCTGTGATAAATACATCCCAATTCGCAACCGACTCAACGTCAGCATCCATGGAACATTTTAATATTGACAGCTATACCCCCAAGCAAATCGCCGAGCGAATCGAAAAAGCCAGCGTCAGTAAGAGCACCCAAGATCCCAGCCGAATATTCGTATTGGCATTATTAGCCGGAGCGTTTATTGCGTTCGGCGCGGCATTTTTTACGTTTGTGATCCACGATTCGACGCTGGGCCAGGGCATCACCAAATTATTGGGTGGGCTGGTATTTTGCCTGGGGCTGATTCTGGTCGTAGTGGCCGGTGCCGAATTGTTTACCGGCAACAATCTGCTGGTCATGGCCTGCGTCGACAAAAAAATCACGCTCAAGCAGTTAATGAGCAACTGGGCTATCGTCTTCGCCGGCAATTTCATCGGCTGTCTGGCCATCGCCGTGTTGATCTATCTCAGTGGCCATTGGGGCAGCGAGTCGGCTCGCGTCGGCGCAAAGGCCTTGATGATAGCCAACGCCAAAGTCAATCTGCCCTTCGTACAAGCGCTGACGCGCGGCATTCTCTGCAATGCATTGGTCTGCATGGCGGTTTGGTTGTGTTTCGCCGGCCACAGTTCCACCGATAAACTACTGTCCATCCTGTTCCCGATTACCGCTTTTGTGACGCTGGGATTCGAACACTCGGTCGCCAATATGTACTTCATCCCGGCCGGTTTATTGATTAAATCCGACCCACAATTAATGGCTTCGCTTCAACCCTTGCTGCCGGCCGGCACCGACCTTTCGCAACTAACTTTATCCGGCTTTTTGCTGGATAATCTGCTGCCGGTGACGGTGGGCAATATCATCGGCGGCAGCTTTTTTGTCGGGATGATTTATTGGTACATCTATTTACGCCGCTAACGCCGATTCAGACCGCCAACACCGAACACAGCGCCGCGTAGAGCACGTCATCAATGATGGGGCTTTTGTAGCAAACGATAGCCTTCGGCGTTGGCCAGGCGCACGGCATCCGACAAGGTCTCGCCTGTCACCACCGGCACGGCAACACCGGGCGCGCTGACTTTGATGCGTTCCAACATCTCCAAACCGTCTTCCTCGCGCAGATTCAGATCGAGCAGACAAAGCTGAAGATCGGCATGCCGGTCGGCACTAAACAACCACCGGCTGAAAGCCGGTGGGCTTGAATTCCGGACCAAAAGTCTGGATACGCGCGATTTACGACGAGTCTAAAAATCCCTGCATATTCGACGTCCCTGGCCACTTTATGCTTTCGGTATACCTGATTTTCGTGATGCTGCCATGAACAACACGGGCCGCAACAATATTTCTGATGAGGAACCCAGACCCCAAAAAACACAACCAGATGCTCGGCCATTTCCGGATAATCGGAAGATGCCTGATCGTCGTCCTAATCTATCCGTCGATACATCGATAAGCTTTGACTAAGCAGTAAGGACTTTGCGACGCCCGAAACCGATCATTCCCGCCACCGCACTGCCGAACAGCCACACGGCGCTTGGAATGGGAACGGCGGAAGCGGCCAGGACGTAACCATCGGCCGTATTGACCCATGTACCGTTTCTATAGCCTCCCAACAAGATGGTGTAGACCTGATCTGCTTTGGCATGGAAGGTAATGTCATTCAAATTGCTGGGTGCGGCACCACCAACACTATAGGCTACGACGTCGTCGACCGTAAACGTCGTGTCGCCACCAACCAAGGTGTTGACAGTGACACCGGCGACATTGTTGCCGCTGTTCCATGGGCCGTGATGGTTGTAAGCATCCGTTTGATTCGTATCCATACCTTTAAAAATCGTAAATCCAAAGTTGGTGCCAGCTTGAGTCAAGCCTACTAAATGCAGATGAATATCGGTTTCGACGGCGGAACGGAACAAGCCAAAGTCGACATTATGTCGCCAGCCGCTCGCTGTCGCCGCTGTACTGGGGCTGATATTATCGCTCCACGCACCTTTGGCAGTGTCGATGTCCGCGTAAACCCCATAACGACTGAACGAGTCGGCCTGGGAGATCACGCCGGAATCCGCAGCACCGGTCAGTTCCATCGCCCAGTTGACCGGCGCGCTACCTAGGTAGCCGAACGGCGTAGCGCTGCTGGGCGTAGCAGACCCGTTGATGCCTACGAATGACGGCGGCAGCGGCTGATCGCCAGCGGGTGTGCCCGGCCCGGCCCACGGCGTTGCGTTTGAACTCCACTTGAATCCCCACACCCAGCCATCGGTGCCATTCGCTTGAGAACCGTTAGCGGTAGCGCCACCATCCGTTGGCGTCGCCGTAGCAAATGCCTTATAGGTGTTGTACATCGTCGTCGAAGCCCATGAGTTTGAAGCCCCGGCGGAAAGCGCCATACCCGCAACCGCCATCGAAACGGCCTTAGCTAAATTTGTCTTCATCATAATGTCTACCATGTTGTTAACAGTAATGAGGTCAACAGCTCCGGGCAATTCCCCGTGAGAACCGTGCCAAAGGGCTGTTAAACAACACGATACAAAGAAGATGCCAATTTATAATATGATGAATTTCAATGGCTTGGGTCTAAATTGCTTTACCACGTTTAATAACTATGTGAAATAACGCAGGCACTGCGTGAAGTCGCTCATTTCCATACAAAAGTAAGTGCTCCCGAGCGATCGTTTGCAATTCAGCCTTCGACCAGCCTTACCTCCCCAGGCGCTGCTCCAACGCCAGCACCCGCCGGGTGGTCTCCAGCACGGTATCGGGATTTAAACTCATCGAGTCTATGCCGATCTCGACCAGATATTCGGCCATCTCCGGATAATCCGACGGTGCCTGACCGCACAAGCCCGAGTGCCGGCCGTTGCGGCGGGCGCCTTCCACCGCCAAGCGAATCATGGTCTTGACGCCGGGATCGCGCTCGTCAAAGTCATTGGCGACAATCTCCGAATCGCGGTCCACGCCCAGCGTCAATTGCGTCAAGTCGTTGGAGCCGATCGAGAAGCCGTCGAACAGTTTGCTGAATTCGTCGATCAGGATCACGTTATTGGGTATCTCGCACATCACATAGATTTCCAGACCATCCTCGCCGCGTCTCAAGCCACATTGCGCCATGTAATCCAGCACTCGTTCCGCTTCGCCGATCCGTCGGCAAAACGGGATCATCAACACCACATTCTTTAAGCCCATTTGCTCCCGCACCCGTTTCATCGCCGCGCATTCCAACGCAAAGCCCTCGGCATAAGCCGGATGCACATAACGTGAGGCGCCGCGAAAACCGATCATCGGATTGGCCTCGTCGCGCTCGAACCAGCGTCCGCCCAGCAAGGTGGCGTATTCGTTGGTCTTGAAGTCCGACATCCTGACCACTACCGGCTTGGGGTAAAACGCCGCACCGATGGTACCAACCCCTTCCGCCAGACGCTGAATGAAAAACTCTTCCGGGCTAGCATAGCTTTCGGTCAACTGCTTTAGCTGTTCCAGTTCGCCGGCGTCCTCGACTTGCTCCGGATGAATCAAGGCCAAGGGATGCGCCTTGATGTATTCAGTGATGATGAACTCCATCCGGGCCAGGCCGACACCGTCGTTGGGCAAAAAGCTGTGTTTAAAGGCCAATTCCGGATTGCCGAGATTGAGCATGATCTTGGTCTTCGGCCGTTGCAACTGCGACAGATCGGTGTGTTTGACCTCGAAACCCAGCCGGCCTTCATAAACCTTGCCGACATCGCCCTCGGCACAGGATACCGTCACCAAGCTGCCGCTTTTGATCGCCGCCGTGGCATTCTCGCATCCTATCACCGCCGGCACACCCAGTTCGCGAGCGATGATCGCCGCATGACAGGTTCTACCGCCACGGTTGGTGACAATGGCAGCGGCGGTTTTCATTACCGGCTCCCAGTCCGGTGTGGTCATATCGGCTACCAGTACTTCGCCGGGCTTGAAGGTCGACAGGTTGGCCACACTGGTGATCACCCTAGCCTCGCCGACCGCAATCTTGCTGCCGACCGCATGTCCCTTGACGATGGCTACACCCGCTTGTTTAAGTTGGTATTGTTCCAACACGTTACCCACTTTTTGCGAGGCGACAGTCTCCGGGCGGGCCTGGACGATGTAGAGCTTGCCGTCCAGTCCGTCCTTGGCCCATTCCATATCCATCGGCCGGCCGTAATGATGTTCGATTTTCAAGGCGTAATCGGCCAGTTGCAGTACTTCGGCGTCATCGAGACAATAACGCTGGCGCTCCTGATTCGAGGTGGCAATATTGCGGATCGGCTCGCGGGTGCGACCGTCGCTATAGACCATTTTGATTTTTTTAGCCCCCAGCGTGCGCCGCAACACCGCGCGGTAGCCTTGGGCGAATGTGGGTTTGTGCACGTAAAACTCGTCTGGATCGACCGCGCCCTGTACGACGTTCTCACCCAAGCCGTAGGCTCCGGTGATGAATACCGCATCGTCGAAGCCTGACTCGGTATCCAGTGAAAACATCACGCCGCTGGCAGCCAGATCGGAGCGCACCATTTTCATCACCCCGATCGACAGACCGATCTTGAAATGATCAAAACCCTGATCCAGACGGTAATGAATCGCCCGGTCGGTAAATAGGCTGGCAAAGCAGCGTTTGCAGGCGTCCAGCAAGGCCTGGCCGCCGCGAATATTCAGATAGGTATCCTGCTGGCCGGCGAAGCTGGCGGTAGGAAGATCTTCTGCCGTTGCGGAGCTGCGCACCGCGACAGTCAAATCTTCTTGATATTGCTGTTGCAATTGCGCAAAAGCATCCAGGATTTGCTGTTGTAAATCTGCGGGTAGTGGCGCGGCATAAACCAGGTCGCGGGCTTGCTGGGCACGCCGAGCCAGATCCTCGACATCCTCGGCATCGACCCGATCCAACAACTCGTGCAATCGGGGCCAGGCACCAGCCTGATCCAGCATATAGCGATAGGCTTCGGCAGTAATCGCAAAGCCATTGGGAACCATCACTCCTTCGCCGGCCAGCTCGCGGTACATCTCGCCCAAGGAGGCATTTTTACCGCCGACTAACGGAATGTCGTTAATAGTGAGTTCGTTAAACCAGCAAATGTATGAGTTGGATTCGGACATGATGCACTCCTATGCTTGTTATTATGCTACTAACAAGCATAGGTCAACGGACCAGAAAACGTGTATTTAGAAAGGAAAATCTGACAAAACACTAATCACAAACATCACTCAACTGCCGTCTAATGCGTACCACTGGATAAGCCTTCCCCACTAGGTTAATAGAATCTTCGTACGAAGCCTCCCTATCGCCTAAGTTACGTTATTCTTGTTACCGCACTTGACGCCCATGATCATATATTGTAGAGTCCAACCAAAGCCGTAACTATATATTCGTAGAGGTAACATAAATTCGCAGAGTTGCTGTGGTTTGCCCCAACTCAAAGTCAAGCAGTATGTTTCTAGCAAACACAGCTGAACGGCAACTGGTACTAGCCACTCAGCCTAAACGAAGACAACTATTGTTTTCTGCTTGATACACAGTACTTACTCATAATTAATAAAGATCTTCTGTCAGATAGCAAATCAACCAATACCACTTAAAAAAGACCTAACTCAAAAATGGGAGTGCGGAACACTTCTTATTACTTAAGAGACTGAAAAAGGGCCTGATTTGTAATAATCGGAATATTACTAAGTATTGAGTGGCGCTCATGTTACCAGTTCAAGAACGCCCTCAAACCGAGCAATACCAATAAGATTTTTAAATATGCGAATTTCTTATTGTGAGCAAGCAGTGAAATATTAGGTGATTGCCGCCTAATTGTGTTTTTCAAAACCAGAAGCGTGTAAAAACCGACCCAGCCTTGAGGCCGGGACGGAAAACTAAGTTTCTTGCGGATATCAATCAACAAGAAGCCGGGTTGCCACACTTCGATTCGTTGAGTATGGAGTATTCAAAAATGAATTTACTTAAATATGCACGTTGGACATTAGTCCTATTGTTGCCGTTGCTTGCCAATACCGGTAATGCTTCGGGGATCGGCGATTCTAGCTTGCCCGCATTTTTAGATGTGGACGAAAGAATCAAGATTGAAAAAAAAGGGACTGACGACAACCCCTATTGGCAACTGAAAGGAATTGGTCTGACTACATCATTTTTGGTTGGTGATGGTAAGTTTTCCGATTCTATAGAGCTAAGTGACGGCAGTGTGATATATCAGGCCAACTTCAATTCGGATGGAGAATTGATCACACAGATAGGTGATAAATCCCTCAGCAACTTCCTGCAAATCAACGGTTCCTTGTCTGCCGGCTCACATGGCTCGACATCATGGTCCGACCAACCCTATCAATTGTTGCTTAGAGCAGAGCTTTGGGATTCAGACCCTGGCAACAGTACACCGGATGTAATTGGCACCTTCGGTGGTTTTGCTTTAGGTTTCAATACTCATTTCACTGACGGCTGGGTTGCGAACAATCCGGGCTTGACCGGAGGTTCAACGGGTGAAAGCCTATGGCTGCTGGGATTGAGTAGTGGATTTAACAAGCTTGTTAGAGCCCTGGATGGTAACGCCAGCAACGGTACGCTCGCTTCACTGATCGGTTCATCCAAGACCATTGATGATGTGACATCTATTGCCGCTGTCCCACTGCCCGGAGCTGTTTGGCTATATGGTACAGGTCTAATGATTTTCCTTGCCAGCCGCCGCAAAAGCACAGCCTCTAGCCTTGCCGTCTAACAAAGTCTAGCTTACTTCTTGCCACGCTAGCGATGTCTAAGACTAGCGTGGTCTTTTCTTTCCGCCTGTTAAGTTTCAGCACCCCCTCTCTACAAGCCACTACGCCCCATAAAGACTAGCGCCCTGGTTCTCGGAAGTTGTTGCTAGATGCCCTCGGACCTTATCACGATAAAACCGATTATCGGTTCAACCACTCCATATACAGCTGTACACCCTGCTCGACGGCTTTAAAGCTATGCTCACAACCGGCGGCGCGCAGCTTGTCCAGATTGGCTTCGGTAAAGCTCTGATAGCAACCTTTCAGGTGCTCTGGGAAAGGAATATATTGGATGCGACCGCGCTGATGATAAGCGATCACTGCATTGGCGACATCATTGAAAGTCTGGCTGCGGCCGGTGCCGCAATTGTAAATACCCGACACTTGCGGGTTATCCAGGAACCATAAGTTCACATCGACCACATCGCCGACATAAATAAAGTCGCGGCGTTGTTCGCCGTGGCCGTAGCCGTCACAACCTTCAAACAATTTTAGTTCGTCAGAGGCTTTGATCTGATTATTCAGATGAAAAGCGACGCTGGCCATGCTGCCCTTATGGGCTTCACGCGGACCGTAGACATTAAAATAACGCAGTCCGACCACTGGTGCGGTCAACTTGTTTTGCCGGCGCAGGTATTGGTCGAATTGAAATTTGGAATAACCGTAGACGTTCAGCGGGCCTTCGTAAGCCAATTCTTCTTTAAAAGTCAGATCGGCACCGTAGGTGGCGGCACTGGAAGCGTAGATGAACGGAATTTTATGGCTTTGGCAATAATGAAACAGCGTTTTGCTGTATTCGTAATTGTTATCCATCATGTAGCGGCCGTCCCACTCGGTAGTGCTTGAACAGGCGCCCTGATGGAAAATGGCTTCTATCGTTTCGGCTTGGAAGGCACCTTGCTGCAAACGTTCGAGAAAGGTGCTTCGATCCAGATAATCGGCAATCTTGCATTCGACCAAATTCCGGTATTTGATACCGTTAGTCAAATGGTCAACCACCAAAATATCATCATAACCGCGAGCATTTAGCCCCAACACCAGATTACTGCCGATGAAGCCAGCGCCACCGGTTACGATGATCATGCTTACTTACTCCGCAGCGACTTTGATCGGCAGCGTGATAACCACATCAGTGTGCAAATTGATCGCAACATCGTATTCGCCGATATTACGAATCACGCCGTTAGGCAAACGCACTTCGGCTTTTTCAACCTTGGCGCCAGCCGCAGTGATCGCTTCGGCAATCGCTTGAGTGCCGACCGAACCAAACAAACGACCTTCGTCGCCAGTTTTGTGGGTAATCACCACGTTCAGTTTGCTGATCGCTTCGCCACGAGCAGTGGCCGCAGCCAGTTTTTCCGCGGCTTGTTTTTCCAGTTCCGCGCGGCGCTCTTCAAATTCCCTGATTTTCTTGGGCGTAGCAGCAACTGCTTTGCCTTGCGGAATCAGATAATTTCTGCCGTAACCCGCTTTAATGGTTACTTTGTCGCCCAGGTTACCCAGGTTCGCGGTTTTTTCAAGAAGAATTACTTCCATCGTTACATACCTCTTAAATCGACTATATTGTCGAAAAATCGGGAGCTTATGCTCCGTTTGGTTTGAATTTATTTCGTAAGTCCAGCCAGGTGTCGATCAGTCCAAATAATCCAACCAACCCCATGATAGGCTGAATGATCAGCAACGTTACATAAAATAACGGCACCAGATAGTCGCGCCCCTTCATCGCCGCTAACACGCTGTGCAGTATTGCGATGCCGATAAAAATATACAGCACCACTAACACCGACAGCATATTCCGGCATGCCTCGGCCATTGCCCCGGATGTCAGCCAATACGTCGCCGCCATCGCGGTTGTGATGATGGCTAGCTGCGCATGGCCTTTCACCGCCAAAAATTCCGTGCGAAAACCGCCGGGGTTATACAACAAGGCCTGCCACCATCTCGCCAGAAACAGTTCAAAGAACAAGGCGATGACTCCGCCGGCCGCCATGTTTCCAGTCATCAGATGAGCCAAGACTTCCGTGGCTTCCTTATCCAAGGTCACCGGAAAATCAGGCTGAGCTTGTTGCATAAGCTGCGCCATCGCCGGCAATAACTCCCGCCAGATTTGCGCGGGCTCCGGATGAAACAGGTAGATTGCCAGTACGCCAGCCACACCCAAGAGCGCGCCGACTTCCAGGGCAAACGTCAGGCGTTTGCCTTCGCGCAACACAATGGCAACCAACCAAACCGGTATCCACAGCAGCAACAGCAGAAAGCCATATAACAGGGCAAACTGATAACTTCCCAGAAACAGGCTCAGCAATGCAACCGCCAAACAGGCGCCGACCAGCACATAAAGGCCTTCCAACGCACCTAGACGCAACGTCACTAACGCCACCGTCGCCGAACTTACAATACTGACCGGGAAAAAAGGCAAGGACAGCAATGCCAATATCGATGCCACCATCATGGCCTGCATTCGACCTTTCATGATGAAGGCTGGCAGAAACCGCACGCCTCTTTCCCGGCTAACTATTTATTTATGTGCGTCGCAGAACGGCAGCAATGCGAGAAAACGGGCTTGTTTAATCGCAGATGTCAGCTGTCTTTGATATTTCGCGCTAGTACCGGTAATGCGGCTAGGAATGATTTTGCCGGTTTCGGTGATGTACTCGCTCAACAAATCGAGATCTTTATAATCGATCACGATCGCATCTTCACCGCTAAAGCGGCAGCCTTTTTTGCGTCTTATATTATTACGTGCCATGACAATTCTCTTGGTTCAATGTTGATTATTCGGAATCCGCTTCTGCGCCAGCTTCGGTTTCAGTCTCGTCCGCGACTTCGACGTCTGCTTCCGCCTCTTCCTCGACTTCTTCCTTGACACGGTTGCCGGCTTTTTGACCGTCATTACCGCTGGTAGCAATCGCGGAAGGTCCGGTAACGGCTTCTTTTTGAACTAATGTCAGACTGCGCAAAATGGCGTCATTGAAACGAAACCCTGCCTCCAACTCTTCGAGAGTGGCTTGGTTGCATTCGATATTCATCAACACATAATGTGCTTTATGAATTTTTTTGATAGGGTAGGCCAAATGTCTACGGCCCCAGTCTTCCAAGCGATGAATTTTGCCAGCAGCATCTTCAACGGTGGATTTATAACGTTCTATCATAGCCGGTACCTGAGCACTTTGATCAGGATGGACTAAGAAGACAATTTCATAATGTCGCATGATTTCTCCTTACGGGTTTAAAAGCTTCCCGCCCGCAAGGGCGATGAAGCAAGGAATGGGGATAAATTCCCCAAAAAGCTGGACATTATAGAAATAGGCGCTGTTTTTGCAAAGCGATTTTTAAACAGCGCCTGAGGCGATTAGGCAAATAGGCTTAGCAAACCGTTGCTGGCAATGGCTCTACCGGCTTCGATCTCATCGAGAATATGAGTTGAGCCCTCGTTTACCAAGGTCTCATCCGGGTCTTGCGACTGACCGCGCCGATTTTGCTCGCCGGCCATTTGAAAAAAATCTCGCCCCTGTTTCTGTTCGGATTGTTGCTGGGAAACGTTAACATCCGCCAAATTCAAATTCTGCCCCCCCAACATTTCCCGCAATTTGGGGATAGCCGCTTCGATCGCGTCCCTGACCGCCGCATGCTGCGCGGTGAAAGCCACGCTGGCTTGATCCTGATTAACATCGATCTTGATGGAAATCGGTCCGAGATGCTCAGGATTGAGCCGAATTTCCGCCGACGGTACCGCTTGCTTATGCATCCACAGCAACTTTTCGCCTAACTCAGCGTTCCATCCCGGATGTGTAAAAGGTTTGGCGATTGCCGGTGCCGGACTTTGGCCAGCGCTGTTGACCGATTTATTCAATTGAGCGATGTCGGCCGTCATTCTCGACAGACTGCTGTCGGCGTCGCCGCTTCCTGTTTGAGGCTTCGCGGCAGCCACATCTTGCTCGCTCAGAAAGGCATTCGCGCCACTGTCTTGACCGGTTTGGCCGAAAGCCCCACCTTGTCCGGACAATGATTTCGCAAAGCTGCCGTTCAGACTCCCGGCTATTTGCGGATCCTCCCCGCCATTCAAGGCTGACAAGGCATCTTGTTTAAGCTCGGTGCCCGGCAATTGCGGTCCGTTGTTGATGGCCGGCATCGTTTCACCGGCAACCGCGGCGGTTTTCATTGCCTCGCCAAGCGCCTGCTTGCCGGCCTCGAATTGCTTTTGCGCTTGGATAAGCCCCAGCGCAGCGGCATTCTCGGCTTGCTGCTTGGCCAATTCGGCATTATCGACTGCCACATCGGCAAAATCTTGCTGATTCGCAGGCATGGCCGGCAAAACCGGATTTTGCCCGGCAGCGGGCAGCGTTTCCAAACTTTGCAGATACTGCAGAACATCCGCCAAGGTCTGCAAGGTATCGTCCAGATTGATGTCTTGATCGAGCTTGCTTGCCGTCGGCAAACTCTTTCCGAACAATGCGGCAAACTCCTGCATGTTTTGACTGTTGATCCCGCCACTTAATCCGGCAAACTGCGCCGTATCGGCCATGCCGGCATTCTGCAAACTGCTCTGCAATTGCGCCAACTGATCCAGTAACGTCGCCGAAAACATACCGGCATGACCACCTTCACTCGGCAATTCCCCAACGCCAGAACTCTCGGTAACGGACGACAAAGACAGCGGATTTAAACCTTGGATATTCACGGCATTTCTCCTGATATTTTCATTTAATCAAGCACTTCCCGTGCCATCCCTTCGCCCAGACCGCGCCGCTCTATCGTCTTGCTCGGCCTGCTCGCGTTTTTGTTCGACTTTCATTTCTTCGACCAACGCCAAATCGCTGACTTTTTGCAGACTTTTGGTCCGCTGGTGCAATTCTTCCCAATGTTTGCGCGCTCGCTGTACGCCCCGCTCATGAGCCGTCACGGTCTGCAGCTGGCCTTCGATGGCTTTATCAAGCTTGTCGACAAAAGCCCTGAATTCCGTGAACTGACTGACGTTGATGCCAGCCTGTTGACGAACAGCGAATTTACCTAAATATTCCACACGATAATTTTGTAAATTTTCCAGCTGAGCTTGTTGGTCTTGCAATTTTTTCTGACTAATCCCCAAGGCCTCCAGCGCCTCGTGCTCCTGACGCGCCTGTAGATCGACGAGGACTTTCATACGTTGCGATTTTTTCATTAGCCGGCCAACAATGTCGCCAATTCGCTGAGACTGCGGCTAAGATCCACCGACTCGTCCATGCTTTGTTGCAAAAAATCCATAATGGCCGGATTTTTTTCTATCGCTTTATCGATACGCGGATCGGCGCCGGGCCGATAAGCGCCCACGCTGATCAAATCCTTGTTTTGTTGATAGGTTGAATACAAGCGCCGTAAATCGCGAGCCATTTGCAAATGCTCCGGCTCAACGATATCCGGCATCACCCGACTGATCGACGCTTCGACATCAATTGCCGGATAGTGCCCGGATTCCGCCAAGGAGCGCGATAGCACGACGTGACCATCCAACACCCCACGCGCAGCATCGGCAATTGGGTCATTGGTGTCATCGCCTTCCGCTAGCACCGTGTAAAAGGCGGTAATGGAACCGCCGCCTTCGTCGCCGTTGCCGGCCCGCTCCACCAGCTGCGGCAATTTGGCAAATACCGAGGGCGGATAACCCTTGGTAGCCGGCGGCTCATCGATCGCCAAGGCGATTTCCCGGTAAGCCTGAGCATAACGGGTCAAGGAATCCATCAGCAACAGCACATCCAAGCCCTGATCACGAAAATACTCGGCGATGCTGGTGGCCAGAAGAGCCCCATGTACCCGCATCAGCGGCGAATCGTCGGCCGGCGACGCCACCACTACCGCACGCCGCAAACCTTCCTCGCCGAGAATTTTCAAGACGAATTCGTTTACCTCGCGCCCCCGTTCGCCGACTAGCCCCACCACGACGATGTCGGCGTTGGTAAATTTGGTCATCATCCCCAACAACACGCTCTTGCCGACACCGGTACCGGCGAACAAGCCCATCCGCTGACCACGGCCGACGCTGAGAATGGCATTGATCGCCCGCACGCCAACGTCCAACGCCTCGCGTATCGGTTTTCGACGGAGCGGATTAATCGTGGTGCCGGCCAAGGAAATCTTGGCATCGGTATCCAGGGGGCCTTTGCTATCCAAGGGATTGCCGGCCCCATCCAATACCCTGCCCAGCAAGCCAAAGCCGACATTGGCCAAGCTGTTTTTCCCCATCGGAATCACTCGGCAACCTGGCTCCAGGCCATGCGTATCACCGGTAGGCATTAAAAACAAACGAGCGCCGCCAAAGCCAACCACTTCGGCAGTAATGATCTTGCCGGACATGGTAATCACTTGGCAGAGCGAGCCGATCGCCGCCCGGCAGCCTTCCGCTTCCAGCGTCAAGCCCACCATGCGCGACAACTTGCCTTCCACTACCAGTTCCGGCGGCTCAGCCAATCTTTGCCGATACGGCTGCAAGCGGGCCAGCCACTGCTCGGCACGGTCGGCGCTGGGTATCATCGCCCTAAATCCTCGCGGCGCTCGCCGCCCAATACCGTGGCGATCACCGCGGCCAACCGACTTTCTACACTGGCGTCGATACTGGACACTTCGGTTTCAACGGTACAGCCACCGCGACTCAACAAGGGATTTTCCTGCAAACGCCAGGGCGGCATGTTGTCGTCGAGTTTCAATGCGGTCCGCACCAGGGCCGCATCGTCCGGATGCAAATTGACGGTGACTTTTTGCGAGGCCAGCGGCAACGCATTGATAGCCTCCCGAACCACCCCGACAATCTCACCGGGTTCCATTCTGAGTTCACGGCGTATTAATTGACTGGCAATCGCAATCGTCAATTTGACCAGCTCTTGCTCTACCGCTTCGTCGAGTTTTTTGAACGGCTCGCTCAGCGCTTCCAACAAACTCGTGAGTTCCGCCGCCTGTTTTTGCAGTAAATGCAGACTTTCCTCGTAGCCTTGCTTGCGGCCGGTCTCTAAACCTTCCGTTTTACCTTCTTCATAGCCTTGTTGCTTGCCTTGCTCGAACGCTTCGGCATAGGCCTGCTTTTGAATCTCTTCGATCTGTTCGGCCGTCAGCGTTTCGGTAACCTCTTCCAATTCGACCGGCTCGGAACGCGGCGCATTGAAATCCTGCAGACCGGTCCAGCGATCCAAGGACTGGAGTTCGGCCTCGGAAAACTTGTTGCTCTTAGACGAACTCATCGCCACCGCCACTGCCGCCCAAGGCGATTTCACCGGCATCGGACAGACGTTTGGCGATTGCTAGTATGTCTTTTTGCGCCGCTTCCACTTCGCTCAAACGAGCCGGTGGAGCGGCTTCCAAGTCGTCGCGCAGCATTTCCGCCGCGCGTCTGGACATATTGGCAAACACCTTGTCGCGCAAGGCCGCTTCGACGCCGCGCAAGGCTAGCAACAACTGGTCGGTCGATACTTCGCGCAGCAGGGTTTGAATGCCGCGATCGTCGACGTTGATCAAGTCGCCGAACACGAACATCTTGTCCTGGATACGCTGCGCCAGATCGGCGTTTGATTCGCTGATGTCCTGCATCATCGGATCGCTGACGCCGCTTTCGATAAAGTTGAGGATGTTGGCAGCCGCATCGACACCGCCGATTTGCGAGGACTTGACCCCTTCGCTGCCGGTCAATTGTTTCTCCATGATGTCGTCCAATTCGCGCAAGGCCGCCGGCTGTACGCCTTCCAGGGTCGCGATGCGCATTAAAATATCGGAACGCATGTTTTGCGGCAGCAAGGTCAATACGTCGGCGGCCTGATCGGCATCCAGCAAGGACAGAATGATGGAAATGATTTGCGGATGTTCCAGACGAATCAAATCGGCAATCGAGCGCGTATCCATCCATTTCAGTTGCTCGATACCCTTGCTGTTGGCGCCCAGCAAAATCCTGTCGATGATACTGCCGGCCTTTTCCGCCCCCAGCGCATTGGTCAGCATGCTGCGGATATATTCATCCGAATCCAGGCCCAGCCCAGTTTCGTTTTTGATTTCGATGATAAATTCTTCCAGTACTTCGTCGATCATCGTCGAACTGATCGGCCCCAACTGAGCCATGGTCGAACCGACCAACTGCACTTCCTTCGGCCCCATGTGCCGCAACACTGAGGCCGCACGATCCTGACCCACCGCCAGTAACAGCAGAGAAGCTCGCTTAGCGTGATTTATTTTCTCGTCATCAGCCATCGTCTTTTAACCAGGTTTTAATCACTTGCGCGACTAATTTGGGATCTTCGTCGATCAGTTTTTGCACATATTCCAAGCGTTTTTCGTAACTTTGCGGCGCTTCCAGCAACAGCAAGTCTTCCGCACCGGTCGAGATGGAGCGAACCTCGCCGGTTTCTTCGTCGACAGCCACCGCGACAGCGACCGGCTTGCCGTCTTCGTCGAAACGCACCATCCCACCAGAGGCCTCGGCTAGCGCTTTGGCTTCTTCCAGCGCTTCGAGCTGTTTCTCTTTGTAAATCAAAGTTCTTAAGGCCGGCCTCAGCACGCCCAAGATCAACAGCAACACCACAACCACCGCCGCCAGCTGTTTCATCGCACCGGCAAACCAAGGATGTTCCCAGAAAGGTTCCGAAGGCACGGCTTCCAGCGCGTCAGGCAATCTGAAGGCGACGTTAGTGACGGTAACTTGATCGCCGCGGCTATTATCATACCCCACCGCTTGCTTGACCAGGTCTCGTAGCTGATTGAGGTCTTCTTGCGAATAGGCTTGCTGGGTCAGCTTGCCGTCGGCTTGAACCACTTTTTTATCGTCCACCACCACCGCCACCGACAAGCGCCGCAAGGCGCCAGTCGCCAACCGGGTATGGGTGATGGTTTTATCCAATTCGTAATTGCGGGTCGCGGTTTTATTGGTCGAGCCGGAACCGGATTCCACCGCCTCTTGTTTTTCCTGACCGCTAGCCACTTCCGGCGCGGTACCGGTCGGCGGCGGCTGGTTGGACAACGCACCCGGCACGCCTTGCACCTTGGACAACGAGTTTTGTTCTTCCTGGGTTTGCTCGCTACGCAAGGCCGGCAAATCCGGATTAAACATTTCCTGGGTTTTTTCGGTGACGGTGAAATCGACGTCGGCGGAAATTTGCGCCCGCACACCTTCGCCACCGACCAACGGCGTCAGGATGTTTTCAATCCGTCCGCGCAGATGTTCTTCAATGTTTTTCTTGTATTCGAACTGCTTGCTGGACAACGAGATATCCTCGCCAGCATCCTTGCTGTTCAACAAACGGCCTTTATGATCGACGACGGTCACTTGGCCGGCTTCCATCAGCGGCACGCTGGACGCGACTAAATGGATGATGGATTCGATTTGTTCCTTTTCCAAGGTGCGGCCTTGATACAGCTCCACGACCACCGAGGCGCTGGGTTTTTTACGTTCGCGAACAAATACCGACTGAACCGGTATCGCCAACAACACCTTGGCGGATTTGACATTTTGGATAGTTTGAATGGTCAGCGCGATTTCGCCTTCCAAGGCGCGCTGAAAGCGCATCTGCTCGACATTTTTGCTGGCACCGAAACCGTTGTCCTTATCCAGCAATTCGTAACCCAGGCTGGTACTGCGCGGCAAGCCTTGGGCGGCCATTTTTAATTTAAGTTCGCGGACATCTGCGCTCGGCACCATGATCGCGCCTGAGCTGGTTTCGACTTTGTACTCCACGCCCAATTTGCTCAGCGCGTCCAGAATTTCAGCAGAATCTTTTTCCGCTATCCCGGAAAACAGTAAATCGTATGACGGCGCCTGCGACCACAGTACCACGGCGACGCCGAGCGCGACGCTGAGCGCCAGGCCCAGCATCAAGCCGACCTGACGTGCCATCGGCAATTTGGTCAAGCTTTTCCAGGCCGGATGCATTTTATCGGCATCGGCGGTATTTGCTTGGCTGCGGGCCTCCATCGGTAGATTTCTGTCTAACTCGCTCATGGCTTAAATTCCAATCACCTACATCGGCATGCTCATTACTTCCTTGTAAGCATCCACCAGTTTATTACGCACCTGGATCATGGCTTGAAAGGAAACGCTGGCTTTTTGCGAGGCTATCATCACCTCCGCCAAACTGACATCGCCTTGCCCCATTTCAAAGGATTTGGACATTCCGCTGGCGGTTTGCTGGGTTTGATTGACCGCGTCGATCGACTGTTTCAACATGGCAGCAAAATCCCCGGATGTGTCGCTAGGTTGAGATTTGGACCCGGCTTCTATGGACATGGCCCGCATCTGCGCGAGCACTTGGTTAACACTGATATCTGACATGGAAATGACTCTATAAGGTTGCCTGACATATAACAAGCATTTTTTAAGCCAACAATTAACCAGGCACCACCACACCCGCTTCTTTCATACGCGCGATTTTATATCGCAAGGTGCGCGGGCTGATACCGAGCTTGGCAGCCGTGGTTTTCCGACTACCGCTGACGTCGTTCAGCATCTGCAAGATAATTTTTTCCTCGGCGGAACGTACGCCATCGCCCAAACTGCCGAGTTCGGCATGCCCAATACCCGCATCGACGGGCCGCGATTGTACGGCAATAGTTTGCACGGCGGCGGACAAACTCGGCAAAACCAGCATATCCTCTTCGAATATTAGCTCGTCGGCGCCGATTGGGCCGCCGCTTTGCAGAATCAGCGCGCGCTGTACGACATTTTCCAACTCTCTGACATTGCCCGGCCAGCTGTAGTGTTGCAGCTTGGCTATCGCCGCCTCATCAAAACCGTCTGTTGTTTTCCCGGCCGCCTGGTGTTTATTCAACAACTCCAACGCCAAAGGCAAAATATCGCCGGTGCGCTCTCTAAGCGGCGGAATCCGCATCGGAAACACGTTCAAGCGAAAATACAAATCCTCGCGAAACCTGCCTTCTTGCACATACTGTTTTAATTTGCGATTGGTAGTCGCCAAAATTCTGACGTTTAGCACGATCTTACGATGGCTGCCCAAGCGCTCCACTTCTTTTTCCTGAAGCACCCGCAGCAATTTGGCTTGCAGGGAAATATCCATTTCAGAAATCTCGTCCAATAGTAATGTGCCGCCTTGCGCAAGTTCGAATTTGCCCGGCGCCGATTGAACCGCCCCGGTAAACGCGCCTTTTTCGTAGCCGAACAGCATCGCTTCCAGCATATTTTCCGGGATGGCCGCGCAATTGACGGCTTCGAACGGCCCGGCATGATAATGCGAATTGCGATGAATATAGCGTGCCAGCACTTCCTTACCGGTGCCGCTCTCGCCTTCCAGCAGCATCGTCACATTGGTTTTTGCCACTTTGCTAGCCAAGGCATACAGCTTTTTCATGCGCTCGTCGACCACGACCCGCTCGCTAACAACCGGCGCTTGCCGGCTAATCAGCGCGACAACTTTATCGACCAACATGGCCGCTTCGAAGGGCTTGATCAGATAATCCGCCGCGCCCGACTGCATGGCTTCGACGGCCTTGGGTATAGTACCGTAAGCGGTCATCAGCAACACCGGAATCTGTTCGGATTTTTGCTGCATGTTCCGTAACAGCGCAAAGCCATCCATCACCGGCATTTGCACATCGCTAATCACCAAGCGAACCGGATGCTTGGCCAACTGACTGAGCGCCTCCGTGCCGTTTTTTGCCGAAATGACTCGATAACCTTCGATTTCCAAGGTATCGCACAGAGCTTCGCACAATGCGAGGTCGTCTTCAACGATAAGAATGTCGTACGGTTTCATAGACTTACTCCATTATTTGGCATCCCGGCGGATAATCCGAGCGCATACTCACACGGGCCTGCCAGCGTCAGGGTAAAGCAGCTACCCTTGCCTGGCGTCGAACGGCAAACGACATGGCCGCCATGAGCGCGTGCCACGCTGTCAACCACGGCTAAACCCAAACCGGTGCCGTTGGATTTGGTGGTGTAAAACGGTTCAAATAATTTATCTTGCTGATCTTGGGCGATACCGGGACCGTTATCGGCGACAGCGAACTCAATACTGCCGGTCTCGCCAGCCTGCACCTGTAGCCCAATCCGGCCGGCTCCGGCTTCCGCGGCATTGTTAATCAAGTTCAATATGGCCCCACGCAGTGCATCCTCGTTACCGAGCAATTGGTCGGCAGCGACTCGATTGTCGATGCTAAATTCGCCGGCATACCCCTCCATCGCCTCGGCGAGATGAGCGAGCAGATGCTTGAGCGAGAAGCTTTGCATCGCCATGCGCCCCTGCTTGGCAAAAATCAGCATGTCGTTGACCTGGCGCTCCAAATAATGCAAGCGCTCCAAAATTTTCTCGGAAAATTGTTGGCGCTTTTCATCGGCAAGTGCCGGTTTGCTCATTTGCGACGCATACAATATCGCTGTGGCCAGCGGCGTGCGGACCTGATGAGCCAGGCCGGCCACCATTTCGCCCATTGCGCTAAGTTGTTTTTGCTGAACCAGTGTCTCTTGTAAGGCGCGTAACTCACTGACATCGGACAATAAAATGATTTGTTCGGCGTCGTTGCCGAGCGAGCTATGGGTAATATTGACTTTACGGCCATCTCGCAATTGCCGCTCCCGCGGCGATTCAAACACCGGCTGTAGACTGCACGCCACCAGATTCGCCCAGAACTGGCCGATCAACGGTTCGCCGAGAAAATCGATAGCGTGATTATTACAATCGACGATCAGTCCCTGCGCATTCAGCACGATCACCGCCGCTGGTAAGGCCGCTAGGATTTGCTGCAAGCGACTGGCCAATTTTTCCTTTTCGAGCAAAGTCGTCAGCCGCTCGTTGCGAGCTGCAGCCAATTCCTGATTGAGCCTGGCAATCTGTTCTTCAAGCCCCTGATAGGAATGGGCCAGGTTTTCGGAAAGTTCGTTAAAAATCCGAAAAGCGTCGGTCAGGCGCTCGGTTTTTTGGATTTGTTGAAGGTTTAGCGTATTCATGCCTATAAATAAGCAAAAACAGGACCACCTTAAATATTGGTTTATTTACAAATAGTTAGAACTTATTGGCCAATATTTTGACGCTCTAAGCAGCAAAAGAATGAGCCGAGATCAATATAGCCAAGACGAGCGATTCGTCACTCGTGACCAGAGACCTTTAAACTCAACAGCCGCTTAACCTTATATCCGCGCAAAGCGTTCAAGATCAGCGGCAGCCACACTCAGCGTCAAACAAACCGGAGAGTTAAGGATACAGTGCCACTGTCTCCAAGCCCTGGGTTTCCGGCAAACCAAACAACAAATTCATGTTCTGCACAGCTTGTCCGGAAGCGCCTTTAACCAGATTATCGATCACCGACAAAATCACCACTGTGTCGCCGCCTTGCGGCTGATGCACGGCAATCTGACAGCGGTTGCTACCGCGCACGTTACGGGTATCGGCGTGACTACCCTGCGGCAACACATCGACAAAATACTCTTCGCCATAGCGCTGCTCGAACACAGCTTGCAAATCGAGTTTTTGATGCAAACGTGCATAAAGGGTTGCATGAATACCGCGTATCATCGGCGTCAGATGTGGCACAAAAGTCAGCCCCACCCCTTGCTTGGCAATAACTTGTAAGCCCTGTTGAATCTCGGGCAAGTGCCGATGCCCGGCGACAGCATAGGCTTTAAAGCTTTCGCCGGCTTCGCTCATTAAAGAAGAAATTTCCGCCTTGCGCCCGGCACCGCTGACACCCGATTTCACATCGGCAATCAGCTGGCTACCGTCAATCGCCCCAACCTCCAACAAAGGCAAAAACCCCAATTGCACGGCAGTCGGATAGCAGCCCGGACAAGCGATCAAGCGAGCCTGTTTGATCTGCTCGCGATTGACTTCCGGCAAACCGTAGACTGCTTCGGCGATCAAATCCGGGCTGGCGTGCTGCATGCCATACCATTTTTCCCATTCCTGTTGGTCTTTGATCCTGAAATCAGCCGACAAGTCGATGACCTTGATACCGAGCGCCAGCAAGGCTTCGGCCATCAGCATGGCCGTGCCGTTCGGCGTCGCAAAAAACACCACGTCGCAGTCTTTTAAATTGTCCAGTTCCGGCAGGCTAAATTTTGCGTCGCAATAGCCTCTAAGGCTGGGATATAACTGGTCCACCCTTAAGCCGGAATCGGCGCGCGAAGTCACCACGCTCACCTCGACTTGCGGGTGCAATGCCAAAATTCTTAACAACTCGACACCGGTGTAACCGGTACCGCCGACAATACCTGCACGTATCATGGATTCTCTCGCTGAAACACTACTGTTGCTGAAATGGGCCGCATATAATACGACACTCTTATCGCAAAGCTTAACATCATGCGCGCCATCCAGATTCATCGCACCGCCGAGACTACCGCTTTAATCCTGACGGATGAGCCACTACCCTCGCCCGCCCCGCATCAGGTACTGATAAAAACAGTATCGGCGGGCGTGAATCGCCCCGACATTATGCAACGCAAGGGTTTGTATCCGCCGCCGCTAGGCGCGTCGCCGATTCCAGGTTTGGAGGTGGCCGGCGATATCGTCGAGATGGGCAGCGAGGTGACAGGGTTTAAAATCGGCGATTCGGTTTGCGCGCTACTGACGGGCGGCGGCTATGCCGAATATTGTCTGGCCAGTGCCAGTTGCTGCTTACCGATACCCAAAGGCTTGAGCTATATCCAAGCCGCAGGGCTGCCGGAAACTTTTTTTACGGTCTGGAGCAATCTGTTCGACCGAGCACAATTGCAGAACAACGAATGCCTGCTGGTACATGGCGGCACCAGCGGCATCGGCACCACCTCTATTCAACTCGCGAAGGCATTTGGCAGTCGAGTAATCGTCACCGCCGGCAACGATGAAAAATGCCAACGTAGCCTGGCATTGGGCGCGGACCTTGCAATCAATTATCGGCAACAGGATTTTGTCGAAGCCGTTCTATCCTTCACTGACGGTAAAGGCGTCGATGTGATTCTGGATATGATAGGCGGCGACTACTTGCCGCGTAATTTAAAAAGTTTAGCGATCGACGGCCGCTTGCTGCAAATCGCCATCCAAAACGGCGGCAAGGCAGAAATCAATCTGGCGTCGGTATTGATGAAGCGCCTGACCATCGCTGGTTCCACCTTGCGCTCCAGAAACGACGACTTCAAGGCTAAAATAGCCCGGCAACTGCATGAAAAAGTCTGGCCCTTACTGGGATCCGGCCGGATCAAACCTGTCATCGATTCCGTGTTTCCGCTCGCGAAAGCTGCTCAGGCCCACGAACGGATGGAAAGCAATCAACACATTGGCAAAATTATTTTGGAGTTATAAGCATGCCTTACACCACGCTGGTTTCCGCAGCCACCCTCGCCGCCAATCTCGACAATCCGGACTGGAAAATCTTCGATTGCCGGTTCTCGCTGGCCGATGCTCAAGCCGGGCATCGCTTATACAGACAAGGCCATATTCCCGGTGCCCGTTATGCCGATTTAAATCAAGACTTGTCATCGCCGGTACAGTCTTACACCGGCCGCCATCCATTGCCGAACTTTAAATTATTAGCCGAAAAGCTGGGAAGTTGGGGAGTGAACAATCGATGTCAAATCGTGGTATACGACGATGCCGGCGGCGCATTCGCCGGGCGGATGTGGTGGCTGCTGCGCACTATGGGACACACTCAGGTTGCTGTATTGGATGGCGGATTTGGACATTGGCAAAAACAAGCAATGCCGATCACCACGGCACTGCCAAAAATCGCCACCAGCCCATTCAGAGTGTATCTGGATAACCGGCAATGGTTGAGCGCTGCTGAAGTTGAGGATGGCTTGGCCAGACGTAAAATCGCCCTGATAGACGCCAGAGCACCGGAGCGGTTTCGCGGCCAACAGGAACCGATCGACCCGGTAGCCGGTCACGTGCCTAAAGCCCTTAATCGACCGCTGCAAACTAATCTCGATAAAGACGGCTTGTTTTTATCAGCCGATCAGCTGCGCCAACAATTTAGCCGCTTGGTTGCGCCACTCCCTTCGGAGCAGGTCGTCCATATGTGCGGCTCCGGCGTGACGGCTTGCCACAATCTATTGGCGATGGAAATCGCCGGATTAAGCGGCTCCAAACTCTATGCCGGTTCCTGGAGCGAATGGATTAGCAACCGCAATCGGTCGGTCGCTACCATTTAAATACCACTGCTTTACCCGCAATGCATCAACCTACCAGATGCATTGAAATTCAGTGACTTAGGGAACGCTTAAAGACACGCCGAATAGATTCGAGGCGAATTTATTCGGCGCTTTCGACGCAGAGATCAACTCAGCGCGGGTTACGCCGCGAACGGATTCTCCAGCACGATGGTTTCGTTTCGGTCTGGTCCGGTGGACAGAATCGTCACCTTGACGCCAACCAGCTCTTCGATGCGAGCAATATAGGCTTTGGCGTTTTCAGGCAACTTTTCAAATTCAGTGATGCCGGCGGTAGTACCGGTCCAGCCAGGCAGTTCTTCGATCACCGGCTCGCAAGCCGCGTATTGATCGGCGCCCAGCGGCGCGATCTCGGTGACTTCGCCATTGATTTTGTACGCCGTGCAGATGCCAATGGTTTCCAGGCCATCCAGCACATCCAGCTTGGTCAGACAGATGCCGCTCAGGCTATTCAGTTGCGCCGATTTACGCATTGATACCGCATCGAACCAGCCACAACGACGTTTACGGCCGGTGGTGGCACCGAATTCGTGCCCCTTTACGCCCAAGTGTTCGCCATTGCCATCCAATAACTCGGTCGGGAAGGGACCGTTGCCAACTCGGGTGGAATAAGCCTTGGTAATACCCAACACATAATCCAATGCCAATGGCCCAACGCCGGTGCCGGTGGCGGCTCCGCCCGCAGTGGTATTGGATGACGTGACATATGGATATGTGCCGTGATCGATGTCCAGCAACGCGCCTTGCGCACCCTCGAACAGTACGTTATCGCCTTGTTTTTGATAACTATAGATAGCTTCGCCGACATCGGTCAGCATAGGCTTGATGATCTCGCCCAAGCGCAAGGTATTGGCCAGCACCTCATCGTAATTGACCGGCTCGGCGTGATAATAATTGACCAACATAAAATTATGGTATTCGACCAGCTCTTTCAAGCGCGCGGCAAATTCTTCGCTGTTACGCAAATCGCCGGCCCGCAAACCGCGTCTGGCTACTTTATCTTCATAAGCCGGCCCAATGCCGCGACCGGTAGTGCCGATAGCTTTGCTGCCCCTGGCTTTTTCGCGCGCTTGATCGATCGCCACATGAATCGGCAGAATCAACGCGCAAGCCTCACTGATTTGCAAGCGATTGCGGACCGGAATCCCGGACTTTTCCAGAATCTCGATTTCCTTCAACAAGGCTTCCGGGCATAACACCACGCCATTGCCTATCATGCACTGCACACCTTCCCGCAATACGCCTGAAGGAATCAAATGCAACACGGTTTTTTCGCCGTTAATCACCAAGGTATGGCCGGCGTTATGGCCACCTTGAAAGCGCACGACGGCGGCAGCCTGTTCGGTTAAAAGATCGACCAGTTTACCTTTACCTTCATCGCCCCATTGCGTGCCGATAACAACAACATTCTTTCCCATATTTTCTAACCTTAAACTAGTGGTTTAACGACCCAGCGTTGATTGTGTTTTTCTAAAATAGCGTTGCAACCCAATTGCACTGCGCCACCCTGTTGTTCCGGCAAATGCTGTATCACCGTCACCCCTTGCGCACGCAAATCTCTGATGGTTTCCAATAAATCCGCGTCTTCGGCGAATGGCGCATAGACGATTTGTCGTCCGGCCTCACCATCCACGAACAACGCCGCCAATACTTTCAAATCCGCACTGAAACCGGTGGCGGCTCGGGCTCGGCCGAATACTTCGCCGATGTTGTCGTAACGTCCGCCACGCGCAATTTCCTTACCCAAAGACGGCACAAACGCCGCGAACACCATGCCGGTGTGATAATGATAACCGCGCAATTCGGCCAAATCGAAACTCACCGTCAATGCCGGAAAATCGCGACGCAATTTGTCGGCGATGCCTTGCAAATCGGCCAAAGCCTTGACGATTGAGTCGGCACCGGAGAAACCGGCCAACAACGCTTTGGCCTTATCCAGCACATCCCGACCGCCATTCAATTTCGGCAAGGCATTAAAGATGCTTTTATAGTGTTCGTCGATCGCAAACTCGGCCAGCAATTCCGCCAATTCGGTCCGGGCCTTGCGCTGCAAAACATCGAACAGTTCGGCTTCCTGTTGCCGATTCAGCCCGGCTTGTTCGGCCAAGGCTCGATAGATACCGACATGCCCCAAATCCAGATGCACGTTTTCCAAACCGCTAATAGCCAGCATTTCCAGCATCAACTGGATCACTTCGTAATCGCTTTCCAGACCGACATGGCCGTACAACTCGGCACCGATCTGCATCGGGCTGCGCGTTTTTTCCAAAGGGTCGCCCAAGGTATGCAGCACGGTACCGGCATAGCATAGCCGTGTCGGCCATTCGTGTTGTAGATGATGGGCATCAATTCTGGCGACTTGCGGCGTCATGTCCGCGCGCACACCCAACATTTCCCCGCTTAATTGGTCGGTGAGCTTGAAGGTTTGCAAGTCCAGATCATGTCCGGAACCGATCAGCAAGGAATGCAGAAAGTCTACAAACGGCGGAATAACCAGTTGATAACCCCAACACGCAAAAGTGTCGAGCAATGTTCTACGCAGCTTTTCAAGATGCGCCGCCTGTTCTGGCAATACTTCGCTGATACCTTCCGGTAACAACCAGGTGTCTTTTCTTTGCATTTTGTCTATCTCAATCACAGCAAACGCCCCGCGATGCGGGGCGTTTATCTATGGGCATCCAAGTGAGGGTTTATTTCTGATTCTTGAAATATTTAAAGAAATCTGAATTGGGTTCCAGCACCATGATATTGCCGGATTTGCCCAGACTTTCCTTATAAGCGATCAGACTGCGATAGAAGGCAAAGAAATCGCTGTCTTCACTGTATGCTTTGGCAAAAATATCGGCAGCTTTGGCATCGCCTTCGCCGCGCAGCACTTCCGAATCACGGTAAGCATTCGCCAGAATGATTTCGCGCTGTTTATCGGCATCGGCCCGAATCCGCTCGGCGGCCTCCGAACCTTGCGAACGAAATTCGCGAGCAACCCGCGCCCGTTCCGCTTCCATACGTTGATACACCGAGGTACTGACTTCGCTAGGCAAATCAATGCGCTTCACTTGCACGTCAACAATCGTGATACCCAATTTCGCCGCGTGCGGGGAGACGTTGGTAATCAACGCATCACGAATCGCGCTACGGTCGGTCGAAACCAATTGTTTGATTTCACGCTTACTGAATTCGCTGCGCGCGGAATCCTTCATGATTTGATCGAGGCGAATATTTGCCTGATTCACGTCACCGGCCACGGTGGTATAAAACGTCTTAACATCGCCGATGCGCCATTTCACAAAAGAATCGACGATAACATTTTTCTTTTCCGCCGTTAAAAAGCGCTCCGGCGTCGAATCCATGGTCAGAATACGCGCATCGAACTTCTTAACGTTATTGATAAAAGGCAACTTAAAGTGCATACCCGGCTGAAAATCCGCACCGACAATCTCACCCAATTGAAACTTGATCACCCGCTCGGTTTCGGCGACGGTAAATACCGACATCGCCAACAAGATCACGACTGCGCCAACGGCGACTAAAATCTTATTTCCCATCTTAGCGTCCTCTCACATCGCGTTCGCGGCTTGACGCGCGCGCATCGGTTTTAATGTCTTTTACGGGCGGCGAGGGTAATGAAACCGGCTCATGATTGAGCACCGGCGCCAGGGCCGGCGCGGCCTCTTCCAGCGGCTTATTAGCCAACTTTTCCAAAGGCAAATACATGATGTTATTGCCGCCCTTCACATCGACCAGCACATTGTTAGACCGGCCTAACACCAATTCCATCGCTTCGATATACATACGCTGCTTAGTAACCGCCGGCGCTTTCTTGTATTCGGTCAGCAACTGCGAGAACCTACTAACATCACCATTGGCGCGAGCAATCACTTTTTCTTTATAACCTTCGGACTCTTGCACGATACGCGAAGCAGCACCGCGGGCCTTAGGCACCACGTCGTTCGAATAAGCTTCGGCTTCGTTAATCAAGCGCTGTTTATCTTCCCGCGCCTTGATGGCGTCCTCGAACGAACCTTGCACTTGCTCGGGTGGCTGGGCGTCTTGTAAATTGACACTGGTAATCAATATGCCAGTCTTATAAGCATCCATGACCGATTGAATTTCCGACTTGATCGCTAATACGATGTCGCTACGGCCCTCGGTCAGCACGAAATCCATATCGCTACGTCCGATCACGCCGCGCTGAACGCTTTCGGTGACTTGTTTCAACGTCGACGCCGGGTCCAAAACATTAAAGGCGTAATCTTTGGCATCCTTGACTTGGTATTGCACAGCCAGGCGCACATCGACGATGTTTTCGTCCTTGGTCAGCATCATCGCTTCCTTAGGCACGGAACCCATGCCTTGGCCACCGCCGGAGCGATAACCTACTTCGATAAAGCGCTGTTGCTCGACATTAATGACCTGCACCTGCTCTATCGGCGTCGGAATATGCCAATTCAAACCCGGCTGAGTGGTGTTCACATAGGCACCGAATCGGGTAACTACGCCGCGCGTACCTTCGTCAACGGTATAAAATCCACTTAAGCCCCATAGTACCGCTGCACCGGCAAGCAAGAAACCCACACCCTTGGCCGACGGTCCATTTGTAGAACCGCCTTTGGAACCGCCACCAAAAATACCGCCCAGCTTGTCCTGTAGCGAACGAATCACCTCGTCCAAATCGGGTGGATCTTTCTTCTCATTACGACCACTCCAGGGGTCTTTTTTATCACCACCGGGCTCATTCCAAGACATACCAAACACTCCAAAATTGGATTTGAAAACTCTAAAAACTGCTTATCGAAGCTTAACAACCCGCTCGCCCATTTAAGGCGCCGGCTCGTCAACCCCGAAAGGCGGCCATTCTATCGTAAATTAGTCATTTCCGAGCAAATAACTGGGTGATTCCCGGCCGATTGGCGGTTCATGCCACTTCTTGGACATTGATGTCTTTCAACAAGCCCAAATGCTTTTTGTCGATTTCTACGGTCAGTTCGCAATCGCCGCTATCGTTATTTACTTCGTTGATTATTTTGACAAAAGCAAACAATTTGGCCTTCACGCCGGCTTGGCTGGCCGGTAAAAAGCACTTTCGAATCACTTTGCTGCTGGCAAACAGTTCGGATAAAGCCTGTTGCAATAAGTCACAGCCTACCCCGTTTTGCGCAGAAATCCAGACGCTGACCGGTTTGCCGTTGGCATCGTAATCGATATGCGGCGCCACTTCGTCGAGCAAGTCGATTTTGTTGAAAACCATTAGCTGCGGAATTTTAGCGGCATCGATGTCGTTTAAGACTTGATTGACCTGAAAGATAGTATCTTCCCGGTCTTCGGCAGCGGCGTCTATCACATGCAACAACAGATCGGCTTCGCTCGCTTCCTGCAATGTGGAGCGGAATGCCGCCACCAACTCATGCGGCAAATGCCGGATAAACCCGACAGTATCGGCCAAAATGATCTCGCCGCCATTGCTAAGCGACAATTGCCGTAAAGTGGGATCCAAGGTGGCAAACAGTTGATCGGCCGCATAGATGTCGGCGCCGGTCAAGGTATTGAACAGCGTGGATTTGCCTGCATTGGTGTACCCCACCAAGGACACGGTGGGAATCTCGGCTTTTTTGCGTTTACTGCGACCTTGATGACGTTGTTTTTCGACCTTTTCCAAACGTTGTTGAATCTGCTTGATGCGCACACCCAGCAACCGTCTATCGGTTTCCAGCTGGGTTTCGCCGGGGCCGCGCAAACCGATACCGCCCTTTTGCCGCTCCAAGTGAGTCCAGCCGCGAATCAAACGCGTCGACAAATGTTTGAGCTGCGCCAATTCGACCTGCAATTTACCTTCGAAGGTTTGCGCGCGTTGCGCAAAAATATCCAGAATCAGACCATTGCGATCGACCACTCTCACTTCCAGGGATTTTTCCAGATTGCGTTCCTGGCTGGGCGACAGAGGATGATTGACGATGACGATATTTGCCTCATGCTCGACAATCGCCGACCTGATTTCCTCAAGCTTACCGGTACCGACAAAATATTTCGGGTCGGGCCGGTGACGGCTACCTGTCACCACATGAGTCGGCTGGGCGCCGGCGGATTTGGTTAATTCTTTCAGCTCGTCGAGGTCTTCTTGTCCGACTTGCAAGTTCAGGTGAACGAGAATCGCTCGCTCACCTGCATCGGGACGTTCAAACAAAAAATAACCTCTTAACTTTCATCGCTAACGTCAGCTTCGCGGTGCATGGTGACATTTTTGCCGGGAACGATGGTGGATATGGCGTGCTTGTAGACCATTTGATTGACGGTATTTTTCAGCATCACCACATATTGGTCGAAAGAATCGACACGGCCTTGCAGTTTGATACCATTAACCAAAAATATAGATACCGGGGTATGTTCTTTTCTCAGGGCATTTAAAAAGTTGTCCTGCAAGTTTTGGGCTTTCGACATCCTATTTCTCCTTATTATTGTTCGGTGTGCTACTAATACATTACCCGCTACACCCACGGATTTCAACACGCGGAGCACGGATCAATAAAAAACATTGATGAGTTTGGGACGGGCTTGTCTTATTTCAAGTTCGATTCGATCTTTAATTAGCAAGCCCGTTGCTAAAAATAGCAACGGACACTTAAGCTGAGCTTAGCCGATTTTTTTATACTTGAGACGATGCGGATTATCGGCATCGGTACCCAAACGGCGATGCCTATCGGCTTCGTAGTCGGCATAGTTGCCTTCAAACCAGACCACTTCGCTGTCGCCCTCGAAGGCCAGCATGTGCGTGGCGATACGATCCAGAAACCAGCGGTCATGCGAGATCACCACCGCGCAGCCTGGGAAGGCCAGCAAAGCCTCTTCCAAGGCCCGCAAGGTTTCCACATCCAGATCGTTGGTCGGTTCGTCGAGCAGCAGCACGTTGCCACCGCTTTTCAATAGTTTGGCCAGATGCACCCTGTTACGCTCGCCACCCGACAATTCGCCGATGCGTTTTTGTTGATCCCCGCCTTTAAAATTGAAGCGGCCGATATAGGCTCGCGATGGCGTTTCGTATTTGCCGACTGTGATCATATCCAGACCGTCGGAAATTTCTTCCCAAACCGTCTTGTTATTGTCCATGTCGTCGCGCAGCTGATCGACATAGGCCATCTGTACGGTTTGGCCTATATTGATTGCGCCGGAATCCGGCTTTTCGAAGCCGGCCATCATCCGGAACAGCGTGGTTTTACCAGCGCCGTTAGGGCCGATGATACCGACGATACCACCCGGCGGCAGCTTGAATTCGAGGTTGTTGATCAGCAATCGTTCTCCGAAGCCTTTGCTGATGTTATGGGCCTCGATCACCACATCGCCGAGACGCGGACCGGGCGGAATATAAATTTCCTGAGTCTCGTTACGTTTTTGCACATCCACCGACGACAATTCTTCGAAGCGAGCCAGACGCGCCTTGCTTTTGGCATGCCGACCTTTCGGATTGGATCGCACCCACTCCAGCTCGGCTTTCATGGCTTTTTGCCGAGAGGACTCCTGTTTCTCCTCCAACTCCAGGCGCTTCTCTTTTTGTTCCAACCAGGACGAATAATTGCCTTCCCACGGAATACCCATACCTCGGTCCAGCTCCAAAATCCAGCCGGCGACATTATCAAGGAAGTACCTATCATGGGTTACCGCCACTACTGTGCCGGGGTAATCGTGCAGGAAGCGCTCCAGCCAGGCCACCGATTCAGCGTCCAAATGGTTGGTCGGCTCATCAAGCAGCAGCATGTCGGGCTTGGACAGTAACAAGCGGCACAGCGCTACGCGGCGTTTTTCGCCGCCGGACAATTTCGTTACATCTGCATCCCAATCCGGCAGACGCAGCGCGTCGGCAGCGACTTCCAAAGTGCGGTCCAGATTATGACCGTCGCAAGCATTGATAATATCTTCAAGCTTTGCCTGTTCGGCGGCAAGCGCATCGAAATCGGCGTCCGGCTCGGCGTAAGCGGCATAGACGGCGTCCAGCCTGGCCAATACTTCTTTGATTTCGGCTACGGCTTCTTCGATATTGCCGCGCACGGTTTTATTCGGGTCGAGTTGCGGTTCCTGGGGCAGATAACCGATCTTGGTGCCTTTCAAAGGAATCGCTTCGCCTTCGATTTCCTTGTCGATGCCGGCCATGATACGCAGCAACGTGGATTTACCGGAGCCGTTCAAACCCAACACACCAATTTTTGCGCCCGGAAAAAACGATAGGGAAATATCCTTGAGAATATGCTTTTTAGGCGGCACGATCTTGCCGACCCGGTTCATGGAGAAAATATATTGCGCCATTGTTTTTCTACTGAAGAAAAGAAAATGGCATTATACCGTGCGATAGTGGTTTTTTAAGGCTGTAAATTTTTTTCGGGAACGCGGGGAGTTGATAATTTAGTGGCATTTGACACCGTTCAACAGGCGAGACAGTCGGAATGTGCTTATGTCGATATCCATTGTCACAATGCAAACGGCATCCAAACGCTGGAAGTATTGAGCATCGACACACTGGATTTCGACCCCACGACAACCAACAACCGTTTTTATAGCTTAGGTCTACATCCCTGGTACATCGACCGCCAAGACATTCAAACCGCTTTAAAAAAAATTGCTTCATGCGGCGCGGATTCCAAGTTGCTGGCCATCGGCGAATGCGGCCTGGATAAAACCATCACCACACCTTTATCATTGCAAACCGAAGTATTTAACGCCCAAATCAAGCTGGCCGAACAGCTAGGCAAACCGCTAATCATCCATTGCGTAAGAGCTTACAACGAGTTGATACAGCTAAAAAAATCGGGCAATAGCACAGAAATCGGATGGATCATTCATGGCTTTAACGCCAATCCGGCACTGGCCGACCAATTGATAAAACATGGGTTTTATCTGTCCTTCGGCGCAGCCTTACTAAACCCTTGCAGCCGCGCCGGGCAAGCCCTGCTAGAAACGCCGCAGAATCGCCTGTTCCTGGAAACCGATACCGCCGAGCTTGCGATTGACGCGATATACGCCGCTGCGGCTAAAATGCTCGGCGTTGACGTCGCGACCTTGCGGCGGCAAATCCTGGACAATTTCAAACGAGTGTTTCTCAATGACTGATTTAAGCTGGCTCTCCCGCACCGAACTGTTGATCGGCAAGCCCAAACTCGACAAATTGCAACAAGCGCATGTGCTGGTGGTCGGCATGGGCGGTGTCGGTTCGTTTGCCGCCGAATTCATCTGCCGGGCCGGTGTTGGTCAAATGACCATCGTCGACGGCGACGTGGTCGATCCCAGCAACCGCAACCGCCAACTACCGGCGCTGGCGACCACCCACGGCCAATCTAAAGCCGACGTGATGGGCGAACGCTTACTAGCGATCAATCCGGATTTAAAACTGACCATCAAACACGAATTCATCACGCCCGATACCGCCGACGATTTGTTGAGCCAGCATTACGATTACGTGATCGATGCCATTGACAGCCTGACCCCGAAAATCACCCTGATCCGTGCCGCCAAAGCCCGCAAGATGAAAATCATCAGCTCGATGGGTGCCGGCGGCAAGCTCGATCCAACCCATTTGAAAGTGGTGGATATTTCCAAGACTTATAACTGCCCTTTCGCTCAGTTCATTCGAACTCGTCTGCGTAAACACGGCATTAGCCGCGGCGTAAAAGTGGTGTTTTCGCCGGAAGTGGTGTCCAAGGACTCACTAATGTTTACCGACGGCAGCAATTATAAAAAATCGGCCTACGGCACCATTTCTTATTTACCGGCGGCGTTCGGCGGCGTCTGCGCCTCGGTAGTGATCCGCAATTTGATTCACGATCACGCGCATTCGGACCACAATAAACATCATGGTTAAATCGCCCATACACCCAACAGGCCCTGCCGATTCCTTGCTGGTTAGTCCAGGTAAAAGCACGCGCTTGCAAGCAATGCGCGAAAGAGCCGCTGCCAACCGACCCGCCCCCCCGCCGCCACCCGCGAGCAAGGTATTAGTGAACGACGAAAATTTAAGCCCGGAACTTGCGCTTGCCCGGCAATTGATCGATCAGCGCTTGGCGGAACTTCTGGCGTCGTTGCCGGCCGGCAAGCAGCGTAGCCTGTTCAAGATCCGCTTCGGCATGGAACCGGATAAAATCAAAGAGTTACCGATAAAACAGATATTTGCTCTGCTGGAAATCAATCATCCGTCATTCAATAATCTCTCGGCTAACATGAAGCGAATCGGCGATCTGAATTATAATGGCCGCCAACCCAACTAACCCGGCCGTTTACCTTGCATCACGCCACTTTGCTACAGCCGTCCAGTTCATCCATTCCAGCTACGATGTACATCCTCGAACCCAATCAAGATTACCGCGATCAAAGCCTGCGCGATAACGCCGAGCTATCCAGCAGCGAACTGCAGGCCGACGCCGCCAAACACTACGACGATTGTTATAACGATTATCTTGTGGCCTGGTGCAACCGCGACAATTTGGCCTTACATTACGGTTATTGGGACGACACCAAGCCTTACGATCAACATCAAGCCCTGCTCAACAAAAATCAGATTCTTTATGAAAAAGCCGGCATTCAAGCCAGCGATAAAATTCTGGATGCCGGCTGCGGCATCGGTGGCAGTACGATCTGGATGGCAAAACAACATGGCAACCAGGTGACCGGCATCACCATCAGCGCCAAACAAGCCGATTATGCCCGCCAACATGCCAAACGCCACGGCGTTGCTGAGTTGGTCAATTTCGAAGTCGCCGATTTCTGCGCCACCCCGTTTCCGGATGCATCGTTCGACGTGGTCTGGGCCTTGGAGAGCTCCTGCCATGCCTTGAACAAAGGCGACTTCCTGCGCGAAGCCTGGCGAGTGTTAAAACCCGGCGGCCGCATCGTCGTGTGCGACGGCTTCGTTCTGCAACGCCAATTTAACGCACAACAATGGCAAGCCGTGGTGACCTGCTTGAACGGTTGGGCCGTGCCCAATCTGTGCGCGCGCGACGAATTTACCTGCTTGCTGGAACAGCAAGGCTTTCAAGCCATCGTTTGCCACGACATCAACGCGCAAACCCAGGCGTCTGTCGAGCACATGTACAAAGTGGCCAAGCGCCTGAAACCGGTACAAACTATCAGCCAATGGCTGGGATTACGTTCCAAGGCCCAAACCGCCAATTATTTGGTGGGCCTGGCGCAGCATCAATTGTTTACCGAAAAACTGACCGAATATTGTATTTTTACCGCGCAAAAGGCTTAACCGAGATGCCGATGGTTTTACCGCGTTTGAAGTTGTTAACAGTGTCCGCAATCCTGGGCTGCGGCTTGCTTGGCTGCGCCAGCGTGCCGCGAAATAGTCAGCACGTCAGTTTTGCCGACTATGCCGAATCGGTGTTTCGCCACCAAAACGCGGTAATCAGCCGCTTGATGATGTTGAACGAAGCCGATCTATTGCCCGATAACGATATTTTCGAAAATACCGAGCAAGCGATGCACGACGCCTGCCATTTGTTAAACGAATATGCCGAGCGAGAAAGCGATGGCGAAAGCATGGGCTTGCGCTTTAAAGCCAAGGTGCACTCCAGTATAGAGGGCTGCGACGAAAGCATCCAGAAGATGGAAGCGTTGCTGGCGGGCGTTGACCCGTATCAATCGCTAGGGAAATAGCTATTTAACTTGGTAAGTTTCCAGCAATATTACCGGCCGGTATCCACCCATTGCCGGCGATAGTCTTGGTAGTCATAGCGTTTGCGCAAACTCAGCCGAGCTTGTTTTAAAGTGTAAATATCCGGCAAGTTATAGCCGTTAAAGCGATTGGCCTTGATCAAGGAATAGGCGCCGACATCGGCAAACACCAATTTATCGCCTACATCGGGGATGTTATCGAATCGGTACTCGCCAAACACATCGCCGGCCAAACAAGTCGATCCCGCCAAAATCGCCGCGCACCCACCGTTAATATTTTCTTCCAACAAGCGCGGCTTAACCTGATATTCGAACACTTCCGGATGATGATTGACCGAGGTATCCAAGATCAACACATCCTTGCCGTCGCTGACAAACCGATCCAGCACGCTGGTCAGCAAGTAACCGGCATTGCCGACCACGGCCTTACCCGGCTCTAAATAGACCTCGACGCCCAAATCGGATCGCAATCGATTAATCAGCGCCACGACCGCCTGTTGATTGGCGATAGCGTTGTACAAATAACCGCCGCCCAGATTCAGCCATCTCAGATGGCTGTTGCGAGTTAGTATCGGCATCAGCTTTTCCAACGTATGCTGCAAAGGCATAAAATCCCGAGATGCAAACACGGTATGAAAATGCAGTCCCTCGACACCCGCCGGCAAACCGTCTCGCACCGACTCGATATCGACACCCAATTTAGAATGCGGCCGGCACGGGTCGTAGCGCTGATCGTGCAGAAAGGACAGTTGGGGATTAACGCGCAAGCCTTTGGAATAACCCTCGGCCAACGCCTGCAAACGCTGATACTGTGATAGCGAATTGAAACTGATATGACTGCAAAGTCCGCCAAGTTCGGCAAATTCGTCGGGACGCATGCCCGGCGTGGTCAGATGGACGCTTCCGCCCTGCTCGTCTAACATCTCTTTCGCTAGCCTCGCCTCGAATAGAGAACTGACCGAAATGCCGTCGACTCGATCTATTATCAGCTCCAATAAGGCGGCTAAAGGCAACGCCTTCATCGAGTACAAAATCTTGCAACCGGCCTCTTGGCGCAAAGCCTGCAAGGGTTGCAGGTTGGCGAGTACTTGATCTTCGTCCAGCACAAAGGCTGGGCTGGTTTGAATTTGTTGCTTTAGCTCGGTCCAATTCATCGGCAAGCACGCCCCTTGCCTGAGTAAATCGCCTGCTCGGTGATCACAAAGTCCATGAATACGTCGTGCGCCTCCATCGCAATGCGAGGTAATAATTGCGCTTCGTAACACACCGCCGCCAATACCGTGTCGGGACACACTTTTTGCAACAAGCGGTCGTAATAGCCGGCGCCGTTACCCAAGCGTCCGCCTTGCTTGTCAAAGGCCACGCCCGGCACGATGATCGCATCCAGCTCTTCAGGGCGAATTTGCTTGGCGGGCTCAAGCCAACGCTGACGCGGCGGCTCGAGAATATTCCACATCCCAGGCCGCAACTCATCGAGCGTCTCTAAGTGCCATAAACCGAGTTGTTTTGCGCCTTCAGTATCAACGGTGCAATACGGCACCGCGATACGCTTACCGCCCTCCAATTCAGCGGCTACGGCCGGCACGGTCCGCACTTCCGAGCGGCAATGCAGGTACCACATTACTGTCCGCGCCGATCGATACCAGGGTTGCTCGACGACGCGCCGGCAGATTTCCGCGCTAACAGCGTCCTTATCCAACTGCGCATTACGAGCCGCGTAGGCGATTTGGCGCTGCTGGGCTTTATCCATGTTCGCCGCACTGCTTCAAGGCTTGTTCGAGCAGATCGGCCGAACCACTGCTTAAATGACAGGCATCCTGCTCCTTGCGCAACCAGGTAAATTGGCGCTTCGCCAGTTGCCGGGTGGCGATAATGGCTTTGTCCCGCATTGTTGTCAGGTCGTATTCGCCGTTGAGGTAGGACCAAGCCTGTCGGTAACCGACGCAGCGAATCGACGGCATGCTTTCATCCAGATCGCCGCGTTGCCATAAAGCCTGGACCTCGTCGAGAAAGCCTTGCGCCAACATCAGATCGAAACGCTGGGCTATCTTGTCGTGCAGAGTTTTGCGCTGCTCCGGCGCGACAATCAGCTTGATAAATTGGTAAGGATGCTCGGCTTGCTGATCGGCAGCGAAAAAACTCGATAACGGCCGGCCGCTGATTTCATAGACTTCCAGCGCCCGCTGGATACGTTGCGGATCGTTGACATGAATCCGCGCAGCCGCTTGCGGATCGACTTGCGCCAGGCAGGCATGCAAGACTTCCTTGCCCAGCTGCTGCAATTCCTCGTCCAGCCGTTGCCGTATTTCCGGAACGGCTTCCGGCAATTGCGCCAAGCCTTGAGTCAACGCGCTGAAATACAACATCGTGCCGCCCACCAACAACGGCAATTTGCCTCGCGCACTGATGTCTGCCATCAAATCCAAGGCCCTATTGCGGAACTGACCGGTGGAAAACGCTTCGCTGGGATCGAGAATGTCGATTAAATGATGCGGCACGCCGCCGCGCTCGGCCAGGTTTGGTTTGGCTGTACCAATATCCATGCCCCGATACACCAAGGCCGAATCGACGCTGATAATCTCGGCATTCAAGACTTGCGCCATCGCCACTCCAAGCGCAGTCTTGCCGGATGCAGTCGGCCCCATCAACAGGATGGCCGACGGTTTTTGCATTTCGCTCATTTATTGACCACGCATGAAAAACCGGTCCAAATCCTGATGACTCAGCGCCACCCAGGTCGGTCGGCCGTGATTGCACTGGCCGATGCGCTCGGTTTGTTCCATATCGCGCAGCAAGGCGTTCATTTCCTCGATGCTGAGTTTACGCTTGGCTCGCACCGAACTATGGCAAGCCATCGTCGCCAGGATCGCATTGGTGGTTTCTTGGGCTTTATGGCTCACGCCGTGGGTTGCTAAATCAGCTAGGATGTCGCGCACCAATTGATCGACATCGGCTTTAGCCAACAGCGCTGGCGTGGCTCTGAGCACCACTGTTTCCGGGCCGGAGCGGTTGATTTCAAACCCCAGGCCCATAAAAAACTCGTGCTCCTGCTCGGCCAGATCAGCCTCGGCGGCGGTGACTTGTAGCTTGATCGGCAGTAACAGCGGCTGGGAGACGATGGCGCGGTTGTGATAATGCTGTTTCAAGCGCTCATAAGTCACCCGCTCGTGGGCGGCATGGGCATCGACCAGGATGATGCCATTGGCGGTTTCGGCCAGGATATAAATATTATGGATATGGGCCAACGCAAAGCCCAAAGGCGGCAGCGCCGATTCGATGGCTGGCTGGGTTGAGTTGGCGAGGTCGGTTTGCGGATAAAGTTTGCCGTAAGCTTTGATTTGCTCGGCCACGTCCGCCAAATTGGCTCGTTCGGGCGGGTAGCGATAAACCCCGAACGCATCGGGTGCGGTTCGTTGCTGCATACTATCCAAACCTAGCTCGGGCAAGGTTAGCGGCAAAGAAGTTTGTTGATTCAATGGCGTCCGCAACGACGCTGCCGGAATTTGCGCTTCCGAAAACTCGGCAACTGTTTCGATCTGCTGCGCCACAACAACAGCACCGGGACGCTGATCGGCCAGGCTGCGGTGCAAAGCCTGAAACAGAAAATCGTGCACCATGCGCCCTTCCCTAAACCGCACTTCCAGTTTGGTTGGGTGCGCATTGACATCGACCAAGGCTGGGTCAAGTTCCAGATACAGCACAAATACCGGATGCCGGCCGTGATACAACACATCCTGATAGGCCTGCTTCACCGCGTGCGCGACTAGCCGGTCCTTGATCAAGCGACCATTGACGTAGAAAAACTGCATATCCTGCTGGCTACGGGAAAAGGTCGGCAGCCCTACCCAGCCGTGCAGATGCAACCCAGACGCGGCAAAATCGATCTTCACACAATTATCGACAAACGCCGAGCCGCAAATCGCCGCAATGCGTTTTTCCTGAGCCTCCTGCGTCGCAGCAGGCTTCAGATTCAGCACTTCGCGCTGATTGTGATTCAACATAAAGCCGACATCGAAACGCGCCAGGGCCAATTTCTGAATCAGACTTTCTATGTGAGAAAACTCGGTTTTCTCTGCTTTTAAAAACTTACGGCGGGCCGGGGTGTTGTAAAACAGATCGCGGACATCGACGGTGGTGCCGGGCGGATGCGGATCGGGTTGCGGATCGAAGTTTTGCTCGGTGCCGTCGGCGCTGACTTGCCAGGCGCATTCGGCATCGGTGGTGCGGGAGATTAAAGTCAAGCGCGCCACCGAGCTGATACTGGGCAGCGCCTCGCCGCGAAAACCCATGCTGATCACATGTTCCAAATCGTCCAAGGAAGCTATCTTGCTGGTGGCATGCCGGGATAAGGCCAGCGCCAAGTCGTCTTTGACGATGCCGCAGCCATTATCCCGAATCTTGATTTGCCGCGCCCCGCCCTGCTCGACATCGATCTGAATTTGCGTCGCGCCGGCATCGAAACAGTTTTCCACCAGCTCTTTAACTACCGACGCCGGACGCTCGACCACCTCGCCGGCGGCGATTTGATTGACTAATTGAGTGGATAAGGCGTGAATCCGCATTGGCTGCGCTCGGGAAAAAAGCGCGTATTTTAGCGGATGAAAATGAAACGGGGCGAAATGATTCGCCCCGTTTTAAGATTGGTTAATTAGCTGTCTCGCGGAATCTGCAACACCTGACCAATGCGGACATTGCCGTCGTTCATCGCATTGGCTAGCCGCAAGGCCCGCATCGATATGCCGTATTGCTGGGCGATACCGGACAAGGTTTCGCCACGGTTGATCACGTGTTGGTTGGCGGTATTGCTGGCCACCTGCGTCGGATTGGCGTCCACTTCCCTAGCCGCCAACACCGGTTTTTGCTCTGTTTTCGGCTTCGCGGCCGGCATGCTATCGTCTTTATCCAAAGCAGCCAGTTGCACGGCTTTGGATTTGGTAGAGCGATTCAACTGAGCCATCATGGTATCGGCCGGCGCATATTGTTTAAAGTGGCCGACAATACCGCTGAATACTGCAGATGCCATTTTGTGTTGATAGGCATGGGTTTTTAAGCGACGCTCTTCTTCCGGATTGGAAATAAAAGCGGTTTCCACCAGAATCGATGGAATTTCCGGCGACTTCAACACCACAAAACCGGCTTTTTGCACCGCGCTTCTATGCAAATGCCCCACACTTTTCACGCTTCTTAATACTTTGTTACCGATATTCTGGCTGGCTTCTTTCGCCGCTTTACTCGATAAATCCATCAATACCGACGCTAAGGTTTCGTCTCTATCCTCGCCGGCACCCGCCGCGCCGTCCACCGCATTTTCGCTATCGGCCAACCAACCGGCACCGGCGCTGGACGCGCCTTTATTGGCCAAGGTATAAACCGAAGCGCCATGCGCCTGACTATCGCTAAAGGCATCGGCGTGGATAGATACGAACAAATCAGCTTTCGCGGTACGGGCAATCCGGCGGCGCTCGTTCAATTTCACGAAATAATCGCCGTCACGGATCATCACTGCTTTCATGCCCGGCTGGCTGTTGACCAAACCTTCCAGATTTTTGGCAATCGCAAATACCACGTCTTTTTCCTGGGTGCCGTTCGCGCCCTGCGCGCCAACATCCTTGCCGCCATGCCCGGCATCGATAGCCACAACAATATTGCGACCCTTGGCTTTGGTAACTGTTTTGACCGCAACAGGCTTAACGGCTGCTTCCTGCTTTTTAACGGCGGCATTGGTTTTTTCCAGCGCGGCCACGGCCGCTACGATTTTCTCGGATTTAGCCGCCAGCGGTTCCTGCTGCGCCGCCTTAGCTGCCAAATCGATTTGCAAGGATTTGCCGATCACCGCTACCTTGGCGTCGGCGTCGGATTTTAGCTCGACAACCACCCGCAAATCGCCGGTATTACGCGCTGCGCTGCGGGCAAAACCAAACAAAGGATGATCGGCCGGTGGCTGGGCAATACTCTGAGAGATTTTGGCATCGATAAAATCGACCACCAACCGGCTAGGACTTTTTAGTACGAATGCCTTATGCCGCACCGCGCCAGGCAGATTAAACACCACCTGATTCGACGCCGAATAGCTTACGGAACCCAGCTCTGCCTGGGCCGCAAACACCGAGAACGAAGGCAATAACATGCCCCATATCCAGAAAATTCGATAAATTTGCTGCATGACCCACTCGACCGCTAGTGACAATATTGTTGAGATTATAGCAGTAGGTCTTTGTTTTTCCAGTTCAGTTTTATGCCATCTTGCCAATATTTAGCTAACATATTGATTTCTGCGGCGCGTTGCTGCTGAAAATAATTCAACCTGACTTCGACATCGGCCATCGGCAGAAAGCCTCCGCCCATTTGCGGCCATTCAATACAGCATAACGCCTCTTGGTTTAGATAGTCCTCCATGCCCATCCATTCCAACTCTTCCGGATCCTTGAGCCGATATAAATCAAAATGAAACAAACGCCGGCCGTTGACTTCGTATTCCTCGACCAAGGTATAAGTTGGGCTTTTCACCGCGCCTTGATGACCGGCGGCGCGTAACAAACCGCGTACCAAGGTGGTCTTGCCAGCGCCGAGATCGCCATATAAAAACAACAGGCATTTTGCCGGCAAGGCTTGCCACAGCGCCGCGCCCAGCGCTTCGGTATCTTCGGAGGTTTCCAGAGTGATGTTCATCAATTCAATAATTCTCTAATTCGTTCCGGCAAATCGCCGGCCAGCAAGCCGCGCTCGCCCTGTTCCAAAGCAAGACTGTCCGCCGCTTCGCCATGCACATACACACCCAACCTGGTAGCCTGTTCCAAGCTCAAACCTTGCGCCAGCAAGCCGCCGATCAGGCCGGACAATACATCGCCCATGCCGCCGCTGGCCATGCCGGGATTGCCGGTGGTGCCGACATAGACCGTGTCGCCGCCGGTAATCAAGGTACCGGCGCCTTTCAATAAACAGGTGCCGCCGTATTGACTGTGCAAATCCGCCAACGCCGCAAATCGGTCTGCCGAGATTTGCCGGGTGTTACAGCCCAGCAAGCGCGCGGCTTCGCCGGGATGCGGCGTCAATATCCAATTCTCGCGCCGCGTCGGCTGATCAGCGAGCAGATTCAACGCATCGGCGTCGAGCAGGCACGGTTTATCGCTGGCCAGTACGGCGCTAAACATCTCCCTGGCCCAATCGTCCTGGCCCAACCCCGGCCCGATTACGACCACGCTCGCTTTATGCAGCAAAGCTTGCAAGGTTTCGCCGCATTCCGCGCCGTGGCACATCAGCTCCGGCCGGCCGATGTTGATCAAACCGCTATGCGCGGCGCGGGTGGCGATGCTAACCAGACCGGCGCCGGAACGCAAGGCCGCCTCGCCCGCCAGCCGTATCGCGCCGGTAAACCCAAGATTGCCGCCAATCAACAACACATGCCCGAAATGGCCTTTATGCGCAATCCGCGCGCGGCGCGGCAAGTCGATTTTGTCCAGCAATAGCGCAAAGGGCGGCATCGCCGCCAACACTGCTGCGTCGATATCCAAGGTGCTGCAAACAATCTCGCCGCAATATTCCGGCGATTCGCCGGTGTACAAGCCACATTTCAAACCGATGAAGGTCACCGTCACATCAGCCTTAACCGCGCAACCCAACACCGAGCCGGTATAGGCATGCAATCCGGACGGCACATCCACCGCGACCACCGGACAAGCAGAATCGTTGATCGCCGCTATAGCTAAGGCATAATCAGCCCCGACCGTCCGGCTCAAACCGATACCGAATAACGCATCGACGATCACACCTTGCAGTTTACATTGTCCTGCTTCAAAGCCGCTGACACTGCCGCCGGCCTGTAAAAAATCTTGATAGGTGCCGAATGCATCGCCCGGCAAGCGGTTCGGATCGGCCAATGCATAAACGGTCACTTGATAATTTGTCTGCAAGGCCAGCGTAGCGACTTCGTAACCATCGCCACCGTTATTACCGCCGCCGCAAAACACGGTGATCGTTTTCTGCTCAGGCCAGCGCAGTCTAACCTGCTCAAATACCGCATGACCTGCCCGACTCATCAGCTCCCGGCCCGGAATTCCCAGCTCGTCGATAGCGTAACGCTCCGCCTCGCGGATTTGGGCGGTGCAATAGAGTTTGTCGGAAGGTGTTTGCATGACGTAACCTTGGAAAATCGATAGGACTTTTGTTGCTGATCTTAGCAGGATTGGTTAAATCGGTTGCTTTGACGTCTGTCGGCTACTTTGAGACACTCGACGATTCCCACCGAACTACAGGTAAGTCTTGATAAAGCTGCCATTTAGATTAAATAACCACCCATCTGCCGAGATAATTTTTCAGGTGTATTCATAATTTAAAACAAATTTGATAATCCCTGCTTCCCGGCGTATTAAGTTCCTTAATCCCAAAGCCTGAAACTTGGCTTCTCTATGCAAACCCTTTTTGTAAGTGTCTTCGATTTTCACCCCGTCATCATTGTCAGCGGAAAACGGGTGTACGGACAAGGATTTGAGTTTATGTGCAAAATCCAATGTCAGGTTGAATACTTCGGTTTTATCTAACACAACACCAAAACCGGTATCAAAAGCGCGCCGGGTAATTGTGGCTGGGATTTTATTTTGTACTCCCTGCAAATCCGCGAGATTGACTGAAAACGAAAACAACTCGTCGGCAAAAAATACCATGTCAGGCCTAATTGACAGCCTGAACAATCGGTCGAGACGACTTTCCATCACCAACTCGCTTCCGGAAAGCAGGACTAGCAGTTCAGTTAATTCTTGCCGAAAGGGCGATAATTCGCCCACTTCCACCCAACCGTGCGGATGCATAACGATATTTTCCGGCACGGATTCAAAATCAAAACCGCGCGAATGTGCCGCCAAGCCCAATATCAATGAGAGTTGCCTGGCATTTAAAGTAAAATTCAGGGGTTTATCCTTGCCCAGTTTTCCAGCTGACACCGGTATATTCGGATCAATCGAAAAAATGTATCCGAAGTTTTCTTTATCAGACAGGTAGCCTGCGGTAAAACTATCCGGGAGTTCAGTCAACGCCGCCACCAAGGCCGTCCGGTCGCCACCAAAATCATCATACAAAGCCTTAATATACGGAATCTTGCCGTCGGTGCTTTCGCCGCGTTCGATGTCTACTAACGTTAGCCAGACCAGTCGATCATCTTTAGCGACACGCTGCTGCAAAAACAAAAAACCTTCCAGGGTCAATTCAATCTGAAAAATAGCCAGATAATATTCGGTCAAGGCATGATTCGGCGCCGCACCTTGCACTTGTCGGTAAGGTTTCAAACTGCGCCAAAGCTTGAAGCGGTAATGCTCGTTAAACAACAAACCCGCTTCTTCCCGCAACTCCCGCCGCAAGGTTTGCGGAAAAGCGCCTTTAACGCACTGAGAATTCGCGGATTGCAAAGTCTGCAACAATACTGCTTTATCGGTAATACCAGCCACATCGGATTGATTGCAGCGCCCGCCGAGCAAGCCATAATCACCCGCCGCTTTGTCGAAACGTTTTTGGGTGTCCTCGCGCTGATAAAACAAGATTTTGCCATCCAGCTTGATGATGCTCCAGGCCACGTAACAGTAACGGATTGGCTGGGCGTCGCTACCAGCATGGCACTCCAGTCGCGCTTGCTCTATAAGGTGTAATACGTCGCGCTGCTGGTCTTTCCTGGCATTATCTATGCCTTGGGTATTCCAGAAATGGGCGGCAAACAGGCGCGAATCGTTATCGGCCATCGTCGTCAGTACAGAGTTCGCCAGCAATTGTGCCGGAAACGACACGAAACACCAGATTCCTTTCGCCAGTTCGTCCGGCCGTAGCACCGACAAAGTGTCCAGCAAGCATTCACATAGACCGACTGCCTGCTCGGCAAGCGGCTTATCCAGCTCATGACGCGAGCGCAATACATCAACCAAGTGGCGGCGCTCGACCACATAAAAATCGCCTTCCTCTTCGGAATGGCGAGGCAATTCGGCAATCAGCGTTTTGAGTAAATCACTATTCGTCATCGGTAAGTGTTTGCCGGTGCGTTCATAGCATGATCGGATTTATTCAACATGCGCTTCGACCTCTGAAATCACTTCTCTTAGTAAGGCAGGCCGAACATGCAGCGTGGTTTGATTTGGAATGGCGTGTAACAATGTCAGCACTTCGGCCTTACTCAGGCATTGTCGGCGTATGGCTCTGATCAGTAAGCCCAATGTGCCATGTGCGGCAATCCCCAGGCTTTTGGCTGCCAAGCGTGCAGCCGTATCGTCCGTCAACAGCAGACAATTACCAACCTCGCTACACAAATGCAGGGCTTCCTGTTCGCCCGCATGCAGGCTGTAAAGTGGCGTTAATGCACTAACCACGACTGAATGCTGTTTGGGCGATTGGCGCACAATCCAGTCTCCGGCAGCGGTCAGCGCCAAAGGTCTATGCTGTTGAACTTCCTGCCAGACTTTGTCCGGAATGATGACACTGCCGAAATCGGCCAACAAATCCAAGTGGCCCAGTTCATCCAGATGAATGACTGGCCCTGCATCGGCAATAACGACTGGCTCAGTCCTGCCCATTTAAGCCCCAATCGACATCTTCGCGAACGAACTGCTCGGACATGGCTTCACGGTGTGACTCCAAATAACGACGCATAGATTCAGCAATCAATTCGTCCATATTGGCGACCCAGCCTTGTTGTACCAGATATTGCGCTTGTTGCAGGAGTTGATCCGGGATTTGGGTTTGTAGGGTGGTCATGGGTTAGGCCTCGGGGAAACTGCGGTTGTAGATGTGGCTGGAAAACCTAAATAAAAAATCAGACTGAGAATAATCGAACAAATAAAATGTATAGTGTCTTGAGATGTAAACTTGATTTGGATTACGATTATTTTCTACAGCCTTATCTTTTTTATCATCGTGCTCTGAAGTTAAAAACCAAAATGAGTGATACAGTCCAGTTATAAAAAAGTCATCACCTTTTGCTTTTAATTTAGATTTATTATTTTGCAAGTCATGCAAAATATTGTGAACTTGAGTGCGCTTGGTTTTTTCATTGAAATATGAAACGTAATATTTAACCAATGGAATGCGTTTTTCTTTAATTATTATCTCTGACTTTTCAAGTGTTTCGCCTTCTCCCCCTTTGCTGAACAAAGACAACAGAATTTTCTCATACCCAATTGTTTCTTCACTTAGCTCGAAAATTGCTCGCATATTGCAAATGAAAAAATAAGCAAGGTCTTGTTCTGTCAAGTTATTAAAAATAGCCGTGGAATTATGAGCCATCCAATTGCGGGTCATTTTCATAATCCATGAAAATGCAAACGTTGCTTGATCGTCATCAAGCTTTTTGGGTTCAACCGATTCTTCCCATTCGTGCGCCAAAGTCCTGATAAAGAGCTTATAGAAAATGGTTTTATTAGCTGGCTCACGAAGCGGTAAAAAGTTTTCTAAAATATCTAAATAATCATCCACGTCCAAAAAGGCTAATTTCCCTTCGACACTGAATCTTGAGAAACGCAAATTATTGCTTAATTTCTTTAATTGTTTGCAACCTTCTATAATGCCACGTCGAAGCCGTGAATATGGACTATCAAAACAATTGGAAACCCAATGTCTAACTCGATCTTCGTTTTTATAACAGATGTCTGGCGGAGCAATTTTTGCCGCTTTGAACGCATCTTCAATGCTCTTAGCCTCGTTTCCATGGTTGGAGAAAAACTGAATATGCTGTTGAGGGAATCCAAGTTCAAAAACCAATTTCGAATAAAGATAAAACCCAGCATTTTTCTTTAACTCACCGCAGGCTGACTTTAGCCGATCTTCATCTTCTGGATCATCGCTTGGCGAATAACCCTCAAAATCTTTAAGTATGCTCAAAACCGTTTCATCTATTTCATCGTTTTCTCCATACGCAGGTAAATCAATATCCAGCACTATGTAGTCAACATCTTGCAAACGGGTATTGATAAACTTAAGAGCATCCTGAAAGTTTAACTCAAGAAATGAGTGATATTTTGCTAATGACTCCTTGAGATCGCGCTCATCATTGTGCAACGATTCTGGCTGATAAATACCGCCAAACAATTTATCAGCCGTCCCTTTTATATCTCTTGTTTTCTCGCCAAATGCAAAATCTTCTACCCACAAAAAGCAACTCATTGTTTATCATCCAAGGTTGAGATCAACAGTTCATCCGCCAAAGAAAATTCAACCACAAAGTCGTCGGCAGGTTTCGGTTTAATAAATTCGCTTCCGATTTTACGCGCCAGAGCAGACAAAAAGATATGTCCCTTACCGCTGCCTTTAATGCGTGTGCGTTCATGGCGTGTGCTTGGATTCCGGCAGACCAGCACCTGATGATCATCGCGAGTTACCCAATTAAGCACTACTGGCGAATTTTCGACAGAAGCATAATACTTGAAGGCATTGATCAGGAATTCGTTAAAAACAATCGTCAACAGCGATTCGGTAATCCCGTATTCCTCGAATTGGATGTTTATACGCCCAAAGCCTAGCAGCTCTAACTTGAAAAAACGTTGCTCCAACCAAGCCAATCGCGGCTCTAGTGTGGCGGATTGGCCTAACAGTTGGGCATAACTTTGTTCCCAGTCATGCTGCAGTTGTTGCTCCATCTCCCGATAGTCTTCGTACCACTGTTTAGTACTTACTCCTGCATCACAAAGGTCATGCGCTTTGGCATAGCCCAAATAGTGTTGACGGATAATTCCCTTTGCAGAGGGCGATAATAGATGAAGCAAAACCATATCCAGTGTCTTTCCGAACACACTTACCAAATTGCCTTCACCTTGCCTATCTTGTTTAAGTCTGTCCTGAAGTTTGTCAGCATCAGTCGATATCAGGCTAAAAATATCCAGCAAACCTTGCATGGTTTGCGCTGCTTGAATATACAGCTTGGGCTGATGTTCATGACCGGAATTGTAGAGAATCGCATCCAGTGGGCTGCGAAATTTATGGGCGAACATGGACATGGTTTGTTCCAGTTCATATTCAGCATGTTCAGCACGTCTTTGTTGCTCACTTGCTTCTATGCGCTTGGCTTCGGCATCCAATAGTGCCTCGGCAAGTTTGTCGCGCATAGACAATTGAAGCGCAGCGTGTTCTCGTCGTGGGCTTAGTTTGAATGAGTCGAGAACCGCCTGCAATAACTTGATGTCATTAAACGATCGACTGAAGTCGATAATGAGCGCAGGAATAACTAGATTTGGGTTAATTTGCATGCTTGTCGCTTGCGAATCAGCCTTAAAAAAAGCGACCAGTCTAGGGTCGTCTAAGTAGGCAAAACCATTTCCCCAATTTTGTTTACACGCCAGATAGAAGCTTGCCATCCAGAAAATTAAATCGTTACTCTCGTCATTGGCGACCATGCCAACGCTATTAACCTCACCGTGAATTTTTTGGAAATATGCTTCTGCCTGAGTCGATTCGGCACGGCACCCTCTGCCAAACGCTAACAAGACCCCCATAGCAAAAGTGGCCTCATAATCATCAGCGACTTCTCGCAGTCGTTTTTCGCACCAATCAAACGCAAACCTGAAACATACTTCTTCATTTTCTCTGCCAATAAATTCGGGAAAGGTAAATTGCAAAAAGGCGTTTTCCCAGCGTTGCATAGCCCCAGCATGCTTGAGATTAATAGCGTCTCGTAAATATTTCATTCCTTTCTTATAGTCTTGCTTAGCGCCATTTTCATCAAAATACATCACCGCCGCCCGGAAGCATGCTTCTCCAGCTAGACATTCATCCTCCGAATATTTTGCAAGTTCTTCAAAATACTGCAAAGCGATTAAAGGATTCGGTGCAATGTCGTTTAGCCCGATCACGTAGGCGTTGGCAAGGCGCATTAACATGGCATCTTGATTTTGCAATGTCCCGGTATTTTCTGGATAACAAACATCGCGGAAAAATGCTGCTTCCGAGTGACCTTGCTGAACAGCCGCTGTTAGCCAATTAAAGGCTTGATCGTCAGAGACAACCGTCAGTCTTCGCTGTAAGATTTTTTTAGTTACCTCACTGTCGATATAGAAGAGAGATTGAAGGTTTTCTCTGGTCAAATTACCCTCTATATTCCCGCAACTGGTTATTATTAGAAATAGCGCAATTTCTTTAGCAGCATCCCGGTGTTTTTCAATTGCCCACTGTTTTAATTCAACAGAAGCTAATGCGTCATATTGGTTACAAAGCCAATATAATCCCAGTGAAAATTGAGCATCGGCATAGCCATGCTCCGCAGCCTTGCCTAGCAAGGATAAAGCGGGTTCTATATTGTTATGAAGGAGCGCCGAAGAAGAATACAAAGCGCTAAGAGATAAGCAATGAGCTAGCTCAAACTGTGCTTGTGCATCGCCTACTTCAGCAAGTTGTTGTAATTCTGCCAAGGTGCGGGTGGTGTTTTCGGTCATGTCGTTTGCCTTTGAGTTTTGTCTGCTTTATCTGTCTTTTGCCCTGGAAAAATCTTGTTCATCCAGGGCTATGCGTGCGTTGTTTGGATTTTTGGAATTGCTGATTTCTCAGCGTTCGATGAACTCAATTTGTATCGCCATTTTCAGTTCGTCAGCAATTTCTCTCAATACCGTCGGAGCGGTGTAGGCGTTGACGTGCGTAGTCACGTGCCAGCCGTTGCAGGTTTTTTGGGTTTGATAGCCGGTGGCTGGTCTTCTGGACACCAGTGGAATAGCGGTTACCACCTTGTTCAAACTTGCCACCCGATCCAGGCCAAAAGCCTTTAAAGCTTCAAAAAAGGTTTCTGCGATGGTCGGTTTTTCGATGATGCGTCCCGCCAAAGTGACACGCATACTACCTCGTGGTTGGCGTGTGCGGTGTTTGTTGCGTTTATGAAAAGCTTTTTCCATCGGCTGGGCTTGGGGTTTGTTTACGAAGTTGCCCATGCAGGTTTTTATTTCCAACTCCAAAGCTTGCAGGCGCTGGCAGTTCTCGATATTGGCTGTAACCAGTGAAAAGTTACCGGCCATACTGGCTTCGGCAATAGTCAGTTTCAGGTCGTCGCTGGCTTGGCCGATGACGGCAAACAGTTGGTTGAATTGTTGGCTGACGGTTTCTGGCAGTCTGTTCATGGCGGTGTTCTCCAAGGTTTGTTCGATTTTGCAACATCAATCGACGCCGCGTTTAAAATTCATAATCGATAAAATGTATTGCCGCGGACGTCGCCGTTCTTGGGGTTATCTGATAACCATCGGTCCGCGTCTCAACTTGGGACGTAGTATCCTGAAAATGGATTCGCTTGTAATGGGAGAACTGGGGGAGTTTTTGCGGTACTGGTATTGGTATTGGCATCCAGTCCGGGCAGTGCCAAGGCGTGAGTTTTATTAGCTCAAATCAAACCAATTTTGGTATATCAAGTTGACGCTGAAGATTTTCGTGTGTGGCTGGTTTGGGTCGGTTTTTGTCCATCGTCAGCATATCTTGACTTTCCGTCAGAGAAAGCGACTTTCTAAAAGGATCATACGCCATAGGACGGGCATTTAGCCGCTAGAAAGCACATTCAATCGCGCTACCGGTTAGCGGCGCAAACTCGACAAACAGCACCCCGTCGAATTAAAGGCGTAAGCCACACCCAGCACGTATTTCCCGCGATCTATCGAATCGGTTATGTAACAATTGCCACTCTAAATCGATACGGAGTAAAGCCATGCGCCAGTTTCTGTTAATCACCGTGGCACTAATTGCGCTAAGCGGGTGCGCGCCGGAATCCTGCGACAAGGATGTGATCAACATCCTCAACCCCAATCAAACCAGCGCGAAATTGTTGATGGATTACGCCAAAACCGCCGTCTGTAAAACCGATCCCAGCGACACGGCAAAGCCGACGACGGTGGCAGAAGAACGCAAGCTGGTGTTGATTTACGATCTGTATGTCAAGGCCAGAAGTTACACGATATTGAATAAAGTGTTTTTCTGGCTATCGCTGATTTCCGCGGTGGCGGTGTTTTTGTGGCCTGCATTGGGAGTGTTGTTAAAAGACCGCCTGGGCGAGCGCGAATGGTATAAATCGGCGATTGTGCAAACCACGGTCACCGGCATCGCCGCGTTGATGTTCGCGTTCTATAGCCAATATAAAGACAAACAAACCTATACGGAAAACCTGATGCGCTATGCAGTGTTTTCCGATAAACCGCTCGATGAATTGAGCCAAAAAGTGATTGAGGAAATTGGCAAAATCGATATAGGATTTAGTTTTAGCGGGGTATTTGATAAAAAGGAAGACAAATAATCGGGACGGCGAATAGCTACTTGTTAAAAACACTCTGGTGAATTTTTAAATAGTTCGTTTCCACCGTGGATACCGCCCTTCTAATTTTGAATGTGGGAGCCTGATTTATTCGGCCAGCCAGCTTTGTAAAATCCCAAGATCGAATAAATTCGACCCTACATCATTTCTAAAAAACGTTTACCTAAGGTTCCATTAAATTGAACATACCACCCTCCGCGGCCGAAGATCCGCTAGTTCTGGCCCAGCGCATCAAACAGTGGGGCGAGGAATTGGGTTTTCAGCAGATCGGCATCAGCGATACCAAACTCATAGATGCCGAACTGCGTCTTCATCAGTGGCTGGACAAGGGTTTTAACGGTGAGATGCAATATATGGCGGCTCACGGTTTGAAACGCAGCCGGCCGGCTTTATTGCAAGAAGGCACCCGCAGCATTATCTCGGCGCGGATGGATTATTTGCCGGAACCGCCGGCAACCAGCAAACAAATATTGGACGACCCGGCCGCCGCCTTCGTGTCCCGTTACGCTTTGGGCCGCGATTACCACAAGCTGCTGCGTAATCGTTTACAAAAACTGGCGGACAAAATCAGCGCGACAATCGGCCCGTTCGGCTACCGGGCATTTGTCGATAGCGCCCCGGTTTTGGAAAAAGCCATCGCCGAGAAAGCCGGACTGGGCTGGATCGGCAAACACAGCAATCTTATCAACCGCCGCGCTGGCTCCTGGTTTTTTTTAGGCGAGATATACACCGATCTGGCCTTACCCAGCGACCAACCGGCCAGCCAGCATTGCGGCCAGTGCCGGGCCTGTCTGGATGTCTGCCCAACCCAGGCGATTGTCGGCCCGTATCAAGTCGATGCGCGCCGTTGCGTATCCTATTTAACCATCGAACTGCACGGCAGCATCCCGGTCGAATTGCGGCCCTTGCTGGGAAATCGGATTTACGGTTGCGACGACTGCCAATTGGTGTGTCCGTGGAACCGTTTCGCCAAGCTCAGTGCCGAAGCCGACTTCAAACCCAGGCATCGTTTGGATCAATCGACTTTAATCGAGTTGTTTCAATGGAGCGAAGCTGAATTTCTGCAAAAAACCGAAGGCTCGGCGATCCGCCGCATCGGCCATTTGCGCTGGCTGCGCAATATCGCGGTGGCCTTGGGCAACGGAAAACCGACATCCAAAGTTAGAGCCATTTTAAGCAGCCGATTGAATGACGATTCGGAAATGCTCCGCGAGCATATAGACTGGGCCTTGCAGCAAACAATCGACTCTTGAAATTTACTAGATAAAGCGTATATTCCGTGAACCAGTTAAAAGAATTTATCGGGAAAGTGCATGCTTGTAACCGCCACTTCCAGCCTACCCCATTATTACGGCCTTTACAGCCAGGCTATTGTTACGTCTGGCGATAAGCCCTTAATTAGAACGATAGAGCCACTATCCGGCGACGAAACTGCAAACGGTAAGCAACTCAGCGCTGATCAGCACCGCCAGATTCAAGAACTGAAATCGCGCGACCAGGAAGTTCGCAATCATGAGCAAGCGCATTTAAGTTCCGCCGGCGGTCTTGCCGTCAGCGGTGTACAGTTTAAGTACACCACCGGTCCGGACGGTCAACGCTACGTCAGTGGCGGCGAGGTCAGTATCGATACCTCGGAGGTTCCTGGCGATCCGCAAGCCACTCTGCTCAAAGCGGAAACAATACGCCGCGCAGCCTTGGCACCCGCCAATCCGTCGGGTCAGGATCAAAGTATCGCCGCCAAGGCCAGTGCGATGGCTAATAAGGCGCGTACTGAACTATTAATGCTGCGACAAGATACCAGTCGCAACGGCCAGCTGATCGACATCAAAGCCTGATCAAACTGGCAAAAACTCCAAACCAAACCCCACATCCGGCTCTATCCGCACCACGGTAGCCGTTTGAATCGGTGCGTCGTCGAATTCGGTAGTTTGCACTTTTATGACAGTCCCGATAGGTGGCATTAATTCTTCGGTGCACAATAAGAACAGTCCGGTTTCGGAAAAATCCCGCATGTCGGCGATGACGGGCTCCGACGAAGCCGGCACAGTTATCCTGATTTTGGCACGATGCGTTAGGCGAGGATGCCTGCGCTTGTTATTGGTCACGAAATCCCCTATGTCGTTTTGGTTTCAATACAAGTCGTGGAATGAATAGCATGATCCTGTCAAACATCAAGCTGCCAACAAGACAATATCTACTCAACCCAGCCTCGTAAATATAAATAAATCCCCAAGCCCACCATCACCAAACCACTCAGCAATTTCAGCCAGCGACCTTCCTTTTCCTGCAAACGATGCTGACTCAGCGTGATAATGCCTATCCCCAGCACGATCACGTCATCCAGCATATACGCCAAATTGTACAACAGCAAATAACCGTAATAATCTAGGCCTTGGAGTTGTCGAAGAGTCAAGATGCGTGTGTATAAGGCCGGAAAGCCAGACGTACACAGTAACTCGACCATCTGAACCAACAAGGCCAGCACCACCGCACCCAACATCGCTCCCGCCAGATTTTCAGCCTGGAGAACACGACGAATACGGACGTAGATTCCCGGCTTGGCCGATGCGGGTATCGACAATGAAATTCCCACACCATATGCCCAGAAATCTTTAAGATTAATAAAACCCGCAAAAATAGCAATACCGGCAATCGCCAACTCGGACGCCCTGGATAAGCCGATCAGCAAAAACAGGTTTAACCAAGCGGCCATGAACATAAAGTAGGCTAGCCCTTCCACCGCGACAAACGTCCCGGCCACCGCCAACATCCTGGGCCGATTATGCATCGGCGCCAGCATCGAGATCATCAAAATCAGCACCCACATCGAGCAGGGATTAAAACCGTCCAACAACCCCATCGCCAACGTAAACGCCGGCAACCCGACTTCTTCAAGGCCGATACGCCGGCCAAACCACGTCACGGCAAATAGATTCGGCGTCGGCGACGCTTCCTCGCTGATAGACGCTTCGCACGACACACTGGACTGTACTTCACAACTGCCGGCGTCATCGGCGGATGCCGGCGCCTGATTCGCACTGCTGCGCAAGGCGTTGCGAATCAGTGCGCCGCTGGAGGTTTCATCGGCGTAGCCGATTATTAATTCACCTCGGACCACAAACGCCGGCAGCCTGATTAGTCCACTATTTCGGGATTCGATAATCGCCTTCAGCCGCTCCAAGGCAGCCGGTTCTTGATTAACGTTACGAATCGCAATCCGCAGATCCGGTTGTTCGCGTTGCAGAATAGCCAGAAACTGTTCGGCTTGTTCACAATGCGGACAGCCATCGCGAACGAAGGCTTCTATATCCGCCGGTTTTTCGAAATGTCCGTCGGCCTGGGCATTTGCCGTCGTCGCGATGCCGATCAACAACCCCAAAACCAGGCGCATCATCACCAACGCCGACATCGCTGAGCATTCGAAAACTATTTTCATCACTTTCATCAGCAATCTCCCTTGATTAACTCCAGCAATCTGTGCGGACAAATCGATTTTATTAGATAATAGCAAGCATAATGAACCTGCCAACCAGCAGGTACGATTATCGTCCCCTATCCACACGCACATGCCGCCGAACGCCGGCAGCGTGATCACATCACACACCGACTGAATGGCAAGACGACCCAGAAGCAACAAATCGACCGTTAGACGTAGAAAATCGAAACCTCAATCATCGTGGTTAACACGCATCCTGATTCCGCTGATCTTGTTCGCGGGCTTCGTGCTGGCCGCTTACGTGGGCTATCTCGATCACACGGTACGCGAGCAATTCGAAGGCAAACGTTGGTCGATTCCGGCCCGAGTCTACGCCAGCCCGGTCGAACTGTATGCCGGTTACGAAATATCCAGCAAAAATCTGGAAGACTTATTGTTGGAATTGCATTATCGCCAGGATAATCAACTGGCCGGCGAAGGCTCGTATTATACGAAAGGCGGCACGATCAATGTCCGCACCCGAGCGTTCAACTTCGGCGACACGCCTCAGGAAAGCCGTAAAATCAGCGTTAATTTTAGCAGCGGCGGCATCGTCAGCCTGACCGACGCCGGCACAGGCGAGAATCTGGCCATCGTGCGGATGGACCCGGTGCAAATCGGCAGTTTTTACCCGACCCGCAAGGAAGACCGGATTCTGATTAAGTTGGACGAGGCGCCGCAAACCTTGGTGCAAGGTTTGCTGTCTACCGAAGATAAGGACTTTTATAACCATTTCGGTATTTCGCCCAAGGGCATCGTCCGGGCGATGTGGTCGAATCTAAAAGCCGGCGGCATGGTGCAAGGCGGCAGTACTATCACTCAACAGTTGGTGAAAAACTTTTTCCTGAACCCTAAACGCACCCTGCGCCGCAAACTCAAAGAAGCCTTGATGTCCTTGATTCTGGAATATCGGTTTAGCAAGGACGAAATTCTGGAAGCGTATTTGAACGAAATTTTTCTGGGCCAAGACGGCGCCAGCGCCGTGCATGGTTTCGGCCTGGCCAGCGAATTTTACTTCGGCCAATCTTTAAAAACGCTGAATTTACATCAAGTCGCGACCTTGGTGGCTCTGGTACGCGGACCTTCCGAATATGACCCGCGCCGCAATCCGGAACACACGCTGGAGCGCCGCAACATCGTCCTGGATGCTATGCAAAGCGAGGGTTATGTCGATGCGCAGCAAGTTAGCGAAGCGAAAAAACAACCGCTCGGCGTCGCCACGGTCATCCACCGCTCCGCCAACCGTTACCCGGATTTCATCGATCTGGTCAAACGCCAGCTGAAACAGGAATATAAGGAAGAAGACCTGACGTCCGAAGGCCTGCGCATCGTCACGACCTTGGACACTCGTATTCAAGACGCATTAGAACAATCCATCGCTCGCAAGCTTAAGCAGCTGGAGAAAAGTCCAAAAAGCGACGACCTGGAAAGCGCTGCCATCGTCACCCGCCGAGACAGCGGCGAAATCGTCGCGCTGGTCGGCGGCCGCAATTCGGCTTCAACCGGCTTCAATCGCGCCTTGGACGCCGTCAGACCGATAGGCTCGCTAATCAAACCGGTGGTGTATCTAACTGCACTGGAATACCCGGACCGTTACACCATAACCACCCCAGTCAGCGATACCGAGCTGCAAATCGAAGCGGAAAAAGGCAAGATCTGGTCGCCAGACAATTACGACAATCAGGAACACGGCATCGTACCGCTGCATAGCGCCCTCGCTCACTCCTACAATATGGCGACGGTGCGTATCGGTATGGACGTCGGTCTGGCCAGAGTCGCTAACACGCTGAAAAGCATGGGCGTCAGCCGGCCGGTCGATTTGTTCCCATCCTTTCTGCTCGGCGCTCAACCGTTGACGCCGCTGGAAGTCACTCAGCTGTATCAAACCCTGGCCGGCGACGGCTTCGCAACGCCGTTGCGTTCGATCCGCGCGGTGAACGCCGCCGACGGCAAAGCCTTGCAAAGCTATCCGTTCACGGTACGCCAGGCGGTCGATCCAGCCGCAACTTTTATCACCAACACCATTTTGCAGGAAGTGATGTACGCCGGCACCGGCCACTCTGCATATAATTATCTGCCGCAAAACATGGCGCTGATCGGTAAAACAGGCACCACCAACCAGTTGAGGGACAGCTGGTTTGCCGGTTTTAGCGGGGATTTTCTGTCAGTGGTTTGGATCGGTCGCGATGACAACAAACCCACTGGCCTCACCGGCGGCAGCGGCGCACTGCAAATTTGGTCGGAATTGATGCGGCAGGTATCCAAAAAACCGGTCAGTCTAGTGCCGCCGGATAATGTGCAAATGACCTGGATAGACCCGGCCAGCGGCCTGCTAAGCAATGAAACCTGTGCTGGCGCGAAATTAATGCCGTTCGTGGAAGGCTCGGCGCCGAGCCAGCTGGCCGACTGCGCGGCTAACTCGGAATCCGGCGAAAGCTGGCTTAATAACCTGAACCCTTTTTAATATGTTGCATAAAATCCTTCGCACGCTGATTTTCCTGATCGCCGCCATTCAACCCGCTTGGGCCGAGGAAGCCCCGATCGCTAGACTGAAAAGCTTTTTAGCCAGCAACTCCGCGTTGTCGGCCGATTTCAAACAAATCAGTTTCGATAAGAGCGGCCGCCCCGCCCAGAATAGTTTCGGCAAGTTTTACTTGAGCCGGCCGGGCAAATTTCGTTGGAATTATCAAAAACCGTTTGTACAGGAAATCGTCTCCAATGCTGGCAAAGTCTGGTTTTATGACGCCGATCTGGAGCAAGTGACGGTCAAGCAGCTGGATGATTCGCTGGGCTCCACGCCGGCCTTGTTGTTGACTGGGGAAGTCGATATCGAGGAAAAATTTATCCTGGAGGAGCAAGGCCAGGATGACGGGATGAACTGGGTCAAACTGCTGCCGAAAAACGAAGAAAGCGGTTTCAAATACATCCTGATTGGCCTGAACGGCAACCAGTTAGGTGGTATGGAACTGAGCGATAATTTTGGGCAATTGACCCGAATTTATTTTTCCAATATCCAGCAAAACCCTAAATTGGACGACGCTTTATTTAATTTTAAAGCCCCGAAAGGCGCGGACGTATTTGAAAACTAATCCATCCTGCTGCGGTTGGCTTGCTCGCCAACCGCGTAACGGCTAATAGCTAATCTCAACCCTATTTCTGCCCTGCCTCTTGGCTTCATACATGGCCGCGTCCGCCCGCTTAATCAATGAGTCCGCGCTATCGCTGCCTTTTAATGTGGCAATTCCCAGACTTGCGGTCAGATTGAGTACATCCATGCCATAAGCTATGGTATGCGACTCTATATCGGCGCGGATCCGCTCGGCGATCAGCGTCGCGCCATCGATATCGGTATCGCCAAGCAAAATCACGAATTCTTCCCCACCATAACGAAATACCGCGTCGCTGCCGCGTACACTGTCTTTTAGCCAAGCAGCCAGCGACGCCAGCGCCAAATCGCCACAACCATGACCGTAATCGTCGTTAATACTCTTGAAGTTATCGACATCGACAAAAATCAGCGACAAATGCTGTCCGCCACGATGCGCGCGCTTAATCTCACGCAACAAGGTATCGTTAAACGCCGTGCGGTTATTGGCTTTGGTTAAGGGATCGGTAAACGCCATTTTCAGCGCCTGCTGAAACAGGGTGGCGTTTCTTAAAGGATAAATCAGACAACACAACAGACTCTCCAACATTTTCAGCTCTTCCTTGCTGAAACGGTTGCTGCGGGTCAGTTTTAATTCGCCCAACTGCTGCTCTTCCACTTTTAAGGCATAGGAGCAAGAATGACGGGCCATGACACCGCGCTTGAATGCTAGATCGAATTCCTCGTTGTAATATTCGACGCCGTTATGCGGAATGGTATGTTGAATCTTATTGCAGAAAATACCGATCAGCTCGTTAAATTCCAATGTGGTCTGCAGCGCGCTACTGATATCGTAGTGATGCAAATTGACCGCAGTCGACGCTTCAAAGGTTTTATTACTGACAACGGCTAATCCGGCTGCTTTTTCTTTCATGACATTCCCCGAGTCTTGAATCAAAGGTTCAAGAGAAGTTAAGCCAGGAGCATGCCAATACTATTTTTTTACATAAAAAACAATTTGTTATATAAAAATTACAAACTTAGTCATCGAAAAGCGGCAATTTTCCGCCGCTTTGCCGCCGCCTAAAATAAGCCGAGTTGCACCTGAGCCACTTCGGACATCATTTCCCGCGACCAGGGTGGGTCCAGCACCACTTCGACATCCACCGAGCTGACGCCCGGCAATGCTCGGATGCATTTCTCGACGTCGCTCTGAATGACCGGGCCCATGCCACAACCAGGCGCGGTTAGCGTCATCTGGATATGCACATCGTTACCGCCTTCCGCATTCGGCGTGACGCCGCAATGGTAAACCAAGCCCAAATCAACGATATTGACCGGGATTTCCGGGTCGTAAACCGTTTTCATCACTTCCCAACAATTTTGCTCGACGGCCTTCCGGTCGGTTTCGGATACCAATGTTTGCAAATGCTGAGCTTCCTTACCTAGTGCATCGGCATCGCTGCCGGCAACCCTGACCATGTGGCCGTAATCCGTAACCACGGTATAGTTGCTGCCCAAGGCCTGATGTATCGTCACTTCCTGTCCCTTGTTAAGGGTGCCGTGATGGCCGTCCGGAATCGTGACGATATTGACGTCGCGGGTTAAAAAAACAACTTCTCTGTCTGCCATAACAATTTTTAGGGTTTAAAAGTTTGTGCGTCAATAATTTGGCCAGTCGTACCGATACTGGCATCGCCGAATAAATAAATATAAAGCGGATCCAGACTGTTCATGGCCGGAATCAAGGCTTTGTCTTCGGCAGGATAGGCTCGTTTGCGCAACGGCGAATCGATCGGCCCCGGCACCACCGTATTCACCCGGATTTTTTGCCCGGCTTCCAGTTCGGCCGCTAGAATACCGGCGAAGCCTTCCAGCGCGATTTTCGACACGCCGTAAGCGCCCGAATAAGCCTGGACTTTGCGCGCCGAGGAATCGGAGATAAACACGATGGAAGCATGCTCGCTGCGCTGCAATACCGGCAACAACACCCGGCACAATAAAAAAGGCGCGCTGAGGTTGACGTTTAAGGCATACCCCCAATCCTTGGTTTTGTAGTTGGCGATCGGGCTGTAAGCGCTAAATTCCACCGCCGCATGCAATACGCCATGCAAAGCACCGTAGCGTTGCACTATTGCATCGGCCATTTCTTCGTATTGCGCTTCGCTAGCACCGGCCAGATCGAAGGGATACATCACCGGTTCCGGGCCGCCGGCAGCGACAATCGCATCGTAGACTTTTTCCAGTTTTGGGATGCTTTTATCCAGCAGAATAATTTGCGCGCCCTGCCCGGCTAAAGCCAGCGCCGCCGTACCGCCCAGACCGCCGCCGGCGCCAGTGATGAGTAAAACCTTATTGCTTAATGACATAAATTAGCGTGTATCCATTCCATCAATTGTGGAGGTTGTTCGATCAAGGCGTCGGCCCCCCAGGTGTGGGGTTGATCATCGCTTTTCAAATAGCCATACAACGCCGCCAAAGTTTTCATATTGGCGCGTTTGCCGGCGGTAATATCATGCACGGCATCGCCGATATACACGCAGTTCTCGGGCGATACGCCGGCTTGCCGACATGCGGCCAGCATCGGTTCGGGATGCGGCTTGCTATTGGGCGTGGTATCGCCGCTGACAATGCAGGCCGCCCGCTCGCTGAGTTGCATCGCATCCATCAGCGGCACGGTAAAGCGGGCTTTCTTATTGGTGACCACGCCCCACTTCAAACCCAGCTGTTCTATGGCAACCAAACTGTCGGCAATGCCCTGAAAAAATCGACTGTGCTCGGCAATATTGTGCTGATAGGTATCCAGCATGAACTCCAACATGCATTGCGCCAGGCTGTCGCCCACGCTCACGCAGTGCTTGATCATTGGCAATGCGCCGTGGGAAATGAAAGGCCGTACCGTTTCCTCAGGCGCTTCGGGAAAACCGTGCGCCGCTAGGGTCTTGTTTAAACAGGCGATCAAATCCGGCGCGGTATCGACGAGGGTACCATCGAGGTCGAACAATACGCAATCCAGTTTAAATGCAGTCATGCGCCGTCACTCGGAACGCTGAAACGCGGCGATATAATTCACGTCGATATCTTTGCCTAGGCTAAATTGCTTACTGAACGGTTTATATTCGATACCAACCATGCCCTGTAACTCCAGCCCGACGCTTCTGGCCATTTGTCCCAATTCGGAAGGCTTGATAAAGGTTTTATAGTCGTGTGTGCCTTTAGGCACCATTTTCAGTACGTGCTCGGCGGCGACGATAGCCAGCAGCCAAGCTTTCGGCACCCGGTTCAATGTGGAAAAAAACACCATGCCGCCTGGTTTAACCAGCGTCGCGCAAGCAGCGATGATGGACGCCGGGTCGGGCACGTGTTCCAACATTTCCATGCAAGTGACATGATCGAAACCAGCTGGCTGTTCCTCGGCAAGCTGTTCGGCGCTGATTTTCCGGTAACTGGCGTTCACACCGGTTTCCAATCCATGCAAATCGGCAATATCCAGCAAGTCTTCGCTCAAATCGACACCCAAAGCGTCCGCGCCGGCTTTCGCCAACCCTTCGGTAAGAATACCGCCGCCGCAACCGACATCCACTACCCGCTTACCCTGCAAATCGGCATATTGTCGAATAAATTGCAAACGCAAGGGATTGACGTCGTGTAAGGTTTTAAACTCGCCATTCGGGTCCCACCAGCGCTCGGCCTGCGAACCAAATTTATGAATTTCGTGTGGATGTACGTTTTCTGTCGCTGTCATAATGCCAACCTGTTCATGGGGCTATAGTTTACTGTATTACTAGGTTATTCGTCATGCTCCAACTTTCGCACGGTTTTCGTAATCACTGTCGGGCATGAACGGTATAAGGCTTTTTAACTAGACGGCAAAAGGCCAATCAGCTTGAAGGATGCTCTTGCAAACGCGCCTGCCAAAGCTTGATTTTTTGTCTAAGCGCCGGCAAATCCAAAGAAGTCAACTCGCGCTTTTTCAACAGCTGTTTTCCGCTCACCCAAACATCGGATACCTGATGCCGACCGGCAGCGTAGACGATTTGCGCCAGCGGATTGAACAAAGGCTGAGTTTCCAGCTCGCTCAGATCTATTGCCACCACGTCGGCGGCTTTACCGATGGCCAGCGAACCGATTTCCGCATCCAACCCTAAGGCCTTGGCGCCATTGATGGTCGCCATTTGCAATGCTGTCATCGCCGACACCGCGCTGGCATCTCCCGCCACCCCCTTCCCTAGCAACGCCGCTGTGCGCATTTCAGACAGCATGTCCAAATCGTTATTACTGGCGGCACCGTCCGTACCTAAAGCGACGTTGATGCCGGCGGCCAGACATTGCGCCACCGGACAAAAGCCGCTGGCCAGTTTCAAATTCGATTCCGGACAATGGACGATGTGGCCGCCGGTTTCCGCATAAAGCTGGATATCTTCGGCGGATAATTGCGTCATGTGTACCGCGATAAACGATGGCGTCAGCAAACCCAGTTCGTGTAGACGTTGCAACGGCGTTTGACCGTTTTTATTTTTTTGCTCTTCAACCTCATGCGCGGTTTCATGCAAATGCATATGCACGGTCAGATTCATCTCGTCGGCATAAGTGATGACATTGCGTAGCGGCGCGTCCGATACGGTATAGGGTGCATGCGGTGCAAACGAAGTGCTGATCAATGCTTCATGACGAAGTTGCTCGTGCAAGGCCAAGCCCTTGGTCAGATAAGCATCGGCGTTTTCCGCCCAGACCGTTGGAAAATCGAAAACAATCAGCCCGACATTGGCGCGAATGCCGTGCTGTACTGCCTGTTGCGCGACGATTTCCGGAAAGAAATACATATCGTTAAAGCAAGTCGTCCCGCAACGCAGCATTTCGGCGATCGCCAGATCGGTACCGTCCCGAACGAAGGCTTCGCTGACCCATTTTTGCTCGGCAGGCCAAATGTGGTTTTGCAACCAATCCATTAGATGCAGATCGTCGGCGATACCGCGTAACAAGGACATCGCCGAGTGGGTGTGACAGTTGATTAGGCCGGGAATCAATGCGTGCTGGTCTAGCCGTTCGATGTTGCGCGGCTGATATTTCTGTAATGCCAGATCGTTAGCCAACAAATCGACTATTCTGCCGTCATCGATCACCAGACTGTAGTTCTCGTGAATCACCGATTCCGGCTCTACCGGTATTATCCAACGCGCTTGAATGAGAAGATCGACCTGCATGCTTTTTCTCGGCTTAAAAAGCTGGCGATTATACCGCGTTAACCGCCAAACGCGCCGGCCTCAGACTTCCGCCAGATTACCCCTTTCCTCCAACCAGCTTTTACGGTCACCAGCGCGCTTCTTGGCCAGCAACAAGTCCATCTGCTCGCGGGTATCGTCGTTTTCAGCTACCGTTAACTGCACCAGGCGGCGGGTGTCTGGATTCATCGTGGTTTCCCGCAGTTGCGACGGATTCATCTCGCCCAGGCCTTTGAAACGCTGGATGTTGATCTTGCCGGTGAGTTTTTCGGCTTCGATCCTCGCCAATACGCCCAGACGTTCGGATTCATCGAGCGCGTAAAACACCTTCTTGCCGACATCCACCCGATACAGCGGCGGCATCGCCACGAATACATGCCCCGCCCTGACCAGTGCATTGAAATGCTGGTAAAACAGCGCGCAAATCAACGTTGCGATATGATTGCCGTCGGAATCGGCATCGGCCAGGATGCAGATCTTGCCGTAGCGCAGATTTTGCAAATCGTTGCTGTCCGGCTCTATGCCCAATGCCACGGCGATGTCATGCACTTCCTGAGATGCCATCACTTCGCCGGAATCGACTTCCCAGGTGTTCAAGATCTTGCCGCGCAAGGGCATAATAGCTTGAAACTCTCTATCTCTAGCCTGCTTGGCAGAACCGCCGGCCGAGTCGCCCTCGACCAGAAACAGTTCGGTGCGACTGAGATCCTGCCCGGAACAATCCGCCAATTTGCCGGGCAAGGCCGGGCCGCTGGTGATTTTCTTGCGGACGATTTTCTTGCCGGCTTTCAAGCGCTTCTGCGCGCTAGCCAATATGATTTCGGCGATTTTCTCGCCTTCCTGCGGATGCTGATTCAACCACAAGCTGAAAGTATCCTTGGCGACGCCGGACACGAAAGTCACACATTCGCGCGAGCTGAGCCTTTCCTTGGTTTGTCCGGAAAACTGCGGATCTTCCAGTTTCACCGACAACACAAAGTGACAACTCTCCCAGACATCTTCCGGGGCGATCTTCACGCCGCGCGGCAGCAGGTTGCGAAAGTCTAAAAACTCGCGCATCGCTTCGGTCAAGCCGGCCCGCAGGCCGTTGACATGGGTGCCGCCCTGCGCGGTGGGCACCAAATTAACATAACTCTCGGCGATGGTTTCCGGCAAGCTATCCGGCGTCCAGACGATGCCCCACTCCACCGCTTCGTTGCTGGCCACCATGTTAGCCATGAACGGCGGTTGCGGAAAAATCTCGGCGTCACCGACCCTATCCAACAAATATTCCTGCAAGCCATTCTGGTAACACCATTCGAATTGCTCGTCACTGAGTTCCGAATTCAAGGTGATTTTTAGACCTGGGCACAGTACCGCCTTGGCACGCAACACATGCTTCAGCTTGCTGACCGAGACCCGGTTAGAATCGAAATACTTGCCGTCCGGCCAAAAATGCACGCTGGTGCCGGTGTTATTCTTACCGACCGTGCAGCTTTGCTGCAATTCGCTGACTTTGTCGCCGCCGGCAAATTCCATTTGATAGACACCGCCGCCGCGCTTGATTTCAACCAGCAGTTTTTCCGACAAGGCGTTGACCACAGACACGCCGACGCCGTGCAAGCCGCCGGAGAATTGATAGTTTTTGTTGGAGAATTTACCGCCGGCATGCAACTGCGTAAGGATTACTTCCACGCCAGGAATGCCCTGTTCGGGATGAATATCCACCGGCATGCCCCGGCCGTTATCGTCCACCCGCACTGAACCGTCTTTATAAAGCACGACATTGATGGTGTCGGCGTGGCCGGCCAGCGCTTCATCGACACTGTTGTCCACCACTTCCTGCACCAAATGATTCGGGCGCGTGGTGTCGGTATACATGCCGGGACGTTTGCGCACCGGGTCCAGGCCGCTCAGTACTTCAATTGCCGCGGCGTTATATTCGTTACTCATTGTTACTCATCGTTTGCTGTTAATTCATACTATAATGCTCGGTCATTTTTTGAGCATGTCAGTACACATTATATGTCGAGACGTAAAAGCGCATCCCAATTTGAGGACGCGATGGAAGAATTGGAGAAATTGGTCGAGCAAATGGAGCGCGGCGATATTTCTCTGGAAGAGTCCTTAAAATCCTTCGAACGCGGGATCAGATTAACCCGCACCTGCCAGCAAGCGCTACAAGACGCCGAGCAGAAAGTCCAAATTTTATTAGAAAAAAACGGCCAGCAAACTTTGGAGCCATTCACCGATGAGTAACTTAAAAGCCTATCTTACCGCCTGTCAGAACCGCGTCGAGCGCGCGCTGGACGTCAGGTTGCCCGGCGAGAACATTCTGCCGCAAACCCTGCATCAAGCCATGCGCTACAGCGTGCTGGACGGCGGCAAACGCACCCGCCCACTGCTGACTTATGCCACCGGCCAGGCCTTGGGGTTGAACGAAGATGTGCTGGACGCGCAAGCTTGCGCAGTGGAATTTATCCATGTTTACTCCTTAATCCACGACGATTTGCCAGCGATGGACAACGACGATCTACGCCGCGGCAAACCGACTTGTCACAAAGCCTACGACGATGCCACCGCTATCTTAGCCGGCGACGCATTGCAAGCACTGGCTTTTGACGTATTAGCCAACGACCCAGCCATTCAAGCGGGCCCGGAAGCCCGAGTCAAAATGATCGCCGCTTTGACCAGAGCCAGCGGTTCGCAAGGCATGGTCGGCGGCCAGGCCATCGACCTTGGCTCGGTCGGTCGCAAACTGACTCTGCCGGAACTGGAAAACATGCATATCCATAAAACCGGCGCCTTGATCCGCGCCAGCGTCAATCTGGCGGCTTTGTCCAAGCCTGATCTGGCTGCCGAAGTCGCTAAAAAGCTGGATCATTACGCCAAATGCATAGGCCTGTCGTTCCAAGTCAAAGACGACATCCTCGATGTGGAAAGCGATACCGCTACTTTGGGCAAAACCCAGGGCAAAGATGTCGATAACGACAAACCGACTTACCCTGCCCTATTGGGAATGGCCGGCGCCAAACAAAAAGCCCAGGAACTACATGAACAAGCGGTCGCCAGTTTGGCAGGCTTTGGCAGCGAAGCGGATTTGTTGCGCGATTTGTCGCTGTACATCATCGAACGCAGTCACTAATCGCCGCCTTATTTGCACGATTTATACTTCTTGCGCCGCAATCTCTCCGGTTTTATCGCTTTGCGCCTGCTCATCGGGCGCCGAATATTGCGACGCAAACATATAAAGGAATTTTCTAAAACATGACCGTCTCCGATTTCCCGCTCCTCAACACCATTCAAAGTCCGTCCGATGTCCGTGCGCTGAAACCGGAACAGCTCAAGCCGCTGGCCGATGAGCTGCGTGCCTATCTGACCCACACGGTCAGTCTCTCCGGCGGCCACTTTTCGGCCGGTTTGGGCACCGTGGAACTGACGGTGGCGCTGCATTATGTGTTCGATACGCCGTCGGATCAGTTGGTCTGGGATGTCGGCCATCAGGCTTATCCGCATAAGATTCTGACCGGCCGCAAGGACAGGATGCCGACCATCAGGACTTTGGGCGGGGTCTCGGCGTTTCCGTCCCGCGAGGAAAGCGAATATGACGCTTTCGGGGTCGGTCATTCCAGCACTTCGATCAGTGCCGCGCTGGGCATGGCCATCGCTTCGCAGTTGCGCGGCGAGGACAAGAAGATGGTGGCGATCATCGGTGACGGTTCGATCACCGGCGGTATGGCGTTCGAGGCGATGAATCATGCCGGTGATGTAAATGCCAATCTGCTGGTGATTTTGAACGATAACGATATGTCGATTTCGCCGCCGGTCGGGGCGATGAATAATTATCTGACCAAGGTGTTGTCGAGTAAGTTTTATTCGTCGGTGCGGGAAGAGAGCAAGAAGGCTTTAGCCAAGATGCCATCGGTCTGGGAACTGGCGCGGAAGACCGAGGAACACGTGAAAGGCATGATCGTGCCAGGCACTTTGTTCGAGGAGTTGGGTTTTAATTATTTCGGCCCTATCGATGGCCACGATGTCGAGATGCTGGTGTCGACGCTGGAGAATCTGAAGGATTTGACCGGACCGGTGTTTTTGCATGTGGTGACCAAGAAGGGTAAGGGCTATGCGCCGGCCGAGAAGGATCCTTTGGCTTATCATGGGGTGCCGGCTTTCGATCCGACTAAGGATTATTTACCCAAGGCGGCACCGTCGCCGCACCCGACTTATACCGAGGTATTCGGCCGCTGGCTGGTCGACATGGCCGAACAGGACGAGCGTCTGCTAGGGATTACCCCGGCCATGCGCGAAGGCTCGGGTTTGGTGGAATTCTCGCAGAAGTTTCCGAAACGTTATTTCGACGTGGCGATTGCCGAACAGCATGCGGTGACCTTGGCCGCCGGTCAGGCTTGTCAGGGCGCCAAGCCAGTGGTAGCGATTTATTCGACCTTTTTGCAACGGGCTTACGATCAGTTGATTCATGACGTGGCCTTGCAGAATCTGGACGTGCTGTTTGCATTGGATCGGGCCGGATTGGTGGGACCGGACGGTCCGACCCATGCCGGTAGTTATGATTTCAGTTATATGCGCTGCATCCCGAACATGCTGGTAATGGCACCGGCCGACGAGAACGAGTGCCGGCAAATGCTGACCACCGGTTTCAAGTATAAAGGTCCGGCTTCGTTACGTTATCCGCGCGGCAAGGGCCCTGGCGTCAGCGTCGATAAAGCCTTGACCGAGTTGGAAATCGGCAAGGCTGAGATTCGCCACCAGGGCGGACGCATCGCCATCCTGGCCTGGGGCAGCATGGTGGCACCGGCCTTGGAAGCCGGTAAGCAACTGGGGGCGACGGTGGTCAACATGCGTTTCGTCAAACCCCTGGATGAAGCCTTGGTACTGGAGATGGCCAAGAGCCACGACGTGATCGTCACCGTCGAGGAAAACGTCATCGCCGGCGGCGCCGGCAGCGCGGTCAACGAATTCCTGCAGGCGCAGAAAATCCTGATGCCCATCCTCAACATCGGCTTGCCGGATCGCTTCGTCGAACAAGGTGGCCGCGAGGAGTTGCTCGGCCTGGTCGGGCTGGATGCCAAGGGCATTCTCACCAAGATCGAAGCGTTTTTCGCTTAAGCAAAATCATGTTGAAGCACTATTTCAAATCCTTGTACCAACGCACCATGGCTGAAGCCTACACCTTGGCGGCCCAGGAAATAGTCTCCAGCTTAAAACAAAACGATGGCAAATGCCTGGATTGCGGGGCCAATAGCGGTTACTGGTTTGAACATCTTTCCCAGGAAATTGGGCTTGCACCCAACCGCTATCACGGTATCGAGTGGAGCAGTCCTGACGTAGAAGCTGCCCGTCAAAAGCATATCAACGTTCAACAAGGCGATTTAAATAATCCGTTTCCATTTGAAAATGATACATTCCAATGCATCTTTGCTCTTTCCGTTTTAGAACATTTATTAAATGGCTGCCATTTTCTGAAAGAATCCCATAGAACACTTCAACCCGGCGGGAAACTCATTATCCTGACTCCCAACATCAGTACCTATTTCACCGCTGCCCTAATTCTCGCCGGCCGGATGCCGTCTAGCGGCCCCCATCCCGACTCTAATATCCTATTGAAATCTGAAGAAATTTTTAAAGTGAGCTCTCACGAACTTAAATGGGACGCAGAATCCGAAAACCCCGTCCACAGACATTTAGTGGTATTCAGCTTCTTGACACTCAGAAAATACCTAAACATATTGGGATATTCAAATGTCAAAGGCTACGGATTTGGTTTGTACCCCTTACCTAATTTCTTGCAACCACTGGCTGAAAAAATTGACCCTTATCATTGCCATCAAATGGTGTTTATTGCCGAAAAATAACGGCATAGACGGCTAGATAGCAAAGATATTTTGGACCAGTTTACGTTACACCAGGACCACATAATGAACAGATTAAGAAACAAAATTCGCGACATCCCGGATTTCCCAAAACCCGGCATCATTTTTAAAGATATAACACCGTTGGTTAAGGATCCGGCAACATTGCGTTTGACCGTGCATCAGCTGCTGCATCCGTTTTTAGGCCGCGACATTACCGCCGTGGCCGGTATGGAAGCACGCGGATTTATCTTCGGCTCGCTAATAGCTTGGGAATTGGGCATTCCATTCGTGCCGCTTAGGAAACCGGGCAAGCTACCCTACGATGTGCAAAGCGTATCCTACGATCTGGAATACGGCTCGGCGGAACTGGAAGTGCATATCGACGCCGTGGACAGCAACGACAAAGTGTTATTGATCGACGATTTATTAGCGACCGGCGGCACCGCCAAAGCGAGTTGCGAGCTGATTGAAAAGCTCGGCGCTACTGTGGTGGCCTGCGCTTTTGTGGTGGAACTGGATTTCCTGCAAGGACGGGAGAAACTGGGAAACTACGAAGTGCATTCCTTGTTGCATTACTGAGAAATACCAAAAGAGACGCTTCCTTGCGTCTCTTTAAACGACATTAACGGCGTTTATGCCATCTTTTTTTTTTACTGATTTGATCCATTTTGGCTGAGGCTTTTTCAAATTCCACGGCCGCATCATCAAACGATTTAGACATACTATCGAAAGCTTTAGTAGAGCTACTGTTGGCGCTGCCATTTTTTACATCTATGGCATTTTCGACATGATCTGGCGATTTCTTGGTGCTATCGGCTTTAGGCTTTTGCACACCATTACTCTCTTTAGGCTTAGCCGGTGAAATCTCACCGACATCGACTTCCGCGTCAATATCAAACTCGTAATTATTAGGGTCGGTCTTACCATCATTGATCAAATTCTTACGATACTGCAGAAACGACTCGCGGGTGAATACGTATGGATCCAAGGCCGCTTCGTCGATAAAATTCAAAGCACCTTCGGCATTCGCCCGGTCGTTGATACCTTCAACAATACCGGTACCCGGCACGTAGGTTCCAGGATTAGCGGCTTTATCCACCACAATAGCAGCGCCATCACGCACAGTAGTCGGCCCTAAAAGCGGCAGCACTAAATATGGACCTTGATCAACCCCCCACACCGCGAGTGTTTGACCAAAATCCTCTACATTATTTTGCAATCCCAGCTCGCTGGCCACATCAAATAGCCCGAGCAAACCAACCGTAGAATTTGTCAAAAAACGCCCCGTGTCGGAAGCGCCTTGATCGAACTTGCCTTGCAGAAAATCGTTCAAGACAACGTTAATACCTTTGAGGTTGGTAAAAAAATTGCTGACACCGGCCTGCATGAAATCGGGGGTTATCGTTTTGTAACCGTTGGCAATCGGCTTCAGAAAATGCTTATCCAAGCCCATGTTAAAACCGTACATCGAACGATTGAAACCTTCGTAAGGATCGGCCGGCTGAACTTTAGCGGCTGCCGTACTGCTGGTGTCCACCGGTTTCTGCTCTGTACTGGCACACCCCGTTACCGTTAATGCGCTTGAAAAAAACATCGCCCAAAGCAGGGATGCTTGGCTGTTGCCTTGATGGTTATACATTACTGACGATTCCTAACAAACTTATTGTTTTGCGTAACTTTCGATTTTTTCGGTGATTTTGGCAATCAACGCATCAAAACCGTCGCGGCTTAATACGCTGGTGTAATCCGATCTTTTCAATGCCAAATCACTGACACCATCCGCTATTATATTGATAATTTGCCAGCCTTCGTCTTTTTTCTTCATCATATAATCGAACTTGACATCCTTTTCTCCCGGAATGTGCAAGTTGGTATGGATGACAACCCCACCGCGCCCGGTTTCCTCTTCCGACACAAAACTGAAAGACTCGCCCGCATACTCTTTGAAGTTATGGGCATACGCCGACACGCTAAGTTTGCTGAACACATTTTCCAACTTACTCTGCTGCTCGGGAGTCAACTCCTCCCACTGCTTACCGACCACTATCCTGGCAATTTTAGGTAGATCGTGACTCTTCTTTACCGCCACATCCAGTTTGTCGTAACGCCCTTGAAAACCCAACTCCTTGCCTTGCTTCATCACACTCAACAGCTGATTCTGAAATTCGTCGACCACCTGCTTAGCCGAGGCTTCTTCGGCCATAGCCAATGGCGATAAAGATACAAGCAACAGCAAACTCAAGCCGAAATAAACTTTTTTTAACATAGTCGTTTCAAAACCTCGTTAGGGGAATAACAGCCAAACCTCAAGACTCGATTTTGACCGGAATCTCGGAAATCGCGCTTTTTTTGTAGACCGGCACAAATTCAGGCTGCTTTTCCTCAACCATCTTGCCCGAAGTTTTAGGTCCACGAATGCTTGCCAGCAATGCCTTGAGCGGATGCGCCAAAGTATCCTCGACTGCCGTGGCTTCATAACCGCAATGCGCCATGCAGTTCGCGCATTTAGGATTTTTGGCCGTGCCGTATTTATCCCAAGGCGTGGTTTCCAACAGCTCTTTGAACGAACCGGCGTTGCCCTCGTCAGCCAGCAAATAGCATGGCTTCTGCCAACCGAATACGTTGCGAGTCGGATTACCCCAAGGCGTGCAGTCGTAATTTTGATTGCCAGCCAGATAATCCAAATACAGCGATGAATGATTTAATTTCCAGTTGCGGTTTTTACCAAGCTTAAAGATGCCGCGGAACAGGTTTTTAACATCAAGCCCTCTGATGAAAACATCTTGTTTCGGTGCACGTTCGTAGCTAAATCCCGGCGCGATCGTTACGCCCTCAACGCCTAGCTCCATCGCATAATCCAAAAATTCCGCCACTTCTTCCGGCGTTTCACCTTGGAACAAGGTGCAGTTGATGGTCACCCGAAAGCCCTTGCCCAAAGCCAGTTTGATGGCTTCGACCGCAATATCAAATACGCCTTGCTGGCAAACCGAACTATCGTGCTTGTCTTGGAGGCCGTCAAGATGGATCGAGAAAGTCAGATAAGGCGACGGCTTATAATCGTTGATGCGCTTTCTCAGCAGCAGGGCATTGGTGCACAGGTAAACGAATTTCTTTCTGGCGATAATGCCTTCCACGATTTGCGGCATCTCTTTATGAATCAACGGCTCGCCACCCGGAATGGAAACCATAGGCGCGCCGCACTCGTCGACAGCCGCCAAGCATTCTTCAACCGACAAGCGCTTATCGAGAATATCATCGGGATAATCGATCTTACCGCAACCCGCGCAAGCCAAGTTGCATCTGAACAGGGGCTCCAGCATCAAAACCAAAGGGTATTTTTTAACGCCTTTAATTTTTTGCTTAATCAGATAACTACCTACAGCCAATTGCTGACGTAAAGGAACACTCACAGCACTATTCTCCAAAAACTATCAAGACATCTAGCAATCGAGACTGTTACAAAAAAACAACAATCACGAACCGCTCACCATCCTACGAGTAACAACCCTTGAAGCATTATAAAGCCATCAATCAGCATCAAGGCGCACAATTAGATGTGGTTAGAATACTACTTTTTCGCAACATACTCCAGCTAAAATGAGCAAAAAACAACAATGACGCACTTACACCCATCAAAAGCCACATAAAATACACCCCTAACCACATCTTTCACTACCCCGCAATAATCGGAATTATGTTTTTAAAACAATAACAAATATAAAAATTACCGCCAGATTCATACCACGCGATAATCGATTTTTCTGTAAATTTGCCTTAACGCAACATCACTTTGCAAAACACCAACAAACAGTCTATCATTGAGCCTACTAATAGTTAGCCTTGAAACAGATGAACGGATCTCAAACACTAATCAACACTCCGGAGTTGCTCAGACAACTACCCGACGCCGAATTGCAAGCCACCCTGCTTGAAGGCGTATCGCGTACTTTCGCGCTGACCATTCCGCAACTACCAGGCGAACTGTACCCTGCGGTAGCCAATGCTTATTTACTCTGCAGAATTGTTGACACCATCGAGGATGAAGTTTCTCTCAGCCCCCAACAAAAGAAATATTTTTGCAGCGCTTTTATTGAAATCGTCAAAACCGGCAACAATGCCGAGGCATTCAGCGCCGAACTAGCCCCCTTACTGTCCGAACAGACCATTCCGGCGGAACACAGCCTGATAGCCGTCGTACCTCGCGTCATTGCTATCACGCGTTCGCTGGACGCGCCGCAAATCGAAGCATTGGCTTGTTGCGTGGAAACCATGGCTAATGGCATGCCCGTGTATCAAGCCCTGGATTTGCACGCCGGCCTGAAAACCATGAAAGACATGGATGACTATTGCTATTACGTCGCCGGATGCGTCGGCGAAATGCTGGCAAAACTGTTCTGCCATTATTCCCCGGAAATAGCCGCCCATCGCGACGAATTGCTAAAACTATCGGTATCGTTCGGCCAAGGCTTGCAAATGACCAACATCCTGAAAGACATTTGGGACGACGCCAAACGCGGCGTGTGCTGGTTGCCGCAAGACATATTTACCGAAACCGGCTTCAATCTTGTCGATTTGACACCGGAAACCGACGACGAACGCTTCCGCAAAGGACTTGAGCGCTTGATCAGCATCGCCCATGGCCACCTGCAAAACGCCCTGACCTACACCCAGCTGTTACCGAGCCACGAAACCGGCATCCGCAACTTTTGTTTGTGGGCCTTGGGTATGGCTGTGCTGACGCTAAAAAAAATCAAGGAAAACCTTAATTTCAACGAATCCAACCAGGTCAAAATCAGCCGCAACAGTGTCAAGGCAACCATTATTGCCACCAAGCTGACGGTTCGCAGCAACCTGCTGCTTTCCCTGCTTTTCAACCTGGCCAGCCGTAATTTGAAAACGCCAAATTGGCACTATTCGCCTATATCGCACACTGGACAATAAGGAATCGCTATGTTTACTGAAGCCCATATAGATACCAGCAGCCACGACATTTCGAACAGTACCGACAGTAGCGGCCTTGGCTTGCTCAATGCCGCCATCGAACGCGCCCAAGCCAAATTGCTTAGCTTGCAAAGCCCGGAAGGTTACTGGGTTTTCGAGCTGGAAGCCGACTGCACCATCCCGTCCGAATACATCATGATGATGCATTATCTGGACGACATTGACGAAGCACTGCAAGCCAAAATCGCCGTTTATCTGCGTAGCCGCCAAGCGGAAGACGGCAGCTATCCGTTGTTTACCGGCGGACCGGGCGACATCAGCGGTAGTGTCAAAACCTATTACGCTTTGAAAATGGCGGGCGACTCCATCGACGCGCCGCACATGGTTAAATTGCGCGACTGGATACTCAGCCAAGGCGGCGCCGCGCGTGCCAATGTCTTCACTCGTATCGCGCTGGCGATTTTCGAGCAATTGCCCTGGCGCGGCGTGCCTTATATTCCTGTGGAAATTATGCTGCTGCCTAGCTGGTTCCCGTTCCATCTGGACAAAGTATCCTACTGGTCGCGCACGGTGATGGTGCCGCTATTCATCATGTGCACCTTAAAAGCCAAAGCCAAAAATCCGCATAAGGTCAATGTATTGGAACTGTTTGTGGTCCACCCTGACGAGGAGAAACACTATTTCCCGGAACGGACCCTGCTCAACAAATTTTTCTTGGGCCTGGATAAGTTGGGACGCGTCACCCAACCGCTGATTCCACAGCGAGTGCGTGAACATGCCATCCAAAAAGCCGTGGACTGGTTCACCGAACGCTTGAACGGCGAAGACGGCCTGGGCGGGATATTCCCAGCCATGGTCAATGCCTATCAAGCCATGTTGCTACTGGGCTTCCCGGCCGATCACCCGAATGTCGTGATTGCCCGCCAATCCATCGACAAATTATTGGTGATCAAAGATGACTACGCCTATTGCCAGCCTTGCCTATCGCCAGTTTGGGATACAGCTTTGGCGGCGTTGGCATTGCAGGAATCCGACAAAGCAGGCAACACCGCCAACCTGAGCCGCGCTTACGACTGGTTGAAAAGCGTGCAATTGTCCGATGAACCGGGCGACTGGCGGGTGCGCCGCCCCGATCTGGCCGGCGGCGGTTGGGCTTTCCAGTTCGCCAATCCGCATTACCCCGATGTAGACGACACGGCGATCGTGGGTTTTGCGATGGCCGATTCCAATTTGCCCGAACTAGACGAGTCTATCCACCGAGCGACTCGCTGGATTGTCGGTATGCAATCGCAAAACGGCGGTTACGGTGCCTTCGATGTCGATAATACTTACTACTATTTGAACGAAATCCCATTCGCAGACCACGGCGCACTGTTGGACCCACCAACCGTTGACGTCAGCGCCCGTTGCGCGATGTTGATGGCCAGAGTTGCCAAAGATCACGACGAATACCTGCCAACCTTGCAGCGCACCATCGAATACGTCCGTAGCGAACAGGAAGCCGACGGCTCATGGTTCGGCCGCTGGGGTACCAATTACATTTACGGCACCTGGTCTGCGCTGCTGGGACTGGAACAAACCAATGTTCCGAAAACCGACCCGATGTACAGCAAAGCCGCAGCCTGGCTGAAAAGCGTGCAAAACGAAGACGGCGGCTGGGGAGAAGACAACCTGAGCTATCACGACGATCAAAAATACCGCGGCCGCTACGAGTTTAGCACCGCGTTCCAAACTGCCTGGGCGGTGCTGGGTTTGATTGCGGCCGGTGAAGTCCGCAGCCCGGAAGTCAAGGCCGGCATCGACTTCCTGCTGCGTGGCCAACAAGCCGACGGCGTTTGGAACGACCCATGCTTTACCGCCCCCGGCTTCCCAAAAGTGTTTTATTTGAAATATCACGGTTACGACAAATTCTTCCCATTGTGGGCGCTAGCCAGATACCGTAACGAATTGGCCAAACAGTGACGATAGGCATTGTCGTTGCACTCCCGGAAGAACTTAGCACCCTGACCGGCCAAAAGCTGTCTCAGGGTGACTGCGTTAGCATTAGCGAGAATATTTTGCTGACATTGGCCGGCGCCGGGCCACTTAATGCCGAGCGGGCAGCGCGCTTGTTGATTAGCGAGGGCGCCGACAAACTGATCAGTTGGGGATGTGCGGCGGCCTTGGCGCCAAACTTGAAACCGGGCGACCTGGTTTTGGCCGAGCAGCTCTTATCCGAACAGCAGCAGTCATTCCATACCGAAGCAGACTGGCGTCAGCATCTGCATAATTTGTTGGATAAACACTTGCCAATTTCCGGCGGGACATTAGCGGAAAGCAGCCATATCGTTGCCGACCGCGACGATAAGCAGCACCTTTATCGCCAAACCGGCGCGGTGGCCTTGGATATGGAAAGCTGCGCGATTGCCAAAGCCGCCCAATACGCAAAACTACCCTGCATAGTCATTCGCGCGATTGCCGACCCGGCTACGATGAGTTTGCCACAAGCCGTGAGCCAAGCCTTGAATAGTCAGGGACAGGTCGAACTCGGCAAATTATTGCGTTTTTTGCTAAGCCACCCTTGGGAAGTCCCAGAATTGATCAAACTGGGCCTGCACTTTTATGCCGCTCGGAAAACCCTGAAAACCGTCGCCAAATATTTAACCGAAATCATCCATTTTTAGTATCAGACCAGAGCATTATTGACGCATTGCCAACCGGGAACCATTGAACAATCCGTCAATAAACCAAACACTTACGAGGTATTACATGTCTTTTAGCATTGCCGATCTTTTTACTCAGCATTTCGATGAAAAATTCGATTTGCACGAGCACTATCTCAACAATCAAATGGTGCGGGTGTTGCGCACTATCGGTTACGACAGAAATTATAAAAAAGCCATCGGCCAATACCTTTACGACCAAGATAATAACGAGTATCTGGATTTATTGAGCGGCTTCGGCGTGTTCGCGATCGGCCGCAATCACCCGACAGTGATCAGCGCTCTGCACGAAGCCATGACGCTGGAGCTACCGAATCTGGTGCAAATGGACGTATCCCTGCTCAGCGGCTTGCTGGCTAAGGAAATTCTCGCCACCACGCCGGATAATCTGGACAAGATGTTTTTCTGCAATTCCGGCACCGAAGCGGTAGAAGCGGCCATCAAATTCGCCCGCTACACCACCAAACGCCCGCGCATCGTCCATTGCGAACACGCTTTCCACGGCTTGACGCTGGGATCGCTGTCGCTGAACGGCGAGGAAATTTTCCGGGAAGGTTTCGGACCATTATTGCCTAACTGCAACGCGGTGCCATTCAACGACCTGGAAGCGCTGGAAAAAGCCCTCAGCAGCAAGGATGTGGCAGCCTTCATCGTCGAACCGATTCAAGGCAAAGGCGTCAATGTGCCGGACGACCATTATCTGCCGGAAGTGGAACGCTTATGCAAAAAATACGGCACCTTGTTCGTCGCCGACGAAATTCAGACGGGCATCGGCCGTACCGGCAAGTTCTGGGCGATCGATCACTGGAATGTCAAACCAGACATGATCTTGATGGCTAAAGCCTTATCTGGCGGCTTCGTGCCGGTGGGCGGCGTAGCGATGACCACCAAAATCATGGACACCGTCTTCAACCGTATGGATAGAGCCGTGGTGCATGGCTCGACTTTCTCGAAAAATAATATGGCCATGGCGGCTGGTCTGGCGACCTTGGAAGTCATGCGCGCCGAAAACTTGGTGGAAAACAGCGCCAAAGTCGGCGAGGACATTATCAACACCCTCAACGCCTCCACCGCTCAATACGAGTTCCTCAAGGAAGCACGCGGCAAGGGCTTAATGATTGCGATTGAATTCCAATCGCCGAAAAGTCTGGGACTAAAAGCTGCCTGGGCAATGCTGGAAGCCGCCAATAAAGGCTTGTTCTGTCAGATGATTACCATCCCGCTGTTCAAAGAACACCGCATTCTCAGCCAAGTCGCCGGCCATGGCATGAACGTGGTCAAACTGTTGCCACCGTTGAATTTAACTCAAAAGGATCGCGACTGGATCGTCAACTCCCTGGACAAAACCATCGCCGACACCCACCAAGTGACGGGTTCAATCTGGACTTTGGGCAAAAACCTGGCCAGCCATGCGCTGAAAAAATAAAGAATAGAGGACTAACAACCATGCGTTATTTTAAACACAGTTTGTTTGCATTATTGCTGAGCGTCAGCTCTATTGCCTTCGGCCATGCGGTCGTCACGCATAACTCATTGAAACTGAAACCGGTACCGGTCAACCTGGCCAGCCAAGTCGAACTGTCGTTCAACTCCAAGGTGGAACTGGATTTATCAGAGGTGTTCCTGGTGAGTGCCGGCGACAAAATGCAAACCATTACCGCCACACCGGGCGAAAAACCCGGCCAGGTATTGCTGAATCTGCCGGCCTTACAACCAGGTGAATATGCCATCAAATTGAAAATATTCGCCGCAGACGGTCATCTCAGTGAAGACCTGCTGCGCTTTTTCGTTACACAAGCTAAGTGATCCGTATGGAAGGCATTGCAAATTATCTTGACTCATTGATAGGCGGCGTCGATCTCACCTTCTATTCCATCACCATCGGTGGCTTGCTGTGGGGCTTGTTTGTGCTGCGCCCCTGGCATGAAGAAGCGCATTACAACTCGGCCTTATTGAATAAGACCGTCAACCTGATCCATTTCGGCAGCAAGGCGCTGATCATCACCCAATTGTCCAAAATCGGCCTGAAAATTTGGCTGATGGCAGTAACCTTGGGCAAATCGCCGTTTCCGGCCTTTTTCCAGACCGTGCAGTTTCAGGCCGGCTTGGCGCGCGCCAGTTGTGCTTTTATTTTGGCACTGTTCATCCGGCAAGCCTTGAAAAACAACCCGCGTTCCAAACAGTATTGGGTGCTGTCAACAGCGATTATTGTGCCGCTGGTCATCTCCGCGGCTTGGTTGGTACATGGCGCCAGTCGCCTGGAAGATCGCGGCCTGTTGATGACGCTGACCGTCACCCATCAAATCGCTGCTGCGACCTGGGTGGGCGGTATTTTTCAAATTCTGGCTTTATGGGGGCTGAAAAAACGTAACGCGATAGCAGTTGAAGTTTGGCCTTTATTGCTGAAACGTTTCTCGGCACTAGGTATTGGCGCGGTTGTTGTATTGCTGGTTACCGGCACCCCGCTGGCCTGGTATTACATCCGTACCTTCCAGGGTTTCATCGGCGCGGGTTACGGCAATCTGTTGCTGGTGAAAATCATCATGTTGGGCTTGGCACTGAGCTTCGCCTGGTTAAATCGCCAAGCCGTAAATGCCTATTTCACCAGTCGTAGTCTTTACGCACTGACCGCTCGCGTGCCTTATTACATCGAAGCGGAAACCCTGATTCTGCTGACCATCCTGTTCACCGCCGCCAGCTTGGCATCGCAACCGCCCGCAGTCGATATTCCGCATCTGACGGCCAGTTTCGAAGAAGTATTGAACATGTTCCATCCGCGCGTACCGCGCTGGGAATCGCCCACACATGAAGCCTTGATCGCTGGCGAAGCCGGACGGGTAGCCATTGTCGGCCAGATTCCGTCGGAAGCGGCTACCGCCTGGTCGGATTACAACCACAATATCTCCGGCATCTTCCTGGCGACGATGAGCTTCTTTGCGATGTTGTCGTTCTCCAGTCGATTCCATAGCTGGGCACGCTTCTGGCCGGTCGGCTTCATGGCATTAGGCGTTTTCCTGTTCTTCCGTAGCGACGCGGAAAGCTGGCCGCTCGGCCCCATCGGTTTCTGGGACAGTACCTTCAACAACGGCGAAATCCTGCAACACCGGATCGCCACGCTATTGGTATTCGTGCTGGGCTTGATCGAAATCAGAGCGCGGCTGAACAATAACAGCGGCTTCATGCCCTATATGTATCCATTACTGGCCGCCTTTGGCGGCATGATGTTGCTGGCGCATTCGCATGTCGGCTTCGAAGCTAAAACCGCCTTTTTAATTCAGGTCGGTCACACCATGATGGGCGTGTTTTCGCTGATCCTGGCTTGCGGTCGCTGGTTGGAACTTAAGCTAGACTCGCCCGGCAAAAACATTGCCGGATTTATTTCAGTATTCGCCTTATTCCAGATAGGCGTCATCCTGATGTTCTATCGTGAACCCCTGTACTGATTATGAAACAGACTAACGATTTCCCGCTCCTCAACACCATTCAAAGTCCGTCCGATGTCCGTGCGCTGAAACCGGAACAGCTCAAGCCGCTGGCCGATGAGCTGCGTGCCTATCTGACCCACACGGTCAGTCTCTCCGGCGGCCACTTTTCGGCCGGTTTGGGCACCGTGGAACTGACGGTGGCGCTGCATTATGTGTTCGATACGCCGTCGGATCAGTTGGTCTGGGATGTCGGCCATCAGGCTTATCCGCATAAGATTCTGACCGGCCGCAAGGACAGGATGCCGACCATCAGGACTTTGGGCGGGGTCTCGGCGTTTCCGTCCCGCGAGGAAAGCGAATATGACGCTTTCGGGGTCGGTCATTCCAGCACTTCGATCAGTGCCGCGCTGGGCATGGCCATCGCTTCGCAGTTGCGCGGCGAGGACAAGAAGATGGTGGCGATCATCGGTGACGGTTCGATCACCGGCGGTATGGCGTTCGAGGCGATGAATCATGCCGGTGATGTAAATGCCAATCTGCTGGTGATTTTGAACGATAACGATATGTCGATTTCGCCGCCGGTCGGGGCGATGAATAATTATCTGACCAAGGTGTTGTCGAGTAAGTTTTATTCGTCGGTGCGGGAAGAGAGCAAGAAGGCTTTAGCCAAGATGCCATCGGTCTGGGAACTGGCGCGGAAGACCGAGGAACACGTGAAAGGCATGATCGTGCCAGGCACTTTGTTCGAGGAGTTGGGTTTTAATTATTTCGGCCCTATCGATGGCCACGATGTCGAGATGCTGGTGTCGACGCTGGAGAATCTGAAGGATTTGACCGGACCGGTGTTTTTGCATGTGGTGACCAAGAAGGGTAAGGGCTATGCGCCGGCCGAGAAGGATCCTTTGGCTTATCATGGGGTGCCGGCTTTCGATCCGACTAAGGATTATTTACCCAAGGCGGCACCGTCGCCGCACCCGACTTATACCGAGGTATTCGGCCGCTGGCTGGTCGACATGGCCGAACAGGACGAGCGTCTGCTAGGGATTACCCCGGCCATGCGCGAAGGCTCGGGTTTGGTGGAATTCTCGCAGAAGTTTCCGAAACGTTATTTCGACGTGGCGATTGCCGAACAGCATGCGGTGACCTTGGCCGCCGGTCAGGCTTGTCAGGGCGCCAAGCCAGTGGTAGCGATTTATTCGACCTTTTTGCAACGGGCTTACGATCAGTTGATTCATGACGTGGCCTTGCAGAATCTGGACGTGCTGTTTGCATTGGATCGGGCCGGATTGGTGGGACCGGACGGTCCGACCCATGCCGGTAGTTATGATTTCAGTTATATGCGCTGCATCCCGAACATGCTGGTAATGGCACCGGCCGACGAGAACGAGTGCCGGCAAATGCTGACCACCGGTTTCAAGTATAAAGGTCCGGCTTCGTTACGTTATCCGCGCGGCAAGGGCCCTGGCGTCAGCGTCGATAAAGCCTTGACCGAGTTGGAAATCGGCAAGGCTGAGATTCGCCACCAGGGCGGACGCATCGCCATCCTGGCCTGGGGCAGCATGGTGGCACCGGCCTTGGAAGCCGGTAAGCAACTGGGGGCGACGGTGGTCAACATGCGTTTCGTCAAACCCCTGGATGAAGCCTTGGTACTGGAGATGGCCAAGAGCCACGACGTGATCGTCACCGTCGAGGAAAACGTCATCGCCGGCGGCGCCGGCAGCGCGGTCAACGAATTCCTGCAGGCGCAGAAAATCCTGATGCCCATACTCAACATCGGCTTGCCGGATCGCTTTGTCGAACAAGGTGGCCGCGAGGAATTGCTCAGCCTGGTCGGGCTGGATGCCAAGGGCATTCTCACCAAGATCGAAGCGTTTTTCGCTTAAGCAAGTTGTCACTCAGGCGCATTGCTTTGGCGATGCGCCTTTCGATAAAACAATTCTGCCAAATACCTGCGTCTTTCCGTTTCGGCACATACCAAACCGAAACTGCCCCCATATAGTGTTAGACTTGAGTGCCTTAGCTCGCTTGGGTGAATAAAATGTTACAGATCCTGCTCGTGCCGGCCCTAACAGACAATTACATCTACCTGATACATGAACCGATCGGCGGCGAGACGGCGGTCGTCGATCCGGCCGTGGCCGAACCGGTAATGGCTGCACTTGAGCAAAACGGCTGGCGGCTGGATTATATTTTCAACACCCATCATCATGGCGACCATGTCGGCGCCAACCTGCAACTCAAGCAAGATACCGCTTGCAAAATCGTCGGCGCAGCTGCGGACCGAGCGCGTATTCCCGGCATCGACATAGAAATTAAAGAAGGCGATCAAGTTCGCTTAGGTGATCAGACATTCCAGGTCATCGATACACCCGGCCATACCCTGGGACATATCGTTTATTACTGCGCCGATAGCCAAGCGCTGTTTTGCGGCGATACATTATTTTCGTTGGGCTGCGGCCGTTTGTTCGAGGGCAGCGCAACGCAAATGTGGCAGTCTTTGCAAAAACTAAAAACTTTGCCGGCCCAAACCCGCATCTATTGCGCGCACGAATATACCGCCGCCAATGGCCGTTTTGCCTTGTCGGTAGAACCGGACAATCCGGCACTGCAACAACGGCTTGTCGAAGTCGCCGAACTGAGGCGGCAAAATCGCCCCACCCTGCCCTCCACTATCGGCCAGGAGCTAGCAAGCAATCCCTTTCTCCGAGAACATAGCCCCAGTATTCGACGCAGCATCTTCATGACGGAACAATCCGATGTGGCCACTTTTGCCAAATTACGTGCATTGAAAGACCAGTTTCATTAACCCCATCACGGCTTGACAATATTGAACTCTGTTAGACTGTTTGCCACATATCGGCATCTTTCACGGCCAACCTTGGATATTCATGAAAAACATCCCGTCAATCAGCATCGTGCTCCCGGCTAAAAACGAGTCAAAAAATCTACCGACTTTTTTGCCCAAGTTAACCTCGCTTTATCCCCATGCAGAAATCGTATTGGTGAATGACGGTTCGACAGACGAAACCGCCGCTATCGCGCGCGCTGCCGGCGTGCTGGTGATCGACCATCCTTATTGCATGGGCAACGGCGCAGCGGTCAAGACCGGCGCCCGACAGGCCAAAGGCGACATTTTGGTGTTCATGGATGCCGATGGCCAACACGACCCGGCCGATATATCGGCGCTACTCGCCAAATTAAACGACGGTTACGACATGGTGGTAGGTGCCAGAAACGTCCGTAGCCACGCTTCCCTGTTCAGGCGTCTGGCCAACAACTTTTACAACAAATTGGCATCGCTAATGACCGGCCATAAAATCGAGGATCTCACCTCGGGGTTTCGCGCGGCTAAAGCTAACAAATTCCGGAAATTTCTGTATCTGCTACCGAACGGTTTTTCCTATCCCACCACCAGTACCATGGCTTTTTTCCGATCCGGCTTCCCGGTGGCTTACACGCCCATCCATGCAGGCCGGCGCAGCGGCAAAAGCCATATTCGCCTATTACACGACGGTCTACGGTTCTTCATCATCATTTTGCGGATCGGTGTGCTGTTCTCGCCAATGCGTCTATTTCTACCGGTTAGCGGAACGGTGTTTGGCATGGGGGCTGGCTATTACGGCTATACCTATTTCACGGAAGGCCGTTTTACCAATATGAGCGCGGTGCTGTTCTTGTCGGCCTTATTTATTTTTTTGATTGGCATCGTGTCCGAACAAATTTCCTCGCTACATTATAAAAATATCGAATAGTTCAAATTTAGGCTTTGATACAGCTGAAAATCACGAATTTCGGATTGGCGGCCACCTGTCGGCAAGCGCCAAACAATTTCTTCAAGGCCAGATGGTAATTCAGATGACGATTGCCTATCACCCGCAACTCGCCACCCTTGCGCACGACGTTATACGCCTGCTGAAACATCTGCCAGGCAATATGATCGCCTATCGTATGTTGTTGATGGAACGGCGGATTGCAAACGATACAATCGGCGCTGTTCGCCGGAAAATCGCTTAGACAATCGCCGACCACAAACTCAGCCTGCCGATTATCGGCAAAAGCGCCCGCGAAATTTTCCCTGGCCGAAGCCATGGCCATAAACGACTCATCGACGAAATACAGCCGCGCCTGCGGATTTTGCTGGGCCAGCATCACGCCAACGATGCCGTTGCCGCAGCCAAGATCGATAAAATCACGATACTCGGGGTTTTCCGGCAGGTGCTGTAATAAGAAGCGTGTGCCGATATCCAGGCTGTCGCGGGAAAATACATTGGCGTGATTGCAGACCTGAAAATCGCTGTTTTCCAAACGGTAGCGTTGCGGATAAGGATTTTCCGGTAGCCGCAGACTTTGATCAACACTGACGAAAATCAAGCGGGCTTTTTTCACGGCCAATGAAGGTCGCGTAGGACCAATCAAGCGCTCCAGCAACTTCCAAGCGGTTGGCGGTAAGGTCTTTACCATGCCGGCGGCTATCACCTGGCAGTTGGCGTTTAGCAGGGGCTTAAGTCGATGTAGTTGATATTCCAACAAGGCCAGGGTTTTGGGGACTTTAATCAACAAATAGTCGATACCCGCATCCGGCAAGGCCAGGCTATCCAGCAAACGCACTTGATCGTCAGCGATACCGTTCATGGCCAGATTGTTACGGGTCGCTTGCTGCGACAGCCAGGAATCAGAGATGGCTGTCGGCCGATAACGATTGAGCGCAACGGCTAAGGCGCCGAAACTATCGTTGAGAATCACGACATTGGCATGATCCGCAATTGGGATAGTAGCCAGGTGATTCAGCAAATATTCGTCGGCCGCATCCCAGGCCCGCAGTAAGTCGTTTTTACGATAAGGCAAGCGTCTGAGCTGAAAACAACCGAGCGCGACACTTAATTCTAATTCCATATGGCGAACAAAATGAATTGGTCGTAGCAGGCAATACCACGAATTTGCGAATGCAGTGACGGTTTTTTCACGAATGACACTAAACGCTAGGCCAGCGACAATTTGTCACGCGGCAATATGCCACATTTTCAGGGCTCAGTGGCTTCGTTAAACTGCAAGCAACTCTTGTATGCGCCCCTCTGGGGAATGAGAGTTATACCCCACCTCTCTGGGCGGCCGCTCCATCACGCACGGACCCGGCCGCTTTTTTTAGCTTCCTTAATGTTGCTTATCCGCCGACGAACCGGCAAACAAGCGGTAAAAGTTTTCCGTGGACTGCTCGGCAATTGCCTCAACCGATGTCCCGCGCAATTCGGCGATATGTTCTGCCACATAGCGCACGTAGGTCGGATAGTTGGGTTTACCGCGGAATGGCACCGGCGCCAAATACGGCGAGTCGGTTTCGATCAGAAAGCGATCGGCCGGAATCCTTCGTGCCACATCCTTGATCGCTTCGGCATTCTTGAAGGTGACGATCCCGGAAAAAGAAATATAAAAATTCAAGTCCAAGGCCTTTTCCGCATAAGCCCAATCCTCGGTAAAGCAATGGATGATGCCGCCGACCTGGTCCGCGCCCTCTTCCCGCAACACATCCAGCGAATCATGACCAGCCTCGCGGGTATGAATAATCAAAGGCTTATGCAACATTTTGGCTGCGGCAATATGCGTGCGAAACCGTTGAAATTGCCACTCCAGATCGCCTTGGCTACGAAAATAATCCAGGCCGGTCTCGCCAATGGCAATGACTTTATCGTTATCGGCCAATGCCAACAATTCGTCCAGCGTCGGCTCGCGGCCGTCACTGACGTTGGGATGCACCCCTACCGACAAGGAAATATCCGGATAAGGCAGCACTTGTGCCAGCATCGCCGGATAAGCTTCCATGTCGATGGCGATGCACAGCATATGCCGGATTTTGGCCGCCCTGGCGGCATCGACAAAGGCATTGAAATCGTTAGCGTAAGGCGCCAAATCGATACGGTCGAGATGGCAGTGGGAATCGATGAACATGGAATTTAAAAAGTTAGAACAGGTAAAGCCCACCTGCCAGGGTGTTTACATTGTATGCGTGGATCGGTCGGATTCCAGCGCGCCGGCCAAATAAGTTTCAATCTTGTTACGCGCCGCGCCACCGTCCTGATCGCTGAATTGTACACCGATGCCGGCGGCACGATAGCCCTCGGCGCCCGCAGGGGTCTTCCAGATAATTTTGCCGGCAATCGGCAAGCGCTCAGTTTCTTCCATTAAATTCAACAGCATGAACACTTCCTCACCCATTTCATACTCGCGTTTGGTCGGTATAAACAGGCCGCCGTTTTTCACGAACGGCATATACGCCGCGTAAAGCGCGTTTTTATCCTTGATCGATAAAGACAGGATACCTTGTCTGGGTGCTGATTCTGCCATACGCTTATTGTCTGTTCAGTTGCGACCAGCTGATTAAAAGCTGCTCGACCATTAATTGTTTGTTGAGTTGCGTGTTCAGTTGCGACTTAGCGGCAAGCACATTATCGTAAAACAGATACAGGCGTTTCAAGTCTAGCCGTTCCGCAAGGGCTTGCAAGGCGTTTTTCAGATCCGGATTGACTATCGGCACCAACTCGACCCGATAAGCGCATCTGACAATATCAGCCACCCAGCCTGCCATCCACAACAACACCACTGCCAGATCGATTTTTTCCTGTTTCTGCCATTGCTCGGCAATCGCCAACAGATTTTCCTTGCCTTGCGCGACATGCAACCAGGCCTCGAAATACTGCTGTCTGAGCTGAACCATATTCTGTTCGGCATATTGCTTAGCCAACAGCGGCGAACCTTGGGCAAGATTTAACAACAACTCGGCTTGCTCGCCGACGCCCTGCTGTTGCAACCATGTCATGGCCAAGTCCCGAGCCGGGGTTGCGCAATCGATTTTCTGACAACGGCTGCGTATCGTCGCCGGCAATCGGCTCGGCTGCTCACTAATCAATAGCAAACAAGTACGCTCGGTCGGCTCTTCCAGACACTTCAAAAAAGCGTTGGCCGAAGCGGTATTCAATGCGTCAGCTGGTTGAATAATGACAATTCTGTAAGCATCATCGTACTGCGGCTTCAAAGCCAGTTTGACGATTAGCTGCCTGATCTTATCGATACCGATGGCCTTGCCGGCTTCGTCGGGCTCTATCACCAGAAAATCGGGATGGGTTTGCGCATCGAACAATTTGCAACCGACACAATGGCCGCAAGCACTCGCATCGGCTAACGGCGCATGACACAACAAGGTCCGCGCATAATACTCGGCCAAATGCCGCTTACCCTGTCCGGCCGCGCCGGAAAACAGCAGTGCCTGAGGGATGCGCCGTTGCTCGATATAACCGTGCAACTGCCGCCAATTATCTTGCTGCCAGGGATAAATTCGCGCCAGCATCAATTTGTCCATAAGCCCGCCAACTCTGTGCGCAATTGCTGTTGCACATCGGTTAGCGCTTGGCTGGCATCGATAATTTTATAGCGATTCAAATCGGTCGCGGCACGTTGCAAATACGCCTGCCGGACTCTTTCAAAAAACGCTAACTGTTCGGTTTCGAAGCGATCCAGTTCGCCTCTGTGCTTGGCGCGCTGCATACCGATCTCGATCGGCGCATCGAAGATCAAGGTCAAATCCGGCCTAAGCTCACCTTGCACGGCATTCTCCAACCAGGCGATGGTTTGCAGATCCATATTGCGGCCGCCGCCCTGATAGGCATAGGTCGCATCGGTGAAGCGGTCGCATACCACCCATAGGCCTTGTTGCAACGCTGGCAAAATCACGTGTTGGATATGTTGGGCGCGGGCGGCGAATACCAACAGCAACTCTGCCTGCTCCGACAGGTTTTCATCCTGTCGCTCCAACAAAATCGCGCGAATCCTTTCGGCAATCCCGGTACCACCCGGCTCGCGGGTCAGAATGAACGGGATCTGCCGTTCCTCCAACAATTGCTTGATAAATTGCAGATTGGTGGACTTGCCGACGCCTTCGCCACCTTCCAGGGTGATAAATCGTCCGAGTTTCATCGTTGATATTGATCGACGTATTTTTCGTGTTCCGCCAATGTCGAGGAAAAAGCGTGGCGGCCATTGCCGCGCGCGACAAAATACAAGGCATCGCCGTGATCCGGATGCAGCGCGGCGGCGATGGCCTGTTTGCCGGGCATCGCAATCGGCGTGGGCGGCAGACCTTCGATGATATAAGTATTGTAGGGGGTTGGCTCTCGCAAGTCCTTATGGCGTATATCGCCGTGATAGTCGTCGCCCATGCCGTAAATCACGGTCGGATCGGTTTGCAACAACATACCTTTGCGCAAACGGCGGGCAAACACCCCGGCGATCTGCCTGCGTTCTTCCCCGGCGCCGGTTTCCTTTTCGACGATAGAGGCCAAAATCAAGGCCTGATAAGGGTTTTCCAAGGGCACCGCGTGATCGCGTTTCTGCCATTCTTCGTTCAATACCGCTTGCATGCGGTCGTGCGCCCGCTTCAACAAATCGACATCGGAGGTGTTTTTATCGAAGAAATAGGTATCCGGAAAGAACAACCCCTCCGGGTGATTTTTATCCGATCCTATCTGCACCATCAGATCCTTCAATTCGGCATCGCTCAAGGTATGCTGCAAATTGGGGTTGCTTTTGATGGCCTGAAACATCTGTTTAAACGCCCAGCCTTCCGGGAAGGTAATGGAATACTGGCGGGTTTTGCCGTCGGTCAGTTGTTGCAAAATATCGGCGGCGGTAGAGCCCTTACTCAGTACATATTCACCAACCTTCAACAAATGATCCAGGTTCTTCCGATAGGCAAACAGCCTGAACCAGAAACGATTGACTGTCACCCGCTGAGCGCGCAAATTTTTCACCACCGATTCCAGCGTATCGCCTTTTTTGATTTCAATGACGGTTTCGGTCAATACCACCGGCTTCTTCAAGATCAAGTGATAATGCATACCGGCCCAAATCGACACCAAACCAAGCACCATCATTAGCGTAAACGCGATTATGCTTCTGAACACTGTTATATCTCCGCCATTCGGGCCGCGTTGAGCATGTCTTGCAATCGTCGAGTCAGCGGGCCAACACTAAAAGTCTGAGCTTCCAGTCGTTTGACCGGCCAAACACCGATCACCGCATTGCTGACAAATAGCTCATCGGCTTGCAACACTGCGGTTTGATCGATAGCTTGTTCGAATAGCGGCAAGCTAATCTGCCGCGCGAACTCCATAAGCAATCCCCGCACAATGCCGGCCACCCCGCATTGGGTCATGGGAGCAGTATACAGATTGCCGGCTTTGGCGATAAACAGATTACTCATCGTACCCTCGACCACATGATCCTGGCTATCCAGCATCAAGCCTTCCTGAATGGTTTCATCCTGCCATTCGGCCCTGGCCAGAATTTGCTCGAGCCGATTCATATGTTTAATGCCGGCCAAGTTGGGATTGATCGATAAACGCTGCCGGCAAAAACGTACTGTAATGCCGTCGGTTTGAAAATGCAGAGGATAATCGGGATAAGGATGCAGACTGAATAGCCTGGTGGGAATGATCTGCTCAGGTTGCCGGTAACCTCTACCGCCGCTACCGCGCGTCACTATCAACTTCAACACTGCTCGTTCGGCAGACTCGGCCAACTGTCGCGCTTCCTGTTCGAGTAGCGCACTATCCGGCATCGGGATTAGCAGCCGCCGGCAGCCTTCGGCCAGCCGTTTCAGATGGCGGTCGAGAAACAGCGGCTTGCCTTGTAACACTTCGATAGTCTCGAACAGACCATCGCCATACTGAAAACCGCGGTCAGATACATCGACACAGTGTCTGTGCTCGCCGTTTAATAAAAACATAGCCAGACACTGTTGAACGGAGAGCGCTTATTGGTAACGCTTGAAAACCAGAGTACCGTTGGTGCCGCCGAATCCAAACGAGTTGGAAATGGCAACATCGATGCTCATATTTCTAGCGGTATTCGGCACATAATCGAGATCGCACTCGGGATCCTGATTTTCCAGATTGATGGTCGGCGGTGCGATTTGATGCTGGATGGCCAGCGCCGTCAACACGGCTTCGATACCGCCGGCCGCACCCAACAAATGACCAATCATCGATTTCGTGGAACTCACCGCCAATTTATAGGCATGATCGCCCAGCGCCAATTTCATCGCATGGGTTTCGCCTATGTCGCCGGCTGGCGTCGATGTGCCGTGCGCATTGATGTACTGCACATCTTCCGGATTTAACTTGGCATCGCGCAAGGCATTGCGCATGCAGCGCGCCGCGCCTTCGCCACCTTCGGACGGCGAGGTAATGTGATAAGCATCGCCGCTCATACCGTAACCGACCAGTTCCGCGTAGATTTTCGCGCCGCGAGCCTTGGCATGCTCCAGCTCTTCCAACACCACCACGCCAGCACCGTCGCTGAGCACGAAACCGTCTCTATCCCTATCCCACGGCCGACTGGCGCGTTGCGGATCGTCATTGCGGCGCGACAGGGCTTTCGCCGAAGCGAAACCACCCATCGCGGTCGGCGAAGTGGTGCAGCGCTCGGCGCCGCCCGCGACCATCACGTCAGCATCGCCGTATTTGATCAGCCTAGCCGCGTCGCCGATATTGTGCGTACCTGTCGAGCAGGCCGTGACGATCGCGAAGTTTGGCCCCTTCAAACCGTACTTGATCGACAGGTTGCCGGAAATCATGTTGATGATATTGCCCGGCACGAAGAACGGCGAAATCCGGCGCGGGCCGCCATTCTTGTAGGTGGCATAGCACTCTTCGATGCCGGTGATACCGCCGATACCGGCGCCGATGGCCACGCCGATGCGATCGGCATTTTCCTCGGTCACTTCGAAACCGGAATCTTCAATGGCTTGGCAACCCGCCGCGATGCCGTAATGGACGAAACCGTCCATCCGCTTGGCGTCCTTCTCGGCGATGTAATCACCGATATTGAAGTTTCTGATGACACCGCCGAACGTCGTTGCAAAAGAGGATATGTCAAATGAATCGATCGGACTAATGCCGCTCTTACCGTTGATGATACCATCCCAGGTATCGGCAACATTATTGGCTAATGGCGTAATAGCGCCTAAGCCCGTTATAACAACTCGACGTGTGCTCACAGTAAACTACCGGTAAAAAAAGAAGATAACCAGAGAAGGGGGATAAACCGGCTAGTGGATGGAAACCATCCACTAACTTTTGGAAACAATTTATTGCAGATTGGCGTTGATATAATCGATAGCCAATTGGACTGTGGTGATTTTTTCAGCTTCTTCGTCTGGAATTTCGCATTCGAATTCTTCTTCCAGAGCCATGACGAGTTCAACTGTGTCTAAAGAATCAGCACCAAGATCGTCAACAAAAGACGCATCGTTTGCGATTTCTTCCTTTACGCCTAATTGTTCCGCGACAATCTTTTTTACTCGTTCTTCGATATTACTCATATTTTATTCCTCGAACAATGCAAATGCCTGACTGTAAGCACTTACCTTATCTTTAGTGTTGTATTAATTGAATTTGCAATCTCGTCACCGGCCTTGCCTAACGACAGCGCGGATTATACTTTATGTTCCAAAAAATTCACAACATTCGGCCGCGACTAGACCAGCCGGGGCCTCAAGCTAGGTTTTAGCGCTCAAATTTTTGATGATTTCCTCCAGCGGCACCAAGTTAAGCTTGATTCTAAATAAAATTGACCGGTTCTCCAGCACGCCGAAACACTCATAAGTCCGCAGCATGATGCTGGTGTGATTGAGGGTATTGTCCTGCGATTCCGGCAACTGTTTGACCAGAATATGCAGCTTGTCGTTGTTTTTGAGTTTAGCCAGATGCTCGCGGTCAATGGAAATATCGTGCGAGGTATACACCATCGGATTGCGCTTGAAATCGTGATTTTCCAGCTGGGCTTTTTCCAGCAAGGCGCCGGATGTCAAGCTGCAAGGAAACACTTCTGGATAATGCGCAATATGCATCAGCTCATCGAAATAATCCGACTGCTCCGCCAGCGAACCGGACAAGAAATTTTTCACGTTACCGTTATTCATCCACTTACGTTTCAGAAAGAATTCGGTGCCCGGCACGATGGTTTTATCGGCCACCGCGTTCAAATCCGGCAGGCCGCTCAGATCGGTGTCGGCTAAAAACAAGGGCGTTTTAGTTTCCTTTTTATAACCCAGCAAAATGGTTTTGCCTTGCGATTTAATCGCGATGCGATTGGTCAAGGTCAGCTCGGGGATGGTCGCTATCAAGGTCTTTTTAATATCCAACGACATCTCCTGCCGCGGCCTTAGCGCATTGACGAAAATGATCTGATAATTGCTAAAACGCAGCTGATTGTCGGCGATGATCAGGTCTTCGTGATGCGCTTCCCGGTATAAGCGCATCTGATATTCGATCAGCGTATTCAACTGAAAGCCCAACACAATCGGGCCCTTGAACGGATTATGAGTGACCTGCAACCATTTGTGCTTGTCGTGAAACAAGTTGAAATCGTCGGACGCGTTGCGGGCGACTTCAATATGAATTTGTTCGAAAGTAAACGACAGCTCTTTCATCGATGGCCAATGACAGTAGATATGAACAGGCTATTCTAGGCCGATTGCGGCGAATCAGAAAGCCATGCACCAAACCAGCGCGTTCAGAGCCGACATTAACACTGCGCCTGGAGCGGAAAATCGGGTTACTATCCAGCTTTGCCTCACACGAGATCGCGAGAAGCGCATGCATATCGAAAGACATAAAAATCACCGAATCGGCTGGCTGCGCGCCGCCGTGCTAGGCGCCAACGACGGCATCGTCTCCACCGCCAGCCTGATTTTGGGCGTGGCGACGGCCGGTGTGGATGCCGAGCATATTTGGGTCGCCGGCGTTGCCGGATTGGTGGCCGGCGCAATGTCGATGGCCGCCGGCGAATATGTCTCGGTCAGCTCCCAAGCCGACACCGAACGAGCCGACCTGGAACGCGAACGCCGAGAGCTCGCTGCCTATCCGGAACACGAACATGCGGAAATGACCGCCATCTACGTCGAACGCGGCCTGGACGAAGCACTGGCCGCCGAAGTCGCCCGCCAGTTAATGGCGCACGACGCCCTCGGCGCGCATAGTCGCGACGAGCTCGGCATCACCGACATCTCCACTGCGCGCCCGGTACTGGCAGCATTTTCATCCGCCGCCAGCTTTTCGGTCGGCGCGATAATTCCGTTATTGATCGTGCTGTGGGCACCAGCAGCGGTATTGGTTTGGACTGTAGCAGGCGGTTCCTTGCTACTGTTGGTATCGCTAGGCGCCCTATCCGCTCGAGCCGGCGGCGCTTCAATGCTAGTAGCGGGTGCTCGGGTCAGTTTTTGGGGGGCGTTGGCTATGGGATTGACGGCTGGAGTTGGGGCTTTATTTGGCGTGGCTGTTTGAATCAACCCACTCCGTTACGCGCATTCACCAAGTTATTCAGTCATTCATTTGCATAAGTGACGCCGTTTGTCGCCGTATTTGCTCAGCAACCTCACCATCCAACCGTTCCAACCACCGCTCCGGTATCCGCTCCAAACCATATTTCGCCCCCGCCAGCATCCCCGCCAAAGCCCCGGTGGTATCGGCATCGCCGCCCTGGTTGACGGTGGCAATCAGGCAGGACTCGAAACTGTCGGTGTTGAAAAAATAATGCAACACCGTTTGCACGGTATCGACGATGTAGCCCGAGGCTTTGCCAGGATACGGCTTATAGGCAAATTCACTATATTGACCGACCAAGCGTTCCGCTTCCCGTTGACAAGCATCCAAACCTTCGCCACGAATCAATAAATTGGTCATCCGCCCCAAGGCTAAAGTCGCGGCGTCGGACAGCGGGTTGTGGTGGGTAATGCGGCTCTGCTCCAAGCTCCAGACCTCGAAATCATCCGGCCGATTCAGCGTCGCCAACACCACCGGCAGATTGCGCATGCAGGCGCCGTTGCCAGCCTCGTCTTCGCGCGGCAGGCCAATCAATTCGCCGTCGTCCCGATAACGAACGATGCCGCGCCGACAGGTATTGCCAACATCCGGCGGATCGCTTTCCAGCCAAGCCAGGAAATTATCGGCTACCGCCTGCAAATTCCAGCCCCGATGATCAATGATGGCCTGCCCCAGCGCCAGCGCCATTTGCGTGTCGTCGGTGACCTGTCCCGGCTCCAGCGCCAGCCAGCCTCCGCCTATCATCTCGCTGTGCACGCCGTAACGTTTTTGGATTTGCTTAGCCGACATGAATTCCACCGTCGCACCCAACGCGTCGCCGCAAGCAAAGCCCAAGTAAGCCCCCAAGGCTCGATTCAATAACTGCTGGTTCATCGCTGCACCGTCACTCGATAATCGCCGCCGATCACCAAATATTCCGCTTCGCCGCGCAAAGCGTGGTGCGGCAGCAGGTCGGTAAAAAACACCAGCTTCACCATCGGCACCTGTACCTCCAATATATAACTGCCAAATTCACTGGCAATGCTGCGGCGGTCGGTAAACGACACGATGCTGTTGAAACGGACGATCTTATGTTGCTTGTCCTCATCCTTGACAATCCAATCGTCCATGGCGTTGACGCCGCGATACAGGGTTTTGTGGGTAGTGGCCGGAACCTGAAAGCGTTCGATCACCCACTGACAAAATTCGTACACCAAATCCAGCTGCATGTAGATGCAATTGTTGTGATAACGGCTGTTCATCTTTTCTTCGATATAGGTAATCCAATCCGTACTCATAAAACTGTCGATCCGGCATTTATGGTAATTGGGAAACAAACCGAAGCGGCTCTCCACCCAGCCTTTCAGCACCGCGCCCTGAGCGTTGTTGGAATCCAGCCCCCAATCCTGAATCAAGCGCAGATAACTGTTGCGATAGCGCCGCCTGCCCTCGGCATCGTCGCGTAGGCGCTGCTCGGTTTCGAAGCCAAACACCACGCACATATAGTCCTGAAATATCCGCCCGCAATCGGCTAATGTGGTCTGGCCGGCCAATTGCTCGAACAGTCCTGGCGCCGATTCCCGGGTACCGGCGATATGCAAGGGCCTGGGGTGTTCGTTAAACAATGGACTGGCCAGACAGGCCGTCGCCATGCCGATTAAATTGGTGCTGTGGCCGTGTTGGGAAATATCGAGCATGGAATAAACCGGGAAAAATGTCAGGCAATTAGATAATCGCTAATTCTCACATCGAACCGGGAAATTATCCATACAGATCAGACCTGCCCGGCCTAATTCTTCCGGAATTCTCGGCACCACAAAACTCGCACCACTCCACGCAACCGGGTCGCTAGCCGAAAATAGCAAGTGCCAAGCAAGAATCTAGCCGTTTTTTGTGATTGACATCACACAAAGCCACAGAATACAGTGCGCTAGCCGATTGATTATTAGACAAAAATAAGTGATCGATGACAGGCAAAATCATAACAACACACAGGAGAGTCACATGAAAAAGTATGTTGCCGAGTCCTTTGGGACATTTTGGCTGGTTCTTGGTGGGTGCGGAAGCGCAGTGTTAGCGGCGGCGTTTCCGAATGTGGGCATCGGCTTACTCGGGGTGTCGCTGGCGTTTGGCTTGACGGTGCTGACCATGGCCTTTGCCATCGGCCATATCTCCGGCTGCCATCTCAATCCGGCGGTATCGGTCGGCCTGTGGGTTGGCGGCCGCTTTCCGGCCAATCAATTGTTGCCTTACATTGTCGCCCAAGTCATCGGCGCCATCGTCGCCGGCGGCGTACTGTATTTAATTGCCAGCGGCAAAGCCGGTTTTGATGTGTCCGCTGGCTTTGCCTCCAATGGTTACGGCGAACACTCGCCGGGCGGCTACTCCTTGCTATCCGCGTTGATTACCGAAGTGGTAATGACGATGATGTTTTTACTGATCATCCTCGGCGCCACCGACACCCGCGCCCCGCAAGGCCTGGCGCCTATCGCGATTGGCCTGGGCCTGACCTTGATTCACTTGATCAGCATTCCGGTCACCAATACCTCGGTCAATCCGGCTCGCAGCCTGGGTGTGGCGGTTTACGTCGGCGATTGGGCCTTGGCACAACTCTGGCTGTTCTGGGTGGCGCCGATTATCGGTGCGGTGCTGGGCGCGCTGGTCTATCGCTTTATTGGCAGTAGCGACGAATAATCCGGCAACCAGATTAAGCCCGGTGGGACCGCCAATTGGCCGTCCCACTCCCCTTGAAATCGACATTTCGGTCACGAGTCAGATATGGATATAAAAACCTACCGAGGCCGATCCAATGTGTCCGGCGCGGTTGCGCTGGATGATCGTTATTTCATCGTCGCGGACGACGAAGATAACGAACTCAGCGTGTTCGACAAAAAACAAGAAAAAGCCTTAAAGCCGGCGATTATTCTCTCAGAGGTTTTCAATGGCGAAATCAAAGACGGCAAGCATCAGGAAATTGACCTGGAGGGCGCGGCACGCATCGGTGATGTTTACTTCTGGATAGGCTCGCATAGCACCAGCAGTAAAGGCAACGACCAGCCCGCGCGGCATCGTTTGTTTGGCATCCATGTTACGGAAGACAATAAGGGCAAATTCAGCGCTCGCCGCTATGGCACCATATACACGCATTTGATCGCCGACCTGAAACGGGACACACGCTTTGCCCACCATGGTTTTGGCCAAGCCGAACATATTCAACCCAAAGACAAAGGCGGCCTGAGCATAGAAGGCCTGGCGGCCACGCCGGAGCACGGTTTATTGATCGGCTTTAGAAATCCGCTAGCCGGCGGCGTAACCGAAAACGGCTACCTGAAAAACGGCAAAGCCATTCTGGTGCATCTGCTCAACCCGCTACCGCTGCTACAAGGCCAAGCCGCACAGTTCGCCGAGCCAATAGAGTTGGACTTAGATGGCTTGGGTATTCGCGACATCGCCTGGCACAAAGACCAGCAATACCTGATCGTCGCCGGCCCTTATCACGCCAACAAAGGCAGCATCGAAAAACACCGCCTGTTCCTGTGGGATAGCGCATCCGGCGAGCTGACGCAAAACCCAGCCGATCTCGAAGAGTTAAATATCGAAGCCGCGTTCTTTTTTCCGAAGCATGAAAATCAAGTCGTGCTGCTGAGCGACGACGGCAAGGACAAGAAAAGCTTTCAATGCGTTTCGGTGGCACTTTGACAAAATCCGCTTTAACAGTCGAATAGTACAACGCCAAATACGTAGCGTTTTCGACATCGTCAATAGCACTTGCATTCCTGACTAGCAAAGGCGAATTAGCGTCAGAGTTCGAATCAAGCGGTATATCTGCTAGGATAAAACTGGATAACTACTTTAGGTGTCACATGCCTTCCCCGCAGATCACGACTGACCACGACATTCGCCAGGAAAACATTCTGCGCAGACACATGGATTTACCGAAGCTGCTTGACCTACTACACACTAAATCGCTGTACTTTCGACGGGCTGATGGATTCTCAGACAGACTTGAGGGAGCCCTGTTCCCGAGTTTCCGAAAATCGTTGGATGAGGCATTCGCCCGAAATGAGGTGCCTCATGATGCAGACTACTTTTATCGGCGGGCGAGGCTAGGAAACTATGTCAGTTGCTGGACGATGGGCGCCCGAGACAACATGGCCCTCTGGCAACTCTACGGTGGAGTGAATACCTCCATAGTGGTTACTTCCACAGTGGACCGCTTGGTCAGATGTGCCTTTGCTTGGAACTTATCCACGCACCTCCACAAGGTAAGGTACGTTGACCATCGCCGAGTCCAGGAATACATCATGGGCCACTTCACTGACGTCTTACAGTACAAGAGCGATGCTTACAAGTTCGAGAGAGAACTTCGAGTAATCGTGCCGCAACAGGATGATGGATGGGAGACAAATCCAATTGGTATAAGGCTCCCCCTGCCTAACGTCGACGCACTTGTCAGAAGTATTGTTGTAGCACCTGAAGCTGACCCGAGCTTTCTTGAAGCAGTACGCGAGCTTTGCAGGCGTTACGATCTAAAAGCTCCGGTTAAACGCTCAATGCTGTCACTCGTTCCGGTATGACATCGATGAACATAACAGCTTGCACCGCATCGTTCGCGACTTGATGTGCTTCACTCGGTTCAGTGCATCCTACAAGCGCTTAGGCAGAGTAGGAGCGATAGTGGAAACCCAGCAATCCGAAACAGAAGCTGGGGTTATCAACTCAACAGACTATGAAATTCCAGAGTTGGTTCTGTCCCGTATGCCGTGCAGAGTACCGGAGCTTTTGATAGGAATCGCCCGCTAGGGGTGCGGCATGGATGCCGCACGTTGGCGAAGGGGCAGGAAGCCCCTTTTGGCAACCCCTATCAAAAGCGACAAATTTGCCGGGAGCAAATTTGAACAGCCAATAGGCTGACCCGGAGGGCGAAAACCAGGGACGGTTTTCGTTGCAACGCAGGGAATAAGCGGCATCCGGGTGGCCTTTCTTTTGGTGACTTTTCTTTGGCAGAGCACAAATTCGCCTGGAGCGAATTTGAACAGCCAATAGGCTGGCCCGCAGGGCGAAAACCAGGAATGGTTTTTGTAGCGAAAGCATCTCGCCCGCCGGTGCGAGAACCGACATTCAATAAAGCCTCGCGACAGCGAAACATCATCTACACAAATCCACACCCCGCGTAGACACAAAAACCGTGCCTACCCTACCCCACAAACAAAGCCTTACTCATCAACCTCCACAACCTTCGCCATATCCCGATTAATCAAGAAATACACCACCGGTATCACCACCAACGAAAACAAGGTCGAGGCAATGATCCCGAAGATAAAGCTCCAGGCCAACCCTGAGAAAATCGGGTCCAAAACGATCATCATCGACCCCAGCACTGCCGAAGCGGCCGTCAAAAAGATCGGATTTAACCGGGTCGCGCCGGCTTCGATGATCGCGTCGGCCAAGGAAATATCCGGGTTGCCGCGATAAATGTTCTCGATGAAGTCGATCAGGATGATCGAGTTGCGCACCACAATGCCGGCCAGCGCGATCATGCCTATCATCGCCGTGGCGGTGAAGTAGATCGGGCTGGCGTATTCGCCGACGTCGCCGGCGAACAGGTTGATGAACCAGAAGCCGGGCATGATGCCGATCACGGTCAACGGTATCGCGATCATCATGATCAACGGTACGCCCAACGAGCCGGTCTGGCCAACCAGCAGGATGTAGATCATCACCATCGCCGCCGCGAAGGCCAGGCCTAAGTCACGGAACACGTCGACGGTGATTTTCCATTCGCCCTCGCCGGCCATCTCGGCAGTGTAACCAGCCGGTAACGGCTTTGCATCGAATACGTCGAACAAATCCAGAATCGCCTCCACCGGGCTGCGACCGGCCATTTCGCCGGTGACGTAAGCCACCCGCTGCAAGTTCTTGTGATAGATGGCTTGCTGCCCTTGTTCATGGTCGAAATGACCAATTTCGCTGAGATGCACCAGATTGCCGCTGGCGGTCTTCACCGACAGCGCCAGCAAATCGGCTGGCGACGAACGCGCGGCCCTGGGCAGTTGTAGCTGGATTTCCAACGGTTGACGTTCCTCGGGAATATGCAGCAAGCCGGCATTGCCGCCAGCGATTGCCAGCCGTAAGGTATTGGCGACCTGGGCGCTGGTCACGCCCAATAATGCAGCCTTGTCGTGCTCGATGACGAAATGCAGTTTGTCGTGCTCGGCTTCGATAAAGTCGTCGACATCGACCACTCCTTCGGTATGTTCTATGTCAGCCCTGACCCGGTTGGCGACCTTGATAATGTCGTCGTAACCGGCTTCCGGCGGACCGTAAACTTCTGCTACCAAGGTTGATAGCACCGGCGGCCCCGGCGGCATTTCGACGATCTTGATGTTGGCGCCGTATTGTTTTCCGACGCGTTCGATGTCCGGCCTGATCCGCAAGGCAATCTCGTGCGAACCTTGTTCGCGGCGGGTTTTATCCGCCAGCACGATGCGAATGTCGCCGACATGCGCGCCTTGGCGCAAGTAGTAATGGCGGACCATGCCGTTGAAATCCATCGGCGAAGCCAAGCCCACATAACTTTGATAGCTGCTGACTTCGTTAACAGTAACCAGGTAACGGCCCAGCGCGGCAGCGACTCTATCGGTGGCCTCCAGCGAGGAACCTCGCGGCATGTCGATCACCAATTGCAGCTCGTTTTTATTGTCGAACGGCAACAGCTTTAACGGCACCACCCGCGTCACCGCCATCAGCGCCGACAATACGAAGGCGACGATCACCGCGCCCAGAAACCACCATGCCTTGGACTTGCTGCCCAACAGTGGTGCCAATATCGACTGATACACTTTGAAGCCGCGCGTCTGCTTCAAATCGAAGCCTGAGTTAGAACCAGCACCGTGCTCCTTGCCGTAATCGCCTTTCAACAGTTTGTAACTGGCCCAGGGCGTGACAGTGAAGGCAATCACCAGCGACATCAGCATCGCAATCGGCACGTTGAAAGCCATCGGCGCCATGTACGGTCCCATCATGCCAGTGATGAAAAACATCGGCACGAAAGACATGATCACCGCAAAGGTCGCCAAAATGGTGGGCGGGCGAATCTCGTTGACCGCAGTGAGCAAGGCCTGCAAGGGTGGCTCCTTGCGCAGCTTGTAGTGACGGTGAATGTTCTCGACATCGACAATCGGGTCGTCAACCAATAAGCCTAACGACAGAATCAGCGCGAACAGCGTGACCCGGTTGATGGTGTAGCCGAAGATCAAGTCGCACAACAAGGTGATCGCAAAGGTCATCGGCACCGCCAACGACACAATCAGCGACTCCTTGAAGCCCAACGACAAGGCCAGCAGCACGATAATGGTCAAAATCGCGATGGATAAATGCATCACCAATTCGTTGACCTTATGATCGGCGGTTTCGCCGTAGTTGCGGGTGACTGTCAGCAGCACGTCGTCCGGAATCAAGGTGCCTTTCAGTTGTTCGGTCAAAGCCAATACTTGTTCGGCGACGCTAACGGCGTTGCTGCCGCGGCGCTTGCCGATGGCGATGGTAGCCATCGGCCGCTCTTCGCCAGCTTCAGGTAGTTTTCCTTTCGTTTCGCCGATGGTGTGCATTTGTTCTACAGCCGGTCCGAAACCGATGCGGGTGTAGTAATCGGTGTCGGCCGGGCCGTCGAGCACTTCGGCGACATCGCGCAAATACAGCAAGCGGCCGTCGATACTTTTTAGAACCGTCGCGCCGACTTGCTCGGCAGTTTGATAATACGGACCGGCTTCCAGTAAGATTTCCCGGTCGTTTTCGGTCAGATGGCCGACTTGCAGATTGACGTTGTTTTGCGCCAATGCCTGTTTGATTTCCGGCAGACTGATGCCGCCGGCTTGCAGTTTGGCTGGATCGGGATACACCGAAATCCGTCGTGGCGTGGCGCCAACGACCCAACTCTTGCCGACATCATCGACGGCACGCAGGCGTTCGATCAATTCGTCGGCGATCCGACGCAAGGACATTGCGTCCATCACAGAATTTTGCGGCGATAAACTCAACATTAGAATCGGTACGTCGTCGATTTCCACCGGCTTCACCAGCCAGTCGCTGACGCCGGGCGGAATGATGTCCTGGTTGGCCAGCAGTTTGTCGCGGGTCTTGATCAGGCTGTTTTCCAGATTCTCGCCGACGAAAAAGCGCACGGTCACCACCGCTTCGCCGGGCCGGGAAATCGAATAGACATATTCGACGCCTTTTATCTGCCTGAGCAGCACCTCCAAAGGCGTGGTGACTTGCTGCTCGACTTCTTCGCTGGAGGCACCGGGCACCTGCACGAACACATCCATCACCGGCACCACAATTTGCGGATCTTCCTCGCGCGGTGTCAGCGTCAATGCCGCCGCGCCTGCTACCAGGGAGATCAGCAGAAACAGCAGCGATAAGTGCGAGGTGGTAAATAGCCGGACGATGGCGACCGTCAGGCTGTCTTTTTTGGGTTCGACCGAGCTGCTCATTGTGCCGGCCCACTAATTAGGATGGTCTCGCCGTCACGCAGGCCGGACAATACCTCCAGTTGATCGCCGTAATGTTTGCCAGTACGGATATGCCGGGTTTGTAACAGGTCATTCTCGACAACTTTTACCACCTGTAACTGGCCGTAATGCACTACCGCCGAAGCCGGTATCAATAAGGCTTGTTGCGCGCGCTGACAGCCCAGCTCCAACCAACCGAACTGGCCATGTTGCAAACCTTCCGCGCGCGGCAAGCCCACTTTGATCAGCTGGCTGCGGGTTTGCGGGTCGATTTCCGGGGCAATTTCATTGACGGTGCCGGTCAGCGCTTGATGAATCGCATCGACCCGCACTTTAACCGTCATGCCGAGTTTGACTTGCGCGGCGCAATGGCTGGCGATCGCCGCCTCCAGTCGCAAATCGTCCGGCTGGTGAAAACTGACGATGGGCTGGTTGGGTACGCCCATATCGCCCGGTTCCTGGTAGCGCTCGCCTACCACGCCGTCGAACGGCGCGTACAGCACATTCTCGCCCAGCATCACCTTGCTCTGCTGTGCCGCACTGGCCGCCTGGTTGGCCATGGCTCGAGCGGCCTGAGCTTGGGCTAGCACCGAGTCATAGTTTTGCCGGGTCGCGGCTTGTTTATTGTATAAATCGACGATGCGTTTTTCGTCGGCGCCGGCTTGCGCCGCTTGCGCTTGGGCGGCTGCTTGCCCGGCATTGGCGGCGTTGTAAGCGGCACGCAAATCGCGATCATCCAACTTCGCGATCACCTCGCCTTTTTTCAGATTGTCGCCGGGACGCACCGGTATTTCCAAAATACGGGCATTCAGTTTCGGCGCTATTTTGACCGCCAAACGCGAGCGTATCGTGCCTTGCCAAGATAAATCGTTAGCGGCGGCTTGCTTGCCGACCTTTAAGGTTTTGGCGTCTTGGGGCAAGGCTTGTCCATTGACCGGCGTGTTACCTGGCTCGATTTTACTGGCGCCGCCAAGCACACCGAGCGCGAATAAAATCACCAGCAACAAACCGGTGATCGCTGCCGCCGGTATCAACCATTTTGGGGCGCTTACCGCCGAAGTGTGTTCAGTCATGGGCTAGTCCTCTATCCGTTTATTGCCAGAAGCCGCTGGCTTGCTTGAGTTCCGCTTCGGCCCGCAAGGCATCGAAGCGCGCGTTGATGCGGCGGGTGTGCGCCTTGTCGCGAGCCACTTCCGCTTCGATATAACGGGTGACCGTCACCACACCGGCTTCGCGCTGGGCGTTGACTAGACGCAAGGCTTCTTCGGCGGCCTGAACCGCTACCGTCGCTACCTGCGCGCGGTTCAACGCTTCCTGTAACCTAAGCTGGGCGGACTTGAGCTGGTTTTCTATTCTCAGCCGAGTCTGCCTGGACAGTTCTTGCGCGGCGGTCAACTCGTGTTCCGCCTTCTTGATTTTTTCCTGCGTAGCGAACCCGGAAAAAATATCCAGTTCCACCATCACACCGGCACTGACATTATCACGGTTGCTGCTGAAAGCTAGATCCTTGCTGTCGGAACCGTAGCTGACATAAGCATCGGCGCGCGGTAAATGGGCGGCGTTGGCAGCGGAAAGTTGTTGTTCGGCGATGGCTACGCGCTTTTCGGCGGCTTTTAATTCCGGATGATGGCCTAGTGCTTGATCCAGCAACTCTTCGAAACCAGCCGGCGTTTCCGGCAATGCCTGCCCAGCCGTTTCAGCGATTGCAAAACTATCGTTGCTCGACATACCCAATAGAGTTTTGAGCATGCTTAGCGCCAATTCGATGGCGTTGCCGGCCTGAATTTCCGCATCCTTGGCTTCGGCCAGTTGCACGTCCAGCGACAGCACGTCGGATTTTAAAACGGTGCCAGCCTCGAAGCGAATGCGCGATTGATCCAGCTCGCTTTGCACCGCCTCGATCGAGCGCCGAGCAATTTGATGGGCTTCTATGGCCGCCAGTTCTCCGTAATAAGCGGCCGAGACATTGTTAACAAGGCGATTGCGAATCGCCGATTTTTCCAGCTCGGACGTCTCCACGCCCAGTTCCGCCGCCTGGCTCAGAAAATAATCCTGACCGCCGCGAAACAAGGAATAGCTGGCGGTTACTTGCGGACGATAATTATCAACACCGCCGGGATGATTGAAATCGCCGCCGTTAAAATCCAGCCGCCGTTGCGCGATGATCATCGCAAACGCTTGCGCGGGATTATCGCTATGCTGATACGACAAGCTGGCTTTGATCTGCGGATAAAAACTGGCTAGCGCTTCGCCTAGTTGCGCATTGGCTTGCTCAATGCGCGCCTGCATGACGTTCAGCTCGGGATTATTGGCTAATGCATAATCGACGGCTTGTTCCAGCGTAAAGGTCTTACCGGGCGGTTCGCTCGCTACAACCAATTTGCCCAGCAAAACCATCACCAGTAATGCTAAATGTTTGAGATGAATTCGCATAACAGCGCCAAATGTTAGTAATTAAGTGATTGCTAATATTATAGGCGATTTCAAAACTGCATCAGCTTTTTTATATCGCCTGGTTCATTTTTGTTACAGTTCCACTTAAGATGCAAATAAATAACTACAAAATGAATGCTTGAAATGTTCGATCAGCGTGGTAACTTTAACCACTTAACCATAATAATAACTAGCTTAAGAGGAAATATCGCATGAGCCTTGATGAAAACACAAACGAGACCGAAACCCCTAATCAAGCTGAAGAGCCCAAACAACCGGAAACAAGTCCAGCGGCCGATTCAGCGGCTGCCGCAAAAAACGCCGCCGGCAACCTGGTCGCCAACCTGCTAGCCCTGAAAGAATCCAATCCTAAAGTATTTTTTGGCGGTGTCGGCGCCGTGGCGTTGGTCTTAGTCGTCTTGATTTTCGGCGGCGGTTCCGATGCTAAATTGCCTGTTCATCAAGCCAAAGCCATGGTCCCTGGACAAAATTACGTACTGAAAAGTCCAAATACTTACGATCCAAACGCAACCGTTAGATTGGTCTCCGTCCCCGGCTCTATGGCAGCTTACGATGATACCGAGGAAAATGATCGTGACGGCGCATGCAAACATATGCCACTTAACACCGCCGTCAAACTGATCCAGTCTCAGGCAGATAGCACCGACAAGAATGTTCAGTGGGCGGAAGTCGAAATCACTGAATCTGGCGAATGCCAAGGCAGAAAAGCCTGGACTTCGGCAATAAACTTGCAATAATTGTTGACAGAAAAAAATATCTTTTTATAATAAGCAGGATAGTTAGCCAAGCGGGAATAGCTCAGTTGGTAGAGCACGACCTTGCCAAGGTCGGGGTCGCGAGTTCGAGTCTCGTTTCCCGCTCCAAATTCAAGAAGCCGCGATAAGTCGCGGCTTTTTTATTGGGTTATAAAGGCTGCGTAGCAAAATGGTTATGCAGCGGCCTGCAAAGCCGTATATACCGGTTCGATTCCGGTCGCAGCCTCCATTAATATCGCAAATGCGGGAATAGCTCAGTTGGTAGAGCACGACCTTGCCAAGGTCGGGGTCGCGAGTTCGAGTCTCGTTTCCCGCTCCAAATCTAAAAAGCCGTGATTATTCACGGCTTTTTTATTTTCTGGAGATAGCTATCGGACAAAGGCGCCGATATCAGCATCAAATCAGCTTCGTCTGCCCTGCCTAACGCACCGCATATCCCCGCCTTTTTAGATACGACAGCAAGCTGGCCAGCCATCAGCCAAACCAAGCTTGCAATCGACAAAGTCGCCTTACACCAAAACCCGCTCGACGCCGCCCTTGGTAACCCGATCCAGATACACGCTCATCCAGTTATCGCCCAATATATGCTTGGCGATTTCCACGACGATGTAATCCACTTCCATCTGATCGACTTCGTCTTCGAAGCGCTGCAAACCTTGCATGCACGACGGACAGGAGGTCAACATCTTCACCGCACCGTCGTAGCCATCGGCACGCAACTTCGCCGCGTCTTTTTGCAACTCTTCAGCCTTGCGAAAGCGAATCTGCGTGGAAATATCCGGCCGCGCCACCGCCAAAGTACCCGACTCTCCGCAACAGCGATCGGATTTTGCGACCGGCGCACCGATCAATTGATTGACCACTTTCATAGGATCTTGCTGTTTGAATGGACTATGACACGGATCGTGATATAGATAACGCGCGCCATTCACCCCTTCCAGCCGCACGCCTTTTTCCAGCAGATACTCATGAATATCGATCAGCCGGCAACCGGGAAAAATTTTCTCGAATTCGTAATCCTGTAACTGGTCCTGGCAAGTACCACAGCTGACCACCACGGTTTTAATATCCAAATAATTCAGCGTATTAGCGACGCGATGAAACAACACTCGGTTATCGGTAGTGATTTTCTGTGCCTTATCGAACTGGCCGCCGGCGCGTTGCGGATAGCCGCAGCACAAATAACCGGGCGGCAGCACGGTTTGCACGCCAATCTCGTACAACATCGCCTGGGTCGCCAAGCCGACTTGCGAGAATAAACGCTCGGAACCGCAGCCGGGGAAATAAAACACCGCCTCCGAATCTGTCCGGGTTTTGGCATGATCGCGAATGATGGGTACGATTTGTCCGTCTTCGATATCCAGCAACGCCCGCGCGGTTTTGGTCGGCAAATCGCCGGGCATTTTCCGATTCATGAAATGAATCACCTGTTCGCGCACCGGCGGCTTGCCGACCGTGGCCGGCGGCTGCGCGATTTGAGCTTTGCCCCATGGCTTTAACAATGTATTGCCAATGCGCTGAGCCTTATAAGTCCAGTCGATCATCGCCGTGCGCATCGCCTTGACCGTATTCGGACTGGAAGCTGTCAAAAATGCGATGGCCATGGTTTTAGCCGGATTGAAACTTTGCTTGCCCATCTTGCGCAGCAGATTGCGCATATTCATCGACACATCGCCGAAATCGATGTCCACCGGGCACGGATTGAAGCATTTATGGCAAACCGTGCAATGATCGGCGACATCTTCAAACTCTTTCCAATGGGTAATCGAAATCCCTCGCCGGGTTTGTTCTTCGTACAAAAACGCTTCGATCAATAAGGAAGTCGCCAAAATCTTATTGCGCGGCGAATACAGCAAATTGGCCGGTGGCACATGCGTCGAGCAAACCGGCTTGCATTTGCCGCAACGCAGACAATCCTTTACCGAATCGGAAATCGCGCCGATGTCGCTCTGCTGCATGATCAGCGATTCAAAGCCCATCAAACTAAATGAAGTGGTGTAAGCCGAACGTAAATCGGCGCCCGGCATCAACTTGCCGCGATTGAAACGACCTTCCGGATCGATGCGGTTTTTATAAGCGTGAAAATCCGCCAACTCGTCGGCGCTTAGGAATTCGTATTTGGTGATGCCGATACCATGTTCGCCGGAAATTGCCCCACCCAATGAACGCGCCAGCGCCATGATCCGCGCCACGGCGGCATTGGCTTCTTGCAGCATTTCGTAATGGTCGGAGTTGACCGGCAGATTGGTATGCACATTGCCGTCGCCGGCGTGCATGTGCAGAGCCACGAACACTCGGCCGCGCAGAATTTCTTTATGTAAAGTCTCGATACGCTCGACGATGGGCCGGAAATTATCGCCTTCGAAAATGTCCCGCAAGCGTGGCAGCAATTCCTGCTTCCACGACACTCGTAGCGAGTAATCCTGCAAGCGATGAAACAGAATCGGATCGGCGGCGCGATTGCTCAGCTCGCCGACCTGGATGCCTTGTGACTCGAAGGCTTTTTCGGCTTCGGCCAACGGCAAATCCAGGCTGTCGCATATCCATTGCCAACGTGCTTTTACCGTGCCCACCGCATCCAAAGCCAAGGCTCGGCGTTCGTCCAGCAATTCGGCCTTATTCACGCCTTCTTCATAGGCTCGCAACGGCAAATCGCCGCTCAGCAACTCCACTAAGGCCTGGCACAAGCGCAATTTATTATGCAGCGACAATTCGATGTTGATGCGCTCGATGCCGTCGCAATAGTCGCCCATGCGCGGCAACGGGATCACCACGTCTTCGTTGATTTTAAAGGCGTTGGTATGCCGAGCAATCGCCGCCGTGCGGCCGCGATCCAACCAGAATTTTTTGCGGGTTTCCGGATTGACTGCGATAAAGCCCTCGGCGCCGCGCGCATTGCATAAGCGCACCACTTCCGACGCGGCCATGGCCACCTGATTTTCGTCGTCGCCAACGATGTCGCCGATCAGCACCATCTTCGGCCGGCCGTGGCGCTTAGCTTTAGTGGCGTAACCGACCGCCTTCACATAGCGCTCGTCTAGATGCTCCAAACCTGCCAGCATCACTCGGCTAGCGCCCTCTTTCGGCAAATCGGCCAAATAGTCGCGAATCTCTACGATCGACGGCACCGCCTCCCGTACCTGGCCGAAAAACTCCAGGCAAAACGTGCGGCTAACCGGCGGCATTTCGTGCAGAATCCAGCGCGCGGAGGTAATGATGCCGTCACAACCTTCTTTCTGAATCCCCGGCAGACCACCGAGAAACTTGTCGGTCACATCTTTGCCCAGCCCGGCTTTTCGGAAAAAACTGCCAGATATTTCCAGGATTTCTTCGCCTAGCGATTGCTTGCCGCTGGCATCGAAACGTTTTAGCAAAAAGCTGGCTTTATCCTGTTCGTGAATTTTGCCCAGATTGTGATTCAGCCGCTCGACTTCCAGCCAATTGCCGTCCGGCGTCACCATCCGCCAGGAGGCCAGATTGTCCAATGCGGTTCCCCACAGCACAGCTTTCTTGCCGCCGGCGTTCATCGCGATATTGCCGCCGATACAGGATGCATCGGCCGAAGTCGGATCGCAGGCGAACACCAGACCGGCCTGTTCGGCGGTTTCCATCACCCGCCTGGTGACCACGCCGGCGCCTGTATAAATCGTCGCATAAGACTTATCCACGCCAGGCAGCAGCGTTTGCTGCTCGACAGGCCCCATCGCCAATAGTTTTTCGGTGTTGATGACGGCTGAATAGGCATGCAGCGGCACGGCGCCGCCGGTGTAGCCGGTGCCGCCGCCACGCGGAATGATGGTCAGGCCGAGTTCGATACAACTGCGTACCAAATGTCCGACCTCGTCTTCGCTAGTGGGATACAGCACCACGAACGGGTATTCCACCCGCCAGTCGGTGGCGTCGGTCACATGACTGACGCGAGCGAAGCCATCGAAACTGATGTTGTCCTTGCGGGTAAATTGCGAGAGCAAGGTCAGCACGCTACGGCGCAATTGCGCGGTACGTTCGAAATGCGCTTCAAAGTCGTTCACAGCCAAAAGCGCGGCGGCGATCAATTGCGCCACGCGCCCAGCCCTGTCGGCGTTTTGACTTTCCAACTCCGCCTGCCGAACTTCCATCTGCCCCAGACGATGCCGCAAGGCTTGCAACAGCGCTCGACGCCGCTTGGCGTTATCGAGCAAATCGTCTTCGAGGTAGGGATTGCGCTGCACCGCCCAAATATCCCCCAACACTTCATATAGCATCCGCGCCGAGCGGCCAGTAATCCGCTCTTCGCGTAACGAATCGAGTATCCACCACATGTCTTCACCGAGCAGGCGAATCACGATCTCGCGGTCGGAAAACGAGGTGTAGTTATAGGGGATTTCCCGCAAGCGCGCGGGCGTTGAGTCAACGGATAACGGAAATAATTGAGAAGCCACTGGAATTCGGCAAACGGGAAGTCATGATGCGCCGAATTCTAGCATGGCAGCGGCCGGCGCATGATCGAAAAATCAACGCACAAACCGCGAAATATCTGAGGTTAATCGATTGATCAAGGTCCACGGCAAACACAATTGTTTTGCGCATACCCTTTCCTGCAATCGATTCGCTAATTGAATCTGAGCTTATCTCGCAAACTCTGCAAGCCCTTATGCACAGGATTAACTTCCAAGCCTTCCTGCACTTTTTTCAAGGCCTCGGAGCGATCATTCTTTTCATAGAACTCCCAAGCCTGCTGCTCCAGTGTATCGGCGATTTTATTAATCCCGGCAATCGCATCCTTGTTATAGGGATCGATTTTTAAAACTTCCTGATAAGCCCAAAACGCATTGCTGCCGGTCGGCGCCGTCAGATAACCGACATCAAAATGAATGTCGGCCAATTCCAGGAAGTCCTTGATTTTTTGCAACTGTTCCGGACTCAATTCGATCGCGACTTTTACATCCTCGGCATTGATCCTGGTTTCGTTCATCGTCCAATAAACATTGAGCGCCACCAAACACGCGACCAGCCCCCCTGCCACCCATAAGCCGTAAAATACCGAAGAGCGCGGACCGATAGCCGCTAAAAACTCGGCAATACTCGCGCAGCGTTGCGCTTGTTTGAAGGCCAACGCCTTTTGCAGTCCTTTCCATTGCCGACGATCAAGCTTGGCGATAGCCTTGGGCTGTAAATTGACTTCCAAGGCCTTTTCCGCTGATAAGCGACCGAATGGATGCTTACCGCTCAATAATTCGTAAGTGATGCACGCTAGCGCATAAATATCGTCGCGCGGATCGGGCTCTCTATTCTGCAATTGCTCCAAGCTGGCATAAGCCGGCGTCATCGCCCCCAGCGCGCGCGCATTGAATATCGTGGCATCGTGGCCGTCCTTCTCGGTCCGGCCGATGGCGCAGGCGATGCCGAAGTCCAACACGCGAATTTCGCCGTCGTCGCCGATAAACACGTTACCTGGCTTAAAATCGGAATGAACGATATTTTTCTTATGCGCATGCTCCAAAGCTTCGGCCATCGCATGGATAATCGGCCAGGCTTTTTTGAACGACATCCCGTTATCGGCATGATCGCGAATCAAATGGCTCAGCGGCCTACCCTGCAAATACTCCATCGACATGAAGACATGCGCGCCATCTCGATCGAAATCGTATACCTTGATGATATTGGGATGGGAAAGGGTTTGCGCCCGCTTGGTCTCGCGCTGCAAGGCCACTAAGGCCATCGGATTGAATTGAAAATCCTGATTCAACACCTTCAAGGCCACAAACGGTTCTTTATCGGAAGCTTCCACTTTACGCAAATCGGTGGCCTTGAACACCATGCCCATACCGCCGACCCCGAGCAATTCTTCCAGCACGAAGCGGTTCTTCAAGGTACTGCCGACGGCCAACTCGGTACGCGGTAGCGTGGGATCGAGACCATTCAACAAGGACTCGGTGGTCAAGGTGGGTGTTTGCGTCGCAGGCTTCGCCGGCTCGGGTACTGGCACGACACTCGTCACATCGCCGGGAACAGCAGCATGAGCGATCTGCGCAATTTTAGTTTCGTCGCTGACGATCCTGGTTTCGTCCTGTAACACCGATTGCAGTCCGCGATAAATATCGACACCCAATGTTCCACTCCGGTATTCGGCTTCCAACAATTGCCGAGCAGCATCCGTTACATGGCTAGACTGATTGGTGACATCACGAGCGACAGCCAATAAATCTGCATAGGCTATCTGAGCCTGCTGAAAGGCTTTCAATGCGAGCTCGAATCTGGACATGGCAAACAACAGTCAGGGAAAGGCTAAGGATTTTAGCCCAAGAGTATCTTTGTGTCGCTGCAATTGGCATTTGCAACCTCAACCGGGGCAGCGATTGGACTGCCCCAAAACGGCAAAATCACTGATCTGTCGAGACGATATAGTCGTGCAACGCTCAAGGTTTCAACTCGACACAAAATTAATTGCTATTGAAAATATCGGCATGCACCTATAATTAACCGGCATAAATTATTTTGGATAAATGCGCATGAAATCACTGTTTTTTTTTCTATCGCAACCCTCTAAACTTGCTGTCGACAAAACCCACAGACGCAGCACACTGACGGCAAGCTCATTTCTGGCGCTAACGCTGGTCTCACCATTTGCCATCGGCCTGGAAATTGCGAGTGGAACATTCAACATCACCAGCTCCGGTGCCGGATCGATCGGTTATCTGCCGTTTTCTCTATCGCAAACCACACCAGTCGATATTGCTACTAGCGGTCCGACGATGGACCCTTACATTTATCTATTAAGCGGTACCGGAAGTTTTACGACCAATTCGGTGATTACCGCGAATGACGACGGCTGTAGCCAGATCGATTGCGGTGTTGCAGGCATTAGTCCAGATTACAACTCGTTGATTAACGATTTAACCCTATCGCCTGGGCGCTACACCGTGGCTGTTGCGAGTTACAGTTTCTCCGCCTCCGAGGCCATTGCCGGCACAAAGCTTAATAGCTCAACCGGCAATGTGTTAGTCATTGTCGGAGACTCCAATCTTATTATTCCGGGCACAGGCACCGGCTCCGGCAGTGCCAGGTTGATTAGCTTTGCCGGTAGCGGCGGCGCGGTCATTTCCGAATCGCAAATCATCGAATCGACATCCAACACCTCTGCCACATCGCTGGCAATCAACAGTTTGTGCGCATCCGCCGATAGCTTAGCGGTAATAAGCGATTGTGCGGCCGTCGCCAGCCTCAGCCCAGCGGCGCAAGCCGAAGTCGTAGAACAAATCACGCCGGAAGAAATCAATGCAATTGCCGCCACGACGGTTGCCACCTCGCGCGCGAATTTCAGCAATGTCCTGAATCGCATCGCCGGACTGAGAGCCGGTAATGTGGGCGGCATCAACCTCGGTGGAAACAGAGTCGGCGCGGCCAGCTCTGACGAGCTACCCGAAATTTTCCAGCGTTTGGGCATATACGGCAATATCGACGGCAGCTTCGGCAACCGGAAAAGGTCGGTCAACGAGCAAGGTTACAATTTCGACAATCAAGGCGTAACAATCGGCGCGGACTATGCCGTCACCGATAACTTGTTTGTGGGGATTGCGTTTAATAACGCCCATAACAAAGCGGATTTCAGCAACCGGGCCGGACAGCTTTACACAGCAGCCTATACAGGCTCCCTATACAGCACGTTGAATATTCAGGATTTTTATGTCGACGCGCTAGCCAGCGTCGGCGGTATCGATTACGAATCCGAGCGGACGATGAGCTTTTTCAATACCTCGGCCAAAGGCAAGTCCTCCGGCATGCAATATGCCTCCAGTCTAGGCGCGGGTTACAATCATCACATCGAGAACCTGTTAGTCGGCCCCTATATCGGTTTTGACTATACCAAAACCGAAGTCGACGGTTACCGCGAATCGGGCGGTGCCAGTTTCGGGGCCAGCTACGATAAACAGAACATCGAATCCGTGCTCACCAAAGCCGGCGCCCGAATGTCTTACGCCTGGAGCCTGCCATGGGGCGTTATCGTGCCGCAAGTCAATGCCGAATGGATTCACGAATCCAGCTACAACACCCAATATAGCGTGGTGCGCTTCGTGCAAAATGGTGCCGGCTTCACCATTCGTTCCGACAATCCGGACCGCGATTACATGCAACTGGGATTCAATATGGCCGGACAATTTGCCGGCGGCATCGCTGCTTTTGTGTCGTACAACACGGTCATCGACAGGGAAAACGTGACTAACCACGCCTTTTCCAGTGGTTTGAGAATGTCGTTTTAAGAATGCCCTTCAATACGGCTCCAGGCAGTTAAACACCCGGAGCCCGGCCTCGCAAAGCCGGCACAACAGGACATGATTTACGCTGCTTTCGTCATGCTCCAAAACAGAAGACGATATTTTTCTTTTGAGCTGGGCTTGCTGCTGATACTGTCCGCTTGCAGCTCCCCTGCCACCCGTCTGCACGATCAAGCCAAACAATTCGGTTTCCAAGCAGTCGAATCGGCAGCCGCAGGCTTCACGCTAACATCGTTTAAACATCTGCCCGCATCCGCCAGTAAACGCTTGCACGTGTACCTGGAGGGCGATGGCCGCCCCTGGGAACGCGGACTATTTCCCACCGCAGACCCGACTACCCGCGCATCGGCAATACTGAAATTGATGGCTTTAGACCCCGAGCCGGCGCTATATCTAGGACGGCCTTGTTATAACGGCCATGCCGGCGACCAAGGATGCACCCATAATTTATGGACTAGCGCGCGCTATGGCGAACGCGTGGTAACGTCCATGACCCAAGCCATCATTAATTTTTGCGACCAACATGGCTACCAAGAAATTGTGTTGATCGGCCACAGCGGTGGTGGCACCCTGGCCTTACTAATGGCGGAAAGACTGCCGCAAACCGTCGCCGTGGTGACGCTGGCTGGCAATTACGACATCGACATATGGGCCGATCATCACGGTTATCAACGCTTGAGCGAATCTTTGAATCCGGCAACCTACAACAACGCTGGCATTCCGGAATGGCATTTATTGGGCAAGCGCGATAGCAATATTCCGCCAGATTTGTTCCAAGAAGCTCTGCAGAGACGTCCCAACAGCCGCGTGCAAATCGTTGATGCCGATCATAGCCAGGGCTGGCAAGCCATTTGGCCGCAAGTGCTACAAGACTTGGAACAACGGCGTTAGCCATTTGCGGGCCGACGGTTTTCTGCTAAGGTTGCCGGATAACACCATTCATTCGAAGGCGGCACACCATGGCTACACAAAAAGCATTGAATCGTACGTTAGCATTGGCAATTGGCGGTATTTTAATGTCAGCTTGCGCCCGCGACGTCAGCCAGGAAGAAATGGCCAAGGCCACCGAAGGCTACATCGTGGCCGACACCAGCAAACTGTTCGTGGTCGACTGCCTGCTACCGGGCCAGGTGCGCAAACTCGGCTCGCAGATGACCTATCTCAGCGCTCGCCGGCCGATCCGCACCACGGCCGCCGATTGCGAAGTGCGCGGCGGCGAATATGTGGCTTACGACCGCGCCAACTATGCCAGCGCACTGAATATCTGGCTACCCAAGGCACAGGAAGGCGATGCCGCCGCCCAACTGTATGTCGGCGAGATTTTCGAAAAAGGCTTGGGCACGCAAGCGGATTACAAAGCCGCCGCGCAGTGGTACGAAAAAGCCGCCAATCAAGGCAATTCTCAAGCACAATTGAACCTGGGCCATCTCTACGAAAAGGGCTTGGGCGTTGCCGAAGACAAAGAAACCGCTTTGCGGTGGTATCGCAAATCGGCCGGTCTGGATGAAGCCGGCATCCAATTCGCCCCGGCCGTAAACGCCCAAGCCATCGCCAACAGCGAAGAACTGGCGACCTTGCGCAGCGAAGTAGCCGAATCGCGCCGCGAAGCGGAGCAGCTGCGCGAACAACTGCAAAGCACCCGTCAGCAAACCCTGGATCAACAGGAAAGTTTACGCAAGGCTCAAGATGAGTTGGAAGCCTTGCGTAACAAACTGCAACAACAAAAATCCACTAGCCCCGGCGGCTCCAGCGACATCGAGTTGCTGGAAAAACAATTGCACGAAAAAGAAAACCAATTAAAAGATCAACAAGCGAAATTAGGCTCATTGACGCAGTCGTTGAGTCAGGAAAGACAACGGATGAAGCGCGAGCTGGACGTGGCGCGCCAGCAAAGCCCGAGCGCTAAGGTCGTCGAAAGCAAAACCAACGACATCGAAAATCGCCTGAACGAAAAAATCGAAACCTATCAAAAACAATCGGCGGAACTGACCGTTTGGCTGACGTCGCCGGACAAACTGGATAGAAACCAGGTCGAGCTGCGCAAGCAGGCTTTACAGCAGCAAGCCAAAGACATCGCCACGCTGAAAGAAAAGCTGCAACAACAATCGGCCAATCTGGTGGCCTCCGGCAATGGACCAAACATCGAATTACTGGAACCCGCCGTTACCGTGACGCGCGGCATCCCCAGCATTCAGTTTGGCCTAGGCGAGAATAGCAAACGCATCGTCGGTAAAGTCGATGCATCGACCGGCCTTAACCGTGTGTTGCTGAACGATAAAGCCATCAAAGTCGATGCCAATGGCCGCTTCGAAACCAATGTCAGCCTGCAAGGCGAGGAAACCCTGATACGGATCGTTGCCACCGACAAACGCAATCAAAGCAGCGACTTAAGCCTGCGCTTATTGGCGTCCGGCAACTCGGCACCGGAAGTCTTTCCAAGCGGCAACGGTAGCGAGCTTAAACGCTCGGGCAATATTCAGTTCGGCAAATTTTATGCAATCATCATCGGCAACAACGAATACGGCGCTTATCCGTCCTTAAAAACGCCGATCGCCGACGCCAAAAGCCTGGAATTGCTGCTACGCGAACGCTACGGCTTTAAAACCAAATTGCTGATCAACGCCAACCGCCACGCGATCATGTCGGCTTTTAACGAATTGAATCAAAAACTCACCGACCAGGACAACTTGTTGGTCTATTACGCCGGCCACGGCGAGATCGACAAGAAAAGCCAGACCGCTTACTGGCTGCCGGTAGACTCGGAAACCGGCAATAGCGCCAACTGGATCTCCAGCCAGAGTATCACCGAATTTTTGAGCATCATGCCGGCCAGACATATTATGGTGGTGGCGGATTCCTGCTACTCCGGCGCGTTGACCGGTTCGGCGGTAGCCAAGCTGCCGGACGGCATGGACGACGCCAAGCGCGAGCGCTGGTTAAAAGCCATGAACAGCCGTAAGGCCCGCACCGTACTGACTTCTGGCGGCGTCAAGCCCGTGATGGATCAAGGCGGCGGCGAACATTCGGTATTTGCCAATGCGTTTTTAAAAGTATTGCGCGGCAATAAGCGGATTATCGAAGACTACGATATTTTCCGGGATGTGGCGAATCAAGTGCGGGCTTCGGCGTCGCGCGGCGGTTTCGAACAGATTCCGCAATACGCACCCTTGCAACATGCCGGCCACGAAGGCAGCCCGTTCTTTTTTGTACCGGAAGTTTGAGAAGAAGATCGGCCGGGTATATATGCCCGGCCTACTTTTTTAAGCGGCTGGGGAAATTATTTCCATTTTTTGAACAGGCCTTTTAGCCGATCCGGCTTGGCTGGTTCGACTTCTGTAACCACTGGTTCGATCATCGGTTCGGGTTCCACTACGGCCGATTGCAGCTCAACCTCAGTCTCGGCAGGCTTGTTTTTGCCGAACAAATTTTTCAGTTTGCCGCCAACGCCGGCCGGGGGTTCTTTAACCGCTTCGGCCACAGTTTCCGCTATTTCCACCGCGTTTTCTTTAAGCTCGGCAACCGCTACCACCACAGGCGCTACGGTTTCTTGCAACTCGTCATCGACCGATTCGATAGCGGTATTAGTCTGTGTACCCAGCTTTTGATCGAATTTGGCGACTTGCTGCATGGTGTTGTTTAGCATTTGTTTGAACCTGCCGAAGCCGCCGCTTTTCTCGGCTAGCTTATCGACCGAGGATTGTTTCGCCGTTGCCGGCTCGGCTCTATCGGCCTTGACCGGCTCTTCGACTTTAACGGTTTTGGGCGGCTCGACCGCTGCCGGTGCAACTGGCGCTGTTATCGGCCCCGCAGGTTCGACGGGTTTAGGCGGGATAACAACCGGCGGCACTTCGCTGACCGTTATTTTCGGTTCCGGCCGAGGAGCCGGTTCTGCCTGGACAACGGCCGGCGCAGGCTGGCGCTTGGCCAAATCGGCATAGCGAGCCAGTTCGGCTTGATGTTTTTCGACAGTCTCCACCAGAATTTTCTTGGCGCTGTCTTGTTGACGTTCCAACAGGATTTTTTGTTCTTCGACCGCCAATTCCAACTTGTTCAGTTGCTCGGTTTGCGCATCCAGACGCAATTGCAAAGGCCCCAACAAGGCGTCTTTTTCGGCTACTTTTGACGTTTCAGTCCAAAGAGCGAGTTGCAATTCGGTTTTACCTTGTTGCTCGGCCTTGAAACGTTCGCTGATTTGCGCGCTAAGGACGGCGTATCGCTGCCACAACTCCGCAGACTCCAGATTATTGGCGGCCGGCAAGGTCGGTTCGCTCAGTTCAAAACTGCTCGTCAGGGTCTTAATGCTGTCGATCAGTTGCCGATTGCCTTGCACGAGTTTTTCTTCCAAACCGGCCGCCCGTTGCGCCTCGTTGGCGGCGGCGGCTTGTTGTTTTTCCAATTGCTCGGCGCTCTCGGCTAATTGCGCTTGCAAGCTTTGCGCCTGCTGTTGCGCGCTTTCCAAATCCGTTTGCAAGCCAATACGCGCTTTTAGATTAATAGCGTTGGTTCTTTTCAAAAAATAGATGCGGATGCTGTAAAACATCGCCGTCAGCAACCAAACAGCAATGGCTAAGGATCCGGCATATTCTTTATTTTCGAGCGTCAGTCGATACCAATCCAACAGCACACTTTGAATCATTGGCAAATAAGCTTCCATAATCAATCCTGGCTAAATGTAGTTTTTATAGTTAATACCTTAGATCCTGACGCGAAGGACTGGAACGACCCTTTGGCCAGATAGAGGCAGTATACCAGTTTGGCTAGTTAACTTATTTGCGAGCTGTCGGCGATGAAATCGTCTATGTCGTGGGAGGTGTGTTCGGTTATCGATACGCTGCGGTCTAGAGACTATCGCCTCAACGGCTTGTCCGCGCTCGACAAGATACATTAAAGATGCGCAAAATAATTTGCATGATTGAAATAAACTCGGATCGGGAAAACTTGTCGACCTAAACCAACTAATTAGCGCGGGACACAAAACAGCGTTGAACCAAGTCAGCCTGGCTTTTATCGAAACGGTAAAAGCGTAACGTTTCGAAAAAAACCCGACTACCGGCCGTATGCTGACGTTATGCCCATTGCCGTTTAGCCGCCACTCGCTCGGTCAACTCGGAGTAACAACGGAAATCATTTTTATAGTCCTTTTGCCATAAAGGATTCTCGAGAATATGCTCGACATCCAAGGCATAGGGAATCCGTTGCCCACGGTGGTCGCAAGCATCACCGACTTGGCGCATTTCAAACCCTTCTTTTTTGACAGCATAAGCCAAAGCTGGCGCAACCAGAAAGTACATCTGCGTAAGATGGTTTTGTGCCGAATAGACAACGGCCGCTCGAATCAAGCCCCACATAATGCTGCGACTCTGATTCCTGAGGCTGTGCAGATAACGAATATTGCTGGCTTCCTTGCCTGCCTCTTCTCCGAAGGATCCGTTCTGTCCGTAACTGCGGGGCGCAAATCGCCGAGCCTCTCTGAGCACGCACAATCTAGATAATTCGATTGAATTCTTATATTGTTCCGGCAAAATCGGTTCATCGGTGACGCATTTGCTTTCGAACGGAAAAACCGACTGGTTCTGATAGACCAGTCTCAACGCGCCTAGCCATTGGCCGGTATATCGGTGCCGAACCATAAAATGCACCGAATGACGATCCCATTCGTCAAATTCCATTTGATCGGGAAAACTGTCTTTATCCTCATAACCCATCTCATCACAATAGACTTGATAACGCAGGTTATAATGAATTTGCTTGCTTTCAGGCGTATCAGCTAAAAAAACCTCAAAACAACTGTCGAAGGAATGCTTTTCAGAAATCAAGTTGAAACTCCATCACATAATTAATCAAATTCCCTAAATATCCGGGCATTACTTTTTCAAAGCTGAGCACTCCACCACTAGCCGGAGCACATGCATTCGATTGGATTCCCAGTCAAGCGCCGGTCTAACCGCCGGCAAGATCAGCCATTCTCATCGTCAATGAGCAGAATCTTGCCTAGCCCCGGTTCGCTTTAGCACCATTATGAAAGCGGACTAACACTTGTATCCGCCTATCGACCAACGGGCCGACATTAAAAAAATCACAATAGTGGCCTGTAAAGTACAGATGAAAGATGAAAGAAAACCTGCAATTTTGATTAAGATTGGATTAGGATTGAATTAAGAAGGGATAACTTAAGCCTGAGAAGCTTTTTCCAGGCCCTGATTTTTCGGCGCCCGAACGCCTCATGCAGTCGTCCGGGCACTAAATCCTGGGTTTTATTCCGTCCTGGCTCCGAGATTTTCCAGACAAGGACGAAACCAATAGGCTTTATGAAGACTGAAATAGCTGTTGATGCGCCGAGACAAATGTTGATGCATCGCGCCGCCCAATTTATACCCCAACCATTTCAAACCGGTACGCCATATTGCGGAAGGGATCAGCCAAGGCGCACGTTGCAGCAGATAGCGCATCTCGGAAACCACGAAGCGTAAACCCTCGCCGGACGCGCCGCCGAAAGTCTGCTGCAGCCACGGTGTGTGGGCGTGAAAAACCCCAATATCGAAGTAACGCTTAAATTCATCGACAAAACCGTAATCATGAGAATGAAACACTTGTGCGTCGCTGCGATAAGCAATTTTCCAACCCTTCAGCAACATCTTGCCGGCCACGAAAGTGTCTTCGTTCATGATGGTATCGATCGGAAAGCCGCCCGCTTCTAACAGCGCATCGCGCCGATAAGCGGCAAAAGAATTGGAAATAAACACCGTTTTAATGCCAAACTGTTCGCGATCCGCCAGGCCACGCACTTGGCTGTGAGCCGGATAATTAAATAATCTTGCGTGCGCGCCGATCGGTCCGGCATCGCGGTGCGGCAATTGCCGGCCGTAGGCCGCCCCCACCTGCTTGTCGTCAAACGCCGCCACCAGCTTTTCGATCGCGTCCGGACTCGCCAACAAGGCATCCTGAGTCAGAAATACGATGATGTCGGCGTCGGCCAGGCTGGTCACGCCCGATTGCCGAGTACTGCCGTGGTTAAACTCAGCCTTGGCGATCACCTGCACGTCAAAACCCAGTTCTCGCGCTTGGGCAACCGTATCGTCGCTGGACGACGAGTCGATCAGTAACAAATAATCGGGCTTTCGTGTTTGTGCCGCGAAGGCCTGCAACCAGGCTCCCCAGAGTTTGCCGGCATTCAATGTCGGCACGATCAAGCCGATCTTATTCATAACTGGAACCCTCGACCAAAGACTGCGGCAGATTCGCTTGCCCCGGCTCGGTGAGCGCTCGCCAGACTTGATCGCCTAACTTCACCGGATCGAGCTGTTGCTCGACATATCGACGACCGTTCGCCGACATTTGTTCCCAGCCCTTGCGATCCAGTGCTTGAGCTTGGCGTAGCGCGGAACGGACCGATTCCTCGTTGCGCTCGAATACCAAGCCGGCGCCTTGCGCTTGCAGATGATCCCAAGCCAAGCCCTTGGCGACCATCACCGGCCGGCCCGCCGCCATCGCTTCCGCGACCACGTTGCCGAAATTTTCGCGCATGCCGCCGGCTTGTTCCAAACCGGACGGCAACACCAGAAAATGACTTTCAGCCAACAGATCCTTCACTTCGTCGGCCGGCAAATAACCTTTATAACTGATGGCGCCTTCCGCCCGTGCCAGCAAATCCTGAAACTCGTCGAAATAGCCGCCATCGACGCTACGACCGGCGACCACCAGCCGGTCCGCCGGACGCCGAGTTTGCAGCCAAGCCCGAATAAACGCATTGATGCCTTTTTCTTGCTGGACATGACCGAGAAAACACCATTGCTTGCCCTCACCGGCCGGATAATCCTCGACTTGAAATTCACGGCTATCGATACCGTTCGGCACCAACAAAATTCGGGCAGTATTACCCAACACTTTGCTGACACCTTCCACTTCGGTATCGCTGGTGCAATGCACCGCAATGGCCCGGCGCAGGGTCGGGAAAGTCAGCCATTTGTAAAACAACCATTTATGCGGTTTTCGGGCCTGGATCAGTTCGACATGCTCCGGCATCAAACCGCCATGCACCGCCACCATAAACGGCCGCCGCAACAACACGCAAAACAGCGCCGCCAAGGTCGACGGCCAGGTGGCTATACCGTGGATATACAGTCGTGGCGCCTGCCAGCAGAGTTTGAATATCGCCGGTATTGCCCCCAAACCGAAACCCCAGCGCCGAAAGCCGTAGCAGTTGTAAAGCCTAACATCCACTTGCTCGCCCAGTTTCACGTCCTCGGCGCGTAAACGGCTGCCTATCGATTCGTCGGCGGCGACCAGCACCATCTTATGACCGCGTTCCGACCAGGCTTTGGTTAATACACCGCAGGTCACCGATACTCCACCATAGCCTTTAGCCGGCGGTACATGCGTCGTGACAATACCTACATCCATTTCATTTCTCCCGAAACAATCTTTAAATTCATCTTATCGTCCATACTCCAAAAACCCGCGCCAAATGCCGACCAGGTTATAAAACGAATACGCCAGTTTTTTGGGGTTGAACAGCAGCAAGGCCAACAACATT